>JAZKHH010000248.1:0-1610 GCA_040385465.1 Pseudomonadota bacterium | reverse complement strand
GTTTTTGCACGCCGCAACGGGTTGCCGAAGTCAAGGCGCTGGTGCCAGCCATGGAAGCAGGCAACTTTCCCACACGGTTTTAAGGCAGGGGCCGCGGCGCCGTTCAACCCGTCAATGCACGGGCCGCCTTCGATGGCGGTGGACCGCCGCGGCGTGAATGTCCTCGAAGGGGATGCACAGTGCAATGCGCACCAGGCATTCAAACCCAAGTTGTGGGTTCCTGGCGCCGTTGGTAACCTGAACATCCCCCGCAACCCCCTGAGCCCCGGAGGACCAGATGGCCACCGAACCCAAAGTCAAAGGCCCCGCCTCGTATTTTCCCTCGATCGAGAAGCAGTACGGCAAGCCGATCTCGCACTGGATGGACATTCTCCAAAAAGCGGGGCCGTTGAAGCACATGGAACTCGTCAACCGGTTGAAAAGCGAGCACCAGATCGGTCACGGCCACGCCAACGCATTGGTGGCAGCGTTCGTGGCCCAGAAATAGTCGCCACAGGCCTGCCTCGAGCCGGGCGCTCGGGCGCAGGCACCGTCAAGCCGCAACGGTTCGAGTCCACAGCGTGCGAAGGTTGGCAGGTCCACCCTCCATTGGGCAGGTCGCGTGGGCGGCAGCGTGCCTACACTTCCGCCAACCCAGCCCGGCGATCGAGCCAAGCGCCGCAGAGGTTGGCTGTGTTGCCGACCGTCCCCGTCGTGCGCTGATCAACGCGCAGCGGGAACGTTGACTGTTTTTTCTTCGAGACCTAACCATGAATCCTTTCACTCCGCCGCAATCCGAAGTGGCCGACCCCACCGACGTCTCATTCGAGTACGCAGGGTTCTGGATCCGCACAGGGGCCTCGCTGATCGATTCCGTGTTGGTGCTGTTGGTCACCTACCCGCTGCTGTATGCCATCTATGGCGCAGCGTACTTTGATGACGACAGCGATCGCTTCATTGCCGGCCCTGCCGACTTCCTGCTGTCCTGGGTTGCACCGGCCGTGCTCGCCGTGTGGTTCTGGCTTCGCAAGCAAGGCACGCCGGGCAAGCTGGTGTTGTCGCTTCGTGTCGTGGACGCCAGAACGGGTCAGACCCTGACGGTCGGCCAGTCCATCGGACGCTACCTCGCGTACTTCGTGTCAGCGCTTCCTTTGGGCCTGGGCATGATCTGGGTGGGCTTTGATGAGCGGAAGCAAGGTTGGCATGACAAGCTGGCCAACACGGTGGTCGTTCGAACCGGGCGCGCCGGCACCACCACCCACCCCGTCATCTTTGAAAAGGCCTGACGCCTCTTGGGCGGGGCACGGGCCGTAAACTGCGGCGTTGAACCGCGCCCTGGACCGATGAAACCCACTCCGAAGCTCCCCAAGACGCCACGTCGCCGGACCTGGCGGGCAGCAGCAGCCCCTGCCTGGTGGTGGTGGCTGCCGCTGCTGGGCGGCTGTGACCGAGCGGCTGAACCTGCCACGCCAGCGCCAACGGAGGCGTCAGCAGCGGCGGCGGACAGCGTGGTGGCCTCTCAGTTCGAGAAAGACGGCAAGCTGGTTCACACCCCCGATCCCATGGTGGCAGGAAAGCCGGGCAGCGCCCCTGCGCAGGCACCGTTGGGTCGGCCTGCGGTCGTGCAGCGG
>JAZKHH010000247.1:0-8653 GCA_040385465.1 Pseudomonadota bacterium | reverse complement strand
GCCACATGTGGGAGCTCTACACCATGTGGGTGATGGTGCCGCTGGTGCTGGCCACGCGATTGCAAGGCGCGGCGCTGTCGTGGGCAGCGTTTTTCGTGCTGGGTGCGGGCGTGATCGGCTGCGCTGGGGGTGGCTGGGTGGCGCAACGCTGGGGCAGCGCGCGCGTCGCTGGCACACAACTGGCCATCAGCGGCCTGTGCTGTCTCTTTGCGTTCGTGATGATCGATGCGAGTGACACGCTGTTCTATGCCTGGCTGGTGCTCTGGGGCATCACCGTCTCGGGCGACTCGCCACAGTTCTCCACACTCACCGCGCGCAACGCGCCACCGCAGGCCGTGGGCAGTGTTCTCACACTCACCAACAGCATCGGCTTTGCGATCTCCATCGTGAGCATCCTGCTGTTCGTGTCGCTGGCCGAGGCGATGCCGCTGGGCGCGCTGCTGCCCTGGCTGGCGATCGGGCCGGCGCTGGGCTTGTGGGCGCTGCGGCCTTTGTGGCGCGAGGAAACCCGCCGCCCCTGAAGCGGCTTCAGTGGCGCAAGTGCTGCGCCACTTTTTTCAGCAGGATGTCGCGGTTGAAAGGCTTGGCCACAAAGTCCACCGCACCCGCCTTGCGGCTGTCCACGATCACCTGTTTTTCGGTCTGCCCGGTCAGCATGATCACGGGAACATTCTGAGCCAACGCGCTGCCTTTGATTTCGCGCGTGAGCACAATGCCGTCAGAGTCGGGCAGCTTCAGGTCCATCAGGATCAACGCGGGGCGGTTGAACATGAGGAACTGCTGGGCGTCGCTTGCGGTGCCCACCGCGTGCACGTCGTAATGAGCACCGGTGAGCAGCTGGGTGAGCAGGCGCCGCATGAACTCGTCGTCGTCCACCACCAGCAACAGCGGGCGGCTCACCTTGGCGTGTTGCACCAGATCGCGTGCGGCCCGCAGCGGTTCGGCCAGTTCCGCTGTGATGGTGTCGACCCAGTCGCGCATGGGTTGCGCCGCCTGCACCACCTCTTCCAGCGTGGGAATGAGCGCTTCGCGCTGCAGCTTGCCGAAGGCTTGTTCCACGCGCGTGGCGTCGCGCACCGACAAGGCGTTGTCCAGGCCGGTGGCCAGAATGCGCTCGGACAAGCCGCCCATGGCGCGGTTGACCGAGGCTTGGGCCTGGCGCGCGGTGTTCTGGGCGTTCTGGGCGTGCACGCGTCCCAGCCGCACCTGCTGGGCCAGTTGCTCTTCCAGCGTTTCGGCGCGGCGCGCCAGTGTGGCCAGCTCGGAGAGCGGCGCCAGCGCCAGCTCCTGGTCGAGCGCACCCAACGCCAGGTGCACCGACATCGCCAGGCGCTTGGCGTCGTGCACCAGCGGCCAGAACAGCACGTAGTCGTCAAACACCTCCTGCAGGCAGAGGTCGAAGGCGCGGCGCACGTTTTCCTTGTCACACAACAACAGCGTGCGGTGAAGGAGTGACTGGATGACTTCACTGCGCCGGTACAGGCCGAGGTAAAAACGTTCGCAGGCTTCCACCGACTTGAAAGCCAGCACCAGCACCTGCGGCTTGACACGGTCGAACACCGCGTCCGACTTCATCGGATCGGTCGTGGCCTCCACGTGGGGGTAGCGGTCGCGCAGCATGCTGCAGACCTGTTCGGCGTCCACCGCGTTGTCGCCCACGACGAGGATGCGGGCTTCTTTGTGGTTCATGGTGGCTCGGTCAGTGGGCAGTGTCCGTACACCGCGTGCCCTCATGGCCGGACAGGCGGGTCATCACATGGGCCAATGCATCTTCCATCTGCGCCATGAGGCCGTGCATCTCGGTGGTGCTGCAGGCCGCGTCGGCGCGCTCGATGCGCTCGCAGCAGGCCGCCAGCGACACCGCGCCCAGCACGCGGCAGGACGACTTGAGGCGGTGTGCCAGATCGCCCAACGCAGCCACATCCGCCCGGTTGGCTGCGCGGCGCATCTCGTCCATGGTGTTGAGCGCGGATATCAGGAAACGCCGGCGAAAATCCGCCACCAGCTCAGGGTCGTCGCCCACCAGGCGTTCCAGCGCATGGTCGTCGTAGGCGTCGAGACCCATCTCGACTTCAAACACGTCCACCTCCTCGCAGTCCACCGGCCCGAACAAGGTGGAGGTCTGCACATCGTCCGTGGGCAGCCAGCGCCTGAGCATCTCGCCGAGCTGGTCGGTCTGCACCGGTTTGCTCAGGTAGTCGTCCATGCCGGCGGCGCGGCAGCGGTCGATCTCGCCACTCAGCGCATTGGCCGACAAGGCCACGATGGGCATGCGCGAACCACCCGTCTCCTGTGTGCGGATGGTGGCGGCCAGCGTGTAGCCGTCGATGCCCGGCATGTGCAGGTCGGTGATCAGCAAGGCGTGGCGCTGCATGGCCTGCCCGGCGCGCCAGAGCGCCAGCGCCTCCAGCCCGTCGCTGACCATCTCCACCGCCACGCCCAGCAGCGCCAGCTGATGACCGATCACCTTCTGGTTGATGGTGTTGTCTTCGGCCACCAGCACCAGCGGGCCACCCGAGGGCGCGAAATGCGGCCCGGTTTGCGTGACGATGGCCGGACTGTCGTCCACCTCGTGCCGGGGTGCATGCGTTGCTTCGAAGGGCACGGTCACGGTGAAGGTGGAGCCTTGGTCCGGCAGGCTGCGCACCTCCACCCAGCCGCCCATCAAGCCGGTGAGGCGCTTGCAGATCGACAGGCCCAGGCCGGTGCCGCCAAAGCGGCGGGTGGTGGAACTTTCGGCCTGCACAAAGGGCTGGAAGATGCGTTGCAAGGCCTCGGGTGGCATGCCGATGCCGTTGTCGACCACGCTCAACCGCAGGTGCCCGGGCAGGTCCGGTCCGCACAGCTGCACCATCAGATCCACCCGACCCGCACGGCCGGTGCCGACCGAAAACTTGATGGCGTTGCCCAGCAGGTTGTTGAGGATCTGGCGCAACCGCCCGGCGTCGCTCAGGATCCAGTCCGGCACACCCTCGGCCACATCGACCTGCAGTTCGACCCCTTGTGAGGCGGCCGTGGGACGCAAGGCGTCGCACACGCTGTCGGTGAGCCGCACCAGGGCGACCGGCGCGCTCTCCAGCTTGAGCTGGCCTGCCTCGATCTTGGAGAAGTCCAGGATGTCGTCAATGATGGTCAGCAGGGCCTGCGCCGATTCGCTCACGGTGTCGGCCAGGTCGCGCTGGTAGGGCGAGAGCGTGGAGCGCTGCAGCAAGTCGAGGCTGCCCACCACGCCGTTCATGGGCGTGCGGATTTCGTGGCTCATGGTGGCGAGAAACGCGCTCTTGGCTTCGCTGGCGGCCTCGGCTGCGCGGCGCGCCGACACCAGCGCCGCGGTGCGCTGCTCCACCAAGTCTTCCAGATGGTGCTGGTGCTGCTCCAGCTCGTCGACGAGGCGCCGTTTTTCGGTCACGTCCAGCATCAGCGCCATGTACTGGGTCACCCGGCCCTGGGCATCGCGGATCGGGGTGATGGTGGCCGCCACGACATAGTCCACACCGTCCTTGCGGCGGTTGAACAGCAAGCCGCGCCACGGCTTGCCGGCCAGGAGTTGATCCCACATGTGGTCGTAGGTCTCGCGCGGTGTCTTGCCCGACCGCAGCAGGCCCGGGTTGCGCCCCAGCAGCTCCTGGAGCGTGTAGCCCGAGCTGGACAGGGTGGCGGCGTTGGCGTATTCGATGTTGCCTTCCAGATCGGTGATCACGATGCTCTGCACACTTTGCTCCACCGCCATCGAGAGCAGCCGGACCTCCTGCTCCTGCGCATGGCGCTCGGAGATATCGCGCATGACGACCACAAAGCGCTGGTCGACGACGCGCGTGCTCATCTCGGCCATGAAGCTGCTGCCGTCGCGCCGCAACACGCGCCAGTCGCCCAGGCGCTCGTCGCCCTTGAGCACCTTGAGCGCGGCGCGGGTGAGTCGCGCGTGTTCGCTGGCGGGCAGCAGGTCGTGCAGCCGCATGTGGCGCAACTCCTCCGCGCTGCGCCCCAGCATGCGCGCGGTCGCGCGGTTGACCTCGACCACCTGCTGGTTGCGGTCCAGCAAGAGGATTCCGTCGCCGATCTGGTCGAACAGTTTGCGGCGCTCGCCGTCGGCGCGTTGCAGTTGCTGGTGCACCTGCTGTGAGCGCAGCCAGTGTTCGGCCACGCGCGCCAGGTCTTTGAGCAAACGGCGCTGGTCGTCGGAGAGGTGGTGCGGCTGGTGGTCGATGGCGCACAGCGTGCCCATGGATTGGCCCTCCACCGACAGCGGCACGCCGGCATAAAAGATCACATGGGGGTGACCGGTGACCAGGGGGTTGTCGGCAAAGCGGGCGTCCAGCCGGGCATCGGGCACTTCGAACAGGTCGGTCTGCAGAATGGCGTGGGCGCAAAACGCGAGATCGCGCGGGGTCTGTTCTGCGTCCAGCCCATGGCGCGCCTTGAACCATTGGCGATCCTCGTCGACCAGGGTGACCAGTGAAATCGGACACCCCAGCAGCTGGGCGGCGGTGCGCACCAGGCCGTCGAGCACGGGATCGGCGGGCGTGTCGAGCACACCGAGCGCGCTCAGGGTGTCCAGCCGCAGGGATTCGTCGGGGGTGAGCGGTGCGGATTGCATGGCGGTGTCTCAGAGGGTGGGGGAGCGCCGGGCGGCCAACGTCGCGAAGGCCTGCTTGAGCTGAACGAGGGACGGGCGGTTGCAGTCGGTGCTGGCGCCGGGTGCGCTGTCCTGCGAATCGTCGAACACGTGCACCAGCGCCTGGGGGGCGGCGCGGGCCAGAAAACGTTTGAGCGCGGGCACCAGCACGCTGTCGAGCGACAGATCGAGCACCAGCAGGTGGGCATGCATGCGGGTGGCGCGCGCCATGGCGTCGTAGTAGGAATCGACCGTCTCGACGACGCAACCTGGCAGGTTGTTCTGCACACACCGCTGCAGCAGTGACAGGCGTTGCGGGTTGTCCACCACCAACAGCACCCGGCAGGGGACATCGGGAGACCCCGCTGCGTTCGGGCGATCGGCAAGGCTGGAACGAAACATGGCGACCTCGCTGACAGTTGCCCGGGCCCGGCGGGCCACCAATTCAACAACCGTGAGCCGACTTTAAGAATCGGCCCGGCCGGCGTCTGTGGGGAGTTCTCGATCGGATTTGTAGGTTGACCGTGATGCACCCGCCCGGGTGTGCGACACCACACAACCGAGTGGCCAGAACGCCACGAAACTCAGGCGCCGTCGGCGTCGATCAGGCCGTTGCGGATGGCAAACCGCACGAGCGAAGGCACATCTGGCGTGCCCAGTTTGGTCATGATGCGGCTGCGGTAGGAGTCCACCGTCTTGGGAGAGAGGTGCAGCGCGCGTCCGATCTCGCTGCTCGACAGCCCTTGCACCACCAGCAACACGATCTGGCGCTCGCGCACCGACAGCGTGTCCAGCGCCTCGTCACCCGGCGCGGTCAGGCCCTGCACCGCCAGCTCGGCCACATCGGGACCCAGGTAGCGCTGGCCTTTGCCCACCGCTTCCACTGCCGCCAGCAACTCGGACGCGGGCGAGCCCTTGAGCACATAGCCCATGGCGCCCAGCTTGAGCGCCTCGGCCACATGACGCGGCTGGGCCGACATCGTGAGCACGATGGCGCGCACCTCGAGCGAGCGGCGCTGCAACTCCGTCAACAGCTCGAAGCCCGATCGCTGACCCAGGTGCAAATCGAGCAGCACCACCAAGGGACCGAGATCGCGCAAGTCCGCCAGCGCCTGCGTCGGGTCGGCCGACTCGCCCACCACCCGGTGTCCGGCAGCCTGCAGCACCGCCCGCAATCCGTCGCGCAAGAGCGTGTGGTCGTCAACCAGGTACAGGTTGCTCATGACACCGGAGCCTCCCAGTTCATGCTGACACGGGTGCCGCCACCGGGCTCGGCGGTGATGGCGAAGCGCGCGCCAATCGAGATGGCCCTCTCGCGCATGCCCACCACGCCCAGGTGGCCGGGTCGCCCAAGCTGCATGTCCGCAGGGATGCCCACACCGTCGTCGATCACATCCACGCCAAGTCGGCGTTCATTGCCATCCAGCAGAACCCGGATCAATGATGCATGGGCGTGCAGCCGGGCATTGGCAATGGCTTCGCGCACCACCATGAAAGCGCTGTACTCCACGTCGCTGGGCCAACGCTGGCGGTGCATGTCATCGCCCAGTTCGAGCAGCACATCGGTACCCAGCACCGAAGGAGTCATTCGGGTCTCGTTGTCCAGCGCGGCCGCCAGGCCCTGTTCTTCGAGCAGGGGCGGGCGCAGGTCGGCCAACACGTCCCGCACGTCCAGCACCGCCTGAGCCAGCACACGGGTGAGTCGCTGACATTGGTCAGCCAGCACCGGCGGCAGGATGTCGCCACCCGTGACCAGCAAGGCTTCGAGGTTCAGCCGCGCCACCGCCAGCGACTGGCCCAGGTTGTCGTGCAAGGCCTGCGCCACTCGCTGGGTGGTGTCCCGTTCCTGGCGCATCAGCCGCTGGTTGAGCTCCGAGAGTTCGATTTGGTAGGTGAGCAGCGCATTCTCGGCAGCCCTCCGATCGGCGATGTCGCGCAGCACCGCGATGTAGCGTTGTGAGTCGAGTGCGCGGGTACTGGCTTCCACCAGCAGCCGGGAGCCATCGCCGCGCGCCATGCTCCATTCCGTCAGTGGACCGGGGCTGTTCGAACGGTCCTGCAAGGTGTCGGCGGGGAACTGTGGACTCTGGCCAGGCAGCAAGGTGCGAAGCGACAGGCTGAGCAGCGTCTCTCTCGGATAGCCCAGCATGTTCATGGCTTGCGGATTGGCGTCGAGGATGCGGTTGCTGTAGTCGATCAGCAGCACACCGTCGGCCAATTGGTCAAACAGGCTGCGCCGGTAGGCCTCGGACTCACGCAGCGCGGCCTCAGCCTTCTTGCGCTGGCTGATGTCAACCGTGGTGCCCGCCATGAACACCGCCCGCCCCCGGTCGTCCCACTGTGCCTGCCCCTGAATATGCAGCCAATGCCACTCGCCTCGCGCATCGCAGATGCGGACCTCCATGTCAAACGGCGCTCGGTCCTTCAGGTGGTGGCGCATCGTCTCCCGATGCCGGGCCAGATCCCCGGGATGGATCATGGCTCCCAGACGGCCTAGGCAGTCCTCGGCAGGCACCGGATCGAACCCGAGCTGCAGCCAGAAGTCAGGGCTGAAATTGAGCCGATCGCTCTCCAGGTCCCAGTCCCATACCTGCCCCCCGGCGGCGGCCAGCCGGTAGCGTTGCTCGCTGCGCCTCAGGCTGGCTTCGCTGGCGCGCAAAGCTTGTTCGCTTTCCACCAGATCGGTGACGTCCAGCGCAATGCCTTGCACATACGCGGGGCTGCCATCGGCGGGGTCGATCCGACGGGAACGGTCGCGGAAATGGCGCCACTGGCCCTGCGCGTCGCGCAAGCGATACTGAATCTGGTGATCGATACCGTCCACGAATTCATCCGACAACGCTGCCACCGCGCGTTCGCAGTCGTCGGGGTGAAGCGCCTTGGTCCATGCCAGCGGATCGGCCATCCATTCGCTCACGGTATAGCCGAGGATTCCGATGGACGGGCTGACGTACAGCGTGCGGTACGGTGGCTCCAGAGACGCACGGTAAATCATCGCCGGCATCTGCTCGGCCAACAGGCGGAAGTCACGTTCACGGTCAAGCAGCAGGCGCTCGAACAGTTTGCGTTCGGTGATGTCGTTGCAGAAAATCGAGATCCCTTCTGGCGAAGGGAAAACGCGTCCTTCGAACCACCTGCCCCAGGGCGCATAGAAGGCCTCGAAGACGTCCGCTTGCTGGGTCCGCAATGCGTTGTCGTAAGCGCGGTGAAAAGCCCTTCCATGTTCCAGCTCGTACTCGTCCCAGATGTACCGACCGATCAGCTGTTCAACCCGGTCACGCTGGAGCAGACGCAAGGCGGGCTCATTGAGGTAGGTAAAACGCATGTCCTTGTCGAGCGCAAAGATCGCGTCTCCCACCCGATCGATCACGTGGTCGAGCAGCTCGCGTGCGGCGCTCGACTGGCGCAAGGCGTCTTCCGCAAACTGCTTCAAGGCGACGTGTTCAGTCACCTCGTTGACCACCACCAGGCGAGCCGGTCGGCCTTCCCAGCTCAGGTCACTGGAGGTGACGTCGACATCGATCAGGCTGCCGTCTTTCAGGGCATGCCGCCAGCGACGGGTCTGCCGCAAGCCTTCGGCGCCGACGGGATCCGCATCGATCTGCGCCGCCGTCAGCGGATGGCCATCGCGCGTGCGCCGGATGTCCATCACGTTGAGCTGCAGAAACTCCTCACGCGAGTACCCATAGCGCGCGATGGCGGCGCTGTTGGCCGCCAGCACAGACTTGCTGGCGTGATCGAACACCCACATGGGCTGGGGATGGGCGTCGAACAGCAGGCGATAGGCGTTGTCATTCCTCGGTGGATCGGCGTCGGATGGGCACATCCAACCCATTGTGCGCGCCGCCGTCTCAGACGGTACTCAGGGCGACAGCCGCTGCATCGACCCGGCCAGCCCGGCGCGCTCCAGCCACGCAAAGGCCGAATCCACCGTCACCGTCTCGATGCGATCGGCAAACCGCTTTTCGTTCGGATGGTCGTCAAACGCGATGTGGGCCGAACTCACGCGCGCGCCCAGGCGGGTGAGTGCGCCCAGTT
>JAZKHH010000246.1:0-1765 GCA_040385465.1 Pseudomonadota bacterium | reverse complement strand
GGCGGCGTGCCGTACCCCGCCCAGATCAAGGCCCTGCGCGGCCCGCTGGACGTGCTGATCGCCACCCCTGGCCGCTTGCTCGACCACCTCCAAACCGGCAAGGCCGTGCTGGAAAACGTCGAGATGCTGGTGCTGGACGAGGCCGACCGCATGCTCGACATGGGCTTCATCGACGACATCAACACCATCGCCGAGCAGATCCCTGCCGCGCGCCAGACCGTGATGTACAGCGCCACCTTCGCCGGCCACGTCGGCCGCCTGGCTGCCAATTTGCTGCGCGATCCGCAGCGCATTGACGTGGCTTCGCACACCGATGCTCACGAAAACATCGAGCAGCGCCTGCACTGGGCTGACAACGCCAACCACAAGAACGCCTTGCTGGACCACATCCTGACCACCCGCGAGATGGAGCAGGCCGTGGTGTTCACCAGCACCCAGCGCGACGCCGACTGGCTGGCCGACCGCCTGGCCGACATGGGCCACGCCTGTGCCTCGCTGCACGGCGGCATGCCGCAAGGCCGCCGCAACCGCGTGTTGCAAGGCTTGCGCAACCGCCAGCTGCGCGTGCTCGTGGCCACCGACGTGGCCGCCCGCGGCATCGACGTGCCCACCATCACCCACGTCATCAATTACGGCCTGCCGATGAAGCCGGAAGACTACATCCACCGCATCGGCCGCACCGGCCGTGCCGGTCGCCAAGGCTTGGCCGTGACGCTGGCCGAGCGCATGGACAGCGGCATGATCCGCCGCATCCAGCACTTCACCACCCAGGACATCCCGGTGGCGCGCATTGCCGGCCTCGAGCCGCAAAGCCCGGAGCCGCGTTTGGGCGGGGCTTCGCGGGGCGGTGCCTCTATGGGTGGCAAAAGCTTCGGTGGCGGTGGCTACCGTGGCAACAACGACCGTGGCGGTTCCTCGTTCAACCGCGGCGGCCAAGGCCAGGGCCATGAAGGCGGCGGTGGTTACAAGGGCGGTTTCAACAACCGCGCCCGTCCGGCCGACCCGCGTTTCCCTTCTTCGCAGGGGGGTGCAGCCACCGCGTCGGCGTTCGAGCGTCCTCAGGGTGAGCGGGCTCCGGCTTTCGGCGAGCGCAGCGAGCGTCGTCCGGCCATGGGTGCGGGCGGTGACAACCGTCACGGCGGCGCACGCCGCGTCGACGGCAAGCCCAGCTTCAGCAAGCCGCGCACCGGCGGCGGCTTCAGCCGTTGATGACCCTGCACGCCGGCGCGTCTCGATGACGCGTCGACCGGCGGTCTTTTTTCAGGACCGGCATGCGCGCTGACACAGCCCACCTCTGGCAACGCCCGAGGTGGGCTCTTTCACTTTTGCTCGCTGGTTTGAGCATGGTGGGGCCGTTTTCCATCGACACCTACCTGCCGGCGTTCACCGGCATGGCGCAGTCGATCGGGGCCACGCCGGTGCAGATGCAGCAGACCCTGTCGGGCTACCTGTTCGGCTTTGCCCTGATGAACCTGTTCCACGGCGCGCTGTCGGACAGCCTGGGGCGCCGCCCGGTGGTCTTATGGGGCCTGGCCTGTTTCACGCTGGCGTCGGTGGGCTGTGCCTTGTCCGACAGCATCGGCACCCTGGTGTTCTGGCGGGTGGTGCAGGGCATGTCGGCGGGTGCGGGCAGCGTGGTCTCGCGCGCGGTGATCCGCGACCTGTTCGCGCCCCACGAGGCGCAGCGGGTGATGTCGAACGTCACCTTGTTCTTCGGCCTGGCCCCGGCCATCGCCCCCCTGGTGGGCGGGCTGCTCTACACCCA
>JAZKHH010000245.1:0-1539 GCA_040385465.1 Pseudomonadota bacterium | reverse complement strand
TCGCCGACCAGGTCGCACTTGTTGAACACATGCACCGGCGAAGGCGCCTGCGGACCCAAACGGCTCAGGCGGTCGGCGATCTCGGCGTCGGCGGCGTCGTATGCGGGCTCGCCCACGCGGCCCAGGTCGTGCAGGAACAGCAGCGCGTCGGCCCGCTCGATTTCGGCCCAGCTGCGCGAGACGCCGATGCGCTCGACCTCGTCCTGGGTGTCGCGCAGGCCGGCGGTGTCGACGATGTGCACCGGCACGCCTTCAATCTGCACCGTCTGCGCCACCTTGTCGCGGGTGGTGCCGGCCACCGGGGTGACGATGGCCAGCTCAATGCCGGCCAGGGCGTTGAGCAGCGAGCTTTTGCCCACGTTGGGCTGGCCGGCCAGCACCACGGTGATGCCTTCGCGCAGCAACGCCCCCTGGCGCGCGCGCAGCAGCACCTGGTCGATCTGCTGGCGCAGCCCCGTCAGCTGGCCGGCGGCATCGGCACGCTGCAGGAAATCGATCTCTTCTTCGGGAAAATCCAAGGTCGCCTCGACCACCATGCGCAAACGGGTCAGGCGGGCTTGCAAGGCATGGATCTCGTCGGAAAACGCACCGGTGAGCGAGCGGCTGGCGGAGCGGGCGGCGGCCTCGGTGCTGGCGTCGATCAAATCGGCCACGGCCTCGGCCTGGGCCAGGTCGAGCTTGCCGTTGAGGAACGCGCGCTCGGTGAACTCGCCAGGCGTGGCCAGGCGCACGCCCAGCGCGGCCCCCACCTCCAGGCAACGCGCCAGCAGCAATTGCAGCACCACCGGTCCGCCGTGGGCCTGCAGCTCGATCACGTCTTCGCCAGTGTAGGAATGCGGCGCGGGAAAGAACAGCGCCAGGCCGTGGTCGATGGCCTGGCCCTGGGCGTCGCGAAACGGGCCATAGGTGGCCAGGCGCGGCGCCAAGGCCCGACCGCAGAGTGCCTCGGCGCAGCCTGCCAAACCGCGCCCTGACAGGCGCACGATGCCAACCGCGCCGCGTCCCGGGGCGGTGGCGATGGCCACGATGGGGTCCTGGTGACGGCCGAGCATGGCGTGCAGGTGAGGAGCGGTTGGGTGGAGGAGAGTATGAACGCGAGCGAGGCGACGGGCTCAGCGACTCGCGAGGCCGCGGCAGGTCACCCAGCTCAGGGCGCTTGCTGCCTGGCATCGGAACCGAGGCCGGCCCTCAAACCCGACCCATCCCGTGAACAAACAGACCACGGACCGGCACGACAGAAAGATGGCGCGGGGGGAAGGGCCCGATGGCTGTGACGCCGTGGTCCGCTTCCTGAGCCTGCGGCGGAAAAAGCCGCAGGGTCTTCCCCGCATGGACAGGTTATCGGCACCGGCTCAAGCCCCTTGAGGGCTGTTTCCGGTGCAAAGCCTCACTTGGTCACGCCAAGCTGCTTGTTGATCAGGTACTGCTGGGCGATCGACAGGATGTTGTTCGTCAGCCAGTACAGCACCAGACCGGCCGGGAAGAAGAAGAACATCACCGAGAACACCAGCGGCATGATCCACATCATCTTGGCCTGCA
>JAZKHH010000244.1:0-1783 GCA_040385465.1 Pseudomonadota bacterium | reverse complement strand
TATGACACCGTGGCCCTGGCCAAGGGCACCGGCAACGCCGTCGTCAAGGCCGGCGGCAAGAGCTGGTTCTTCCTGCAAGCCGACTACGCCTTCGGCCAGCAGCTCATGACCGACTCGTCCACCGTCGTCAAGGCCGCGGGCGGCACGGTGGCCGGCGTGGTCAAGCACCCGCTGTCCGCCAGTGATTTTTCGTCCTTCCTGCTGCAGGCGCAGTCCAGCAAGGCGCAGGTGCTGGGCCTGGCCAACGCCGGCGGCGACACCATCAACGCCATCAAGGCCGCCAACGAGTTCGGCATCACCAAGACCATGAAGATGGCCGGCTTGCTGATGTTCATCAACGACGTGCACTCGCTCGGCCTGGAGGCCACCCAGGGCATGTACCTGACCGACAGCTGGTACTGGAACCGCGACCCCGAGGCCCGCGCCTGGGGCCGCCGCTTTTTCGACAAGATGAAACGCATGCCCTCGTCCCTGCAGGCCGGCGACTACTCCGCCACCAGCCACTTCCTGCAGGCCGTGAAAGCCACCGGCACCGACGACGCCGACGCGGTGCTGGCGCACATGAAAAAGACCAAGGTCAACGACATCTTCACCAAGGACGGCTTCATCCGCGGCGACGGCCGCATGGTCCACGACATGTACCTGATGCAGGTCAAGAGCCCGAAAGAATCCACCGAGCCATGGGATTACTACAAGGTGGCCGAAACCTTCAAGGGCGAAGCCGCCTGGACCACCAAGGCCGACTCCAAGTGCGCGTTGTGGAAGTAGCAGTCGTCGTCAACACCCAGCGCGGCGTTGCTGAAGGTTGATTGACACAGGGGGTGACGCCTTAGGCGCCACCCCCGTCAGCCCAGCCACCGCCACAGCCGCCCCGCCAAAGCACAGGCAAAGCAAGACCCCGAGCAGGACCAGGAGCAGGCACGATGGAAATCTTTGGCATACCGCTGCAGCCCTTCTTGGCCCAGCTGCTGCTCGGGCTGGTCAACGGCTCGTTCTACGCCATGCTCAGCTTGGGCCTGGCGGTCATCTTCGGCCTGCTGGGCATCGTCAACTTTGCGCACGGCGCGCTGTACATGATCGGTGCCTACGTGGCCTGGCTCAGCCTCGAGAAATTCGGCTTGAACTATTGGGCCGCGCTGGTGCTCGCACCGCTTGTCCTGGGCGCGCTGGGCGTGGTGATCGAGCAAGGCTTGCTCAAGCGCCTGCGCCAACTCGACCCCCTCTACGGCCTGCTGCTCACCTTCGGCCTGGCGTTGATTGCGGAAGGCGCGTTCCGCGACCAGTTCGGCGTCTCGGGCCAGCAGTACCCCGTGCCCGCCCTGCTGCGCGGCAGCACCGACCTCGGCTTCATGACCCTGCCCATCTACCGGGCCTGGGTGGTGGTGGCGTCGCTCGCCATCTGCCTCGGCACCTGGTTCCTGATCGAGAAAACCCGCCTCGGCGCCACCCTGCGCGCCGGCACCGAGAACCCCGCCGTGGCGCAGGCCTTCGGCATCAACATCCCCTTGCTCGTCACTTTGACCTACGCCGGCGGCGCCGCCCTGGCCGGCATTGCCGGCGTGCTTGCCGCCCCCGTGATCCAGATCACCCCCCTCATGGGCAGCAACCTGATCATCGTCGTCTTCGCCGTGGTGGTGATCGGCGGCATGGGCTCCATCATGGGCTCGATCCTCACCGGCCTTGCCCTCGGCCTGATCGAAGGCCTGACCAAGGTGCTCTACCCCGAGGCCTCCAGCGTGGTCGTCTTCGCCATCATGGCCGTGGTGCTGATGTTCCGCCCGGC
>JAZKHH010000243.1:0-9245 GCA_040385465.1 Pseudomonadota bacterium | reverse complement strand
AGCGTGCTGCATCGACTCGACGACGAACTGCAGCTCGCCCCGGGGGGCATAGACAGCGACCCGGCCCCGCACGATCACCCGTTGCCCGTCCTTGGGGCGGAAGTCGACCATCGCAGCGGCGCGCCGAAACATGGCGCAGCGGATGAGGTTGTCGTGCCCGTCGGCGTCTTTGAGGCTGAAGTAGCAGTGACCGCTGGCGGCCTGGGAAAAACCCGAGAGCTCACCCTGCACGGTGCAGGAAGAAAAACGGCTGGCCAAGGCGTCAGTCAGCGCCAGCACCAGCGATGCAACGCCCCAGACACGGGTGTTCACAGGCTCAATCACGCGCAAACCCAACACTGGCAAGGCTTGAGAACTCCACAGCCCCGGTTTTTCGGGCCTGCATGCAAGGTGACACCCCGCCAGCCCTTTCTCTATCGCCTAAGTGATTGATTTTCAACAATTTCTTTGTGCTCAAAGTTTAAGCAATTTGTTGCAACCCCTGATTTTTCAGGCGTTTGCCGCTCAAGCAAACGGCTTACCCACAAAGTTATCCACACGGATGGTGGATTGAAGGCGGTTTGAAAATCGACCGCGTGCAAGGCACCTGCAAAGAGCGTGCGCAAAGTCGCTTGCACACCACTCATCCAACGCCATAATGCACGGCCGCGTGGCCCCCATCTCTCGTTTTCAACCTGCGCACTGTCGCGCTGAAAGGCTAGCTTTGTTCTCGATCATACAAGCCGCTGGTTGGCCGATTTGGCCCCTCCTCTTGTGTTCCATTGCCGCTGTGGCGCTCATCATCGAACGGTTTGTCAGCCTGCGCTCTGCGGTGATCATCCCGCCGAAATTGTTGGAAGAGGTGCTGTCGGTCACCCGCTCCCACCTGCCAGCGGCCGACGTGGTGAACAAGCTGGCGCACAACTCGTTGTTGGGCTCGGTGTTGGCCAGCGGGCTGCGCGCCGTCATTTCGGAGCCGCGCATCACCGAGGCCGGCCTGCGCAACGCGCTGGAATCGTCGGGCCGCGCTGCGGTGCACAAGCTCGAGCGCTTCCTCAACACCCTTGGAACCATCGCCTCCTCCGCCCCGCTGTTGGGGTTGTTGGGCACCGTGATCGGAATGATCGAAATCTTCGGTGCGCAAACGCCTTCCGGTGGCAACCCGGCCGCCTTGGCTTATGGCATCTCGATTGCGCTGTACAACACGGCGTTCGGTTTGATCATCGCCATCCCGGCGCTCATGTTCTACCGCTACTTCCGCGGCCTGGTCACGGCTTACACGCTGGAGCTCGAGCAGGCCAGCGACCGGCTGGTGCCGCACTTGCTGCGCTTTTCGGTGCTGGGCAAGACGGCAGCGGGCTGAGCCGAGCAGCCTCCCAGCGTTTCATCGTGTTTTCTTTGCCCTGCAGCGAGCTTTTCCCATGCCCATGAATTTTCGCAAGGCGCCCGTTGAAGAGCCGGAAATCAACTTGATTCCGTTCATCGACGTGTTGCTCGTGGTCATCATCTTCCTGATGCTGTCGACGACTTATTCGAAGTTCACCGAGCTTCAACTCACCTTGCCCGTGGCCGATGCCGACAAGCAGCGCGACCGGCCGAAGGAAGTGGTCGTTCTGATATCAGCGGACGGGCGCTACGTGGTGAACAAGAAGCCGGTGGATGGCGGCAAGGTCGAGGTGCTGGTCCGCGAAATGGTGGCTGCGGCCGGAGGTTCTGACCAAGCCATGGTGGTCATCTCGGCCGACGCGATGGCGCCACACCAGTCGGTGATCAGCGTGATGGACGCAGCGCGTCAAGCAAAGCTGCCGCGCCTGACGTTTGCCACCCAGAACGGAAACGGGCAAGGCGAGAACCGTTGATTGAAGCTTTTTGCCCACCTTCGGGCTGCCGTGGGGTGGCATGAAGGCGAGCGGGGAGCAGCGCTTGCTGCAGGCCTGGTCCAGGCGCGGTGGAATGGCCTGTCTCTTGTGGCCCCTGTCATGGGTGTACGCGGCCTTGGTCCACCTGCGTGCCTGGGGCTTTCGCTTTGGGCTGCTCAAGTCAGACCGCCTGCCTGTGCCCGTGATCGTGGTGGGCAACTTGATTGCCGGAGGCGCCGGCAAGACCCCAGCGGTGCTGGCGTTGACGGACTGGCTTCAGCGGCAGGGCTGGCGGGTCGGCATTGTATCTCGCGGGCACGGTCGGCAGGAACCAGGCTGTGCGGAAGTCTCGGCGAACAGCCGCGCGATCGATGTGGGCGACGAGCCCCTGTTGTTGCATCGACGCGCCCGGGTGCCCGTGGTGGTGGGACGGGCACGGGCGGCCGCCGCACGGCGGCTTCTGCGGGCCCATCCCGACGTCAATCTGGTTTTGAGCGACGACGGTTTGCAGCACCGGGCACTGCACCGCGACGTGCAGGTGCTGGTGTTCGATGAACGCGGTGCAGGCAACGGTTGGCTGCTGCCTGCCGGGCCTCTGCGCGAACCGATGCCCCGCGCTTGCCCGCCGAATTCGTTGGTGTTGTACAACGCTGCACAGGCGTCCACGCCCCTGCCTGGCCATGTGGGCCGCCGTCGGCTGCAAGGCGTGGTGAGTTGGCTGGATTGGCAGGCCGGCTCGCCCGCTTCCAGCACAGCCCTGGCCAGCTTGGCACAGCGCTCGCGGCGCGTTTCAGTCTGGGCTGCCGCGGGCATCGCGCAGCCCGAACGGTTTTTTGATTTGCTGCGCCAAGCCGGCTTGCACATCACGCCGCAACCTTTGGCCGACCACCACGACTTCGCGAGCGGGCCACCCTGGCCAGCCAACGTGCCCGAGGTGGTGATCACGGAGAAGGATGCGGTCAAATTGAAGGTCGCTGACCTTGGGACGACGCAAGTCTGGGTGGCGCCACTAGACTTCAGCCCTGACGCCTCATTCTTCGCTGCTTTGGCCACGCTGATGCAGTCCCTGTCTCTTCACCCTACCCCACCCTGCCATGGACCCCCGCCTGCTTGAGCTTTTGGTCTGCCCGCTGTGCAAAGGGCCTTTGGAACACCTCCGACCGCCGCTCCAAGCGGTGCCCGAGCTGGTGTGTCACCACGACAAGCTGGCCTTTCCCGTGCGCGACGGGATCCCAGTGATGTTGGAAAACGAAGCCCGTGACCTGAATGCGCCGCCCAGCGAAGCGGCCACGGTGGGTGTGCCGCCGGCGCCATGAGCTTCTCTGTGCTAATCCCGGCACGGCTGGCTTCCACCCGGTTGCCCAACAAACCGCTGGCGGACCTGGGCGGTGTGCCGATGGTGGTGCGGGTGGCCCAACGCGCAGCGCTGTCGCAGGCTCAACGGGTGGTGGTGGCCACCGACGACGGCCAGGTGGAAGCCGCTTGTGCAGCTCACGGCGTGGAGGTGGTCCTGACGCGCAGCGACCACGCGACCGGCAGCGACCGCTTGGCTGAGGCGTGCGGGCTGCTGGGGCTGGACGGTGAGGACCTGGTGGTCAATCTGCAAGGCGACGAGCCGTTGATCGACCCGGCGCTGGTGAACGCCTGCGCCGAGCTGCTGGTGGCCCGGCCAGAATGCGTGATGAGCACCGTGGCACACCCGATCGACGATGCGCTCGAGCTGGGCAACCCGAACGTGGTCAAGGTGGTGTGCGACGCCCAGGGGCGAGCCCTGTACTTTTCCCGCGCGCCGATCCCGTGGTGGCGGGATGCGCCGGCCAACGGCGCCGGGCAGCCAGTGGCGCTGCCTTTGCGGCATGTGGGCCTGTATGGCTACCGGGCCGGGTTCTTGCGGCGTTTTCCGGCGTTGCCACCGAGCCCGTTGGAGACGATCGAGTCATTGGAGCAGCTGCGGGTGCTGTGGCACGGTGAACGGATTGCGGTGCATGTGACGACCCTGCGGCCCGGGCCGGGTGTGGACACCCCGGACGACCTGGCCAAGGTGCGCGACTTGCTCCGCTGACGCCTTGCGTTGTGTGCGCGCTGCGGGCCAGCCAGCGGTTCGCGCGTGATAATCTCAAGCCCGATCCCAAAGAATCAGCGGCGTCCCTGGCAGCCGGCCGTGGCCCAGTGGCCCCGACGCCTCTCGAAGAACATTCAGCGACCCTTTCAAGGACCACCATGCGATTGATTTTGTTGGGTGCCCCCGGCGCGGGCAAAGGCACCCAAGCGGCCTTTTTGTGCAAGCACTTCGGCATTCCCCAGATTTCCACCGGCGACATGCTGCGCTCTGCGGTCAAGGCCGGCACGCCGCTCGGGTTGGCGGCCAAGAAGGTCATGGACACCGGTGGCCTGGTCAGCGACGACATCATCATCGGTCTGGTTCAAGAGCGCATCGCCCTGCCCGATTGCGACAAGGGCTTCCTGTTCGACGGCTTTCCCCGCACGATCCCGCAGGCCGACGCCATGAAGAACGCCTCGGTCAAGATCGACGCGGTGTTGGAAATCGACGTGCCCGACTCGGCCATCATCGAGCGCGTGGTGGGCCGCCGGGTGCACCCGGCCTCCGGGCGCACTTACCACCTGAACTACAACCCACCCAAAGTCGCCGGCGTCGACGATGAGACCGGTGAGCCGCTCATTCAACGTGACGACGACCGAGAGGAAACCGTGCGCAACCGCCTCGACGTGTACCAGCGTCAGACCCGGCCGCTGGTGTCTTATTACGCCGGCTGGGCGGCCACCGGGGATGCGGCGGCGCCGCGCTGCTGCAAGATCAGCGGCACCGGCAGCGTGCAGGAGATCACTGCCCGCGCCTTGGCTGCGCTGGGCGCCAGTTCGCCAAACTGACTTCGGGCGGCCGTCATGGACATCGCCGGTCGGGTTTTCATCGTCACCGGTGGAGCCTCGGGCCTGGGCGAAGGCACGGTACGCATGTTTGTGGCCGAAGGGGCGCAAGTGGTGATCGCCGACCTGCAGGTGGACCGCGGCACGGCATTGGCGCAAGCCTTGGGCGCCCACTGTGCCCGCTTCATTCCCTGCGATGTCACCTCAGCGGACGACGCGCAAGCCGCTGTGGACGTGGCGGTGGCGATGGGGCGGCTGGGGGGCCTGGTGAACTGTGCGGGTGTGGCGCCTGCCGCCAAGACCGTGGGCAAGGACGGCGCGCACGACCTGGCGCTGTTCAGCCGCACGGTTCAAGTCAACCTGATCGGCAGTTTCAACATGATCCGGTTGGCCGCGCAGGCCATGCGCCACAACACACCCGATGCGCAGACCGGGGAGCGCGGCGTGCTGATTTCCACGGCCAGCGTGGCGGCGTACGAAGGGCAGATCGGGCAGGCGGCGTATGCTGCCTCCAAGGGCGGCGTGGTGGGCATGACGCTGCCGATTGCGCGCGACCTGGCGCGGCTGGGCATTCGCAACATGAGCATCGCCCCGGGCATCTTTGGCACGCCCATGGTCTTCGGCATGCCGCAGGCGGTGCAGGACGCACTGGCAGCGGGGGTGCCTTTTCCGGCCCGGCTGGGCACGCCGGCAGACTATGCCAAGCTGGTGCAACACATTGTCGTCAACGACATGCTCAACGGTGAGGTGATCCGGCTGGACGGCGCGTTGCGCATGGCGCCGCAGTGACCTGTTTTGGACAGGTGGGCGCGCTGGCCTACCAGCGGTGCGGAAATTTGCGGTGGATGCGGATGCAATCGGCGTCCAGCGACAAGTAACCACCCAGCACCAGGTCTTTCAAAATCCGGCTGACCATTTCACGCGAAGCGCCAATGCGGCTGGCGATGTCTTGCTGCGTGGGACGGGGGCGAATCACCTGCTGGCCTGCCTCGTCGGCCGCCAAGGTGGTCAGCAGGCGGGCCAACCGGCCGAACACGTCGACCAGCGCCAGGGCCCGCACGTTCTCGGTGAGTTCACGCACCCGCGCCACGAGACTGCGCACGATGGCCCACATACAATCCGGATGGCTTTGGAGCACGCTGTGGAAGGCGGCTTTGGTGATGATCAAGAGCTCGGTGGCTTCCAGTGCAGCCACGTTGGCCGAACGGGGCGCGTCGTCGAGCAGGGCCAGCTCACCGAAGTGATCGCCCGGACCGTGCGTCGACAAGATGAGTTCGCGTCCCTGCTCGTCGTTCAGGCAGGCTTTGAGCAGTCCGGAACACACGATGAACAAACCATGCGCCGCATCTCCCTCATTGATGACGATGGCGCCTTTGGCGTAGGTCCGCTGTCGGGCCTCGCGCACCAACGCTTCCTGGGCCGGCAGCGGCAGTGTGGCGAACAACGGCACCGCGCGCAGCGTGGCCAGTTCGCGGCAGGGTAAGACGGTTTCCATGTGATGCCCCCCAAGGCCATGAGCGCTGCATCATATCGGGTTGCCTCGGCGTTGCGACGCTGGGCGGGTGTGGCTGGGTTCGCCGCCGCGGCTGCCCTGCTGGGCGGGTCGCCACTGAGTGGGTTAGAGCGCTCCTGGGGGCTGGAAAGTTTGTATTCGTTGAGGGGCATTCGCCCGGCGCCGGCGCAGGTGGTGGTCATTGCCCTGCAAGGCGATGCTGCCCGGGCCCTGGGAGTCGCGCCTCGCCCCGACCGTTGGCCACGCGCCCTTCACGCTGAGCTGGTGGAGCGGCTGCAGGCACACGGTGCACGGGCCGTGGCCTTCGACCTGTTGTTCGATCGGGCCCGCGACGCGCAAGACGACGCCCGCCTGGCTGCGGCTTTGAGAACCGCTGGCAACGGGGTGCTGGTGGCCTACCTGCGCCGGGAAACGCAACACGCCGGCTCGGCCATGGTCTCCGTGGACCGGTTGGTGCAACCGCTGCCTCTGCTTTCCGATGCCGCCTTGGCCACCGCCCCGTTTGCCTTGGTCAAGCGCAGCGAGGGGGTGCTGTCGTACCTGGCTTTTGCGCCCCAGGGGGATGACCATCCCAGCCTGCCCTTGGTGCTGGCTGCTCTGGCTGAGCCGGAGGCGTTGGCGGCACTGGCGCAGCAAACGCTGACCACCGTGTCGGGCTCTGAGCCGCCTGCGCCACACGTTTTATTGAGCCGGTTGAGGCGAGAGGCTTTGGCCGATCCACAGCGTTGGCAAGCTCATCCCCCCGGTGAAACTGGGACGACCCAGCGGTGGCGCCAGCAGCTCGCCGACCCCGCGCCCGAGATCTTCTTGAATTTGTATGGTCCGCCGGGGCTGGTGCGCACCGTGGCGTACGACCAGGCATTGGCGGCGCTGCGCGAAGGCGGAGCCGCGGCCGAGCGCTTTCGGGGCGCCACCGTGCTGGTGGGCGCCTCGGAATTCAACCAACCCGAGCAACGTGACGTCTACCGCACGCCTTGGAGCACGGACGATGGCCTGGACATCAGTGGCGTGGAGCTGGGCGCCACCGCCTTGGCCAACCAGCTCGATGGGTCGGTGCTGCGCCCGGTGTCTCAGCCGCTGCAGATCGGTCTCATGGCAGCGTTGGCGGCGCTGTGCCTGGCGCCATGGCGTGTGTGGCGCCCACGCTGGGCGGCGGCGGCCAGCGTGGCGGTGGCAGGAGGGTACGCGGGCACGGCGCTCTGGGCGTTCGGGGCGGCCTACCTTTGGCTGCCGTGGGCGCTGCCCTTGGGCGTGGTGTGGCCGGCCAGCGTCGTGGTGGGCCTGGGGTTGCGTCTGTGGGATGTGGAGCGGCACCGCACCCGGTTGCGCCTGGCGCTGGACCGTTACGGGCCTCGCGACGAAGTGGCGCGGTTGGCACGCCAATTGCGCCATGGCGATGACACGGTGTACGTAGCCTGCTTGAGCAGCGACATCGAAGACTACACACAGCGTGTGGAAGGCCGCGAGCCTGGCGAAGCACGGCGATGGCTGAACGCCTACTTTGAAACTGTGTTTCCGATCGTTCGTGCCCACGGCGGCCATGTGGTGGACCATGCGGGTGACGCCATGGTGTGCATCTGGTTGTCGGGCGACGACCCGGGCGACGCTTGCCGTGCAGCCGCACGGACCGCCTGCGCCTTGCATGCCGCGGTCAACGACGCCGCGCCGGGTGGATGTTTCGATCCCCAGGCCTGCCCCACCCGGCTGGGTGTGCACTTTGGGCCGGTTTCCCTGGGCGACGTGGGCGACGCTCAACATGCCGAGCAGCGCGTGGTGGGCGACATCGTGAACACCGCCAGTCGCATTCAATCGGCCAACAAGACACTGGGCACCCGGGTGCTGGTGTCCGACCGGATTGCACAGCACCTGCCACCGGGCCACTACCGGGACTTGGGCCAGTTTCAACTCAGTGGCAAGCAACACGCCGTGGGCTTGGCCGAGCCGACGGTGAACCGCGACGAAGCGCTTTGTGCTCAGCACGCGCGCGCCTTGGACGCCTGGGAACGGGGAGATGGGAAGGCAGCACAAGCGCTGGCACAGGCGTTGTTGGAACGCTGGCCCCACGATGGGCCGACGCAGTTTCTGCTGACACAGCTGGCGCAGGCTGGCCCACCGACAACGCAAGAGCTCACCCCTTCGGGCGATCGAAAAATTTTCGTGCTACCTCTAAAATAGATTTTTCCCAGGTCGTTCCCGCTCGGACAAAAAGAACAACAAGGCACGAGGTCGTTTGCCGTGCCGCCCCCCTGCGAATAACGCAGGCCGCCTTTGACAGACCGCGCCCGCTGAACCCCTCGGGTCTGACACACGCCATCCATTTCAGCCGGAGAGCCACCCCGGCCCGCGCAGTTCCCGCCGCGATTTCATCGGTTGTACAGACGCCGCCGTGTTCAGTCGTGCACTGAGCCCGATGGTCGCTGGTGATGCCACCGCGCTTTCTCTCTCGGTTTGCCCACACAACAACACGGAGGAGCGGCCCGTACGGCGCACAACATGGTCATGACAATCCACGCCCCCACCCGGTCGGTGTTCGTCGAGGTCCGCAAGGGCCGCGGTTCCCGCTACAGCACAACGCCTGGGCGCCCGCGATCCACGCTCAGGCGGCTGGCCTGCGCCGGGGCCTTGCTATGGAGTGCCGTTGGGCCAACATGGGTTTGGGCTTGTGAGGGGCCGGCTGCCAAGCTGGTGTCGGTGGAGGGACCGGTGGAGGTGCGCGTGGCCGGTGGCAGTGCCTGGGCGGCGGCCCAGCCAGCGCAGACGCTGTGCACCGGTGACACCTTGGCGGTGCGCTCCCTCGGGCGTGCAGCCGTGGTGTTGCCCAACGACGTGGTCTTGCGGCTGGACCAGGGGTCCGTCTTGACGTTGCAGGCGTTTGCACCTGAGAAAGCGTCCGAGCTGGGCTTGGTGCAGGGCGCCTTGCACGTGCTGACCCGCTTCACCAAACGGTTCGGTGTGATCACACCGTACCTGAACGCCATGGTGGACGGCACCGAGTTCACCGTGCGGGT
>JAZKHH010000242.1:0-4046 GCA_040385465.1 Pseudomonadota bacterium | reverse complement strand
GCCACCATGCGCGCTTCGGCCAGCAGGTCGGCCATGCGGTTGGAGCGGCTCACGATCTCGCTGCGCCAGGCTTCGTCGATGTGCGTGCTCTGGCTCGCCGGGGCGCCGAGCGCGAGCGCCTGGGCGATTTTCTCCAGCAGCTCCTTGGCGTCGTAGGGCTTGGTGAGGTAGGTGTACACGCCGCGCGCCGTGGCCTCCACCGCGTCGGGAATCGTGCCGTGCGCGGTCAGCAGGATGACCGGCAGCGAGGGATGGCGCTTGCGGATCTCGTCAAACAGCGCCAGCCCGTCTTTCCCTGGCAGGCGCACGTCGGAGAGCACCAGCTGCGGGCGCTCGATGTCGAGCTGGCTGAGCGCCGCTTCGGCCGAGCCGACCGAGGTGACGTGGTAGCCCGCCGAACCCAGCCGCATCGCCAGCAGGCGCAGCATGTCGGCGTCGTCGTCGACGACCAGCAGGCGCGCGCGTGGCGAGTTGGACGTCATGGCGCAGCGGGGGGGCGAGCGGGTGCAGGCGGGCGGGTGGTCAGGCTGCGTTCGATCGCGCGCATGGCTTCCAGGCGTTCGTTGAGCTGGTCGATGCGGCGCTGGTTTTCGCGCAGTTGCTGCCCCTGGCGTTCCAGGCCGTCTTCCAGCCGGCGTTGCTCCGTCAACTGGTGGGCCAGCAAACGCGCCAGTGGCTTGAGCGGTGTGGCCTCGGGCGCCGCGCTGCCCACCACCCGTTGCACCAGGCCCAGCGCACGAGCCGTGTCCGCTGCCTGGGGCATGTGCATCAGGGCGAGGGCCAGTTGCATTTGCCGCAGTGGCGCATTGCCCGGGTCGCCCTGCACCGCGATTTCGGCGGCGAGGTCGTTGGTGTTGAGCTGGCGCAGGCGCTCCGAGTAGGTGAGCAGGGCCGTGACCACATCGGGCAAGGGCGGTGCCTGGGTGTTCAAGGCCTCGGGCGACGTGACTGAAGGCGCCTGCACCGGTGTGACCACCAGAATCTGGGGCGCGGACGCGGATGCTGACACTGGCGCGGTGATCAGGGTGGTCACGGACGCCTGGGCCGGCGGTGGTGGCGTGGTGCCGCAAGCGCTGACGAGGAACGCCATTGAAACGGCGGAAAAACTAATTCGCATGGGGAAGTTCGATACGGAAATGGGCGCCTTGGCGCTGGGGCAGCAGGTTGATGCGACCACCGTGGGCAACAATGTACTCGTGCACGATGGACAAACCGATGCCGGTGCCGCGCACGGCGCCCTGAGGCTGGCGTTCGCCCCGGTAGAAGGGCTCGAAGATTCGGTCGCGGTCGGCCTCGGCCACGCCGGGGCCCTGGTCGATGATGTCCAGGCTGGCGCGTCCGGGCAGGTCCAGCAGCACGAGGCGGATCACGCCGCCGTGGGGCGAGAAGCGGATGGCGTTGGACAGCAGGTTGCCCACGGCCGAGGCGATCTTCTCGCGGTCGACCGGCAGAAACACCGGCACGCCCTCGGCGCGCACGGTCAGCCCCAATGCCTGCCAGTGCAGGCGCTGGGCGTCGATCTGGTCTTCCAGCAAGGCCATCAGATCGGTCTGCTCGCGCTTGAGCTGCCGCGCCTCGAACGCCGCCGCGTTGAAGCGCAGCAGCGCTTCGATCTGGTGCTGCAGCATCAGGGTGTTGTGCTGCAGGATGTTGACCACCTCGGCCTGGTTGGGATTGAGCGCGCCGGCCACGCCGTCGCCCAGCACCGCCACACCTTCGTGCAGCGAGGCCAGCGGTGTCTTGAGTTCGTGCGAAATGTGACGCAGGAAGCGCGCCTTGTCTGCATCGAGCTCGGTCAGGCGCAGGCGCAGCCAGTCCAGTTGCTGGCTCACGCGGCGCACGTCGGACGGTCCGGCAATGTCGATCGGCACGTCGAGCCTGTTTTCGCCCAGACCCTGAATAGCCCTCTCGATTCGTTTGAACGGGCGGGCCAGCCACAAGCCGAAGCCCAGCGCCATCACGGCGGCCACGGCGATGGAGCCCAGCACCTGCTGGGTGAGTTCCTGGCGGCTGGTCTCGAAGCGTGCCTGCAGCGTCTCGTTGCGCGTGCCGATGATGGACTGCACCTTCTGCGCGATGGAAGCGCTGTGCCCGTCGATTTCCCGGAAGGCCCGTGCAACTTCGCGTTCCCGGTCCAGCGCGGTCTCCGGTGGACCATCAAGCAGTCCGGTGACGACGGTGAGTTGCTCCAGCCAGTTGGTGGAGAACTCGGGCGGCAGTTCGTTGTCTTCCAGGCGCTTGAGGATGTCACGCGCATTGCCGGCGGCTTCTGTGAAACGCTGGCGCAGCTGGTTGTCGCGCAGCACCAGCGACTGGCGCGCGGCGCGCTCCATGGTCAGGCTGCGTTCGGACAAGGACTGGGCCGCGGTGGACAGCGCAATGGCCTGGGCGGCACTCTCGCGGCTCTGAGCCATCAAGGCCTCCAGCGAAAACAGCGCGCGCAGGGCGGCCGCGCCCAGCAGCAAGCCGATCAGCAGGAACGCGACCAGCAGCAGTTGCGGGAACGAAAAGCGCAGCGATCTCACAAAGGCTGCTCAGTCCAGTAACACCGCGGAGCCGGCTCCGCCGGGCCGCTGGTGTTGCCCCCTCGAGGGGGTCGCGCGCAGCGCGGCGGGGGTGGGTTGTACTTCGGCTCTCAGCGAATGCGGCCGTGCCTCGGTGATGCGCACGTCGATCATCTGACCCACCAGGCGATCGGCCAGCGGGCCGCCGGGGAAGTTCACGATGCGGTTGCACTCGGTGCGACCCATGAGCTCGGGCACGTCGGTGCTGGAGCGGCGCGAAGCACCTTCGACCAGGATGCGCTGCACCGTGCCTTCACGGCTGGCGCTGATGCGGCGCACATTCTCCTCGATCGTGGCCTGCAGATGCTGCAGGCGCTTGAGCTTCACGGCGTAGGGCGTGTCGTCCGCCAGATTGGCCGCGGGGGTGCCCGGGCGCGGGCTGAAGATGAAGCTGAAGCTGGTGTCGAAGCCCACGTCGGTGATGAGCTTCATCATCTTGTCGAAGTCATCGTCGGTCTCGCCTGGAAAGCCGACGATGAAGTCGCTGCTCATCACCAGCTCGGGGCGGATCGCGCGCAGCTTGCGCACCGTGCTCTTGAATTCCATGGCGGTGTAGCCGCGCTTCATGGCCATGAGGATGCGGTCGCTGCCGTGCTGCACCGGCAGGTGCAGGTGGTTCACGAGCTGGGGGATCTTGCCGTAGGCCTCGATCAGGCGCGGCGTGAACTCGTTGGGGTGGCTGGTGGTGAAGCGCAGGCGTTCGATGCCCGGGATCTCGGCCACGTATTCGAGCAGCAGCGCGAAGTCGGCGATGTCCCCGGTGTCGCCCATCGCGCCCCGGTAGGCATTGACGTTCTGGCCCAGCAGCGTCACTTCTTTCACACCCTGATCGGCCAAGCCCGCCACCTCCACCAGCACGTCGTCGAACGGACGACTCACCTCTTCGCCGCGCGTGTACGGCACCACGCAGTAGCTGCAGTACTTGGAGCAGCCTTCCATGATGGAAACATAGGCCGAGCCACCGTCGACCTTGGCCGGCGGTAGGTGGTCGAACTTCTCGATTTCGGGAAAGCTGATGTCCACCTGCGGCACCGCCAGGCGCGCGCGCTGGTTCAGCAGCTCGGGCAGGCGGTGCAGCGTCTGCGGGCCGAACACCACGTCCACGTAGGGTGCACGCTTGATGATCTCGGCGCCTTCCTGGCTCGCCACGCAGCCGCCCACCCCGATCAGCACGCCCTTGTCCTTGAGGTGCTTCACGCGCCCCAGGTCGCTGAACACCTTCTCCTGCGCCTTCTCGCGCACCGAACAGGTGTTGAACAGGATCAGGTCGGCTTCCTCCACATCCTGCGTGGGCTCGTAGCCCTGCGCGGCGTGCATCACGTCGGCCATCTTGTCCGAGTCGTACTCGTTCATCTGGCAGCCGAAGGTCTTGATGAAAACTTTTTTGCTCATGGAAAGCTCCTGTGGCACCGGCGCCAAAAGGCCGATGCCCGCGCTGGGCGCAAATGGGGGGAGGGAATCGGGTGACCACCGCCGGCCGCA
>JAZKHH010000241.1:25548-27629 GCA_040385465.1 Pseudomonadota bacterium | reverse complement strand
GCCAGCTCGTCGTGCTCGGCCTGGCTGAACAGGTCCATGGCCACCCAGTCGGCCGGGGTGCTGCCGTCGGACAACACCAGGATTTCGCTGGGGCCGGCGATCATGTCGATGCCCACCTTGCCGAACACGCGGCGCTTGGCGCTGGCCACGTAGGCGTTGCCCGGGCCGGTGATCTTGTCCACCGCCGGCACGGTGGCCGTGCCGTAAGCCAGCGCGGCAATCGCCTGGGCGCCGCCCAAGGTGAAGACACGGTCCACGCCGCACACCGCCGCGGCCGCCAGCACCAGGGCGTTGCGCTCGCCGCGCGGGGTGGGCACCACCATGATGATCTCGCCCACACCGGCCACTTTGGCCGGCAAGGCGTTCATCAACACGCTGCTCGGGTAGGCCGCCTTGCCGCCCGGCACGTAGACACCGACGCGGTCCAACGGCGTGACCTTCTGGCCCAACAGGCTGCCGTCTTCATCGCGGTAGGACCACGACTGCCCGCACACCGCCAACTGGTGCTCGTGGTAGCGGCGCACCCGCTCGGCGGCGGTGTGCAGCGCGGTGCGCTGGGCGGCGGGCAAACCTTCCAATGCCGCCTGGCATTCGGCGGCCGAGATCTCCAGGTCCGAGACCCGCTCGGCCGTCAGCCCGTCAAAGCGGCGGGTGGTGTCGAGCAGTGCCGCGTCGCCACGTTGGCGCACGTCGGCCAGGATTTCGGTGACCCGGTCTTCGATGGCCAGATCGGCTTCGGCCGACCAGTGCAGAAGGCGCTGAAACTGGACCTCGAAATCGGCCTGGTGGGTGGCCAGGTGGCGAATGCGAACGGGGGTGCTGCTCATGGAAATCTCCACTCCGTGTCGTTCAGGGTGCTGCGGCAACCGCCCGCGCAAAACAATCGATGATCTGGCGCAGCGGCTCGCGCTTGAGCTTCAAGGCCGCCTGGTTGACGACCAAGCGCGCAGAAATCGGCAGGATTTCTTCAACCTCGACCAGGTGGTTGGCACGCAAGGTGCTGCCGCTCGACACCAGGTCGACAATGGCGTCGGCCAGACCGGTCAGGGGCGCCAGCTCCATCGAGCCGTACAGCTTGATGAGGTCCACGTGCACGCCCTTGTCGGCGAAGTGCTCACGCGCAATGCGGGTGTACTTGGTGGCCACGCGGATGCGCGAGCCCTGGCGCACCGCCGCGGCATAGTCAAAGTCGGCCCGCACCGCCACACTCATGCGGCAGCGGGCAATGCCGAGGTCGAGCGGCTGGTACAGCCCGTCGCCCCCGTGCTCGATCAAGGTGTCTTTGCCGGTCACCCCCAAATCCGCCCCGCCGTATTGCACGTAGGTGGGCACGTCAGACGCGCGCACCAGCACCACCTGCACGTCGGGCCGGTTGGTGCCCAGGATCAGCTTGCGCGAGGCTTCGGGGTCTTCGGCCACCTCGATGCCCGCTGCACGCAGCAGGGGCAGGGTCTCGTCGAAGATCCGTCCTTTGGACAGGGCCAGGGTCAGCATCGTCATCACCGGATCCGCTCGATGTCGGCGCCGATGCCGCGCAGCTTGGACTCCATCTGCTCGTAGCCGCGGTCCAGGTGGTAGATGCGGTCGACCACTGTTTCGCCTTGGGCCACCAGGCCCGCGATCACCAGGCTGGCCGAAGCCCGCAAATCGGTGGCCATCACGATGGCGCCGGACAATTGCGGCACCCCGTGCATCACCGCCGTGTGGCCGTCGACCTCGATGCGCGCACCCAACCGGGTCAGCTCGTTGACGTGCATGAAGCGGTTCTCAAAAATCGTTTCGGTGACCTTGGCCGAGCCCTGTGCGACGCAATTGACGGCCATGAACTGCGCCTGCATGTCGGTGGGAAACGCCGGGTACTCGCTGGTGCGAAAACTCACCGACTGCAGCGGGCCGTCGCGCCGCACGCGGATCCAGTCGGGGCCGCCCTCGATGACGGCGCCCGCTTCGCGCAGTTTCTCGATCACCGCGTCCAGGTGCTCGGCGCGGGTGCGTTTGAGCAGCACGTCGCCGCCTGCGGCCACCACGGCGCACAGGAAGGTGCCGGTCTCGATGCGGTCCGGCACGATGTGGTGAGCGGC
>JAZKHH010000241.1:21148-25448 GCA_040385465.1 Pseudomonadota bacterium | reverse complement strand
AGCACCAGGATCGAGGCCCGCATGGTCTTCACCAACTCATAAGGGGCCTCGCGCGAGGTGATGTGCTCGGCGTTCAGCGTCAGCCGGTCCGGCGCCACCGGGTCGGTATTTTCCGTCATGCCCATGTTGCGCAGCAGCTTGAGCATGGTGCGCACGTCCTGCAATTGCGGCACGTTGCTCAGCGTGACCGACTCCGGCGTCAGCAGCGCTGCGCACAGTTCCGGCAAGGCGGCGTTTTTGGCGCCAGAGATGGTCGCCTCGCCTGACAAAGTCCGGCCACCGCGAATCAAGAGTTTGTCCATGGGCAAAAGATGCAAAAGGAGCGAACAAGACAGGGAGCCCACCACCGTGTGCGTTGTCGCCAAGGCCGTGGGCTGCCTCGGCACGGCGGCCACCGCGGGCGGTGGCAAGCGAACAAAAAACGGTCAGTGGTGCGGGGACGCCGCAGGGGGCAAGGCCGCCCACTCGGCAGGGGTGAGGGTCTTCATGGACAGGGCATGAATCTGCTCGCGCATTCTATCGCCGAGGGCCTGATAGACCCGCTGGTGGCGCGCCACCCGGTTGGCGCCTTCGAACGCGGTGGACACGATGGTGGCGAAAAAATGGCGGCCATCGCCCTCCACCTGCAGGTGTTCGCAAGGCAAGCCTTGGGCAATGAAGTGCTGGACGTCGGCGGGGCTGGGGTTTTCCATGGGCAAATTATCCGCCATTCCCCCAGTACGGCGGAACCGGCCTGGCCTCGCCCAGGCCTGGTCTTCGGCCAAATGCCAGGCGCGGGTGCGCTTGGCCCGCCCGTCATTCGCTACGAGCGAATTTTGTATCCGGTCTTGAGCAGGTGCAGGCACAGCGCGGCCAGACCCAAAAAGCTGGCGCTGACCACCGCCAGCCCAAACCAAGGCGAAACGTCACTGACCCCGAAAAACCCCCGGCGAAAGCCGTCGATGATGTAGAAAAATGGGTTCCAGTGGCTGATCGCCTGCCATGCCGGCGGCAAGCTGGCCACGGAGTAGAAAACCCCCGACAAGAACGTCATGGGCAGGATGACGAAATTCTGGAAGGCGGCGATCTGGTCAAATTTTTCTGCCCACAGCCCGGCGATCAAGCCCAGGCTGCCCATGATCATGCATCCCAGCACGGTGAACACCAGCACCCACCCGGGCTGCGCCAGCTGCAGCGGCGCCAGCCAGCACGTCACCAGCAGCACCCCCGCGCCCACGGCCACGCCACGCACCAGCGCAGCGCCCACGTACGCGACATACCAGGCCCAGTGCGACAGCGGCGTGACCAGCACGAACACCAGGTTGCCGGTGATCTTGCTCTGGATTAGTGAGGAGCTGCTGTTGGCAAAGGCGTTTTGCAGCATGCTCATCATCACCAGGCCCGGGATCAGAAAGCTGGTGTAGCTCACCCGCTCATAGACCCGCACGTGGTCTTCGAGCACATGGCCAAAGATCAGCAGGTACAGCACCGCCGTCAGCACCGGAGCGGCCACGGTCTGGAAACTGACTTTCCAAAAGCGCAGCACTTCCTTGTAGAGCAGCGTGCGCGCACCCGCCAACACACCGCGGTTCATGCCGACACCTTCGGCGAATCGCCGCTGCGCATGATCTCGAGGAACACATCCTCCAGGTCGGCCCGACCGATCTCAAGGTCGTCCACACCACAGCCGGCCGCCCGAAGCAGCCCCAGCACCGACTCCACCTCGGCCGCGTCCTTGACCTTGATCTGCACGATGCGCCCGGTGACCCGTGAGGCGCTCTCCAAAGAGGCTGGCAAGCTGCCTTGCAGCTTGAACTGCAACATCGTGCTGGCCCGGCCGGCCAGCAGGGCCGATGTGTGATCGAGGGCTTTGACCCGCCCTTGCTTGAGCATGGCGATGCGGCCGCACAGGGCTTCGGCCTCCTCCAAATAATGAGTGGTCAGCAGCACGGTGCGCCCTTCTTTGTTCAAACGCGCGATGAACTGCCACAAGGTTTGCCGCAACTCGACATCGACGCCAGCGGTCGGCTCGTCGAGCACAATCACCGGCGGCTTGTGCACCAAGGCCTGGGCCACCAGCACCCGGCGCTTCATGCCCCCGGACAACTGGCGCATGTTGGCGTCGGCTTTGTCCGCCAGGCCCAGACCTTCCAGCAATTCGTCGATCCAGGGGCCGTTGGCACGGATGCCGAAGTAGCCGCTCTGGATGCGCAGGCTCTCGCGCACGCTGAAAAACGGGTCGAACACCAGCTCTTGCGGCACGATGCCCAAACTGTGGCGTGCGGCCACACTGTCAGTCACGACGTCATGGCCCAGCACCCGCACCCGCCCGGCCGTGGCCCGGGACAAGCCCGCCAGGATGCTGATCAAGGTGGTCTTGCCCGCGCCATTGGGCCCCAACAGCCCGAAGAATTCGCCCGGCTGGATGTCGAAGCTCACGCCGTCCAAAGCTTGGAGTTTGCCGCGCGGCCCCTCAAAGGATTTGCTGACCTGATCGAATGAAATCGCGGGCGTGGCCGGCATGAAATTCCTGGGAAGACAATGAAGAGGCAACCCTTGCCTCCAAAAAAAACAGGGCCCGCAACGCCTGCGGACCCTTTGGATTCAAGCGCCGACATCGCGCCCGGTGCGTGCCTCAGACGCGTGCGTCAGAAGCGATGGCGGATGCTGAAAGAGACGCTGTTGACGTCCTGGCCCGCCCGCTCCGACACGCCACCCAGGTAGCCATTGCCCCCAAGCGCCAACTGACCGCGCTCCTTGTTGTCGAGGTGGGCCACTGCGGCGGTCAGGTCGGTGCGCTTGGACAGCACGTAGGTGTAGGCGGCACCATAAGACGCCACGTCGGCGTTCGAAGGGCGCTTGTCGTCCAGATGGTTGTAACCCAGCGCCAGGCTGTTGGCCCCGAACATGTGCCGGTAGCCGATGTGGAACAGGCGTGCATCCTGCCGCAGCGCATTGAAAAAGGCGCCTCGGAAGTTGAGCGGCGCTGCGGGCACGGCCGACAAGCCCGAAGGATTGTCGTCCTTGATCAGGTTGATCTCGGTGCTGAACGTGCCGGAGCCCAGGTTCAACGACGCGCCGGCGACGGTGTTGGTCAACGACTTGTCGCCCAGTTCGTTGTTGCGGGTGTTGTAGGCCAGGCCAGCCGCGAAGCGGTCTGATTTGTACATGCCGCCAGCACCGATGAAACGGCCCGTGACCGTGGAGTCTTCACTGGCGGCCGCCACGATGCTGCCGGTAAAGCCGTTCTTCTCGATGCGGTAGGCCGCCGAGTTGGACAGGCGAATGTCCACGCCCGTGGGAAAGGCCACCAATTGCTGAGGCGAAGCGGCCGTGGCGAGGTTGAAGATGTCGAACTGCGCCGCCACTTCGAAAGCCGGGGTGTACTGACGCCCGGCCAAGAAGGCGCCGAACGGTGTGATCAGGCCCACAAAGGCTTGGCGGTCGAACAGGCGGCCCGGGATGTTGACCCCGAACTCTGTATTGGCCAGTTGGGCGCCGATGGCCGTGACCGTGGCGCGCGTGACGGGCGTGTCCGGCAGGCCCAAGGCGGCCGGTGTCGACACGCGATCGGGCAACTGGGTGCCGGTCACGGGACGGTTGGTGCTGGTGCCCGTGTCCAGTTCCACGCGGCTTTCCAGCGTGAAAATGGCTTGATAGCCGCCACCCAGATCTTCTCGGCCGCGCAAGCCCCAACGCGACCCCTCCATGATGCCGCTGTTGATCTGGTTGACCGAGCCACCCCGTAGGCCGGACATGTGCGACACACCCGCATCGACCAAGCCATAGAGCTGCAAGCTCTGCGCCTGCGCCGACGAACCGACCAGGACCAATCCCAACATGACTGCTTTTTTCATTTTGTCTCCCGTTGTGAGGACGAAGCCCTTGATTTTGCGATGGCCCTTCAGGGCAATGCAACGGATTTAACCCGGGGTGTTTCCCTGGCGAAACAAAAAAGCCGCCGGGCTTGCGCACGGCGGCTTTTTATCAGCACTGAGTCGAAGCAGGTCAGACGACCTGCGCTCGATCAGAAGCGGTGACGCACACCCAGGGCGATGCCGTTGGAGCTGTCGTCGGCCACAGGACTGTTGAAGCCCTTGGCGATGCCAGTGTCGTTGTCGACGTACGTCAGGAAAGCGTACAACGAGGTGCGCTTGGACAGGTCATACGTGGTTTGCAAGGTCAGGAACTTGGCATCGTCTTGAGCAGCGGTAGCGCCGCTGTTGCTGCCAGCCAGGTCCTTGGCCACGGCGAAGCCAGGGGTGACCGTGAAGGCGCCGAATGGGAAGGCGGCTTGCAGGCCCAGGATCTTGGTGTCGCT
>JAZKHH010000241.1:0-21048 GCA_040385465.1 Pseudomonadota bacterium | reverse complement strand
ACGCCTTCGTCAATGCCGAAACCGCTTTCCAGGGTGAACACAGCCTTCAGGCCGCCACCCAGGTCTTCGGAACCACGCAGGCCCCAACGCGAACCGTTCAGGCCACCCGAGCTGATGCGGTTGACGGACGAGGCACCGTCCAGACGCTCGACATTGACGTCAGCGATGCCGTACAGGGTGAACGTGGATTGAGCCATGGCGGCGCCAGACGAGGCCAGCACGGCCAGAGCAATCAAAGTCTTCTTCATTGCGATTTTCTCCAAGGTTAAATTCGGGGCCCAAAGCACGCCTTTGACGTTGTTCTCGGCCAACCTCCGTTTGGGAAGCTGCCGCGATTGCAACAGAACGCTTGGGGGGGTGCAAAGTTTTTCGGCCTGAAAAGGGTTTAATCGTTGCAACCAAGCCACGTCCCTCAGCGAGCCGCACAGCGTGGGCTCGGCGTGTTGTTTTTTGACATCAGGACTTTTTTAATGCGTCATTTCAGTCACTCAGATCGGCTGCTCGCCTCAGTGGATGGCGCCTTGCGCACGCTGTGGGGCCGTCCGCAGGCACGGCGCCCTCAGCCTGCAGCTCCTCACCCCGCTACAGCGCTGACGGAGCCCGAGCGCCGCCTGGCGGGTGCGTTGATGCGCGTCAACCATGTGGGCGAGGTGTGCGCCCAGGCGCTGTACCAGGCACAAGCCTTGGCCACGCCCACGGCGGCGTTGAAGGCTCACTTTCAAGCGGCGGCGCAAGAAGAGGAGGACCACTTGGCATGGACGCAGCAGCGCATTGAAGCGTTGGGAACGCACACCTCCTGGCTGAACCCCTTGTGGTATGCCGGGTCGTTTGCGCTGGGGTGGCTGGCCGGGCGAACAGGCGATGCCCTGAGCCTGGGCTTTGTGGTGGAGACCGAGCGTCAGGTCGAGGCGCACCTGGACGAGCACCTGTCGCGCCTGCCCGCCAACGACCTGGCCTCACGCGCCATCGTGGCGCAGATGAAGCGGGACGAGGCGCACCATGCCGTCCAGGCCGAGGAGGCGGGCGCCCAGGCGGTGCCGAAAGCTGTGCAGCACGTGATGCGGGCCACCGCCAAGGTCATGACGACCACCGCGCACTGGGTTTGACACCGGCCCGGGCGCCCGTTCAGGCCTCGGCTTGCTCGAAGCTGGTGGTGATTTGAGCTGTTTTCGCCAGCATGATGCTGGCGGAGCAGTACTTCTCATGGCTCAGTGCCACGGCCCGCTCCACCGCCGTGGCAGGGATGCCGCGACCGGTGACGACAAAGTGCATGTGGATCTGTGTGAACACCTTGGGATCGGTGGGCGCCCGCTGCGAGGTCACCTTGACTTGGCACCCACTGACGGCATGCCGCCCTTTTTGCAAGATCAACACCACGTCATAGGCGGTGCAACCCGCCGTGCCAGCCAGCACGGTCTCCATGGGCCGAGGGGCCAGATTCCGTCCGCCCCCATCGGGCGCACCGTCCATGGTGATCAGGTGACCACTTCCCGTCTCAGCCACAAACACCATGCCAGCCGGGGATTGCCAATGCAGCGTGCATTCCATGTCGCTCTCCAAAACCTTGATTTTGTCATCTCGAGAAAATGTTGCAGCGCAACATGGGCAGGACTACACTGGTCTTCATGGGCCGGGCAACCGGCTCACCGCTTGTCTCCTCCACCTCCTCAAAAGGTGGATTCACCCAAGGCTTCATGCCTTGGGTTTTTTTTGGCGCCGTGCGGCGATGGGGTGCCCCGTATGATGCGCTGCGCTGTGTCTTTCCACGAGCCTTGGTCGTCATGCCTGCCTCCCCACCTTCTGCGTCGCCCCCCCTTGGCCTGCCTGCCGTTCCACTGGATTTGCTGGGCTATCTCAAGAAGATCTTGACCGCACGGGTCTACGACGTGGCAATTGAAACCAGCCTGGAGCCGGCGCGAAACCTGTCGCACCGGCTGAACAACCAGGTCTTGTTCAAGCGCGAAGACACCCAGCCTGTCTTCAGTTTCAAGTTGCGCGGGGCTTACAACAAGATGGCCTGCCTGTCGCCCGCGCAATTGGCCCAAGGGGTGATTTGCGCCTCGGCCGGCAACCATGCCCAAGGTGTGGCTCTGAGCGCACGCCGCCTGGGATGCCGTGCCTTGGTGGTCATGCCCGTGACCACACCGCCGGTGAAGACCGACGCGGTGCGTGCGCTGGGCGGTGAAGTCGTGCTGCACGGCGAAAGCTACTCGGATGCCTACGCGCATGCGCTGCACTTGGAACAACTGCACCAACTCACGTTCGTGCACCCGTTCGACGACCCGGACGTGATTGCGGGCCAAGGCACGATCGCCATGGAGATCCTGCGCCAGCATCCAGGGCCGATCCACGCTGTGTTCGTGGCGGTGGGGGGTGGCGGGTTGATTTCCGGGGTGGCGGCTTACATCAAAGCCATTCGGCCGGAAATCAAGGTGATCGGGGTGCAAGCCACCGATTCCGACGCCATGGCGCGCTCGGTGGCCGCGGGCCACCGTGTGGCGTTGACCGACGTGGGCTTGTTTGCCGATGGCACCGCCGTCAAACAGGTGGGAGAGGAAACCTTCCGGCTGGCCAGTCAGTATGTCGACGACTTCATTTTGGTTGACACCGACGCCGTGTGCGCGGCCATCAAGGACGTGTTCCAGGACACCCGCAGCATCGTGGAGCCGTCGGGGGCCTTGGGCGTGGCAGCGGTCAAGCAGTATGTGGAGACCCATGGCCTGCAAGGCCAAACACTGGTGGCCATCACCTGCGGGGCCAACATGAATTTCGACCGGCTGCGCTTCGTGGCCGAGCGTGCCGAGTTGGGCGAGCAACGCGAAGCCTTGTTTGCGGTCACGATTCCCGAGGAGCGCGGCAGCTTCAAACGCTTTTGCGAGTTGGTCGGCCCCCGGTCGGTGACGGAGTTCAATTACCGCATCTCCGACACCGCTCAGGCGCACGTTTTCGTGGGCATGACGACCGCGAACCGCCATGAGCCCGCCGACATCGCGGCCAACTTGGCGCAACACGGCTTTCCGACGCTGGATTTGAGCCACGATGAGCTGGCCCTCACCCACCTGCGCCACCTGGTCGGCGGCCGCAGCGAGCTGGCGCAGGAAGAACGCTTGTACCGCTTCATCTTCCCGGAGCGCCCCGGGGCGCTGATGAAGTTCCTGTCGTCCATGCACCCGGGCTGGAACATCAGCTTGTTCCATTACCGCAACCAGGGGGCCGACTACGGCCGCATCCTGGTGGGCATCCAGGTGCCGCCTGCCGACGCCCCAGCCTTCGCAGACTTCTTACAAACGCTCGCTTACCCCTGCGTGGACGAGACCCACAATCCCGCCTATCGTTTGTTCCTGCGTTGAACCCGAAAACTCTGCGAGTGGCGTCATGTCTTTGAACAATTCCCCCAGTGCGTCCACGTCCAACGCGGTGTTGGAACGGGCCCTGAGAGACAAATTGAAGCGGCGGGCGGAGACCACGGGCAGCCTGGGGGAACTGGAAGCGTTGGCGGTGCGCATCGGGTTGATCCAAAACTCTTTGAAGCCTACGTTGAAACACCCGCAGCTGATGGTGTTTGCGGCCGACCATGGCCTGGCCGCCGACGGCCTGCCGCAGGGCCTGGTGCCCTCGACCAGCGAATGCGTGCACCGGCTGCTCAGTGCCAAGCTGGCGCTTTCCGTGTTTGCGCAGATTCAAGGCATGCAGTGGTGGGTGGCCGACGCGGGCATGGCCGAGCCCCTGGCGCCGCACGCCCGGCTGATGTTGCGCAAGATCGGCCATGGCACCCGCAACGCCCGCCTGACCTCGGCCATGCAAGTGGAACAAGCCCATGCGGCCATCCGCGCCGGCATGGAGATTGGCGACGCCCTGCACGGCAATGTGGTGGCCTGCGCGGCCGTGGGCGTGGGCGCCAACGAGTCGGCGGCCCTGGTGCTGTCGCACCTGACGGGCATCGACGTGCGCGGCCTGCTGGCACCCGCCCTGGACCCCATGGAACAACCGCTTCAAGTGCGGCTGGGCACCCACATGGGCCAGGCCCTGGAGCGCCATCGCGCGTTGTCGGAGCCGGTGGACGTGTTGGCCGCACTGGGCGGTTTCGACATTGCCATGATGGTCGGCTTGATGCTGGTGGTGGCCAGCAAGCGCAGCGTCATTGTGGTGGATGGCCTGCCGGCGGTGGCGGCCTTGATGGTGGCCTCGCGCATCACGCCCTCGGTGGCCGATTACTGCATCTTCAGCCGCAGCAACAGCCACCCCGGACTGGACCGTGCGCTGGCGCTGTTCAACAGCGCCGCCATGTTGGAGTTGGGCATGGAAAGCGTGGACGGCACCGGCACGACCCTGGTCTGGCCGATGCTGAACAGCGCCGCGGCGCTGTTGACCGAGGTGGCCGAGGGTGAAGAGCCGGGGCCCACCTTGCCGGGCCCCCTTTGAGCGGACCTGTCGAGCCCGGACAGGTGCCAGGCCGTCAAGGGGTTGTTAAAACCCCTTCGCCCAGGTCGAGCCCGGGTTACGAAAGGCAACAGATGCGTCAAGCACCCGGCATCACTGATTGAGCGGGGGGGACAGCCGGCCGGTGGCCGGCTCCGGCAGGACGGGCATCTCAAGCACCACGGCGGGAGCGCCTTGCGCAGGGCCCAACGCCACCGAGCGACGCGCCACCGACTGGAGCACCCAATCGCCATCGACCTTGGCGCCGACGCTGAACGGCTTGGCCGGCTTGCCGTCGACCGCGATCAGCGCCACGCCCTGGGGCGACTCGGGCGTGCGGGGGGCCACGACGCCGGCGAGCTGGAAGCGAGACGCTTCCGGCGGCGGTGCGGCCGGGGCACCCTGGGGTGCGACCGGCGTGGCACCCAACAGGCGTGACAAATCGGCGCCCGCCAGCAGCGGGCCTTGTTCACTCAAGGCATAAGGCGGTGCCGGATACGGACGCACGGTGAGGCGCAATGCCCAAAACACCGCAGCAGCCGCCACGACGGCCCAAACCAGAAAAGAGGCGATTCGGAACAACATGGGACGATTATCATCCAACCGTCGCTCGGCGCTCCTGCGCATTTGCAACCATTTTCCCAACCGACCTCCATATCACCCTGGATTTTTCGGAATGACCCACTTCCCTGTCGCTCAACCTTCCCGGGCCCGGCGCCCCGGTCTCGTCCAACGCGGTTTCACCCTGATTGAATTGATGGTGGTGCTGGTGATCATCGGCATGCTGGCCGCGTTGATCGTGCCCAACGTGCTGGACCGGGCGGACGATGCCCGCGTGACGGCCGCCCGCACCGACGTCAACAACCTCATGCAAGCGCTCAAGCTCTACCGTCTGGACAACCAGCGCTACCCCAGCGCCGAGCAAGGTCTGCAGGCCTTGGTGGTCAAGCCGACGGCCGGCACCATCCCGCCCAATTGGAAGCCGTACCTGGAGAAGCTGCCCACCGACCCCTGGAAGAACCCGTATCAATATGCCAACCCGGGCGTCAACGGTGAGATCGATGTCTACAGCCTGGGCGCCGATGGCGTGCCGCGCGGCGAAGGCCGCAACGCCGACGTCGGTTCGTGGCAGTAACCCGGCCGCGGCTTCGGCGCACACCCCCTGATGTCGTACCCTGCCCCGTCACCCGCGTCTCGCGGGTTCACGATGATCGAGCTGCTGGTGGTCGTGGCGCTGATCGCCGTGGGTGCCGCCACGGTGACGTTGGCCATGCGCGACCCGGCGGCCTCGCGCCTTGAGCGCGAAGCCGCACGCTTGGTGGCGCTGCTGGAGTCGGCACGTGCGGAGTCGCGGGCTTCAGGGGTGACGGTGACCTGGGTGCCTCAGGCCGGCACGCCGCCCGACGGCCAGGTGCAAGCGGACTTTCGCTTTGTCGGGCTGCCCGTGTCCAACACCATGCCCAGCCGCTGGCTGGGGCCGGACGTGGTGACGGAGCTCGGTGAGCTCAAAGCGATCGTGCTGGGGCCGGAGCCCTTGATTCCACCGCAAGCCCTCAGCCTGCGGTTGGACCGGCAACGGATCAAGCTGCAGACCGACGGGCTGGGACCGTTCGTCGTGGTGGGCACCGAAGAGCTGACGGTGGTGCCTTGAGGTGAGCCGATTGCCCCCCAACCTGCGACTGGCGTCGCGCTTCCCGGCAGCCCGTGGCTTCACGTTGGTGGAAGTGCTGGTGGCGCTGGCGATCGTGGCGGTGACGCTGACGGCGGGCATCCAGGCTGCCGGCTCGCTCACCAACAACGCGGTGCGCCTGGAGCAGGTGAGCCAAGCCCAGTGGTGCGCTGACAACCAGCTGACGGCCTTGAATTTGGGCGGCAAAACCTTTCCGGCGGTCGGGGACAGTGATTTTTCGTGTGAGCAGCTGGGCACGGCCTACACCGGCAAGCTGATTGTGCGCCCCACGCCCAACCCGAACTTCCGGCGCGTCGACACCCAGATTTTCAACCCCGATGGGCAGCCGGTGCTGTCCTTGTCGACCGTGCTGTCGCGCTTTTAAGCTGTTTCGGCATGCCACGCGTCCCCTCGATCCGCCGCCCACACCCACACCTGCGAGGTTTCACCTTGATCGAGGTGCTGGTGGCCCTGATGATCATGTCGTTCCTGGCCGTGATGGCCTGGCAAGGCGTGGACGGCATCGCCCGGGCGCGTGATTACAGCCAGACGCGGCTCGACCAGACTCTCCGCCTGAACACCGTGTTGGCGCAATGGGAACAGGACCTGGCGTCCCTTCAGTCCAGCCCCACGGCCGCAGCGGTGAGGCCGTTGCAGTTCGATGGCAATTCGCTGCGCCTGGTGCGGCGCACCGAACAAGGGCTTCAGCTGGTGGTGTGGTCGATGCGGCCCAGCGAGCGTCAGGGACAGTCGCAGCTGATGCGCTGGACCAGCTTGCCGATGGTGGGCAGCAAGGACCTGGAAGATGCCTGGAAGCGCGCTCAGCAATTTGTCGGCACCGAGCCCGGTCAGCTGCGCACGGTGACGGGAATTGCGCAGTGGCAGGTTTATTTCTACCGCAACAACAGCTGGAGCAATGCACAGTCCAGCGGGGACGTCGGCAGTGCTTCCGCGGGCGAGGGTGCGGTGCCTGCCGGCGGGAACAACGAAGTGTTGCCTCAGGGCGTGCGGCTGGTGCTGACGTTTGGCGAAGGCACAGGCATGCAGGGCTCGCTCACCCGCGACATCCAACTCGGCCCTCAGTGGGGTCCGCAATGATGACCCAGCTTGTTTTGCCTGCCGCTGCGCGGATCTGTGAAGCCCGGCCTGGCCCGGGCCGTCAAACGGGTGCCGCTTTGCTGATGGCGATGATGATTGTGGCGCTCATCACCACCATGGCCTCGGCCATGGTGTGGCAGCAGTGGCGTGCGGTGCAGGTGGAGTCGGCCGAACGCGCTCGGACCCAGTCGGACTGGATCCTGGCCGGTGCACTGGATTGGGCGCGGCTGATCTTGCGCGAAGACGCGCGCAGCAATGCAGGCAAGACGGATCATCTGGGAGAGCCCTGGGCCGTGCCACTGGCCGAGGCGCGTCTGTCGACCTTTTTGGCAGCGGACAAGAACAACAACAGCAACAGCGAGGAAGACGGGCCCGAGGCCTTTTTGTCTGGCAGCATCACCGACGCCCAGTCGCGCTACAACCTGCGCAATCTCGTCACCGGGCAGGGCACGCTCGATCCCAAGGAATTGAAGGTGTTGCAGCGCTTGTTCGAAACCATCGACATCTCGCCGGAATTGGCGGGGGTGATTGCCAATGCGATGGTCAACAGCACGCCTGTGAACGCGGCGCAGGCGCCACTGCCGGGCGGAGCCCCAACGGGGCAAGCTGTTTCTGGTGGGACGCCATCCCCCGCGCAGGCGGCTGCACCGCGAGACCTCGCCAAGCTGACGGTCGATCCGCACTCGGTCATGCAGCTGCGCTGGTTTGGGCTGGAGGTGGAAACCTTGCGGCGCATGGAGCCCTACGTGACGTTGCTGCCCGCGGCCACAGCGGTCAACGTGAACACCGCACCGCGTGAAGTGTTGGTGGCGGTGTTCGAGAACATGGACCTGGGCACGGCCGAGCGCATGACCCAGGCTCGCCAGCGTGCGCCGATGAGCGGCCCCGAAGATCTGAAGAAAGTTTTGTCTGCCAGCGTCAAATTGGAACCCATGCCCAACATTGCCTACCAGACAAACTACTTTGAAATCAGGGGCCGGTTGCGCCTGGACGACAAAGTCCTCGAGGAGCGCAGCCTCATCCACCGCAAGGACTATCGGAACATCAAAACCGTCTATCGCGAGCGGCTCAACCTTCGCAGCGACCCCTGATGTCATGACTTTCCCTGCTTAAGCAGTTGTAAGTTATTGATTCACACCGTTCCAAAGCCTTTTGAAGGCCATGGCGTGCCTACAATCAGACCCCAATCTCAGCTGTAACCCCACCCCGCCATGCCTGTTCTTGTCATCCAGATACCGCCTCGACAGCGGCTGCATGCCCGCAGTCCAGGCTCCGCACCTGAGCCCGATCCTGGCCAACGCGAGTACACCTACGCCGTCACCACGGACGGTTTCGCCCTGGTGTCGCAGGGGCGCTGTGCCGCGGCCCTGCTGCCCAAGGCCGACTCGGTGGTGGCCGTGCTGGCCGACACCGACGTGGGCTGGCACCGCATCACCTTGCCCAAGGCGCCGGCGTCGCGGCTGGCGGCGGCGCTGGTCGGGGTGCTGGAAGAACTGTTGCTGGAGGATGCGGACAACACCCTGCTGGCGGTGGAGCCCCAAGCCACCGCCGGGCAACCCAGCTGGATCGCCGCGGTGCACCTGTCCTGGCTGCGCAACGAGTTGCTGGCCCTGGAACGCTCCCAAGTGTTTGTGGACCGGGTCGTGCCGGCCATTTGGCCCGACGAGGTGCCCAGTGGGCACTTTGCCGAAATCGAAGACTCGGGCGGCTCCGATGTGGCGGTGAGCTGGTCGCACGGAGGCGGTGTGGCGGTGTTGCGCCTGGAGGGCACCCTGGCCCGCACGCTGGTGCCGCGGCCCGGGCCGCCCGGCACCCGCTGGACGACCACCCCGAGCGCGGCCATGGAAGCCGAAAAATGGCTCGGCATGCCGATCAACGTGATGTCGGCGTCGTTCCGGTTGCTGCAAGCCTCACGCACGCTGTGGAACCTGCGCCAGTTCAGTCTGGCCCGCAAGAGCAAAGGCCTGCGCGCTGCGGGCGACTTCTGGCGGCTGTTCCTGGCGCCGCGTTGGCGGCCGGTGCGGGCCGGCTTGATCACCTTGATCGTGCTGCAGGTGTTGGGCCTGAACCTGTGGGCCTGGCATCAGCAGTCCGAAATCAAGGCACGCAGCGCTGCGGCCGACGGGGTGCTGACCGCCACCTTCCCGCAGGTGCGCGCTGTGCTTGACGCGCCCGTGCAGATGCAGCGTGAATTGCAGGCGTTGCGGGCGGTGGCCGGCAAGCCGGGCGACAACGACCTGGAGCCCATGCTGCAAGCCGCGGCCAGCGCCTGGCCGGCCGACCGGCCACCAGTCGACAATTTTGAATTCAAAGGGGGCCGCCTGAGCCTGGCCGCCGCCGGCTGGAGCGACGGGCAGCTGACGCAGTTCCGCTCCCGCCTCAGCCCTGCCGGTTGGCAGGTCGAGTCGGCCGAGGGGCGCATCACCTTGAGCCGCACCAGCCTGTCCAACCTGCGCCCTGGAGTCCGCCGGTGAACTCAACGTCTCCCTCTGACAACGGGCTCAAGCAAGCCCTGGCCACGGCCCGCGGCCGCTGGCAGGCCTTGGGCGAGCGCGAACGCCGGGCCTTGAGCCTGGTGGCCGCGATCGCTGCCGTCTTTTTGTTCTGGACGTTGGCGATCCAGCCGGCCTGGCAAACGGTGCAACAAGCCCCATTGGAACTCGACCGCCTGGACGCGCAGTTGCAGGAAATGAACCGCATGGCCAGCGAAAGCCGCGACTTGCGCGGCGTCTCGCCGGTGTCGGCCACCCAGGCTGTGGCCTCGCTGCAGTCGGCCACCGAGCGGCTGGGCAAGCAGGGCCGCATGGTGGTTCAAGGCGACCGCGTCACCCTGACCCTGACCAACGTCAGCCCTGAAGCCCTGAAAGACTGGCTCAGCGAAGTCCGCAGCGCGGCACGTGCCCGTCCCTTGGAGGCCCAGCTCAGTCGTTCCGGCAACGGCTACTCTGGCACCTTGTTGTTGAGTTTTGGAGGAGGCACACCATGATGGGCTTTCGGCGCGCCCGGCCTCGCTGGGCCCCCACCGAATCCGGTCTCGATTTCAAGGATTCGACCCTGGCGGAAATCGCCTGGGACAAGTCGCGCAATGCCGGGCGGCGCTGGGCGCTGGCCGGGGTGGTGGCGGGCGCGGTGATCGGCCTCGTCGCTTTCGCGCCAGCCAGCTGGCTGGCCCGCAGCGTGGCCTCGGCCACCAGCGACCACGTGGTGCTGGCGGACGCCCGCGGCACCATCTGGAATGGCAGTGCCGTCATGCTGCTGACCGGCGGCAAAGACAGCCGCGACGCCAGCGCCTTGCCGGGTCGCATCCAGTGGACCATCGGCATGCACCGGGTGGGCTTTGAAGTGCAGGCCACCCAGGCTTGCTGTTTGAACGGCCGGGTGTCCCTGCTGGTGACTCCGGGCTGGAACCGGGTGCGGGTGAGCCTGGTGCCGCCAGCGGCCGGCTCGGTGGGCCAATGGCCCAGCGCCTGGCTGGCCGGCCTGGGCACGCCTTGGAATACGCTGCAGCTGCAGGGCACGGCCCGCCTGAGTTCGTCGGGCTTGACGGTGGAATCGGTCGAGGGCCGCTGGCTGGTGACGGGCCAAGCAGACCTGGACCTGGTGGACGTGTCCTCGCGCCTGTCGACCCGCCAACCGCTGGGCAGCTACCGGCTCACCGTGCGGGGCGATGCCGCCTCGGGCGGCTCCACCTTGACCTTGAGCACCCAATCCGGGGCGTTGCAGCTCTCGGGCTCCGGGCTGTGGGGCGCCGGCGGCGTTCGGTTCCGTGGTGAAGCCCGGTCCAGCGAGGAAGACCAGGCGGTGCTGCAGAACCTGCTCAACATCATCGGGCGACGCGACGGCGCGCGCTCTGTTATTTCGATCGGATAAGCATGAAAACGCATTCACCCCTCACCCGCCGGCCGAATTTGTGGGTCGCCGCGATGATGGCCAGCCTGCTCTGCACGACGCTGGGCACCACGCCCGTCTTCGCGCAGACCAAGCCGGCACCCGCCTCGAGCAAGTTCAAAGGCGAGCCCGTCACGCTGAATTTCGTCAACGCCGACATCGAAGGCGTGAGCCGGGCGATGGGCGCCATCCTGAAGCAGCAGTTCATCGTCGACCCCCGGGTCAAAGGCAACATCACGGTGTACAGCGAGCAACCGCTGTCGCCGCGCGAGGCTTACCTGAACTACCTGGCGGCATTGCGCGGCCTGGGCTTTGCGGTGGTGGAAGTGGGCGGTTTGTACAAGGTCGTGCCCGAAGCCGACGCCAAGCTGCAAACCGGCTCCGTCTCGGTGGGCGAAGTGTCGCGCCGAGGCGACCAGATCGTGACGCAAATCTTCACCCTGAACCATGAGAACGCCAACAACCTGGTGCCGGTGCTGCGGCCCTTGATCAGCCCCAACAACACCATCAACGCCAACCCGGGCAACAACTCGCTGGTGATCACCGACTACGCCGACAACCTGCAGCGCATCGCCAAGATCATCGCCAGCATGGACGTGGGTGGCGCCGGCGACGTGGAGGTGATCCCGTTGAAGCACGCGGTGGCCTCGGACATTGCCGCCATGGTGCAGAAGATGTCGGACGGCACCGCCACGGCGGGTGCCGCACCCGGCGGGCCCAGCGGCGGCATCTCGGTGCTGGTCGACACGCGCAGCAATTCGCTGCTGGTCAAAGCACCCAACCCGGCACGTGTGGCCAGCATTCGCAGCCTGGTGGCCAAGCTGGACCAACCCACCCTGGGTGGCGGTGCGGGCATGGGCAACATCTGGGTGGTCTACCTCAAGAACGCAGATGCCACCAAGCTGGCCACCGTGCTGCGGGCCGCGTATTCGGTCAATGGCAGCGGTGCGGGCGGCGGCGGTGGCGCAGGGGGCGGTTTGGGTCAATCCGTCTCTGCGCAACCCAACAACGCCGGTGGCATGGCCGCGGGCGGTGGGCAAACGCCCGCCACCGCGCCGGTGAGCGCTTCGGCCGGTCCGTCGACCGGTGGCTTCATTCAGGCCGATCCGTCGACCAACTCGCTCATCATCACCGCCCCCGAGCCGCTGTACCGGCAGCTGCGCGCGGTGATCGACCAGCTGGACTCGCGCCGCGCCCAGGTCTACATCGAGTCGATGATCGTCAAGGTCGACGCACGCAAGCTGGCGGAGATCGGGTTCCAGTGGCAAGGCCTGCTGGGCCGCAGCAACAGCGGCAATGCGGGCGTGGTGGCCGGCACCAACTTCGGCACCCAAAACAACATCATCAACCTGGCGGCCGGTGCGGCCGGCGCCACCGGCTCTGGCGGCCAGTTGCCGCTGCCGGGCGGTGGCTTGAACGTGGGCTACATCAAGAAGATCGGCGGCGTCTACACGCTGGCGGCGCTGGCCAACTTCCTGGAAACCAACACCGACGGCAACGTGCTGTCCACACCCAACCTGATCTCGCTGGACAACGAAGAAGCCAAGATCGTGATCGGTCAGAACATCCCGATCAAGACCGGGTCGTCGACCTCCAGCGGTTCGGGCTTCAACAACCCGTTCACGACGATCGAGCGCAAGGACGTGGGCCTGACGCTGCGGGTCAAGCCGCAGATCGGCGAGGCCGGCACCGTGCGCATGACGATCTACCAGGAGAACTCCTCGGTGGCCGACCGCACCAACCCGGACGGCATCATCACCGACAAGAGCGCGATTGAGGCCACCGTGGTGGTCGACGACGGCCAGATCATGGTGCTGGGCGGCTTGTTCAAGGACGAATACAGCGGCGGCGAATCCAAGGTGCCGGGCCTGGGCGACATCCCGGTGATGGGCAACCTCTTCAAGTACGACAACCGTTCGCGCAGCAAGTCGAACCTGATGGTGTTCCTGCGCCCGGTGGTCATCCGCACCCAGGAGGCCGCCGACGCCTTGACCATGGACCGCTACGACATGATTCGCGCCACGCAGCAGGATTCGCAGCCGCGCCGGAACTTGTTGATGCCCGAATCGACCAACGAGAGCCCGGTGCTGCCCGAGCGCCCGCCCGAGCCCAATCTGAAAGCCAAGCCTTCGTCGCAACGCGGCGAGCCCGAGGCCCTCCTCAACCGCTGAACCCAAAGGCCGCACCACCATGGGCGCACGTCACCCCCTTCCCTACAGCTTCGCCAAGGCCCACACCCTCCTGCTGGAGAGCGACGGCGACCGGATGGTGCTTTGGGCGACCGAAGCGGTCGAGCTGAGCACCCTGAGCGAAGTCGTGCGCCTGTACGACGTCGACGCGCTGGAGCACGAGTCGGCCGCCACCCTGGCCAACCGGATCGCGGCGGTGTACGCCGGCAACGAGTCGAGTGCGGCCACGGTGATCGGCGAAGTGGAAAACGCGGTCGACCTGTCGCGCATGATGCAGGAGCTGCCGGCCATCGAAGACTTGCTCGAGGCTTCGAACGACGCCCCGATCATCCGCATGTTGAACGCCTTGCTGACCCAGGCGGCCAAGGACGGCGCCTCGGACATCCACATCGAGCCTTACGAGCGCAGCAGCTCGGTGCGCTTCCGGGTCGACGGCGGCCTGCGCGAGGTGGTGCAGCCCAACAAGGCCTTGCATGCGGCGCTGATCTCGCGCCTGAAGATCATGGCCGAGCTCGACATTTCGGAGAAGCGCATGCCGCAGGACGGCCGCATCTCCTTGCGCATTGGCGGGCGGGCGGTGGACGTGCGGGTGTCCACCCTGCCCTCGTCGCATGGCGAGCGCGCAGTGCTGCGTCTGCTCGACAAGGGGGAATCCAAGTTCACCCTGGAAGGCCTGGGCATGGCGGGCGACACCTTGTCGCGCTTTCAAAAGCTCGTCAAGCAGCCGCACGGCATCGTGCTGGTGACGGGCCCGACCGGCTCGGGCAAGACCACCACCTTGTATGCGTCGCTGGGCCAGGTCGACGTCAGCACGACCAACGTGCTGACCGTGGAAGACCCGGTCGAGTACGAGCTGCCCGGCATCGGCCAGACCCAGGTCAACTCGAAAATCGAGCTCACCTTCGCCAAGGCCTTGCGCGCCATCCTGCGCCAGGACCCGGACGTCATCATGATCGGGGAGATCCGCGATTTCGAGACCGCGCAGATCGCCATCCAGGCGTCCCTCACCGGCCACCTGGTGCTGGCCACGCTGCACACCAACGACGCGCCCAGCGCGGTCACCCGCCTGACGGACATGGGCGTCGAGCCCTTCCTGCTCAGCTCCAGTCTGTTGGGCGTGCTGGCGCAGCGCCTGGTGCGCAAGCTGTGCCCGCACTGCAAGCGGCCCGACGGCGAAGGCCGCTACCACCCCGTGGGCTGCGCCCATTGCGGCACCACCGGCTACAAAGGCCGCACCGGCGTCTACGAGCTGATGATGGCCGACGACGAAGTGCGCTCGCTGATCCATGCGAGGGCCTCGGAGAACCAGGTCATGAAGGCGGCCGAGCAAGGGGGCCTGCGTTCCATGCGCGAGGACGGTGAGCGCCTGGTTGAAGAAGGCATCACCTCGCTGGAAGAAGTGTTGCGCGTCACGCGCGACTGATTTTCTTCCTTGTTCGAAGCACCTCCAACGCCGCCTGCCTGAACTGCCTCCTCACCCATGCCTGCCTACAAGTTCGAAGCCCTGAACGCCAACGGCAAGCCCACCACCGGGCTGCTGGAAGCCGACAACGCCAAGTCGGCGCGGGCCCAATTGCGGGCTCAGGCGCTGGTGCCAATGTCGGTCACACCGGTGTCCTCGGCCAAGGCGGGCAGCCACGTGAGCTTCAAGCGGCGCGTGTTCGGCACCACCGGCCTGGCGGTCTGGACCCGCCAACTCGCCGGCTTGGTGGGCAGCGGCTTGCCGCTGGAGCGGGCGTTGACCGCGTTGAGCGACGAAGCCGAAGACCCGAAGGAACGCGAGCTGGTGGCGCACCTGCGGGCAGAGGTCAACGCCGGCTCGCCTTTCGCGCGGGCCCTGGCCAGTGCCCCGCGCGAGTTTGACGAGGTGTACTGCGGCGTGGTCTCCGCCGGCGAGCAAAGCGGCGCGCTGGGCCAGGTGCTGGAGCGTCTGGCCGACGACCTGGAAGAACGCCAGGCGCTGCGCGGCAAGCTGTTGGCCGCCTCGCTCTACCCGGCGATCGTCTCCCTGATCGCGGTCCTCATCGTCGTCTTCCTGGTCACCTATGTGGTGCCGCAGGTGGCGTCGGTGTTCGCCAGCTCCAAGCGCGCCCTGCCGGGGCTGACGGTGGCCATGCTGGCCATCAGCGCCTTCCTGCGCGACCACGGGTGGGTGCTGGTGCTGGGCATGTTGGCGGGCGGCTTCACCTTGTCGTTCATGCTGCGCAACGAGGCTTTCCGCGAGCGCTTCGATGCGGGTTGGCTGAACCTGCCGTTGATCGGTCGGCTCGCCCGGGGTTACAACGCCGCGCGTTTCGCGGGCACCTTGGCCATGCTGGCCGGTGCCGGCGTGCCGATCCTGAAGGCGGTGCAGGCCGCGGCCGAGACCTTGTCGAACCGTGCCATGCGGGCCGACGCCATGGCGGCCTTGGTGCAAGTGCGCGAAGGCGCGCCCCTGGCCTCGGCCCTGGCGGGCAAAAAGCGCTTCCCCGGCCTGCTGGCCATGTTCGCCCGGCTGGGCGAGCAGACCGGCAAGCTGCCGCTGATGCTGGAGCGGGCGGCCAAGCAGCTGTCGGCCGAAGTGCAGCGCCGGGCCATGCAGCTGGCGACCATTTTGGAGCCGCTGCTGATCGTGACCATGGGCATGGTGGTGATGCTGATCGTGCTGGCGGTGCTGCTGCCGATCATTCAGATGAACACCTGGGTCAAGTAAGACACGTCGTTCCACAGCCTGGTGCCCGACGCCGACGGCAGGTCACGGCGCTGGCCTCCACCCTGCCAACATCCCGGACGGCCCACGCGGGCCGGGTGCGTTGTCACGCCAGGTGTGTGACCGAACCCACACTCGCCCGCTTGTTCAAGCGCTGGCCCTGCCAAGCTGGCACGCTGCGTGCATGATGGGGTGGTGGTCTGTCACCCGAACCAGTGGCTGCGTTAACCCGACAATGCGTGGTCTTTTCCGGAGTTTGGTGAAATTCAAGTCTGCTGGAATGGCAGAGACAGACAGGCAAAAAGTCAGCAGTCATCGCTTCTGGAGGTTCACATGGGCGTGTCTAAAGAGTTGGTCACCGTGTCCCACACCGGCCGCAGCGGCATCCCCATCGCCCGCATGCGCTCCGTCTACCGCGTTGACGAAGTGGACCGCAAGCTGCACAAATTGCCGCTGAAAGAACACGAAGGCTTGCGCTCCACCTACGAGCGCATGCTGGAAAAAGGCCCCGAGCGGTTTCAAGTCAAACCCTCCGGCTTGCCGGTGATGGACCACCTCTACGACGACCTGCCGAATTTTTCAGAGGTGCTGGACGACGTGCGGCGGCAACTGGCGTTGTGCGAAGACAGCCGCGATGCGCTGGAGATCACGCCCTTGTTGCTGTTGGGTCCGCCCGGCATCGGCAAGACCCATTTCGCACGCGCCCTGTCGGTGCTCCTGGGCACCGGCATGGGGTTCATGTCGATGAGCTGCATGACCGCAGGCTGGGTGCTGTCGGGGGCGTCGAGCCAATGGAAAGGTGCACGGCCTGGCAAGGTGTTCGAAACCTTGGTCGACGGCCAGTACGCCAACCCGGTGATGGTGGTCGACGAAATCGACAAGGCAGGGGGCGAACACGCCTACGACCCGTTGGGCGCGCTGTACAGCCTGCTCGAACACGACACCGCGGGCAGCTTCACCGACGAATACGCGGAAGTGCCGATCGACGCCAGCCAGGTGATCTGGGTGGCCACCGCCAACGATGCGCGCTCGATTCCCGACCCGATCCTGAACCGCATGAACGTTTATGAGGTGGAAGCACCCGACCAGGAAGCCGCGCGGCGCATTGCCCGCAAGCTTTACGCCTCGATCCGCGCCGACCACGATTGGGGCACCCGCTTCGAAGCCGAGCCGCGCGAGGAGGTGCTGGAACGCATGAGCGAGATGGCGCCCCGGGAAATGCGCCGCACCTGGATGACGGCGTTCGGCAACGCCAAACTGGCGCACCGCGATCACCTGGTGTGTGCCGACCTGCCGGATCCTGGGGCGCGCAAATCCAGCATCGGCTTTCTGCAATAAGGCCAAGAAAAGCAAGCCAGCTGGGGCACCCGCAATGCCCGTGCCGCTGAGCCCGATAAGGCTCAGATCGGCACGACGTCGCCGATCACCTGGCTGCGCACGCACTGCTTGCCCGCCTGCTTGCCGTTGTACATGGCCTGGTCGGCGCAGCGCAGCAGGCTGGTGGAGGTGTGGCCATCGCGCGGGGCCAGCGCATAGCCCACGGTCAGGCCGATCGCATGCTGCCGGCCGCGCACCTCGAAGGGCTGCTCGAACTGCGCCAGGATTTTTTCGCCCAGCTGCTGCGCCGATTCGCTGGTGACCTCGGGCGCCAGCAAGACGAACTCGTCGCCACCAAAACGGGCCAGGGTGTCGTTGCCGCGCACGGCACCCTGCAAGCGCTGACCCACGGCAATCAACAGGTCGTCGCCGGCGTCGTGACCGTGCTGGTCGTTGACGCTCTTGAAGCCGTCCAGGTCGAGCAGGTAGACCGCCAGGGATTGGCTTTGGCCCAACCGCGCCAGGGCGGCTTCGAGTTCGATCAGCAGGCAGCGCCGGTTCGGCAGGCCGGTCAGGGCATCGGTGTGGGCCAACGATTGCAGCATCTCGCGCTCGCGCCCGGCGCGCTCCGCCATGACGCGGATTTCTTTCAGCCGCACGCTGAGCACCCGCAGCCACATCAGCATCTCGAACATGGCGGCGGTTTGGTAGGCGTAGTGCGACCACGGGCTCATGTCGACCAGGCCCCGCAACATCGCCGTCGACATGCCGATGCCCACCGAGTACACCGACCAGCCGATGAAGAGGTAGAGCGACGCCTTGTCGCCACGGCGGGCCTGCACCCAGGCCACCGGCACGATCAACACCAGCATCAGCGCCACGCCGCCGTTGGCGATCATCACCAGGGTGCGGTAATCCAGCAGGCCCACCACCGAGCCGGCCATCGTGGCCAGGCAGGTGAGCGCCAGAAAGCGCATGAAATTGGCGAGGGCCAGGCTCCAGCGCGCCACGCCCATGGCCCGCGCGATGAACAGCATGCTGCCCATCACCGTCACGAGCGCCGCCAAAGGCGGGCCGTTGTCGACCAGGTAGGCATTGTTCGGCCACAGGTACTGGGCCGCCAGGCCGTACCAGGAAAAGAAAAAGCCGGTGCTGCCCAGGGTGCACAGGGCGTAATAAAAAAACATCCGGTCGCGCAGGCTGAGCCACTGCAGCAGGCTGTACAACGCCAGGCACAGACCCACGCCCGTCATCAGGCCCTGGCCGAGCTGGAAACTGTTCTCGTCGGCATAGAAGGTGTCGGGCCGCATGAAGTGCACCGGCACCAGCATGGAGCTGTCGGTCTGCACCCGCAGCAGCACCTCATGGTGCCCTTCACGCAGGTTCAGCGACACGGCGTGCGGCCGCACGGGCAGCGGCCGCTCACTGGCGGGCTTGTGGTCGCCGACGACCTGGAAGTCCATCAGCATGCCGTCGGTCAGCAGGTACACGCCCACCTGGTCGAGGGGCGGGTAATCGAGGCGCAGGATCCAACGGCTGGCTTGGCCACGCGGCACGTCCAACGGGATCTTCAGCCACACCACTTCACGGCGCACCCCCAGATTGGCGTAGGGCGTGGTGGGGCGAACGAACTGAGGGCCCTGCATCACGACACCCTGGATGCTCAGGCGGGCCTCGGGGTCGGCCAACATCTGCAACACCGGCCAGGCGTCGATGTCCGCAACGTCGGTGTCCAAGCGCAAGCGCTGGGCCGATGCGGACGCGGGCTCGGCCACGGGTTGTGCTGCACTGGCCCCATGGAAGCCGAGCCAGAGCAATCCGCACCACAGCAGCCTCAGCCACGGCGAAGCCCAGGCGTGTGCACCGGACGGGCGCAGTGGACTCATGGCGAGACACCAACGAGAACGGCCCGGGCCGAGCATGGCAGCGGGGGCGCTGACTCCATCGTTGTGAACATGTTCCGGACTCCAGGTCGGTGTACGGCGGTTTCGGGCAACGGGACGGCGGCCACCAGGTGACCGAGATCGAGCCGCAGAGTATCGCTCGGCGAAGAAATGGGGAACCCGCCCGTCTGGGCGATTTACAGCTGGTTACGGCCTGCTCCGTCCCCTCCCGTCAGTCCTCCTGCCGGCACACCCTCTATGATCCCGCGCATGCCAATCACGCTTGCTGGCCAACTGGTGGTGGCCATTTCCTCTCGCGCCCTGTTTGATTTCGAAGAGGAGAACCAGCTCTTCGAGACATCGGACGACCGCGCCTACATGCAGCTGCAGCTCCACCGCGTGGACACCGCTGCCAAGCCGGGCGTGGCTTTTTCGCTGGTCACCAAGCTGCTGGCGTTCAACGCCAATGCGCCGCTGGTCGAGGTGGTGATCCTGTCGCGCAACGACCCGGTCTCGGGCATGCGGGTGTTCCGCTCGGCCCAGCATTACAAGCTGCCGATCCAGCGCGGCGTGTTCACCCGGGGCGGTTCCCCCTGGCGCTACCTGCAGCCCTTGCACGCCAACCTGTTTTTGTCGGCCAACGAGACCGATGTGCGTTCGGCGTTGACGGCCGGCGTGCCGGCCGCCCGGGTGTACCCCCATTCGGCACGGGCCTCGGACGCCCACCCGCAGGAAGTGCGCATCGCCTTCGACGGCGATGCGGTGCTGTTCTCGGACGAAGCCGAACGCGTTTACCAGTCCGGTGGGCTGGATGCCTTTCAGGCCCATGAACGCGCGCAGGCGGACATCCCCTTGGCTGCCGGCCCCTTCAAGCCCTTGCTGGAGGCCTTGCAGCGTTTGCAACGCGAAGCGCCTAGCGGCATGCGGGTGCGCACCGCCCTGGTCACCGCGCGCAGCGCGCCAGCGCACGAGCGTGCGATCCGCACCTTGATGGGCTGGAACATCGACGTCGACGAAGCGATGTTTTTGGGCGGCCTGCCCAAAGGCGAATTCCTGCGCGAGTTCGAGCCCGACTTCTTCTTCGACGACCAGACGGGGCACATCGAAAACGCTTCGGCACACGTGCCTGCCGGGCACGTGGCGGCGGGTGTCAGCAACCCCTGAGCCCACGGTCGCGTGCGCTATTCCCAACACCCCCTCAAGCCGGGGGTTGTGACCTCGCTCACAACTTCGCATAGTGCGTCTCTTGGGTTGTCCCTTTGACGTTGCACTGCTGGCTTGTCTGTTTATCTGTCTGTCTGCCTGCCCACCAGCAAGTGCACGCCAACACGACCGCACACCTTCAAGGCCCCCCATGAGTTTCCTGCTTCAACGCGTGATCCCTGCTGCCGCCGCTGCGCTGTTCAGCCTGGGCGCACAAGCCACCACCCTGACCTTCGACGATCTGGCGCACGCCGATCTGTACCAGTTCGTCACCCGCTACACGGCCGGCGGCTACGTGGTCACCAACGGCACCAACCCGATCGACCTCGGGGTGTGGGGCACGCACTCGGCGCGCCAGGCCGATTTCGGCGGTGCGGCGCTGTTCAACAACTACAGCCACACCACCACCACGCTGCGGCACCTCCAGGGTGATGTGTTCGAGTTCCAATCGATCGACATCGCCGACGTCTACAACCAGGCGCGTGCGTTCACGGTTGATTTCACCTTCACCTTTTCCGACGGTGTTCGCCTGACCGAAACCATCCACCACGGCGCCACCACCGGTCTGCAGCGCTTCACCTTCAACCAGCCGAACGTCATCAGCGTGTCGTGGGCCAACAGCGGTGTGCTCGGCTCCAGCCAGTTCGACAACGTGTCGATGGGCAACGTCACCACCCCGATTCCCGAACCCCA
>JAZKHH010000240.1:0-2814 GCA_040385465.1 Pseudomonadota bacterium | reverse complement strand
AACCCCATGTGCGCGTGTTCACCGAAGACCGCGAGATGGCCGCGTGGTTTTTGCTTGACCTCAGTCCCTCGGTCGACTTTGGTTCGGGCAACCAGCGCAAGAGCCAGGTGCTGCTCGATTTCACCGCGGTGCTGGCACGCCTGATCGGTCGCCACGGCAACCGCGTTGGCGCGGTGCTCTACGGATCACGCGGACAGCCCGTTGTTGACGCGGTGCTGCCCGCCCGCGGTGGCCGTACCCAGGTGCTGCGGCTGATGCAGATGGTGCTGCAGCCACCGGTGAAGAAGGCATCGGGGAAAGATGGCGTGACGCAGCTTTCTGACTTGCTCAAGGCCGCCGTGCACACGGTGCGCCAGCGCGCCACGGTGTTCGTGGTGTCCGATTTCATCAGCGAGCCCGGTTGGGAGGCGCCGCTAGGCGAACTCGCCCGCCGCCACGATGTGGTGGCCGTGCGCCTGCTCGACCCGCTGGAGCTCGATTTGCCCGACCTCGGGCTGATCCCCATCCGCGACGCCGAAACCGGTGAGCAACTCATGGTGGACACGCACGACGCCGGATTTCGCCAGCGCTTTGCGCGCATTGCCGCGCAGCGCGAGGCCCAACTGCGCGAAAGCCTGGCGCGAGCGGGCGTGGACACGCTGGAGCTCTCCACCGACGACGATCTCGCCGAAGCGGTGGTGCGTTTTGTCGACCTGCGCAAGCGCCGCCTGCGTGCTGGCAAACACGCGCAGGCGGGGCGCAGCATGCCGTCTCAAATGCCCGTCCGCGACCGTGGCAACTTCGGCGCCCCACGTGAAGGAACACGTCCATGAACATCCCTGTCACCTTCCTGTGGCCGCAGCTGCTCTGGCTGCTGCTGACCCTGCCATTGCTGGTGCTTCTCTATGTGTGGCTGCTGCGCCGGCGCAAGCATGCCGCGCTGCGCTTTGCCAGCCTGGCCATCGTGCGCGAAGCCATGGGCAAGGGTCCAGGCTGGCGCCGCCACGTACCGCCAGCGTTGCTGCTGCTGGCCATTGCCACCATGTTGCTGGCCTCTGCACGCCCCATTGCCAGCATCGTGCTGCCTTCCCAAGAACAAACCATCATCCTGGCCATGGATGTGTCGGGCAGCATGCGCGCCGAAGACGTGAAGCCCAACCGGCTGGTCGCCTCGCAGGTGGCCGCCAAGGCCTTTCTCGCCGAGCTGCCGCGCCATGTGAAGGTGGGCATCGTGGCCTTTGCGGGCTCGGCTCAGGTGGTGCAGCCCATCACGCTCAGCCGCGAAGACCTGGTGACCGCAATCGACAAGTTCCAGTTGCAGCGCGCCACCGCCATCGGCAGCGCCATCGTGGTCTCGCTCTCCGAGCTGTTCCCGGGCCAGGGCTTTGACATCGGCGCCATGACCTACAACCGCAACAGCGATCCGTTCGCCCCGCAAGGCCGCGCCATCGACCAGCCCAAGACCGAGCCCAAGGCCTTCGTGCCCGTGGCGCCCGGCTCGTACACCTCGGCCGCCATCATCCTCTTGACCGACGGCCAGCGCACCACCGGCGTGGACACCGCCGAAGCCGCCAAGATGGCGGCCGACCGTGGCGTGCGCGTGTACACCGTGGGCGTGGGCACGGTCGACGGCGAGATCATCGGGTTCGAAGGCTGGTCCATGCGCGTGCGCCTGGACGAAGACAGCCTGAAGGAAGTCGCCCGCACCACGCAGGCCGAGTACTACTACGCCGGCACCGCCGACAACCTGAAGAAGGTGTACGAGACCTTGAGCTCACGCCTGACCGTGGAGAAAAAGGAAACCGAGATCGCCGGCCTGCTCGCGCTGGTGGCATCCATCCTGGCGCTGTTCTCGGCCGGGCTGTCGGTGTTGTGGTTCAACCGGATCCTGTGAGGGCCATGACGGCCATGCTTTGAGGGGACGTGTCGGCGACTGCTAGCGCCCGACAGGCAGATGGGTTGTGAGAAACGCACGCAATCTTGTCCACGCATCGTCGGCATCACCCTCCCGGTAAGATGGCCCTTGCAAGTTGAACGCATGGTTGGCTTGTGGGTACTCAACCAGCTCGATCGTGCCGCCATCGGCCTTGACGGCCTTTGCAAACTCGCGAGCGGATTCCACCAAGCAGCAGTTGTTCAGTTGGTCGCGTCCGCCCGCCAATATCAGGGTCGGTACCTTCACTTCCTTGGCGGTTTTCAGTGGGTTGGGCAGCACCGACACCGCCGGGTAGTAGGTGGCCACCGCCGCCACGGCCTCCTCGCTGCTGGTTGCATGAGCCAGCGCACCTCCACCGCCCATGGAAAAGCCCACCACCGCGACCTTGCCAGGCTGCGCCCGTTGGTCGGCCAGAGCCTGGCTCAAGACACGCGACAGGTTGGCCGCGGACTGTGCGCCCAGGATGGACACCTCGTTGCCGTCGACGAGCAAGGCCGCGTAGCCCAGTGCCGCAATCTTCTGGCCGAATTCGCGGTAAGGGGCGACCCCGGACGCCCCGCTCAGGATGACCACAACCGGGCCGGCGGTGGGGCCCGTGGTGATCCATTCGGTCGTCTGAGCGCCCACCCAAGGCGCAGAAGCCAGCACCACCGACGAGACAATGCCCTTGCCCCAGCCGGGAAGTGTGTTGTTCATGACGCGTTGAAACATTGGCGGCCTCCCCGTGGATGGAAGGATACGGGTCGCGATCCACCCTGGCATCGCTTCGGTGGGAGCATTGTCCGCAGCATTCGCGGAATCACCAACTGGCCCTTTGCTGTTCAGAAGACGTTCCCACGACCGCCCGGCACAATCCCCGCATGAACCAACAAGTGATCGTCGCCGGCGGTGGCATCGGC
>JAZKHH010000239.1:0-2475 GCA_040385465.1 Pseudomonadota bacterium | reverse complement strand
TAGCGCAGGGCGGGTTTTCCTGCGGAACGCCCGGTGGCATGAAACTTGATACTCAGTCCCGGCTGGAACCACGACCGAAGGAGCACGCCATGTTGGTGCAGTCCGACACCGCCGCCGCCTGCTTCCGCGTCAAACGCACGCAGGATGTGGACATCCACGCCCGAAATCTGGCTGCCTGGGAGCAGCAGTACGAGCAGACGTCAGCGGGTACGTTCAACGGCGAGGTGCGCGAGCTGCTCGACCACGACCTGCAGGTGTTCGAGGAGGTGGCCAATTGCGCCACCAACCAGCGCTGCCGGCCCTGGCGCGGCGGTGTCTGGGTGGGCCTGGCCGTGCCGGAGGCAGACAGCGGGCTGCGCTTCATGGGGCGCCCGTCGCATGGGCTGCAGCTCATGCTCGCTGGTGGTGACGAACCGTTCGACTTGCAGGTGCCGGCCGGCCACGGCTTGTATGGCATGGTGCTCGACAAGGAACAGCTCGCCCGCCACGTGCAGGCCCTGCACCAGCAGCCCTGGCCCGAGCACTGGGCCGGCGTGCCGCGCGTGCAGGCCCTGACGGCGCTGCAGCGCTACCGGCTCGCCGGCATGGTGCGCGAGGTGCTGCGCTGCCTGCACGAACAGCCCGAGGCGCTGCACCACGAGGCCAGTCGGCGCACGCTGCGCGAGGCCTTGCTGACCGTGCTCTGCGACGTGGTGATGCCGCAGACACTGAGCGAGGCCGTCAGCCCGCGGCAGCTGCGCCGCCAGGAACTGGTGCGCAAAGTGCGCGAGCTGGTGTTCGAGCAGCCGGAGCAGCCCCTGAGCGTGGCCGAGCTGTGCGCGCGCCTGCACGTGACGCGACGCACCCTGCAGAACGGTTTCCAGGAAGCGCTGGGCACCAGCCCCGCCACTTACCTGCGCACCGTGCGGCTCAACGCGGTGCGCCGCGCCCTGCGCGAGCAGGCCCCGGCAGCCACCATCGCCGACACCGCGGCGCGCTGGGGTTTCTGGCACATGGGCCACTTCTCGCAGGACTACAAGGCGCTGTTTGGCGAGACGCCCTCACAGACGCGACTGCAGGCTTGAGCCGCGCACGGTCCCGGTCTGCTCGGGGTCAGGCGTAGAGCAACGCGCCTGCCGTGCGAACCTCGGCGGCACGTGACTCGCCCAGCGTCTGCACCACCGGCTGCCACACGCTTTCGTAAGGAGGCAGGGCGTCGTGGTCAAAGGCGGTGTGGGGCCAGTCGGAGCCCCAGACCAGACGCTTTCCCATGATCTGCGCCACCCAAAGAATGGGGTCATGCAGGGATTCGTAGGGTGCCACGGCCTGCAGCCGGTACCAGCCCGAGAGCTTGACCCACGCACCTTGTGCGGCCAGGCGCTGCAGGGCGGTCCACGCGGGATCGGACACGCCGATGCCCGGGTGCATGCCGGCCAGGTGGTCGAGCACGGCGGTCAGCCCGCTGCCTTCGTGCAGGTCGGCGATGACGGCCAGCTGATCGGCCTTTGCGTGCCACTGAACATGCCAGCCGCGGGCTTTGAGCCGTGGCGCCAGCGCGCGAAAGGCCTCCGGATCATTGCCCACCGGAGAAACGAGGTTGAAGCGCACGCCACGCACGCCCAGCCGGTGCATGGTGTCGAGCTCGGCATCGGAGACGTCGGTGTCCACCACCACGATGCCCCGGTGGCGACCCGGCTCGCGGGCCAGTGCACGCAGGATCAGGCCGTTGTCGGTGCCGTAGACGCTGGGCTGCACCAGCACAAGATGGCCCACGCCCAGCGCCGCGGCGGTGTGCTCGATATCGGGCAGGTCGCGCAGCACCGGCCGGTAGTGGCCGGCCTCTGCCGGGTGCGTGGGGTCGAACACATGCACATGGCAGTCCCAGCCGGTCGGGATGGAGGTCGGGTTCGGGTTCATCCGGTGGTGATGTTGCGTTCCTTGATCACCTTGGCCCATTGCACCTGCTGTGCGGCAATGAACTTGCCCGCGCTCTGCTGGGTGGTGTCCGCGAAGACATCGCCGCCCAGCTGGCGGATGCGACCGAGCACCTCGGGGTCCTCGAGCGCCTTGCGGATGGCGGCCACGAGTGTGGCCTTCACATCGGCGCTCAGGCCTGCCGGCGCGAGGATCGGGTTCCACTCCAGCACCTCGTAGCCGCTGACGCCGGCCTCGGCCATGGTGGGCACGTCGGGCAAGGAACGGGCGCGCAGCAGGCTGGTCACGGCCAGCGGGCGCAAACGACCCGCCTGGATGTTGGCCAGCGACGACGCCACGTTGGCGAAGAACAGCGGCACCTGGCCGCCCATCACATCGTTCATGGCCGGGCCGCCCCCGCGGTAGGCCACGTGGGTGAGGGTCACGCCCGCCCGTTGTTCGAACAGGGCGCCGGCCAGGTGCTGGGCCGAGCCATTGCCGGAGGAGGCGTAGTCCAGTGGCTTCACTTTCGCCAGACGGATGACGTCTTTCACGCTCTTCGCTTCGAAGCTGGGCGTGCAC
>JAZKHH010000238.1:0-3425 GCA_040385465.1 Pseudomonadota bacterium | reverse complement strand
GTCGCTGCCCCCCGAGGGGGCTGAGCCTGCCTTGGGGCGGCCCGGCGGCTGGCTCCGCCCCCACGCTCCGCCGCTGCGCGGGTCGCTGCCCCCCGAGGGGGCTGAGCCTGCCTTGGGGCGGCCCGGCGGCTGGCTCAGCGCACCGCGAACAGCGACAGCACCTGTTCGCGAAACCAGCGGTTGTCCGGGTCGCCTTCAAAGCGGTGACTCCAGTGCAGAGACACGGTGAAACCCCGGTCCACAAACGGCGGCTGCACGATCACGCACCCGCCGGTTTGCACGAAGCCCTGCGCGATGTTGCCCGGCATCACCACGCACAGGTCGGTGGCCTGCACGATGGAGGGCAGCACCATGAAGTGTTCGGTGGTCAGGCGCAGGCGCTCCTGCAGGCCGGTCTGCGCGAGGATGCGCAAGGTGTCGCTGTGCGTGCGCACCGCCACGAAATCGAGCTGTTGCAAGGCCTTGAGCAATGCCGCGCCGCGCAGGCGTTCCAGCGTCGCGTGCATGGGGTGGCCACTGCGCATGAGCACCACGTAGCGGTCCTGCAGCAGCTCGGTGCGCTGGGTGTCCTTCACCTGCGGCAGGAAGCCGAACGCGAAATCGATGACGCCACTGTCCAGCGCGTCGGTCAGCCCGCCGTGGGGCACGGGCCGGGTGGCCACGCGCACGCCAGGCGCCTGCTGCTGCAGACGGGCCATGAGCTCGGGCAGGAAACGGCTCTCGCCGATGTCGCTCATGTGCAGGCGGAACAGGCGGCGCGAGCTGGCAGGGTCGAAGCCGCTGGACTCACTCAGCGCGCTGGCCAGCGTGGCCAGCGCCCCCTGCACCGCCTCGGCCAGCGCCACCGCCTTGGGTGTGGGCTTCACGCCGCCGGGTGCGCGCACGAACAACGGGTCCTTCACCAGGAGGCGCAGGCGCGTGAGGCCGTGGCTCACCGCCGGCTGGGTCAGGCCCAGGTGTTCGGCGGCCCGGCTCACGCTGCCGGCGCGGTACACCTCGTTGAAGAGGCGCAGCAGATTCAGGTCCAGGTCTTTGATATGCATGGAGTTCATGTCGCTTAGTCCGTTTATTGTATTGATCGATGACCAAGGCCTGCCCATACTCGAATGCTCGGTCGCAACCTCACGATGACGACCCCGCTGGAGACAAGCACTTGGAAGTTTCATTCACTCAGGAAATCGAGTCCCTGCGGCTCGGTGACGGCCAGACCTTTCACGGCGAGGGCATCCTGGCCATCACCAAGGCCCTGCTGCAATCGGGCGTGGCCTATGTGGGCGGCTACCAGGGCGCACCGGTCTCGCACCTGCTCGACGTGATGGTGCAGGCCAAGCCCTACATGGACGAACTCGGCGTGCACGTGGAGGCGTGTTCGAACGAAGCCTCGGCCGCGGCCATGCTGGGCGCCTCCATCCACTACCCGCTGCGCGGCGCGGTCACCTGGAAGTCCATCGTCGGCACCAACGTGGCGGCCGACGCGCTCTCCAACCTGGCCTCGCCCGGTGTCACCGGCGGCGTGCTGGTGGTGGTGGGTGAAGACTACGGCGAAGGCGCCAGCGTGATCCAGGAGCGCACCCACGCCTACGCGCTCAAGTCCAGCATGGTGCTGCTCGACCCGCGCCCTGATCTGGAGCGCATGGTGCACATGGTCGAACAGGGCTTCCGGCTCTCGGAAGCGTCGAACATGCCGGCGCTGATGGAACTGCGCATCCGCGCCTGCCACGTGCGCGGCAGCTTCGTGGCCAAGGACAACGTCAAGCCCGCGCTCTCGCGGCACACGCTGATCGACGAGCCCGCCAGCTTCGACTACAACCGCCTGGCCCACCCCCCAGTGACCTTCCGCCACGAAAAGCTCAAGGGCGACGAACGCATCCCGGCCGCGCGGCGCTACATCGTGGAGAACGAGCTCAACGAGTTCTTCGACGGCGAGCACCAGGACCTGGGCCTGATCGTGCAAGGCGGTCTGTACAACACGCTGATCCGCGCGCTGCAGCAGTTCGGCCTGGCCGACGCCTTCGGGCAAACCGCCATTCCCATGCTGGTGCTCAACGTCACCTGCCCGCTGGTGCCCGATCAGCTCACGAACTTCTGCCTGGGCAAGCGCGCGGTGCTGCTGCTCGAAGAAGGCCAGCCCGAGTACATCGAGCAGGAGCTGGCCACGCTGCTGCGCCGGCTGGATATCCAGACCCCGCTGCACGGCAAGGACATGCTGCCCAACGCGGGCGAGTACACCGCCGAGGTCATGGCCAACGGCCTGGCCAAGTTTGTCGGCCGCTATTTGCAGGACCCGACCATGCAGGCCATCACGGAGACGGCCCGCGCCTGGCTGCAGGGCAACCAGACGCGGCGCGCCGAGTCGGTGCAGCAGCTCTCGGCCCCGCTGCCCGCGCGCCCCCCCGGCATGTGCATCGGCTGCCCGGAGCGGCCGGTGTTCTCGGCGCTCAAGCTGGCGCAGCAAGACACCGGGCCGGTGCACATTGCGGGCGACATCGGCTGCCACGCCCTGGCCACCTTCGAGCCGTTTTCGTTCGGCCACTCCATCCTGGGCTACGGCATGAGCCTGGCCAGCCGCGCCGGCGTGTCGCCGGTGATGAAGCGGCGCGTGTTGTCTGTGATGGGCGACGGCGGTTTCTGGCACAACGGCTTGCTCACCGGTGTGCAGAGCGCACTGTTCAACGGCGACGATGCGGTGTTGCTGATCTTCAAAAACGGCTACACCTCTGCCACCGGCACGCAAGACATCATCTCCACACCCGATGACGACGCCAAGGACAAGGCCAGCGACAAGCAGGCGAGTCTGGCCCACACCAACCAGACCATCGAGACCACGCTCAAGGGCCTGGGTGTGAAGTGGATGCGCACCGTGAACACCTACGAGGTGGACACCATGCGCGCCACGCTCACCGAGGCTTTCAGCACGGAGTTTCAAGGCCTCAAGGTGATCGTGGCCGAGGGCGAATGCCAACTGGAACGCCAGCGCCGCATCAAACCCTGGATCGCCAACCTGCTGAAAAAAGGCGAGCGCGTGGTGCGCGTGAAATACGGTGTGGACGAAGACGTGTGCAACGGCGACCACGCCTGCATCCGCCTCTCGGGCTGCCCCACGCTCACGCTGAAAGACAACCCCGACCCGCTCAAGGTCGACCCGGTGGCCACCGTCATTGACGGCTGTGTGGGTTGCGGCCTGTGCGGTGCCAACGCACACGCGGCCACGCTCTGCCCCTCGTTCTACCGCGCCGAGGTGGTGCAGAACCCCAGGTGGCACGAGCGCTTGATCCATTCGCTGCGCGGCAGCGTTGTTCGTCTATTGCAACCCGCTTGAACATGTCGAACACTCAACAACCCATCTCCCTGCTGCTCTGCGCCCTGGGCGGCGAAGGCGGCGGCATCCTCACCGACTGGCTGGTGGAGGCCGCGCGCCACGCGGG
>JAZKHH010000237.1:0-3316 GCA_040385465.1 Pseudomonadota bacterium | reverse complement strand
GCGGCGCGAATGGCCTCGATGCGCTTGCGGTTCACGCCGAAGTCTTCCCGCCCCAAACGGCTGGCGCTGCGCAGCTCGATCACGCTGCTGGCGGGGTTGACCCAGAATTCCACGTCATCGACGAACTTGAGCCAGCGCGTTTGCGCTTGGGCGTAGAGGTAGTCGGGCCGCTGCTCGACGATGGTCACGCCGGGCATGCCACGCAACACTGTTTCCAGCGCCTTGAGCGAGGCAGCAGCGCCGGCCCCCTTGAACGGCAAAGGATCGATGGTGGCGTAGGCGCGATGCGGGTGATCGGGGACCAGGGCGGCCTGGCTGCTCACACTGTTGCGGGTGCGCGAGGGCGGCTTGAGGCGGCCGTCCTTCACACCCAGGTCTGCCGGCTGTTGACCGCTCAACAGGCCGACCTGCGCGGCCACGAGTGCCAGCACGATGGCGGCCAGGACGAGGTAGAAGGCAAATTTCATGGTGGTGGCGCCGATCAGCGTTTGCCGCCCAGCAGCCCACCCAGCACGCCGCGCAGGATCTGCCTGCCCAGGCCGCTGGCCACCGTGCGCGCCGCCGTCTTGGCCATCGTCTGCACGAGGCCGTCGTACTGCGCGCCGCGCGGACCGGTGCGGCCGAACAGGGCTTCGTTGACCATGCCACCAAAGCCCGCACCGGCGGCTTCAGGCTCCTGTTTCGCGGCACCGGGAATGCGGGGCGTGCGGGGCGCGTCCTTGGTGGCTTCGGGCTCGGCTTCCACCCCGCGCTTGTTCGCATGGTTGGCGAACATCTCGTAGGCGCTTTCTCGATCCAGCAGTTTTTCGTAGACACCGGCGACCAGCGAGTCCTGACGCAGCTGCTGGCGCTGGGCATCGGTGATCGGGCCGAGCTGGCTGCCTGGCGGGATGACGAACACTCGCTCGGTCTCGCTGGGCCGGCCCTTGGCGTCGAGCAGGCTCACCAGCGCCTCGCCCACGGCCAGTTCCGTGATCGCGGCCTCGATGTCCAGCCCGGCCTTGGGGCGCATGGTCTGCGCGGTTGACTTCACGGCCTTCTGGTCGCGCGGTGTGAAGGCGCGCAGCGCGTGCTGCACCCGGTTGCCGAGCTGGCCGAGCACGCTGTCGGGGATGTCCAGCGGGTTCTGGGTCACGAAATACACGCCCACCCCTTTGGAGCGCACCAGGCGCACCACCAGCTCGATGCGCTCGATCAGCACCTTGGGCGCTTCGTTGAACAGCAGGTGGGCCTCGTCGAAGAAGAAGACCAGCTTCGGCTTCTCGGGGTCGCCGATCTCGGGCAGGGTCTCGAACAGCTCGGAGAGCATCCACAGCAGGAAGGTGGCGTACAGGCGCGGCGCGTTCATCAGCTTGTCGGCTGCGAGGATGTTGATCACACCCTTGCCGTCCACCGTCTGCATGAAGTCGCTGATGTCGAGCATGGGCTCACCGAAGAACTGGTCGCCGCCTTGCTGCTCGACCTGCATCAGCCCGCGCTGGATGGCGCCGATGCTGGCCGCGCTGATGTTGCCGTACTCGGTGGTGAACTGCTTGGCGTTGTCGCCGATGTGCTGCAGCATGGCCCGCAGGTCTTTCATGTCCAACAGCAGCAGGCCGTTGTCGTCGGCGATCTTGAACACCAGGTTGAGCACGCCGGCCTGGGTGTCGTTGAGGTTGAGCATGCGCGCCAGCAGCAGTGGGCCCATGTCGCTCACGGTGGCGCGTACCGGGTGACCGAGCTCCCCGAACACATCCCACAGCGTGGTGGGGCAGGATTGCGGGGCGGGCAGGGTGATGCCGCGGTCCTGCAGCACCTTGCTGATCTTTTCGCCGAAACTGCCTTTCTGGCTGATGCCCGAGAGGTCGCCCTTCACGTCGGCCATGAACACCGGCACCCCGATGTTGGAGAACTGCTCGGCCAGGGTTTGCAGTGTCACCGTCTTGCCGGTGCCGGTCGCGCCGGTGATGAGGCCGTGGCGGTTGGCCAGCCCCGGCAGCAGCTGGCAGGTGGTGGTGGCGTTCTGGGCGATCAGCATCGGTTCGGCCATGGCGGAGGTTCCTTGTGTGCGGGTTCGGGGCAGGGCGGGTGAAAACGTAAAATCGCAGGCTTATTAGATCAAAGCCCAAGCAGGCAAAAGGACAATTTCGTGGCCGGACACAGCAAATGGGCAAACATTCAGCACCGCAAGGGTCGCCAGGACGAAAAGCGCGGAAAGATCTGGACCCGCGTGATCCGTGAGATCACCGTGGCCGCGCGCCAGGGTGGTGGAGACCCCGCCATGAACCCGCGCCTGCGCCTGGCCATCGACAAGGCCAAGGCCGCCAACATGCCGGCCGACCGCATCAAATACAACGTGGAAAAGGCCTCCGGCACGCTTGAAGGCGTGAGCCTGGAGGAGATCCGCTACGAGGGTTACGGCATCGGTGGTGCGGCCGTGATCATCGACACCATGACCGACAACAAGGTTCGCACCGTCGCCGAGGTGCGCCACGCCTTCAGCAAACACGGCGGCAACCTGGGCACCGACGGCTCGGTGTCGTTCCAGTTCAAACACTGCGGACAGCTGGTGTTTGCACCCGGCACGTCCGAGGACAAGGTGATGGAGGTGGCACTGGAGGCTGGTGCCGACGACGTGATCACAGACGCAGACGGCGCCATCGAGGTGTTGACCTCGCCTGCCGACTTTGAAGCCGTGAAGAATGCGCTGGAAGCTGCAGGCCTCATGCCCGAGATCGCCGAGGTGACGATGCGTGCCGAGAACACGGTCGAGCTCACCGGTGACGATGCCGTGCGCATGCAGAAGCTGCTTGATGTCCTGGAAGACCTCGACGACGTGCAAGGTGTTTTTCACAACGCCGAGATTCACGAATGAAAGTACTCGTCATTGGCGGCGGTGGCCGCGAACATGCCTTGGCCTGGAAACTCAAGCGCGACGACGGCGTGAGCCAGGTCTTCGTGGCGCCCGGCAACGCCGGCACGGCGCGTGACCCGGACCTCATCAACCTCGACATCACCGACAAGGTGGCGCTGCGCGAATGGGCTCAGGCCCAGGGCGTGGCACTTACTGTGGTGGGACCCGAGGCGCCATTGGCCGCCGGTGTGGTGGACGAATTCCGCGCCCATGGCCTGCCGATCTTCGGCCCCACGAAAACCGCCGCGCAGCTGGAAAGCTCCAAGGCGTTTTCCAAGGCCTTCATGCAGCGCCACGGCATTCCGACCGCGAAGTACCAGGCTTTCACCGACCCGGCCCTGGCGCACGCCTATGTGGATGCCGAGGGTGCGCCCATCGTCGTCAAGGCCGACGGCCTGGCCGCCGGCAAGGGCGTGGTGGTGG
>JAZKHH010000236.1:0-3047 GCA_040385465.1 Pseudomonadota bacterium | reverse complement strand
AGCGGGTCGACGATTTTGAAATTCTGCCGTTGAGCCTGCTCGACCGTCCACGGGTAGACGTAACGCTGCGCGTATCGGGATTCTTCCGCGATGCCTTTGCCAATCTGATTCGGCTGTTCGATGCGGCAGTCCAGGCCGTCGCCGCGCTGGATGAACCTGACGAGCTCAATCCGCTGGCCGCCAAAGTCCGCGCCGAGCATGCAGCGCTGCTCCACTCGGGGCTCGATGCTGAAGCGGCGAGACGTCAGGCAGGTTGGCGCATTTTCGGCGCCAAACCCGGCGCTTATGGTGCCGGTGTGCAGGGCGCTATCGACGGTCGTTTGTGGCAGAGCCGCGAGGACCTGGCCGAGGTGTACCTTAACTGGGGTGGCTACGCCTATGGCGGGGCGGACGAAGGCACCGCCGCCCGCGAACAGTTCGCCCAACGCCTGAGCCAGGTGCAAGCGGTGCTGCAAAACCAGGACAATCGCGAGCATGACTTGCTCGATTCCAACGACTATTACCAGTTTCAGGGCGGCATGCTCGCGGCGGTGGAAAGCCTCAGCGGTGAAGCGGCGGCCAGTTACCACGGGGACCACAGTCAGCCGGATTTGCCGAAAATCCGCACCCTGAAAGAAGAGCTGAACCGGGTGATTCGCTCACGGGCGGCCAATCCGAAATGGATCGACGGGGTGAAACGTCACGGCTATAAAGGCGCGTTCGAGCTGGCGGCGACCGTCGACAATCTGTTCGCGTTCGACGCGACCACGCAGTTGATTGACGATCATCAGTATGCGTTGCTCGCGGATGCCTACCTGCTGGACCCGGCCACTCGCGAGTTCGTGCGAGAACACAATCCCCACGCCCTGCGCGACATGACCGAGCGGATGCTGGAAGCGCAACAAAGAGGCCTGTGGCAAGCGCCGGGCGAGTACCGCGAGGCGCTGGAAAATTTGCTGCTGGATATAGAAGAAGACAGTTGACACTTGCCCCTGTGGGAGCGGGCTTGCTCGCGAATACGGTTTGGCATTCACCGATGATGTCGACTGACACGCCGCTTTCGCGAGCAAGCCCGCTCCCACAGAGGTTTTGGTGTCCTTGAGGTCACCGACCATGATTGAGAATCAAAGATGACCGACACTCCGCATTTCCCGCTCTCCGCCGTGGTCGGCGCTGACGACCTGAAGCTCGCCCTTTGCCTCACCGCCATCGATCCCAAAATCGGCGGCGTGTTGATCGAAGGTCCTCGCGGCATGGCCAAATCGACCTTGGCCCGAGGCCTTGCGGATGTGCTCGCCAGCGGCCAGTTCGTCACCTTGCCCCTCGGCGCGACCGAAGAGCGGCTGGTCGGCACCCTTGACCTCGACGCGGCGCTCAGCGAAGGCCGCGCGCAATTTTCCCCCGGTGTTTTGGCCAAGGCCGACGGCGGCGTGCTTTATGTCGATGAAGTCAATCTGCTGCCGGATCACCTCGTCGACCTGCTGCTCGACGTCGCGGCCAGCGGCACCAACGTCATCGAGCGCGACGGCATCTCCCATCGCCACTCGGCGAAGTTCGTTCTGATCGGCACCATGAACCCGGAAGAGGGTGAATTGCGCCCTCAGTTGCTCGACCGCTTCGGCCTCAACGTCGCACTCGGCGGCCACACGGCACCGGCCGAGCGCGGCCGGATCATCCGCCGTCGACTGGATTTCGACAGCGACCCGCAGCAGTTCTGCGCCGAGTGGGAAGGCGCACAGCAGGTTCTGCGCGATCTTTGCCAAGGTGCACGCAGGGCGCTGGCCGGCATCCCGCTGGATGACGCTGCACTGGCGCAGATTACCGAACGCTGTTTCGCGGCGGGTGTCGATGGCCTGCGCGCCGACCTGGTCTGGCTGCGCGCCGCCCGTGCCCACGCTGCCTGGCGAGGGGCGCAGGCGATCGCCGAGGAAGATATCGATGCGGTGGCTGAGTTCGCCTTGCGCCATCGTCGGCGCGAACAGTCGCCGCCCGTGCCGCCACAAAGCCAGGCACCTTCTGCACCACCCTCGAATCCACAAGAAGGCCAAGGCCAGTGGGGTGAGCTGCCCGCTCAGCCCTTGCCCACCGGCGCCCGTCGAGAAGTCCCGAGCTGGCCAAAAAAGCCCTAGGCATTCGCCCTCGTTCGGACGCGGGGGCGAATGCCAGACCTCGCGCCGGACGCCTCGACCAAGGCAAGCAGGGCAAGCGGCACACGGCACCCAGTGGCTCGATCAATTGGCCCGCCACCTTGCTCAACGGCCGCCCGCGTCAGCGCGCCGATGTGCAGTTCGACATGCGCACGCGCTCACCGCACGAGCTGTGGCTGGTGATTGTCGATGCCTCGGCGTCGACCCGGCGGCACCAAGCCTTGAGCGACGCCAAAGGTTTGCTCGCGCAAGTGTTCGATGACGCCTATCGCCAGCGTGCTCGTCTGGCATTGCTGACCGCCAGCGGGCACACGCCGACCTGGCAGGTGCAAGGGTTGCAAGCCTCGGCGGGATTGCGGCAGTGGCTTGATGATCTGGGGGCGGGCGGAGGCACGCCGTTGCTCGCGGCGCTGGCTCAGGCGCAGCAGTGGCTGAGCCAGCGTCGCAAGCGTTTACCGGCGGAGCAGCAGCGTGTGTTGTTGGTCACGGATGGCCGGGTAAAAGCGTGGGCAGGGTTGCCGACGCTGGACTGTCCGCGGTTACTGATTGATATCGAACGCGGGCCGATACGGCTGGGGCGGGCAAAGCAGTTGGCGATGGAGCTTGGCGCAGATTATCGGCATATCGATGAGCTCACGTCGGGCTGAACGCCGCGCCGGCTTCCTTGCGAGCTGGCCCACTTCGACACTCAGTGCAATTGTGCAAGACGCTATTTTGCGGGGTGATCCAAAGAGTGAAACTTGCTCGCGATGGCGGATTTCAATTTGCCTATACCTCAAGGCTGTACTCGGTCCATTGTGGGAGCTGGCTTGCCTGCGATAGCTATGTCACGGGCGATAAGAATTTGTTGGGTGTACATATCCATTGCTGCGGTGAGGGCTTCTATTGGTTCCGCTCTTACAGCGGGTCACTTGGAAAAGC
>JAZKHH010000235.1:0-41586 GCA_040385465.1 Pseudomonadota bacterium | reverse complement strand
TGTGAATTCAAACATGGGGAACTCCTCGTAGTGCACTCACTGTGAGGCTTGCCTCTGTGGGAAGGTCAATGGGCATGCGGAATTGCCCCTCTTGGCCAAGCAGGATTGTTCGCAATGAAACGCCCCGGGATTGAACTGACCCGATACACCCGCTTGGGACTGACCCGCGCAGCGTCCACGCTCGCGCGTTGGCGATTGAGCAGCGCGCACGCGCGCCGGTAGCCGTAGCTTGGCAAGTCCGTGATCTGCTCGCGGATGTCCGACAGAAGTTGTTCGTCACCAATGGGCGTGGGCCCGGTGCGGCCATCGAGCCACGAGGCCGAGCGGCGCAGGTGGATATGAATGTTCGAGCGCGCCAACCCCAGCGCCTGGCAGACGGCCATCATTGGCCGTCCCCGGGCAACAAGGGTGAGCGCGCAATCCACTTTTATTCGGCGGCGTACTCCACTGCCTCTTTGAGGATTTCGTTCTCCAGCGTCTTCTTGCCCAGCACGCGCTGCAGTTTGGCAATCTCGGCGCGCGCAGCGGCAAGCTCCGAGGCCGGAACCACGGATTCGCCGGCGGACACCGCCATCAGTGCGCCCTAGCGTTCAAGCTTGCGCCACTGGAACAGCAGGCTTGCCGCAACGCCCTCCTGCCTGACCACGAGCGAGACACTCAAGCCCGGCTCGTAGGTACGCCTGACCAGCGCGGACTTCTCCGCAAGGGACCAGCGCCCTTGCGGCCCAGCTCCTTGCCCTCCTTGGAAAAGTTCTGTTTCAGATCGACCCCGGCGTCCTTGGCCGCCGCCACCAGCTTGGCGCGCGCAGTCTCCAGCAAGCGGCTGTCGGTGGTGTGGGCAATCGCCTTGTGTTGTACCGTGCTGTCCACGATCACGCGGGCGAGCTCCTGCGATTTGATCAGCTTGAGGTCCACGGCCACGTTGATGGTTTGCGCCAACAGTTCCTCCACGCCTTCCTCAGCCAAGAACTGGCGGAACTTGATCAGGGTGGTGGCATCGCAGGGGCGGCGGTGTTCAAAGTACGCCTGGCCCGAGAAGAACTGCCACGTTGGCGTCTCGCCCCAGCGCTCAACGACGCCCTCGTCGGACTATTTGAAGGCGTGCTTGAGGTACAGCAGCGCAATCATGATGCGCAGCGGCACACGAGGGCGTCCTGCATTGCTGGGAACAGCGGCACGCTGCACCTGTTCGCCGAAGAGATCCAGGTGGGGCATGGCTACACCGGCGCGGCCTCTGCGAGAGAAGACCTGGGCCACCCGCGCTTCGATCTCCTGCCAGGGCATGCGCGAGGTCAGCACCGCCAACGGATGGCGCAGGTCGATCATGTGATTGATGCGCGAACGGAAGAAATCATCGGTGGCGGGACAGGCAAACAGCACGGCAGAACTCCCAGAAATCTGCCCCTAGTGGAATTCAAACTGAGAGTTCCGGCCATCCGAGATCACCACACAGTCCAGTGCCTACGGGGGCTCCGGGGATTCTTCAGGGACGACGAAGTAGTCGCGCTGCAGGAAATTGGGCACGTACAGTACGTGGTCGAATGTTGCGAGAGCAGTCATCGGCCTGATTGGCGCATCCCGCAAGAACGGGAGACTCAATCGGTTTCTTCGCTCACACACGCAAATTACAAGGCCAGATGACATTGCGGTGGTGTTGATCCCCACTTTGAAGCCCGCTCAACAACGATAGCGAGTGACTGAGTGACGGAGCCGGCAAGGCTCGCTCATTCTTCACCCACTTGGCGGTACCTCAGTTGAACTTCACACATCTGCTCCATGCCGGAGGCATGGAACAACCCAGGTCTACGGCCCGAGACCGTGGACTAGACGCTTGAGCGTTTGCGCAACCGCTGGCAGTCGTTCTCCAATTACTTTCTTTGATCATGCCTCGGGTCGTCGCGAGGCTTGCTCGCGAAAATTCCTGCAGAAGGGTTCGTTAGGCAGTCGTTCAACGGCCTGAGCCCAGAATTTGCCGGCGTGAAAACCAGACCACAAGTGGGGGCAGCACCACCCACTGAAGCAGAGGTGACAGACCGACTCCGATACCGGGGACCACCGGCATCAACGACGAGTATCGCCAACCGCCGAGCCATAGTCCTGCAACAGCCAGCCTCTCGATGGCTATCGTGATCACGACACCCGTCGCAGCAAACATCAAGATGCGTGCCGCGCTTGGCGCCAGCACCCACCACCGGTTGCAAGCCACCAAGCCAACTGTCCAATAGGCGATGAGCATGATCACGCCATCTCCCAACGTCGCTCTCGTGCAAGTCCTGATCGCATCCCAGTGTGCAGCCTGGGGCATGTCTGCGAACAACGGAACTTGCAAGAATTCCCAAGGATAGTTGAGCAGCAAAGCAAACACGATCACGTTGAATTCAGGCAGGCGTGAGATGTGGTCGATTTCAGGCAATAGGCGCATGGCGTGATTCTGCCTGTGAACATGACCGGCCGTGGCGTTGGAACTTGACTCACCTCGCACGCTCACCGGCGAGCTTTGCTGAAGCGACCACCAGCCAGTGCTGATCCTGGCGGGGCAGGAACATCAGCGCAGGTTGCGTCAACTCGAACCGCCTCCGCCTCGCGCCGGGCACCTGAGCCGATCCGCTGCGGATCAGGTGGGGGTGTCGACGCTGGGTGAGACCAGGTCACGTCGACAGGCGTGGCGTCTGGTCAACGATTCCTGAGAATTGGCGATTATTCGTCTCGAAGTCGCTGGGAATGCAGCAATGGCTACCAGGTCGCGGCCTCGAGGGTGGTGGCCTGAAGTGAACCTTGCTGCGCGGCTTGGCACAGGCGCGGCAGCATGCCCGGCTGGGGCGTGACCAGCCCGGCAAAACACAGCGTGCTGGCGGCATCCACGCATGCGGCGCGGAACAGAACGCAAGTCCAGTGCGCCCGCGTTGTCGCAGACGTCCGCGTTATCCACGTCGACGCCGGGCAACTGGCGCGGGGTCCCGTTGCGATCACGAGGTTGCGGGCGGTCACCTCTTGGGTGGAAACGGATCGCGTGACGGCCACCCTGAAGACGCCATCCTTGCGTCCAACGATCATCGCCCGGCCCTTCAGATTGGCAACCTTGTTCTTGCGGAACAGGTATTCGATGCCTTGCGCCATCTTGGTGACGATCGCGTCCTTGCGCGCGATCATGGCCGGCACGTCCATCGTGGCGCCCGCCACGTGGATGCCGTGCGCGAGGACGTGCTTCTGGATCTTCTCGAATTCTTCGCTCGACGACAGCAGTGCTTTCGACGGGATGCAGCCGACGTTCAGGCAGGTTCCGCCCGGACGAGGTTCTCCTTTCGGATCCGCCTAGGGGGTTGGCCTCCGCGCATGCGACTTTCAGGCCGAGCTGACCAGCCCGGATCGATGCGATGTAGCCGCCGGAGCCCGCGCCGATGACGAGCACGTCGAAGGGTTGTTGTTGGGTCATCTGGGAGATCTTTCGAAGCGCCATTCTAGGCAGCGCCCAGGTCTCGCCGATCCAATTCCCCCATGCTCACGCGGCTTGCGCTGCTCCCGCTTGACCTTATAGCGACTATATGGTTTCTAATCGATGGTCCTCTGCCTTTGGTAGCCTCATGAAACGAAGACTTTTTGCCGGATCTCTCTTTGGTCCCTTGGTCGCATGGAAGGGGTCTGCGTTTGCGCAGGATCGTCCCGTGGAAGGCCGCAACTATCTTGTCCTGCAGTCGCGGCAGCCAACGCGCGACGCGAGCAAGGTGGAGGTTCTGGAATTTTTCGCTTATAGCTGCGGGCACTGCAACGCCTTCGAACCCGTGATCGACGCGTGGCAGAAAAAGCTGCCGCGCGAGATTCTCTTCCGCCGCATCCCCGTCGCGTTTCGAGAGGACCTCATCATCCACCAGAAGCTGTACTTCGCGATCGAGACGATGGGTCTCGTGGAGCAGTTGCACCACAAGGTGTTCACAGCCCTTCACAACGAACGCAGGAAGCTCGATACGCCCGATCAGATCGGGAGCTTCGTTGCGGCCAATGGCGGAGACCATGTGCGGCTCCTTCAGGTGCTGGACTCCTTCGGCGTGATGGCGAAGGTGAGGCAGGCCACCGCTCTGGCGACCGGCTATGCGATTGAAGGCACGCCGTCGATCGGCGTGAACGGCCGCTGGCTCACATCCGGCTCGCTGGCCGGATCGAACTCCAAATCTCTGTCGGTGGCCGAGTACCTGCTGGACCTGGCGCGAAAGGGCGGATAGTGGACGATGACGACGCCCCCATGGACCTTGCGTCCAGCAACGCGCAGGACCGCAGGATCCTCTGGTACGTGCTGCTGATCAATCTGGCACAAAGTGCGCTCGGAATGGGCGTGGGTATGTGGGCGTCATCGACGGCGCTGATCGGCGCGGCGCTGGACAATCTGGCAGACGCGTCCGTGTACGCTGTGGGCATCTACGCAGTCGGCCGCAGCGTGCGCGCCAAGGTCGCGGCGGCGCGGCTGTCCGGGTGGCTCCTGATCGGCCTGTCGATCCTGCTGGTCGGCGAGGTCATTCGCAGGTTCCTGGGCTCAGAAGCGCCGATCGGGCCGGCCATGATGGTGATGGCCGGGGTGAACGCGGTGATCAATGTGTACTGCCTGCGCCTGCTCAAGCGCCACAAAGGCGAAGACGTCAACTTCAAGGCATCCGCCATCTTCACCAGCAACGACTCGATCGTGAACATGGCGATCCTTGCCAGCGGAGTCCTCGTGCTGTGGCTGGGATCGAACGTGCCGGACCTCATCCTGGGCATCGTCTCGGCCCTGTTTGCGGCCAACGGCGGAAGAGAAATCCTCGGGCACGCCCGCAAGGCTTCACGCGAATCGCCCGCTTCCAGTTCCGACTGAACCTCGCGAGGCCGCATTGAGGGGTGACTGGCTGCGGAGCCAGTTTGACCCTGAAGCGACTATAAGGTGTATCGTGCCCTCATCAAGAAAAATGGAGAGTCGAGCGATGGATTCCAGCAGCACAAAATCGTGCGGTACCGCCGCATGTGAATCGCTGGCCAGCCAGCCCCTGGTGGGCTCAGCGCGGCCAGCGATCGACACCATCTTCTACATCGAGAAGATGGATTGCCCGAGCGAAGAGCGCCAGATCCGCCAGCGCGTGGGCCAGATCGCGGGGGTCGAGGCGCTCGGGTTCGACCTGCAGCAGCATCGACTGACGGTGACGCACCGGCTGGACGACGTGTCACCCGTGACTGCGGCGCTCGTCGAGCTCGGATTGCCACCCGGACTGCAGGAAGTGCGCACGGAAGCGTTCCACGTTCCGCGCATGGACTGCAAGAACGAAGTCGCGCAGATCCGTGAGCGCTTGGGACAGATCGCCGGCGTCGAGGACTTGCGCTTCGACCTCGCGCAGCGTGTCCTGACGGTTGAGCACCGCTTGCCCGATTCGGTTGCGGTCATCGATGCGCTCGCTGCCTTGGGAATGCCCGGGACGCAGCACCAGCCAGTTGAATTGCCAATTCGATCCACCCTCCATGTGCCGAAGATGGATTGCCGCAACCAGGAGCGGCAAGTGCGCGAGCGCTTGCAAGGGATGGCTGGCATCGAGGAGCTGGAATTCGATTTGCCGCAGCGCCGCCTGACTGTCGTCCACCGGCTACCGGATACGGACGCAGTTGTGCGGGCCCTGACGGAGATTGGCATGCCGCCGGCGGACGCACAGCTGCCGGCGCCAACGCCCGGTGCATCCGTCGGCGCGCCTGTGCGCTCCGACAACTTCCGCATCGAAAAGATGGACTGCCCCACGGAAGAAGGCCTGATCCGCAAGCGGCTGGGCTCGCTCGAGGGGATCGACGGCCTCGATTTCAATTTGATGCAGCGAAAGCTGACCGTGCGGCACACATTGCCGTCGAGCGAGACGATCGTCAACGCGCTGAAAGACATCGGCTTGCCGGCAGCGGAGGCAGTTGTCTCTTCCCCTGGCGGCGCGCAGCTCAGCGTCTATCGAATCGAGAACATGGACTGCCCGACGGAAGAGGGCCTGATCCGTGAGAAGCTGCAGCACATGCCGGGGGTCCAGTCCCTGGACTTCAATCTGATGCAGCGCAAACTGACGGTGTCGCACACGGTCCCGGTCGCCGACCTGGAGTCCGCCTTGCACTCGATAGGGATGAAGGCCGTGCCGGATGCAGGCGCCGACATCGAGGAATCACCCAAACCCTCGGTGAGCAAGCGCCAGTGGGGCTTGATGGCCATAGCCGGCGTGAGCGCCACCGTGGCCGAAGTCATTGCATTCAGCACGGGGAATGACTCCGCCTGGCCGGTGATTGCCCTCGCGTTGGTATCCATCGCCACCGGCGGCTGGCCCACCTACAAGAAGGGCTGGCTGGCGCTCAGGAGCGGCATTCTCAATATCAACGCGCTGATGTCGATCGCGGTTACTGGTGCGATCCTCATCGGCCAGTGGCCCGAAGCGGCGATGGTGATGTTCCTGTTCGCGCTGGCCGAAGTCATCGAAGTGCTTTCGCTGGACCGCGCCCGCAACGCGATCCGGGGCCTCCTGGCGATGGCGCCGGAGCAAGCGACCGTGCAACAACCTGATGGCAGTTGGCTGGAGGTGCCCGCTAAAACAGTGGCAGTGGGCCAGCCCGTTCGCGTCCGGCCGGGCGAACGCATCCCGCTGGACGGCATCCTGGAGAGTGGCCAGTCGGCGGTCAACCAGGCGCCCATCACTGGTGAGAGCATCCCGGTGGCGAAAGCCGCTGGCGACACCGTGTTCGCCGGAACGATCAACGAAACCGGCTCCTTCGTCTATCGGGTGACGGCCGAGGCCACGCACTCCACGCTGGCGCGCATCATCAAGGCAGTCGAAGAGGCCCAGGGTAGCCGCGCGCCCACCCAGCGCTTCATCGACCAGTTCGCCAAGGTATATACCCCGGCGGTCTTTGCGGTGGCGTTGGCGGTCATGTTGGTGCCGCCCCTTTTCTTCGGGGGCGCCTGGATGGATTGGGTCTACAAGGCGCTGGTGCTGCTGGTGATCGCCTGCCCCTGCGCCTTGGTCATCTCCACGCCGGTGACGGTGGTGAGCGGCCTTGCCGCGGCGGCGCGCCGCGGGATCCTGATCAAGGGTGGCGCCTATCTGGAGCAAGGCCGCCAGCTCCGATCGCTCGCTCTGGACAAGACCGGCACCATCACGCAAGGTAAGCCGGTCGTCACCGACGTCGTGCGCATCGCGTCAGATGAGGGCGAGGCACTGCGCCTGGCGGCCAGCTTGGCCGCCCGTTCCGACCATCCGGTTTCGGGCGCTGTAGCCGCGCACTGGCGTGACAAGCGCGGTCAGGCGCTGGCGGAGGTGGACGATTTCGAGTCGCTCACCGGACGCGGTGTCAAGGGCCGCGTGGCCGGGCAGTGGTACTACCTCGGCAGCCACAGGCTGCTGCAGGAACTGGGAATCGGCAGTGCGCCCGCGGAAACCGCGCTGAAGAAGCTTGAGGGGGAGGGAAAGACTGCCATCGCCATCGCCAGTCAGAACGAGGCATTGGCCGTCATCGGGGTGGCGGACACCGTCCGCGACTCCAGCCGTGAGGCGATCGGCGAGTTGCACGCTCTGGGCGTGCGCACGGTCATGCTGACCGGCGACAACCAGCAGACGGCCAGCGTGATCGCCCGCGATGTGGGTATCGACGATGCGCGCGGCGGCTTGCTGCCGCAAGACAAACTCAAGGCCATCGATGCCGAACTTGCCGCCCACGGCACGGTGGGCATGGTCGGAGACGGCATCAACGACGCACCGGCGCTCGCCAAGTCCAGCATCGGGTTCGCGATGGGGGCAGCAGGTACCGACACTGCGATCGAGACGGCCGACGTCGCGTTGATGGACGACGACTTGCGCAAGATCCCGCAGTTCATCCGCCTGAGCCGAAAGACGGGGGCGATCCTGAAGCAGAACATCGCACTGGCACTGGGCATCAAGGCAGTGTTCCTGGTGCTGGCAATGACGGGCACCGCGACGCTGTGGATGGCGGTGTTCGCTGACATGGGAGCGAGCCTGCTGGTGGTGTTCAACGGCCTGCGGCTGCTGAAAACGCGCAGCGCCTGACCGATATGGGCACTGCCGACGCGGGACTCCTGCGGCACTGGGTGGTCTACTGGGGCGGCCTCAAACCCCAACTGGTGCTGTGGACCAACCGATCCATGTTGGCTGACTGGGTCGGCCTTGCTCGTCTCTCTCCACGATCGGCAGCTACTGGGGCGCTACCCCCGTTCCTGGTGCTGCAGATGACGATGGTGGCCATCCTCGTGGCGCTTCCCGAGATCGCCAGCACGCCGCCACTGGCGGCCACTTTGACCGACAAGCAGGTCGAGGAGGCGTTGAAAGCGCCGCCCGAACTGACGCCGGAACTGCCCACGGACCCCATTCCCACCAAGTGAACATGCATCCACATCGACAAGCTCTTTGGTTTTCGCTCGCCTTCGTCATCCTCGCCGCCGACCAGGCCGCCAAAAGTGTTGTCGACGCCACGACACCCTTGGGCTGGTCTCATCCGGTCACGCCATTTTTCAACTTGGTTCACGTGCTGAACCCCGGCGCAGCCTTCAGTTTCCTTGCCGGCGCCGGCGGGTGGCAGCGCTGGTTCTTTCTGGCCATCGCGATCGCGGTTTCCATCTGGTTGATCTGGATGTTGCGGCAACCTCGGCCACGCAGCGAATCGCTGGCCTTCAGCCTGATCCTGGGAGGCGCACTGGGAAACGCCTTCGATCGTGCCCTGCGCGGTCACGTCATCGACTACCTGGATTTTCACATCGCCGGGTGGCACTGGCCAGCGTTCAATGTGGCAGACATCGCCATCACCTTGGGTGCGGTTTGCCTGGTGCTGGCGTCCTTTACCGCGTCGGGGCAACCGCAAGCTCGAGAGAAGGCATGAGCGACACCAGTGCCTGCGGACTTCGCAGGATGTCGAACGTACCGCAGCACGTGAAGGTGGAGCGCCGGCGCATCGTGCTGGTGTTCGCAATCTTCTTGCTGCTCGCCGCGCCGACCGTGCTTCTTGTGCATTGCGGCCAGACCCGGGCCAGCTTCAAGAGTTGGCAAAAGATTTCAAGATCCACACCCTCACGAACCAGGGGCAGGCGACCACCTCGTACACGCTGGACCATACGGCGGCCAGCTTTTTCAATGACCCGCAGGGCAGGCCGCGGCTCTATGCGCGGTATGGCGCTGGGGCCGAAGCATCTGCCTCAGATGCCAAACTGCCTTTTGGGGGAAGCGTGATGCAGGCGAGTTCGAATGAATCCACGCCCAATCGCCGCCGGCGCTGGATGGTTGCGCTGGGCCTGCCGGCAGCGGCGGGTCTCGGCCTGTTTACATACCTCCACTCGAATCGGCCGGCCAGAGGCTCCGGCTCAAGCGATTTGCCGCTTGTGATGCGCGCGCAGCCCCTCCCGCTTCCGGACCTGAGAGTGCTGGATGGCAAGGGGCGGCCGGTCGATCTTTCGAGTTTCAGAGGAAAAATGGTCCTGCTGAACATCTGGGCAACATGGTGCCCCCCGTGCCGTGAGGAAATGCCTTCGTTGGATCGGCTGCAGGCGCAACTTGGCGGTGACGAATTCCAAGTCGTCGCGCTCTCCATGGACGCAGGTGCCAAGGCATTGGATCAGGTCAAGTCCTTTTATGCGTCGGTGGGGATCAAGCATCTGGCCGTCTTCCTGGACGCGGATGCGGCCGCGATCTTCACCCTCAAAGCGGTCAGCGTGCCCACGACCTTGCTGCTGGACAGGCAAGGTCGCGAACTGGGTCGCATGAGCGGAACGGCGGAATGGGACAGCCCGCGGATCGTCAAGGCTCTGCGGGAGCTACTGGGCGCGCAGGCCAGGTGATCGTCCAACTGGCGCCGCGTAAGCGGCCACCTCAGCGATTGCCGCCCGGCTACTGCGGGACCTTTTCGTGGCCCGAGCGCAGCGGCTGATGCAACCAACCGCGGGAGCTGGCAATGACACCCTACCAATTGACGGAAGACGAACTTCGACAGGAGCAGCGCAAGGTGCGAAGGGGCAGTGGCGCCGCGGCGGCCGTTTGTGCTGTGGTGTACGGGCTTGCCTACCTGTTCATGCCGCGCATGCTGCACTTCCCGGACGACCTTGATTCGGCATTGACATTCTGGGCCGGTGCCATCCTCTTCATTGTCTTTTGGGTCATGGTCGGCATCGGCCTGGTCTCGCGTGCCAGGCGGCTTTCCGCGCGGGACATTCGCGGATCCGCCTACGGTCCTCCGAGCCCGCGAATCGCGGTGTATGCGGCCTTCCTGCAGAACACGCTGGAGCAGGCCACTGTCACGATCATCTTGCTGTCGGCCGTTGTACTGCTGTTGAGAGGCCAGGCAATGCCGTTTGTTGTTGCATCCGTGGTTTTCTTCGCCGTGGGCCGCGTGGCGTTCCTGCGCGGATATCCGGGCGGCGCGGGGACACGCGCGTTCGGCATGGCCCTGACTGCCCTTCCGAGCGTGGTGGCCTTTGTCGTGGCGGCTGGCGCGGTGATTGCACACGTCTTGCGATGAACAAGCCGGGTGCATCGCGTTGCCACTGGCAACGCCAAACTCTACAAGTACTTCAAGGTTTGGCGCTACACTGCGGGCTTGAAAGGACCTGCCCATGAAGATCGGCGAACTCGCGAAAGTGACCCAGACCCAAACGGAAACCATCCGCTACTATGAGCGCGAAGGTTTGCTGAAGGAGCCTCCTCGCAGTGACGCAAACTACCGCCTCTACGGCCAAGAGCATCTGGAGCGGCTCGCCTTCATCCGGCACTGCCGTTCGCTTGATATGACGCTCGATGAAATCCGCGCGCTGCTGCGATTCCAGGATGCGCCCCGGGAGAACTGCCATGCCGTCAACGACGTTCTGGACGAGCACATTGAGCACGTGGCTCAACGCATCCGCGACCTGAGAGAACTGCAGAAGGAGCTCAAGTCGCTTCGGGCGGAATGCGATGGAGTGGCGGCCGAGTGCGGCATTCTGGATGGCCTGAAGAAAGTCAACCTTCGCAAGCCCACGGGCCAAGGGGTGCATTCGGTCGGGCACCGGCGGCCTCCGCAAGGACCGCGAAGCCCGAAGCCAGCGCATTGAAGCCGTTGAATTCGGTCGGCATCGCCTGGGCTGGACGCGCCTGGATCGCCCCAGGAATGGCCGTGTTCCGTGGAAGCGTCGGCGCGCACGACTGGCACCAGCACCTTGCCCACCAGATCACGGTGGGCCTGAAAGGGGCCGTGGAGGTGGAGACACCGGCCCGTAGCCTGCGAGGCCGAGCACTGGTGATTCCGGCGGGGATGCGCCACAGGCTGAGCGGCGGCGCGGTTCTCTCGATCTACGTCGATGCGCTCGCGCCTGAAGCGACGGCGCTGCGATTGCGCCCGCATCAACCCGCTCTGGCACTCGATCTCGACCTGGCGCGGCAGCTGCTGGTTCTCGCAAACACAGACGATCTGGCGACCGTTCAAGGCATCCTCCGTTCGGACCCGCCGCCTGCAGCCGACAATCGACTCCAAGCGGTTGTGCGAGAACTTCGAGCCTGCAGGGGAGAAACCAACAGGCATAGCCTGGCTGCAATCGTTCATGTGTCGCCGGAGCGCTTTTCACACTGGTTCGTGGAGCAGACTGGCTTGCCCCTTCGCAGCTACCTCAAGTGGGTGCGCCTGATCGAGACACTGCGACATCTCGCGGCGGGAGGCACTCTCACCGAGGCCGCCCATCTGGGCGGGTTCTCCGACTCCGCCCATCTGAGCCGGACGTTCCGGGCCATGTTGGGCGGCAGCCCTGCAAACCTGCTGAGACAAGTTGCGCTTTCCGGCGCAATCGACTGATTCGTTCAAGCCGCAAGCTCGGCGCGCCTCTATCGTCGGCACACATCAACACCAAGGTGCCGACATGAAGCAACTCGCACAATCAATCCTCCGCTGGGGTAGCTATCCGCTGGTATTCGGCGGTTCGACTCTAGCCATCGTCTACAAGCTCTATGCTGGCATGTCGTACTGGCCGGTGGTGCCCGCGATCTCGCTTGCAGGCGTGCTGGCCGTTGCGGTCCTGGAACGAGGCCGGCCCTTCCGCGCGGCTTGGCTAACAGACCACGGCGACACCAACACCGACATCGCGCACACTGTTGTCAATCTTGCGGTCATCCAGCTGACCGCCGTGTGGATCGCCAGACTGGGTGACTTCGTGCCGCCGCAATGGCGCCTGTTCCCCGTGCAGTGGCCCTTGTGGAGCCAGTTGCTGCTCGTGGCTGCCGTATTCGACCTCGGGCTCTATGCCGTGCACCGCCTCAGTCATGCGGTGTCCTGGCTTTGGCGCCTGCATGCGCCGCACCACAGTGCCGAACGCCTGTACTGGCTCAATGGCGAGCGGCGGCATCCCTTGCATGCCGCGCTGATGGCGGCGCCAGGCTTGACGATCTTGTTCGCGATGGGAACTCCTTCGGAGCTGGTAGCGGCTTGGCTGGCTATCCTGGTCGTTCACCTGACATTCCAGCACTCCAACCTGGACTACAGCCTGGGACCCATACGGCATTTGATTGGGGTCGCCGAGACGCATCGTTGGCACCACAAGCGGGACTTCGAAGACGCGCAAGTGAACTTCGGCGAGTTCTTCATGATCTGGGATCGGGCGCTGGGAACTTACTTTGACAGCAGGGACCATTTAGGCGACGCGGCTGTGGGTCTGCGAGAAAAGGATTATCCGAGGGACTACTGGGGCCAGCTGCTGCATCCGCTCAAGCGCGCGGCTTCTGTCGATGTCATTGCACCGAAGTAAAGACGATGGACGGTGGCGTGTTGGTCACCTGTGCGATCTTTCTGTCGGCCGTCCCGCCACCAGCGTTGTCGGGCTTTGTGAAGGTCGCCTAGAAACCGAAGCAGCTCGGCATCCGGGTTTCCCGGACCCGCAGCGTTGCAAATCTACGCGAAAACAAGATGACCCGCCTTGGAAAATGCAAGGACACCCAACGGTGCGGCGTGGGTACATGTCCATCATCGCTGCCGCATACAGCCAGCCCTCATGGGTGTATCGCTACATTGGATTCGTACGCTGTACCGCATCGATTCATTCGGACGCTGTGACTGTCATCCAAGGAGACCTGCATGATTCGCAAACTCAACTTCCTCGTCCTTTCAATGGCTGCGGTGGTCCCGGCCTTTGCCATGGATGCCGCCCGGTCGCCAAGCAGGCCATCGCTTTGTAAAACGGTGAAACGCTCCACGTCTCCAATGCCGGACTGGTGGCCAAGGAAAGCATGTTTGGAAGCGTGACTCACCTGAGCAAGGGTCAAGTGGTCCAGACTGCCGACGGAAAGAGCATCACGACGATCGGCAACGAAGTTGCGCGTCTGAGCTCCCTGCTGAACAAAGGACACAGCAACTGAGGTTTAAAGCCACGGCCCTCATTGGCCGGGGCTTTTGTGTCAGATTAACGAGACATCGAACAGGACTGGAGCACCCAGAGCCATCGCTACTTTCGAACCCGCTCCACTTCGTTCTTGACCATGTCGTAGAGGAGGTCGGGGTCGGTAGAAGCCAGTGGTTTTCCATTGACGAAGAAGGTTGGGGTGGCTCGAACCCCGATCGCCTTGAGGTCTAGCACGTCCTGAGCCAGCAACGCCTCCGCCGAGCCTGCGGCAACATGCTTGCGCGCCAGATCAAGGTCGAGGCCAGCGGACTGGGCAATAGACAACACGCGCGCTGAGGCATTCGCGCCTTGCCCCGCCCATGCACGCTGTCCGTCCAGCAACGCCTCAAGCGTCGTTCCGAACTTTCCCTGCGCGCGTGCCGCTTCAAGTATCTTCACCGCTTCAACAGACGCTTCACGGTGAAATGGCGTGTACCGAATCACCAGGCGCGTCTCACGCGGAAACGCAGCAAGGATCTGCTTGACTCGGGGATGAAAGGCTTTGCAGGCCTCGCATGCTGGGTCGAAAAACTCGACGATGGTGACCGGCGCGTTCACGGGACCTATGACTGGCGAGTGTGGTCGCACCATCGCACCGGCTTGCTCTGAAGCCTGCAACGCCGCAGCCTGCAGGGTATGGCGCTGATAGAGAAAGACAGCGGCTGCAAACACAGCAAGGGCGATCAACGCCGATAAAAAAACGATGTGGCGGCGGGTCATGTGGAATCCTCGGAGCTATGGGAGTTCTTGGAGACAGACAGCGGCAGCCGAAGTTCCCATCCCCTGCACCAGATGGCAACCTTGCTGTCGATAGGCGAGAAGAATAGTGCCGGCTGCGTTGAAAGCCGCCAGACCTTCGATCTGTCCGGTGCGCACGGGTTCTCAGGGCCAGCATCGTCAATCTCCATCGCGAATACACCCGCCAGTTTGACCGAGTACCTCACAAAGAGCTTGACACTGTAGTCGGTACAGGGCGTGAAATGCTGGTCTCAAGCAAGAGCCATGGCAAAACACCAGCACCACGAAAATGCGCCGATGCGCACTGCGCAACACGATCTCGAAGCCTGTTGCGGGACTGATCATGGCGCAGTTGCCCGGGCTGTCACCGTGGTGAGCGGCCTGGCAGCTGCGGCGCGCCGAGGCATTCTCATCAAGGGAGGCACCTACCTGGAAGATGCCCGCCTCATCAAGGCCGTGGCGGTGGACAAGACTGGAACCCTGACCGAAGGCAAGCCGAAACTGGTGGCGTCCAGGGCGTGGGGGCAAGCTGAAGAAGCCCGGGCGCAGCGTTGGGCCAAGAGCCTCGCCGCTCGATCCGACCACCCCGTGTCCAAGGCCATTGCGGCGGGTATCGATGGCGCGGCAGGAGATGTTGATCGATTCGCAGCATTGCTGGGGCGCGGCGTCGAGGGCATGGTCGACGGCAAGGCCATGGTTCTGGGCAACCACCGCCTCATCCGGGAACGCAACCAGTCCGATGCCCAACTGGATGCCGAGTTGATCGCCCATGAAGAGCAAGGTCGTACTGTCACCCTTCTGGCGGACGACACTGGAGTCTTGGGCTTGTTCGCCGTAGCCGACACGATCAAGCTCACGTCCGTGGCGGCGGTTGCGCATCTGAAGCAACTGGGTGTCACCCCAGTCATGCTCACAGGCGACAACACGGCCACCGCGCAAGCAGTGGCCCAGGAGGCGAACATTGCCGATGCCCGTGGCGGACTCCTGCCCGAGGACAAACTGACTGCCATCCAAGACATGCGCAAGCGCTACGGCCCCACTGCTATGGCGGGTGACGGAATCAACGACGCGCCAGCGCTGGCCCAGGCGGACATCGGCTTCGCGATGGGTGGGGCGGGCACGGACACAGCCCTGGAGGCGGCCGACATCGTCATCATGAACGACAACCTGGGCCGGATCGCCGAAACCATCGAGTTGAGCCGCAGGACGCACGCGATCCCTGTGGCAGGACATCAGCCTCGCTCTGGCCATCAAGGCGGTGTTCTTCGTGCTGGCCGTGGCAGGGAGTGCAACGATGTGGATGGCGGTTTTCGCGGACATGGGCGCGAGTCTGCTCGTGGTCGCAAACGGCTTGCGTCTTCTTCGCCGCGTCAAAACGGGCCAAGTCGAACCTGCGGCGCCCAATACAGCGCTGAACCTTCGCTGAACATGCTTGTCCCACAAAACTTCTGGCGCCGTGTGCGTCACAGCGAGTTCACATACGAATTTCGAGACACACCGGTGAAGCACACGACGTCCTGCCCCGAGGTTTGCGCATGAACGCGGCTCTGGCTTTGAGCCAAGTGGCCTGCGTTCGTGGTGGACGCACCCTGTTCAGTGGACTGAACCTGCAGTTGCCTGCCGGTCAGCTGTTGCGGGTGGCGGGTGCCAACGGCGCCGGCAAGACCAGCTTGCTGCGCCTGATGTGCGGCCTGCTCGGCCCCACCGAAGGCCAGGTGCTGTGGCGCGGCCAGCCGCTGGCGGCGCAGCGCGAGCAGTGGGGCCGCGATCTGGTGTACCTGGGGCACGCCGCTGCGCTCAAAGACGACCTGTCGCCGCTGGACAACCTGCTCACCGCTTGCACCCTGGGCGGTCAGGTCGCCCACCGCGCGGGCGCGTTGCAGGCGCTGGCCGACGCTGGCTTGCGCGGCTTTGAACGCACGCCCGCGCGCCGCCTCTCGCAAGGTCAGCGCCGCCGATGCGGCCTGGCCCGCCTGGTGCTTGCGCGCTCCTCACCGCTGTGGGTGCTCGACGAACCTTTCAATGCGCTCGACACCGCCGCCACCGCCTGGCTCGAAGGCCTGATCCGCGCGCAACTGCTGCGCGGCGGCTCGGTGGTGCTCACCAGCCACCAGGGCGTGGCGCTCGACGACACGCCGCACCAGGTGCTCAGCCTGTGAACACCCACGTGGCGACCCATGCACCCGACTCCGCCGCGCCGCAAGGCTGGCTGGAAGGCTTTCGCTGCGTCTTCCAGCGCGACCTGCGCATCGCCTTGCGCCGACGCACCGATTCGCTGGCCGCCGTGGTGTTTTTCGTGATGGTGGTGAGCCTGTTTCCGTTGGGCGTCGGCCCCGAGCCCGGGCTCTTGCGCACCATGGCGCCGGGCGTGGTGTGGGTGGCAGCGCTCCTGGCCTGCACGCTGCCGCTGGCGCGCCTGTTTGCCGATGATTTGCAGGACGGCACGCTCGAACAACTGCTGCTCTCCACCCACCCGCTGCCCATGCTGGTGCTGGGCAAGATCTGCGCGCACTGGTGCGGCTCGGTGTTGCTGCTGGTGCTGGTGTCGCCGTTGCTGGCGCTGCAGTTCGACCTCTCGGCATCCAGCACCGGCGTGCTGCTGCTCACCTTGCTGGTGGGCTCGCCGGTGCTCAGCCTGGTGGGCGCGATTGGTGCGGCGCTCACGCTGGGCCTGCGCGGCGGTGGGGTGCTGATGTCGCTGCTCACGCTGCCGCTGGTGATCCCGGTGCTGATCTTCGGCGCGGGTGCGGTGGAAGCGCACACCGCCGGGCTCGGCGTGGGCGGTCATTTTTCGCTGCTCGGTGCCTTGCTGCTGCTGAGCCTGTTTGCCGCGCCGCTGGTGACCAGCGCCGCTCTGCGCATCTCAATGGAGTGACCGATGGCTTCGATCAACTGGTTCCACTACGCAGCGCCGCAGCGCTTCTACCCGCTGGCCGGCCAGCTGGTGCCGTGGTTCGGCGCGCTGGCCGTGGTGCTCACCGCCGTGGGTCTTTACATCGGCCTCTGGGTGGCGCCCACCGACGCGCAGCAGGGCGAGGCCTACCGCATCATCTTCGTGCACGTGCCCACGGCCTGGATGTCGATGGTGGTGTATCTGGCCATGGCCACCTGGGCCGCCATCGGCCTGGTGTTCAACTCGCGCCTCTCGTCCATGATGGCCACGGCGCTGGCGCCCACCGGCGCGCTCATGACGTTCCTTGCGCTGTGGACCGGCGCGCTCTGGGGCAAGCCGACCTGGGGCGCCTGGTGGGTGTGGGACGCGCGGCTCACCTCCGAGCTCGTGCTGCTGTTCCTCTACATCGGCTTCATGGCGCTGCACAGCGCCATCGACGACACGCGCCGAGCCGACCGGGCCGCCGGACTGCTCGCCATCGTGGGCGTGGTCAACCTGCCGATCATTTATTTTTCGGTGCAGTGGTGGAACACACTGCACCAGGGTGCGTCGGTGACGTTCACGGAAGCCCCCAGCATGGCCACGCCCATGCTGATGGGCATGCTGGTGATGGCGCTGGCCTGCTGGATGTACTGCATCGCCGTGGCACTGGCCCGGGTGCGCCTGATCATGCTGGAGCGCGAACGCCACACCGTGTGGGCGCGACAGGCATTGGGGACTGCATGAACTGGATTAACTTTGGCGATTTTCTGGAGATGGGCGGCTACGGCCTTTACGTGTGGGGGTCGCTGGGCATGTGTGCTGCAACCGTGGTGGCCGAGCTCATGGTCATCCGGTTTCGCCGACGTTTGCTGGCACAGGAAGCGGGTGATGAGCGCGCTACCGAGGAGCACACCGCATGAGCAACCGCATGAAACCCCGCAACCGCCGCCTGGTGGCCCTTACCGTGGGCCTGGCCACATTGGCTGCGGCCACCGCGCTGGTGCTCAACGCCTTCAACAGCAACCTCGTGTTCTTCTTCAGCCCCACGCAGGTGATGGCCAACGAAGCGCCGCGCGAGCGCGCGTTTCGCGTGGGTGGGCTGGTGGAGCAGGGCAGCGTGGTGCGTGAACCCCAGGGCCTGACCATCCGCTTCATGGTCACCGACACAGCCAAAAGCATTCCCGTGACCTACACCGGCCTGCTGCCCGACCTGTTTCAGGAAGGCAAGGGCGTGGTGGCGCAGGGCAAGCTCGGCTCGGACGGTGTGTTTCGCGCCGAGCAGGTGCTGGCCAAGCACGACGAAAACTACATGGCACCCGAAGCGGCCGAAGCCCTGAACAAGGCGCGCGACGCGAAAGCCATGCCCGGTCAGACGACGCTGGTGATGCCAGCAGGAGCCCAACCATGATTCCCGAACTCGGTCATTTCGCTGCTGTGCTCGCTCTGGTGATGGCGTTGGTTCAAAGCGTGTTTCCTTTGTTGGGTGCGCACCAAGGTCGCCGCCACTGGATGGCGCTCGCCCGGCCAGCGGCTTTTGCGCAGTTTGTGCTGTTGGCGGTGTCGTTCGGCTGCCTTATGCACGCCTTCGTCACGAGCGACTTCTCGGTGCTGCTGGCCGCAGAAAACTCGCACACCAGCTCACCGCTGATCTACCGCATCACCGCCGTCTGGGGCAACCACGAAGGCTCCATTTTGTTGTGGAGCCTGATCCTGGCGGGCTGGACGCTGGCCGTGGCCGTGTTCTCCGATCAGCTGGACGATGCCATGCGCGCCCGCGTGCTCGGCATCATGGGTCTCATCAGTGTGGGCTTCCTGTTATTCACGCTGCTCACCTCGAACCCGTTCGAGCGCTTGTACCCGGTGCCGCTGGACGGGCGCGACCTCAACCCCCTGCTGCAAGACCTGGGCATGGCCATCCACCCGCCGATGCTTTACATGGGTTACGTGGGGTTTGTGGTGGCCTTCGCGTTTGCCGTATCCGCGCTCTTGGCGGGTCGGGTGGACGCGGCCTGGGCGCATTGGTCACGCCCCTGGACCACCATGGCCTGGTGCTTTCTAACGGTGGGCATTGCCCTGGGCAGCTTCTGGGCCTACTACGAACTCGGCTGGGGCGGCTGGTGGTTCTGGGACCCGGTGGAAAACGCGTCCTTCATGCCCTGGCTGGTGGGCACGGCGCTGATCCACTCGCTCTCGGTCACCGAGAAGCGCGGCGGCTTCAAGCTCTGGACCGCGCTGTTGGCCATCCTGGCGTTTTCGCTCTCGCTGCTGGGCGCCTTCCTCGTGCGTTCGGGCGTGCTCAGCTCGGTGCACGCGTTTGCCACCGACCCGGCGCGCGGCTTGTTCATTTTGGTGTTCTTCACCATCGTGGTGGGCGGCTCGCTCACGCTGTTTGCCTGGCGCGGCCCCAAGGTTGGCGGTGGCGGCAAGTTTGAATTGCTCTCGCGCGAGAGCCTGCTGCTGGCCAACAACGTGTTGCTGGTGGTGGCCGCGGCCGCGGTGCTGCTGGGCACGCTGTACCCGCTGGTGATCGACGCACTCGGCATGGGCAAGCTCTCGGTGGGCCCGCCGTACTTCAACGCGGTGTTCGTGCCCCTCATTGCACCGGCCCTGTTCCTCATGGGCGTGGGGCCGCTGGCGCGCTGGCGGCAGGTCTCGCTGGGCGATCTGGCGCACCAGCTGCGTTGGGCCGCCGGTGTGAGCGTGGCCAGCGCCGTGATCGCACCGCTGGTGCTGCAGCGCTGGACGCCGCTGACTGGCCTTGGCCTGCTGCTGGCGGTGTGGGTGGCGAGCACTGCGGTGCTCAATCTCGTGCAACGTTTGCGCTCCCATCCTTCGTCGGTCTGGGTCGCGTTTCGCGCCCAACCCGGCAGCTACTTTGGAATGCTGCTCGCTCACTTCGGTGTGGCGGTGTTCATTGCCGGCGTCACGGTGGTGAGCAGCTTTCAGACCGAGAATGACGTGCGCATGGAGGTGGGCCAGACAGCCGATGTGGGCGGCCACAGCATCCGGCTTGACAAGATGGAGATGGTGCAAGGGCCCAACTACACCTCGGCACGCGCCACGCTCTCCGTGAGCCGTGACGGTGAGTTGGTGGCGGTGCTGAACCCCGAGCGGCGCATTTACACCGTGAGCCGCACGGCCATGACCGAGGTAGCCATCGACCGCGGCGTGATGCGCGATGTGTACGTGGCCCTCGGCGAGCCGGTGAGCGAAACCGCCTGGAGCGTGCGCCTGCACCACAAGCCCATGGTCAACTGGATCTGGGGCGGTTGTTTGTTGATGGCGCTGGGCGGACTCATGGCCGTGATGGACCGGCGCTACCGCGTTCGCAAGACCGCATCGGTGGCACCTGCGGCGCCCACTGCGGGCGGAGGTGTCGCGGCCAGGCCGGTGATGACCGCGCGGAGCGCGCGCCCATGAAGCGTTACCTGTGGCCGCTGGCCATCTTTGTGGTGATGCTGGGTTTTCTGGGCATGGGCCTGCAGCTCAACCCGCGCGACGTGCCGTCGCCCCTGATCAACAAACCGGTGCCGTCCTTTCGCCTGCCCACGCTCGCTGCGCCCGACACGGTGGTCGCGCCCGACGACCTGCGAGGCCGGGTGTGGCTGCTCAATGTGTGGGCCTCATGGTGCGTGGCCTGCCAGCAGGAGCATCCGGTGCTCATGGACCTGGCGAAAACCAGCGCCGTGCCCTTGATCGGTTTGAACTACAAGGACCAACGCCACCTGGCGCTGGCCTGGCTCGGCAAACACGGCAACCCGTACAAGACCACGCTGTTCGACGCTGACGGCCGCGTCGGTCTGGACTTCGGTGTCTATGGTGTGCCCGAGACCTATGTGATCGACAAACAGGGTGTGATCCGCCTCAAATTCACCGGGCCGGTCACGCCCGAGGTGGTGCGCCAGAAGCTGCTGCCGCTGATGAACCAACTCGGTACCTGAGCCCATGCGTGTTGTGCTGCTGACCATGATGCTGTGCTGGGCCCTGGGGCCGGGCGGCGTGGCCGCGCAGGTTCCTGCGGATTCGAAGGCCGCGCCTTTGTCGGCCGACCCGGCGCTGGAAGCGCGTGTGCTCAAGATCGCCGAAGAGCTGCGCTGCCTGGTGTGCCAGAACGAAACCATCGCCGCCTCGCAGGCCGATCTGGCCAAAGACTTGCGCCAGCAGATCCGCGAGCAGCTCACGCAGGGCCGCACCCAGCCGCAGATTCTGGAATTCATGTCGCAGCGCTATGGCGATTTCGTGCTCTACCGACCGCCGCTGCAACTCAGCACCGTGCTGCTGTGGGCCGGACCGTTCGTGTTGCTGCTGGTGGCTGCCGGTGTGCTGCTGGTGAACATCCGACGGCGCGATCCGTCAACCGAACCCGCGCCGCTGACCCCGGCAGAACTGCAGCGTGCCCAGCGCCTGCTCGACGATGCCGGAGACCCTACATGACCCTGTTCATCGCACTCGCGCTGGCCTTGACCGTTCTGGCGCTGTGGCCGCTGATGTCGGCGCTGAGGCGTCCGTCCGCCACGCCGGAGCGCCAGAGCGCATCACCCAACAACTTGTCCCTGCTGCGCGAGCAGCGCACCCAGCTGGACGCCGAACTGGCCGCCGGCCTGCTCTCGCCCGGCGAGCACACGCAGGCGCAGACCGAACTGGCGCGCCGGGTGCTGCAGGAGTCGGCCTCGGCCGAGCGCAGCGCAGCAGCGTCGCCTCGCAGCGCGGCCTCGTTCGCGTTGTTGCTGGTCGTGCCCGCGTTGGCCGTGGGCCTGTACGCATGGCTGGGTGAACCCGATGCAGTGCGCTATGAGGCCGAGCTGGCCAAGGCACAAGGCGAGGTGTCGAACGAGGAGCTGGACGCCATGGTGCGCCAGATGACCCAGCAACTGGAGAGCAAGCCACCCGGCCAGGCGGTGGACGCGCCCGCCTGGGAAATGCTGGCACGCGCGCACGCCAGCCGCCAACGTTTCGCCGACGCCGACAAGGCCTACCAGCGCGCGCTCGAACTCACCCCCGACAACCCCAACCTGCTGGCCGACCGGGCCGATCTGCTGGCGCTCTTGCAAGGCCAGAGCGCCGCAGGCGAAGCCATGCGTCTGGTCAACCGGGCGCTGGAAATTGATCCCGGTCACCCAAAGGCACTGGCGCTGGCCGGCAGCTCGGCCTATGGCCGCAAGGACTTTGTGGCGGCAGAAGCGTTCTGGGAGCGCGCCCGCGAGCGGGCCGCGCCGGGCAGTCCGTTTGCCCAGGGGCTGGAAAGCAGCCTGGAAGCTGCGCGCGCGGGCATCGCGTCGCAGCCCGGCGGTGCCGCGCGCCTGGCCGCAGCGCCATCCGACCCGACGCCGGCCGTCACCAACCACCCCGGTGTGCGCGGGCAGATCACCATTGCACCCGAACTGCAAGCGAAGCTGGCGCCGGGTGACACCTTGTTCGTGTTCGCGCGACCAGTGCAAGGCCCGCGCATGCCGCTGGCCGTGATGCGGGTGGCGGCGACCGCCGGCCCCCTGCCGTTTGCGCTTGACGACAGCCAGGCCATGGCGCCGGAGCTTCGCATCTCCATGCACGAGCAGGTGGTGGTGGAGGCGCGCATCAGCCGCACTGGGCAGGCCATGCCCCAAAGCGGCGACCTGCAAGGCAGCAGCGGCCCGGTGGCCAGCAACAGCGCTCAGCTGCAGATCAAGATCGACCGTGTCGTGCCCTGAAGCGGCGCAGGTCAGGCGCGCGCGTCGAAGCGCTCAACGATGAGCCGCACCATGGTGTCGGGCTGCCACCCCGAACCGCAGGACTTCGCGTCGATGCTTTGAGACCGGATTGGCTGTCACTGGCCCTCGCGGGTACGGCGACTGGCAACGAGCCTACACTTCAGAAGCCGCAGGTGCACGCGTTACGTCCCCTTCTTGTCACCCCATTTTTGAATCAAGCGAACGTACGCCAGCTCACTCAAGAGTTCCACCAGTGTCTGCGTGACGATGACGGCCGGCAGGATGGGTATTGCTCCTGGCACCGAGAGCGCAAGTGGCAGGACGACCAGTGAGTTGCGGGTGCCGGAACTGAAGGCGACGGCACGTCCGGCCGTCGCCTTCAGTCCAAACATGCGCCCCATCGACCAGCCAAGCAGGGGCGCCAGGACAGCAAACGCTATGTAGATCGGCACCACGCGCAAGGCGGAGCCCGCTGCCGGGCCAAGCTGCGGCACCATCGCTGCGACCACGATGAAGAGCACCATGGCTGTTACTGGGACGGGTAGCAGGCCCAGCAAAGCCGAAGTACAGGCTCCTTGCTCGCTCCTGGCAGCCCACAGTTGGGTCAATGCCGCAAGCACCAATGGCACCGCGATCAGCCACAGGAATGCATGTATGAAAGGTCCCGCCTTGAACAACCGGGCCGCATCTTCGCCGAGGAATAGACCCAGGTATCCAGGCAACAGAATCATCTGAGTGATGAGCAAGGCAGGCGTCGCCGCCAGCAGCAGGCGCGCGTCCGCGCGGCCGAGGTGGGCGAACGTGACCACATAGTCAATGCACGGCGTGAGCAGGACCAACAGCACACCCAACCTGAGCATGGGATCAGCAGGCAGTAACTGGATCAACCCAGCGACCAGCAGCGGAATGACGACGAAGTTGGCGACCAGCAGCGCAGAAAGAAACCGCACCTGACCAAACGCGTGCCTGAGTTCCGCGACCGGGACCTGCAGGAACGTGACGTACAGCATCAGCGCAAGGGCTGGATTGAGGGCTCCTTCAAGCACTGCGGTGCCTCGAATGGCTAGGGCCACAACCGTGGCGATCACAACCGCCACAAAGTAGATCGAAATCTGATGCCGTTCCAGCGCATCTCTTGTGTTTTGCATAGTCTGTGGTTCTCGGGTCAGGCAAAGCAATGTGCCGCTGCCGAGTGGGAGCCTGCGCGGCAGGCCGTAGTATCGCAATGAGACCCTAGGTCCATCCGTCGGAGCAGTGGTTGCGCGTTCGATGGCGCCTTGCTCCGCCTTCAGGTCAAAGGTCAGAAGGGGCAGCACTGGAGCTCCAGTTCCACAATGCTTCTGAGTTCGCCGGTGGATGCGGGTGCGGACCAAGGTAATGTTTGTGGCGGGTCCGTTTGCCCGAAGGGCCGATCAGCCGACTTTGCCATCAAAGAACAACAACCAGCGCCCGTTTTCTTTGGTCCAATACTGGCGCTTCGACGTCCAACGCGTTTCACCGGCTGGAACTTCAGAGTAGTTGACTACCGTGACCTCAGCGCCGCGCGTCCAGCGAAAAATCGACACATCTTCGAGATAGATCTGCAGTCTCTGTGGCACTGCACGACGAGCCGGCGCCTGGATTTTTGCTGCTCTCTCCAGTGGTTCATCAGCCGTCTCGAAGCCAGTGGAATACATGGTCCGAAGCAGCGCCTGGTTGCCCTGGGATCGGGCCTCTGCCCATTTGGAGAGCAAAGCACGGAACTCTCTTTTGTAGACAGAGAGGGCGTCGGGCTTGACCCATTTCACCTCGTCGGCAATGATCACTGGCGTGCGGCGCGGCTCCAGCAAACGCATCAGATAGGCCATATCTTCATTGGCCAAAGCCACACATCCTTCGGTGGCATACGGGCTGCGGGCGTAGGACTCCCGGGGAACGCCATGCAGCCAGATGCCACTCCCCGTTCGACCCAATCGGCGATCGTGTACGTTCGGATAGTTCAGTGGCAGAGCGCCAATCCCGTACAACTCTTCGAGCTGTTTGTCATCCAGTCGGCTGGTGATGTGATAAACGCCCAGTGGCGTGCGCAAGTCACCTTCCTCTTGTTTGTCGAAACCTGCTCGTCCAATGGATGCATAAAAGCTGCGAATCGGCTGCAGTCCGGTGGGCTGATGCTCGAAGACATAGACCCGTGAGTGGCTGGCATCAACGACCACGACATGACGAACGTTGCGAGAGAGCTCCAATACCTGTTCAGGTACTGTGCCGGGCGGTGGCATTTCTCTGAGTGACCTGAGACGCCTGTTGGCTTCGTCGCGCAACTTCTGCAGCTGCTCGCGAGCCGCAGGCGACCCATCGGGCACCGCTGCAAACCCTGTCAAAGATCCACTGCGCGCAAGCAACAGGTCTCCGTAAACAAGCTGCCCCAACTGAAATCGAGGAACATCGCGCACGAGCGATGCAGCCAGAGGCAAGGCATTCCGGTCTCCCGATGCGATGGCCCGGTAGATTTCGATCAGGCGCGCTTCTGGAGACGAACGCGGTGAGCCTGCAAGCGCAGCTCCAGCCGCCGTCCCAGCACCATTGGTCACCGCGCCATTTGTGAGCTGGGCGCGGGCCTGTCCGGACTGCAATACAAGCGGCGCACCTGTCAACGCGGCTTTGACGAGCAGCGCTCGCCGAGTTGTGAGCGATCCGGAAGTCACGGGCTGGAGAGCAGCGTGTTGATGTCCGCTGCAATCGTGGCGGCGTCGGTGCCATACGCGGAGAAGAGACGCACCCGGCCTTCGTTGTCGAACACATACTTGCCCGCCGAATGATCCATCGTGTAGGAGGTCGGTGTGGGTCCGTCGACTTTGCGGTAGTAGATCTTGAAACTGTCTGCCACCGCCTTGAGTTCAGCTGGGTCGGGGCGCAGAGCCAGGAAGGTCGGATCGAAGTTGGTCATGTACTCCTTGAGCAGGGGCAACGTATCTCGCTCAGGGTCCACCGTGATGAAGAGGACCTGCAACTGGTTGCCTCGATCACCCATGAGACGCTTGACCTCGGCCAAGGTGGTCATGGACGTAGGACACACATCTGGGCACTGCGTGAAGCCGAAAAACACCACCACCGCCTTGCCGCGGAAATCTGCCAGGGTCCTCACCTGGCCGGTGTGGTCGGTCAGTTTCAGGTCTTGTGCAAAAGCGGCTCCGGTGATATCCGTGCTCTTGAACGTGGGTGTCTCAGGCGAGCAACCAGCAAGCATGCCGCCCGCGGCGAGCCACAAGGCACCCAGCGCCAGAGCCTTGCGTCGGTTGAACGGAAGAGTCGGTGTCATGGACTTCATTTCTTCGCCTTGGCAACCTCTTCCGCCACCAGAGCGGCCAACTGCTCAGGTCCAAAACTCGGCAGGCTTCGACCATTCACAAAGAAGGTGGGCGTCTTGGTGACTTGCAGCGCCGTCAGGTCTTCAATGTCCTGTTGCAACAAAGACTGCATGCCGGGCTTCTCGATGTCCTGGCGCGCCTTGACGAGGTCCAGTCCGGCCTGCTCCGCCACCTTGAATGCCGTCTCGATGTTGGGCTGACCATGATCGGCCCAGGAAGGTTGCGCGGCAAGCACGGCCTCCAGCACCGTCTGGTACTTGCCCTGGGATTTGGCGGACTCCAGCAGCTTGACTACCTGGTCTGAGCCCTGGTGGAAAGGTGCATATCGGATCACCAGTCGCACGTCGGTCGGGTACTGAGCCATCAGGTTCTTGACGATGGGATAAAACGCGCGGCAGGTCTCGCAAGCGGGGTCAAAGAACTCCACGATGGTGACAGGTGCACCTTGTGGGCCAAAGACCGGCGAGTGCATGCGCACGAGACGGGTCTGCTCGGCCTTTACCTGTACTTCCTGCGCGGTCTGCACGCGTTTTTGATAAGCGTTCATGCCCAGATAGAAGAACAGGGCAACGACGGCCACCAGGCCGATGACGGTGAATCTTTTGGCGTTCATGAACGGGTCTTTCTCAGGTATACAAAAAGCAGGATGACGATGGCAATGAAGGCCGCGAGCGACATCCAGGGAATCTGGATGCCGCCCAAAATTTCCAAACTCTGTTCGCTGCATGAGGGGCCGGTGCCGCAGGGCACCCACCACTTCGGCACCCACCCGGCGATCAGTGCGGAGTGGTAACCGGCCATGGCTGCTCCCCCCATCGCCAGCGGCAGCGCATAGATGGCACCCCGTCTGTCTTCGGCGAAGGCGGTCATGCCCAGGATGATCGCCAACGGGAACATGAAGATGCGTTGGTACCAGCACAGCAGGCAAGGCGTCATTCCCATGACTTCGCCAATGAACAACGCACCGAGTGTGGACACCAGGGCAAAGACCCAGGCGGCCATGATCCAGAACCAGCCACGCTTCATGAAGGCAGCTCCTCGGGCGTCTTGCGGGGCGATTGGCGCGGCGGCGATTTCAGTGATGCGAAGCACCACACAAGCATGGAGCACACGATGAAGATATCGGCCAGATTGAAAGCTGGCCAGTGGATGCTGCGCCAGTGAAAGTCAAGGAAGTCCACCACGGCACCGATCTGGACGCGGTCCACGAGGTTGCCGCCTCCCCCGCCCACCACAAAAGCGCCCACCCACCGATCCAGTGGCTCGGCCTGCCGGGCCAGGCACACCACAGAGACCACCCCCACTACCAGCGCTGTCACGCCGATGAAGAACCAGCGTTGCCAGCCGCCCGCATCGGCCAGCAACGAGAAAGCCGCGCCGGTGTTGAGCACATGCACAAAGTTGAACCACTCGGTCACCTTAATGGCTTCACCGAGTTCGAGGGTGGTTGAGAAATACGATTTACTGATTTGATCAAGAAACAAAAGCACCGCGACGGCAGCAAGCCACGTCCATCGAGGGTTTCGCTGGGTCCAGCGAGCATTCATGAGAGAGTCCTTCCAAAACGATCCGGGAAGGGTCACCGCTAGAGGGGGTGACCACTTGAAGTCAGTGGATCGGGGAAGAGGTGCCTGTCAGCGCATCAGGCAGAAGCAGTCAACCCCGAACCTTGCGGGGCGAACCATTGGGGCCGGTAGGGTTGCTCGTGCCAAGGCGGCAGGATGAGTTCAACGAGGTGTTCGCCACGCTCGACGCCAGCAGGGTCTGCCATGGTCTCTGCCGAAGCCATCACTGCGGCGGTGCAATTGGCATGGCAGGTCCCGCAGTCAAGATCAAAGTCCAGAATGGCCGAAGCAACGCCTCCCGCACCCTGTACCACCGATAGATGGGTTGGCTGGTGGTGCTGGGTTTGGGGTTGTTGGGCAAGTGCAACGTGGCCGCAACAGTCAGCCGCCGCAGCGGCAGAGAACTGCAGCGGCAGCAGCGTGAGCATCAATAGAACCAGAAAGAGGCGCATCTTTGGATTTTAAGCCCGCGGGATAGACCAGATGGAGCGTGGCAGTTCACGGCGCAGGCCTTTCAACCACCGCGACATGCCGAGCAAGCGAGCGCCACCGACGCTGTCGGTGCCGGTAGAACACTTGTGCAAACAACCAAATGGGGAGCGTGAACGCTCCTGCATCGATGGTCACCGTATCCATGTACCGGGTTTGACCAGCCTCCGATGAGATCGAGATGGTGTGATCCCAGACGTTGACGAGGGCGCTGAACCCGTTGTCGCGGAGAAGGAATCCGTCCTCGGACGGTGGGAAAGAGATCACGATGGCCTGTCGGCCGAAAGGCAACAACCCCAGGATTCGCACCCCCACCCAATACGTGCCTTCAGCCCATGTATCGGGCCAGGTACTCGGCGTGATCGGCGTGAAGTGAACCAAGGGATGGGCAACGAACTTCAGCATCCGCGTTGTCTTGGCATGGGTGATCGCTTGTTCAATAGAACAGTCAAGATACGTAGAAATTTGGAGCTGCATGTTTTGGCTTGCTCTTTTGTTTTTTTGCGAGTCTTCAACGCAGCGGCCTGGCCGCTTGCGCTATCAACTCGGCCAGCTCCTGGCGCACCGGGATAGGCTCGAAGGCGCTCACTGTCGATCGTCCCGGGTTGCCCAAGGGCAAGCGTCCGCTCAAATGGCCCAAGGGCACCAAAGCCAGCCTGAGCACCTGGCCTGCAGCCTCCGGCCAGTCGCGCGTACGCCAGGCCAAACCCAACATGAGTGCATGCGTCCGCACATGCGGTTTGAAGTGGAGCTGCCCCACCACATGCGCGGCCTCAAGGTACAGCCAGGCCCGTTCTGCGGAGCCAGCCAGTTCGGCTCCTTGGACGAGTCGAGCGAAAGTGGCTTTGTCGAACTGGCGGCCTGCCAGCGTGTCAGTGGACGTAGTCATGATGGCCTCCTTTGATATTGCCCTTTCCAACCTCACCCCAAGCTTGCCGCTGCACTGTCGAACCACCATGCCGCGACCACGAGGTCGGGCCAGGCAACGCCTGGTACCAAACACACCCAGGGAGCCGATGAAGACAGCCATGACGCCGATGGCATCGTTGCATGAGCACAGCCACACACTGCACATTTTTGCATCTCCACTACGAACACGACAGCATTGAAGATGAGTGCGAACCACAGGACTTGCGGTAGCGGCGCAGATTGAAGGTGGATCCTGTCTGGGGGCGAGATATTCGAAATGTGCAGTCATGGTTTTCCCGTTCAGTGACCTCATTGGAAACCCTGGATCCGCTACAGTGTCAAGCACTTACTTGAACGAGAGATTGCACGATGCAGATAAAAGAACTGGCAAGAGCCACGGGTGTGGACGTTGAAACAATCCGGTACTACGAAAAGCAGGGATTGCTGCCCGCGCCTGCTCGGCGTGACAACGGCTACCGCGAATACGAAGTGGCACATCTGGAGCGTCTTTCGTTCATCCGCCACTGCCGCGCTCTTGATATGCCGTTGGCCGATATCAACAGACTTCTCAGTTTTGTGGATGAGCCCGAGGCCCACTTCGGAGAGGTGGACATGCTCGTGGACGATCAGCTGGTTCGCGTGAGGGCGCGTCTCAAAAGCATGCGGGCGCTGGAGAAGCAACTACTTCAACTGCGAGCGCGTTGCTCTGGCACACATGAAGGGCGCTGCGGCATTTTGGACGAGCTGGTGGCAGCAGCCCACGGCGAGGCTTGCGCTTGCCATGCAGTACCAAGCCACGTCAATGATCGGTGAGAAACCAAAACCGGTCGTTGCCTTCTGAATCCTGAGCGGCAGCTTCGGGCGGAGGCCCGTGGACCATGTTGCTTCGGTCAACGTCCGCAGCCAGTCTCGAACAGACTTCCGGTCATCTGCCGGAAGGCTCCGCAGCGAGGGACCAAACCGCCCGCCCTCTGGCATCGGCTATCTTCAGACGTTGGGGGATGACCGCTTTGGGGTTGATCAGCGCACCAACGTCAGCCCGCCGCCGACCAGATCAGGTTCCCGCGCGCAATTCCCGCACGCCGCGTCCCAGCTTGCGTCGCAGCAGGGCGCGCAAAGTCACCCCGTCGGAGTAGCCGATCCGCGCGGCAATCTGATCGACGCTTTCGGTGCTGGTGCGCAGCAGATGCACGGCACGCTCGACGCGCAGGTCCTGGAAGTACGACAGGGGTGATTTGCCCAACACGCCTTGCAGGCGCCGCGCCAGAGTGCGTTCGCTGGCGCCCACGGCGACGGCCGCCTCGGCCAGCGAGAAGCCGTGCGCGAGCCGCTGCCGCGCCCAGCCCTCGAAGCGTTCGACCACCGGGTCGGCGTGGGCGAGGTGATCGGGGATCACGAACTCCGCTTGCGAGCCACGCGGCTCGACCAGCAGGTAGCGAGCCGTCTGCGCTGCCAGCGCCGGGCTGCTGCTGCGCACGATGCCCAGTGCCAGGTCGATGTGGGCCAGGGCAGCGCCGGCCGTGGTGAAGCCGGCCGAGCTCACGAGCATGCGGGAATCATCGAGTGACACGCGCGGATAGCGCTGCCGAAACATCGGCGCCAGCCACCAAGACGTCGTGGCCCTTTGGCCGTCGAGCAGCGCGCTCTCCGCCAGCAGGAAGGTGCCGGTGCAGGCGGCGCCAACGACCGCTGTGGCGGTCGACCACCGCCGCAGCGCGACGACCGCGTCGGCCACGTCTGGACGGGCCAGGCGCGCCGCGAGCGTGTCGGGCATGTTGGCGCCGAGCGCGGGCACGAGCACGATGTCGGGTTTGCGAACGGCGTGCACCGGCACCACGGGCACCGTCAAACCCTGCGCAGTGCGCACGCGGCGCCTCACGCCCACCAAGGTGACGTCGATGGCTGTCGGCGGCTGGGCCAGGGAGCCCGCCAGTTGCCTGGCCGTGCCCAGTGTGTCGGTGAGGGCCGAGAGACCCAGGTCGAACACGCCGTCGAGAACGAGGATGTGGATTCGCATGGCGAGAATGATATCAATATTGGCACTCTTGCCACTCGTGAATGGTGTCTGTGGGTTTTAACCTCAGTGCGCCTTCAAACATTCACTCATTCATAAAGAAGATCACCCCATGACCAAGCTTGCGCTGTTCGTTCGTCTCGAAGCCAAACCCGGACAGGAGACCGCCGTTGCCGAATTCCTGGCCGGGGCGCTGCCGCTCGCCAACGCGGAGTCGGGAACCACCGCGTGGTTTGCCTTGAAGTTCGGCCCCTCGACTTTCGGCGTGTTCGACGCCTTTGCCGACGAGACGGGTCGCCAGGCGCACCTGGACGGCCCCATCGCAGCCGCCTTGATGGCCAACGCAGCAAGCTTGCTCAGCGCGCCGCCGAAGATCGAGAAGATCGATCTGCTGGCGGCGAAGCTGCCGGGCTGACGCGCCGTCCGCGGCGCGGCGTTGTCGCGGGCGTCGAGCGGAACCGCCTGCGCAGCGTCACCTGTGTGGTCGACGTTTGCCGGCGCCCGGCCATCAGCACCCGCGATGTCGATCCAGGCGTGAAGCCTGGGGAGCGTCGACCTGCGATCCGCTCGTTCTCGATGGTCGACGTCGGACCGAGACCGATCGTGTCCGAAGCGGCGGGCCCACCGGTCTTCGGCCATGTCACACCCACTTTCTCTTCAACCACCCCAAGAGCAATCATGAAACTGATGGATTACGGACTCGCGCCGATCAACTTCAACCACCCGGAAACCACGGCGGGCACGGCCGACGCCGGCCTGTCGCGGCGCGGCTTCGTGATGACGTCGCTGGCTTCCGGCTTCGCCATCGCGTCCAATCCCGTGCTGGCGCAGGCCATCACCACCGACAGCAAGGGCCTGGTCGCCGGCGAGGTCAGCGTCGCGGTCGCGGACGGCAAGATTCCGGCCTACCGCGCGATGCCGGCCGGCCCCGGCAAGTTCCCGGTGATGCTGGTGGTGCAGGAGATCTTCGGTGTGCACGAGCACATCAAGGACATGTGCCGCCGCTACGCCAAGATGGGCTACTACGCCATTGCCCCCGAAATGTTCGCCCGCCAGGGCGATGTCTCGACGATGACGGACATCGGCACCATCCTGTCGCAGGTGGTGTCCAAGGTGCCTGATGCGCAGGTCTGCGCCGATCTCGATGCCACCCTGGCCTTTGCCCGAGCCAGCGGCAAGGCCGATGCCAAGCGCACCGCCCTGGTGGGCTACTGCTGGGGCGGCCGCACCGCCTGGGTCTATGCACGCCACAACGGCAGCCTGAATGCCGCCGTGGCTTACTACGGCCTGCTCGAAGGCCTGAAGGCGCCCGACCTGCGCCCGCAGGATCCGATCGACTTCGCCCACGAGATCAAGGTACCGGTGCTCGGGCTTTACTCCGGCATCGATGCCTTCGTGAAACAGGAGACGATCGCCAAGATGCGCGGCCTCATCAACAAAGGCGGCAGCGGCTCGGAGATCGTGGTTTTCCCCAACGTCGACCACGGCTTCAACGCCGACTACCGCCCCAGCTACGACAAGGCCGCCGCCACCTACGCGCAGAAGCTGGCCAGCGATTGGTTCAAGAAGTACCGCGTCTAAGACCTGAAGGCTCAGCCCTGGAGGGGATGCGTCGAGACGCGTCCCCACTTTCCAATGGCGAGCTTGACGGCATGACTCGAGGCGCGTACGGCAAATCAAGGGCAAGGCGGTGCAACCTCAACCTGCAACGCCTTGTCCGGGGAAGGATTCGACGAGCGGCTCGGTGCAACCAAGCCAAGCCCGCCAACTTCCCTTTAAGGTCGAGACCAGACAGCAATCGGGCGGGTCGTGAAGGACTGCCCCCAGTCTTGAACAGTCATCGATCTCGCAAATACCTTCACCGCGCCAAGGTAGTTCCCCATCCGCACACGCGGTCAGAGCGAGCGACTGACGAATCCATTTACGGGAAACAATGCGGACGTTTTCCGCACCACCGCAAACAAACCGGTCAGAGAAGCGCACCCGTGGTCGGAACCGAAGGCCCAGCGTTGAACACCTCAAACGGCGCAAGGCGCAACAATGCCTTCGCATCCCTCATGGAGCCCGTCAGCCATTGGTCCACATCACCCTGCTCGATGGGAATCACGCTGCGCTTGTCTTGTTGCTCGAACGGCAAGGGGACTTTCGTGATGCGGTCGACATCGGGCTTGTGCATGCGGCCCATCAGGGGATGGCTGTTGGCATGCATCGTGAGCATCGTGTAGCTCTCGACCATCTCTCCGGTTTCATGGTCCCGCCAGGTGTCCCACAGGCCAGCCAACGCCCATGGCTCTCCATCCGCTCGCTTGAAGCGCCACCAGACGTTCTTGCCACTCTCCCAGTTCGGTTCATCAAACCAGTCGGCCGGGATGATGCAGCGCTGGCCGCGCTTCCACGGAATTCTGAAGGTCGGCTTGTCCTCCAGCTCTTCGCTGCGCGCGTTGTTGGTCGAGTACCGGAAGTTCAGGTTCTTGGCGAACCAGGGGATCAAGCCCCAGTGCCCCACGACAAGATCGCGGCCAGGCCCGATCAAATAGCCCTCGGCGTTGCGCGAGCGGCGGATGAACGCGCCAGGCTTTCGGGGGGCGACGATGCCGCCCTCCCAGGGGCTTGCGAGCACGTTGGCTGGTCGCCAGTACTTGCGAACGCCTTCTTCATGGGTGCTGCCGTACAGATTGCACATCCGATCAGCATACCCCTGGGGAACACGAAGCGCTCACAGCGCCCCGGACGGGCCAGTCCGCCTTTCAGGACTCCCCGCTTCTGTAGGCCGGGTCCTGAGGTTCGTTCTTCTGCTCACGGATGATCTGCAGGGCCATCTCGACAGACAGCGTTTCAACCGCTTTCTGCCACGACCAAGCGGGTGGCATCGCACCAATGTCGAACTCGGCCAACGCGAGCATCACCCGTTCTTCCAAGGTCTCGCGAATGGCGGTCGCCCGCTGAAGATCGAGCGTAAGGCCCTTGGCTATCCGGTGGGCTGCGACCAGGTCCAGCGCAAAACGCATCGACCGGCGCAACTCCACAGGATCGATTTCATCGGGATTCATGCGAAGTCGCTTGCGTGGCTCATGGGTTCCATCGTGAACTCGAGCCATGATTCTGCGCCCCGTTCAGAGCATGGGCTGCTCATCGCCATCAAGCCGGATGTGCGGGCTGGCTTGGGCCAAGGCCATCCACACATGAAACGGCAGGCGTTCCATGGCTCGGCGCGGTGCGCTGCGCGCCACCACCAACGAGCCTCGCTCCAGCTGCAGCACGCCACATTCCGCAGGCACTTCATCCGCCTGGGCGATCGGTCGCCCCTTGGCATCTTCGCCCAGCACGTACCAGACAGACCCGGCCATGGCCAGGTAGGCGGCCCGTTTGGCCGGTTTGCGGAGGTCGCCAAGCAGGTCGCAGCGGCTGACCTTGATCTCGTGCACCACCGGCTCAAGGTAGGCCTCCACCGAGCTGCGGCGGATGGAGAAGACATCGGGCATGGCCATGCACCAGGTGTGCTCGGGACCCTGCACCGCTGCGCCGTCGGCTGAGGTGTCCTCCCACAGCGGTTGCGGCTGCAGTGGCAGTGGCAGTGGCAGTGGCAGAGGCAGAGGCAGAGGCAGAGGCAGAGGCAGAGGCAGAGGCAGAGGCGGTGCCGGGACAGTCCTGGCCGCCTCGATCGCGGAAACCTCATGCCCATGGCAGCCAGACAAGGCGCGCGGCAGCGGAGCTCGCAGCATCAATCCTCGCCATGCCAGGCGTCCTTCGCGGGCGAGTTGGTCGGCCACCTGCCTGACCAGGCATTCATGCGGATCGCGGGCGGTCTTGTTGGCGGTGTGGGCCTGAGCGAGGGCGTCAATGCCGGCGTCCGTCAGGCGTAGCGTTTCATGGCCATGGCTGCCCACACACCGCTCCAGGCAACCCGCTGCCAGCAGCTCCACCTCGATCATGTCGGCGCACGGCCAACCGGCCGAGCGGTAGATCTCGCGCAGGCGGCGCAGGTGCGCTCGCTTGAGGGGTGGCGCGGCTGTGGGGTCTGACGTTCTGGCAGCGGTTTCGGGCGGTGCATTCATGGGGTGCATCCGTGGCGTATCGATGGCGTATCCACGGAGGTTCCAGGTGGCTGCGGTCCGGCGGTGGTGTTGTTGGCGGTGGGGCTTTGCAGCGCCTGGGTGAGATGTTGAGCCAGCCGCCGGGGCTTGAGGAGCTGGATATATATCCAGTGTACTATCCGCTCCCCGCTGTAGCCCCGTTACAACCCCGCAGCGAGGAGTCACCGTGTCAGACACCAGCCTCTCCGAACCCGCACTGCTCAAGCAAGAACCGCTCATGGCGTTCGGCTTGGCCACGAGCGTGCACGCCGGCTTTCCCTCGCCGGCGGCCGATTTCTCGGCCAAACGCATCGACATCATGGAGCGGCTGGTGGTGCATCCGCAAGCGACCTATGCGATGCGTGTCAGTGGCGAATCGATGCGCGAACTGGGCATCTTCGATGCGGATGTGCTTCTGGTGGACAAGGCGGTCAAGCCCAGGCACGGCATGGTGGTGATTGCCATCGTGGATGGTGAGTTCACCTGCAAGCAGTTGCACCTGCGAAACGGCCGCATGAAGCTCAAGGCGGCCAACCCGACCTACCCGGACATCACACCGAAGGAAGGGCAGGAGATCGAGATCTGGGGCGTGGTGATCGCATCGATCAAGCAGTTTCAGGTTTGATGGGCGGCAAACCAAGAAGCAGAGAAAGCCATGGCAGCGCCGCTGTTTGCCCTTGTCGATGGCAACAACTTCTACGTCTCCTGCGAGCGGGTGTTCCGGTATTCGCTGAAGAACACGCCGTGTGTCGTGCTGTCCAACAACGACGGCTGCGCGATCGCACGCTCCAACGAGGCTAAGGACCTGGGCATCAAGATGGGAGCACCCTGGTTCCAGATCCGGCACTTGCAGGAAAGCTCTGGTCTGATGGCGCTCTCCGCCAACTTCGAGTTCTACGGCGAGATCAGCGATCGAATGATGAGCGTGGTGGCCGCACTCGGCCACCGACAGGAAATCTATTCGATCGATGAGTCCTTCATCGACCTCAGCGGGATTGCTGGCGATCTCAGCAAACGGGCTCGCTCCATCCGTGCCCGGGTGAACCAGTGGGTGGGCATTCCCACCTGTGTGGGCATTGCACCCACCAAGACCCTGGCCAAGCTGGCGAACCACATCGCCAAACAAGCGGAGAGGAAGCCCGGCAGCTACCCGGCTGAACTTGCTCAGGTCGCGGATCTCTCCCGACTGTCCGTGGGTGATCTCGATGCGCTGCTGGCCGTCACCAATGTGAACGAAGTCTGGGGCGTGGGTCGGCGCATCGCGGAGCAGCTCAAGGCCCAAGGTGTGACCACGGTGCTGGATCTGAAGCGCATGAGCCCATCATCGGCCCGCGCGGGCTGGAGCGTGATCTTCGAACGCACGGTGCGCGAGTTGCAGGGTGAGTCGTGCGTGGATCTGGAAGACGTGGCGCCGGCCAAGCAGGAGATCGCCTGTACCCGGTCGTTCGGCGCTGCGGTGCGTGAACTCGATGAGCTCATTGAAGCGGTATCGGAGTTCAGCAGCCGCGCTGCGCAGAAACTGCGCGCTCAGGCTGGCGTGACCAGTCAGGTGCTCGTGTTCATCCGGACCAGTCCGTTTCGTCAAACGGCCCAATACAGCCGCTCGCTGGTGGTGCCGCTGCGCCGTCCCACAGCGGACACGGCAGCGATCACCGGCGCTGCCGTGATGGGGTTGAAGGCGATCTTCAAGCCGGGCTTTGACTACGCCAAGGCGGGGGTGATGTTGCTGGACATCGATTCATCAAGGTCGGAGCAGTTTGAGCTGGACCTTGGCGTTGAAGGCGGCGAGCCTGAGGCTGTCAGCCCACCCATGACATCTGGCTCGAGACCGAATCTCATGGCGGCCCTGGACTCGCTCAACGCGCGCTATGGACGAGGAACGCTCAAGCTGGCCAGCGCAGGCTTGGGTAGTGCGCCGCGCAACTGGACCATGAAGCAGGAGCGGCGCACGCCGGCGTACACCACGCGCTGGGAGGACATGCCTGTGGTCAGGGCGTGAGGGTGACTTCGCGACAGTTGGGGGGCCTTGGTCTCGGGCGAAAGTTTTGATTTGGTCGGCTAAAGACTGGTTGCGGAAGTTCGCAGAAGAAATAGGGGCAATGAGAATCCTGCAAGATGCAGCCGTTCAGGATTCCGAAGGCAATGACTGGTTTTCAGTTCTTACCGATCATTGACGGAGCTTGGTATTGCATGGCAAACACAAGCCTCGCCATGCGCCGCAGACACCAGCTCGTCCAGGATCCCGCAATGCCCTTCGTGTGTGCCTGAGCAGCGGGCCCGCAGCTGCAGCAACTGCTTCTCCAGCGCCCGCATGCTTTTTAGGCGGGCGCGCACGCGCGCCAGCTGTTCGTCGACCAGCATATCCACGTCGCTGCAGTCGACGCCATCCATGACCACCCTGGCCGAGGTCAACCGCCTCATGGGCGATCGGGGCAAGAAGTTGCAGGTCCTTTTCATCACGGTGGATACTGAGCGCGACACCTTGCCACTGCTCAAGGAGTACATGACCAACTTCGACCCGAGCTTTCTGGCGCTGCGCCCTGAACCGACCGAGCTCAAGGCTGTGGCAGACAGCTTCAAGATCTACTACCGCAAAGCCGAGGGCACGACACCCACTTCGTACACGATGGACCATTCGGCGGGCAAGTACGTGTTCGACACCAACGGCGCCGTACGACTGTTTATGAGCTACGGCACCGAGCCCGCCGTGATCGCCGAAGACATCTCGACCCTGCTGAAGTCCATGGAAGCTTGAACACCCGTTGTCGCCATGAAAACCCTGCTGCTCTACTTCGTCACCGCCATCGCCGAAATCGTGGGTTGCTACTTGCCGTTGCTGTGGCTGCGCGGTCAGGGGTCGGGCTGGTTGTTGTTGCCCGCAGCGGCCATGAGCCTGGCTACCTTCGCCTGGCTGCTCACCCTGCACGCTGCGCCTTCGGGGCGGGTGTACGCGGCATACGGCGGGGTCTATGTGGCGGTGGCGCTGGGTTGGCTGTGGTCAGTCGATGGCGTTCGTCCGTCGATCTGGGATGGGGTGGGGGTGGCTGTCACGCTGGCAGGCATGGCGATCATTGCGTATCAACCCCGAACATAAACCAGAGGGCCTGCTGACCATGAAAGAAGCCAGCGCGCCTGTCTCTCACCGAGCGTCGGTAGCCAACGCGCTGGTGCTTCTGCATGACCCGCCGCCACATTGTTTTCCTATCGGCGCTGGCGAGCACGCGCGCACCTTCCTCCGCGCCAGGAAGGGCCGCTTGGTGTGCGATGACTTTCAGCAGGTACAAAGCGCTCCTGGCGGCCAGCGTCACTGAGGTGGGCGGCCGCCTTGCACACGCGCGCTGCAAGTTCTTCGATCTGCACGCGGCCAACCAGAGCCAGCTCGCCCAGAGCGCCACTCAGCGCAAAAGCGCTGTAACTAACAGACCATCACTTCGATCCGCCCGATGCCTTGGACACGTAGGCCGCCAGGGCGGCAATCTGCGACTCGCTAAGCTTGCCGTTGTAGGACGGCATTTGCCCAATGCCATTTCGCAGTGCAGTGGCCACACGTTTCGCATCGGGCTTGAGTTCGTCCAAGCTTGGACCCACAGCACCTTCGGCTCCTGCGTCCTTGAGCGTGTGGCAAAGGGCGCACGCGGGCACCGCACCTTGACCGAACAAAACCTTGCCTTGCTGGAGCTGCGCGGCATCGTCGGCAGCCATGGCGGGGGACGCCATGACCACCCACGCCCACAAGGCGACACCTCTTGCCGCTATGGGAACGCTGCGCTTCATGCCACGCTCACTTTCACTGCGTGGTCGGCCCAACTTGTATTGTTGTAGCCACCTGCGTTTTCCATCCGTTGCTCGGGCTGCACATTGCCTGCGGTGTCGGTGGCACGGCTGGCCAAGGTGAACTGACCCGCGGGCAGGCGCGCCGCAAAAACGAACTGCCGCCACGCAAAGCGACCTAGATCGGGTCCCACCATGCGCGCGAGCTGCCAGGTTTTTCCTCCATCCAGAGAAACCTCGACCTTGGCCACCGCGTTCATACCGCCAAATGCTACGCCATGGATCTGGGTGTCACCGGCTTTGATCGGGGCTCCGTCCGTTCCCGGGCCGTTGATCCACGACTTCACCGACATTTCTTGAACCGACGGTTGTGACGGGTCACCTTTCGCGCCAGGTGGGGAGATGCGGTAGCCGTGCGACATGATGCGCGCGTCGGTCTCCTTGGCGGTGAAGGCCAGGCGTTTGATGTACTTGATGCTGTTGACACCTGTGTAACCCGGCACGATCAGGCGCAGCGGCCCGCCATGGGCCAGCGAGATGGGCACGCCGTTCATTTCCCAAGCGAGCAAGGCATCGGTCAAAGCGGCGGCGGGAACCGAGCGCTCCACGATGACGCTCTTGGGGTCCAGCCCATCGGGCAACTTTTCGCCGCCCGTGCCGGTGAGATAAGCCATGCCGGCTTCCACACCTCCCAGCGCATCAACCACCCAGCGCACTGGCACACCGCTCCAAACCACACAACCTGCTGCACCCACTTGCCAGGGTGTTCCACTGGGTTTGCTGGGGAAGTAGCCGCGGCCATTACCCGAGCATTGCAGCACCATCGCCGTTGTCTCGATGCCCAGGCGCTTGAGATCGCCGAGCGTGAGCTTGCGCGGGTTCTTCACGCCTTCAATGTTGATTTCCCAGGCATCACGGTCGCTCAGAATAGAGGCGTCAGGTGCGGGCAGGTTGTTACGGATGTAAAGCTGTTCGGACGGCGTGATCACGCTGGTGCCGAACACACTGCGTTTTGTCTCCATGGTGCTGCTGCTGTGCACGATCAAACTGGCTGGATTTTTCCAGCCAACATAGGCTGGCAATGGCTTGGCCGCGCCGGCCACAGGTAGAGGCGCGGCCTCTCCAGCAGCGACTGCGGTGCGGCCAAAGCTGGTCAGGCCAACGGCAGCTAAAGCAGCACCGCTGCCAGCCAGCAGGTGGCGCCGGGGCAGCGAAGTGGGTTGTTGGTTCATTTTTAAGGTCTCCGGTGGTTGGGCGTCTTGCGCCGGTTGGGGTGGAAATACAAAGAGCGGTGAGAAGGGTAAGTCGTTGACAGGTGAACGGTGCCTCAGCCAGGTCCATCCACGGGTGTCACTTGCAGAGCCGTCTGCGCGACCGCCAATGCCTTCTTTTTTTGGGCCACCAGCAGCAAGGGCTTGCCCTCTCGCGAGCGAATCACCTTCCAGTGCACGTTGCTCCACCAGCCGCTCGCCTCCCGCAGGTCCACGGGCTGGTCAAAGGCATACACCGTCACCATCCCTCCCTTCTCGAAAAAAGTGGTGAGGTGGTAAGCGAGGTGGCCCTCGATGTCGCAGGGTCGCATGAGCTGAGGAAAACCGGGCAGCACTTTGGCTTCCCGCATGCCCAGATGCATGAGCAACTGGCGCTGCTCCATGAAACTGCCCCGCAAGGTGCGCTCGTGGTATTCGTGGTCAATTGCGTCACGCACCATCGCCGGTGGTCGCACGGCGAGCACGCCACCGCTGGCGCCACCGACCAGAAGAAGTGCCGCCAGAAAACGCCGCGCCAACAAAGGCTGCTGCTTTAGGTACAGGTGCGCCGGCGCGTCACTGGCCTCGAAGGCAATTGCCAACTCAGCGCGCGCGCGCAAATCGAATTCGCTGTCGAGCAGGGTTGGGGTATCGGAATATGTATCGGGGCTCATGCCTTGGTCCTGCGAAACGGTGTGACGTTGACATCGGCTTTGCTGGTTACAGGCACGCCCAGGGCCAGCTTCAATGCGTCGCGCGCACGGGCCAAGCGCGACAGCACAGTACCGGGCGCGATCTCCAGCGCCTCGGCCATCTGGGTGGTGGGCATGTCATCGAAATAGAACAGCACCAGCACCTCGCGGTGGATGGGCGCCAGGCGCGCCAGCGCCTTGACGACATCGAGCTTGTCGTCCAACCCTGGATCCGGGGCCGCCACTTCGGGCTGCTCTTCATCGTCCAGCGATTGCATCCCCGGCACAGCTTGGCGAAACGCGGCGCGGCGCATGATCTGGAAGAGCCACGCCCGTGCCAGCGCTGGGTCGCGCAGTTGCTCCCTGTGCTTCCAGGCGTTGGCAAAACAGTCTTGGACCACGTCTTCAGCAATGGCTCTCGAACCCGTCAGTGCCCAGGCACTCCGCAGCAAAAAACGATAGTGCTCACGCACCCATTGGTTGTAGCGGGACTCGGCAGACTGGAACAGCATGTTGATCAAGAGCGCTGCGTGGCGTAGTTCATTCCATAGCGTTCACTGGTACTTTCCCTGAGTCTGTTGATCACGGTCCCCGCGTGCCACCTAGCGACGGAAATTCGGCTTCGTCGCTCTTACCCGTGCGCTGCTGCAGAGTTTGCAGTCGGCGTTGCATGCTCTCGATCTCAACCGTCTGCCCAGCAATGATCTCCTCGGCCAATTGCCTCGTGACCGGGTCACGCCCATGCTGCAACACCAGCCGTGCCATGTCCACAGCGCCGGCGTGGTGCGGAATCATCATCGC
>JAZKHH010000234.1:0-4703 GCA_040385465.1 Pseudomonadota bacterium | reverse complement strand
GGTGTTGATCAGCATCGGCCACACCGAGCAGATGAAGATCACGAAGATGCCGGAGGCGGAGGAATCTCGGATGGTGTACAGCGCCAGCGGCATCCACGCCAGCGGAGAGATGGGCTTGAGCACCTGGATGAACGGGTCCAGGGCGCGGTGCAGCACGGGGCTCATGCCGATCACGAAGCCCAGCGGGATTGCCAGCAGGGCGGCCAGCAAGAAGCCCAAGCCCACCCGCGCCAGGGAGTGGCCCAGTTGCACGCCGATGCCTTTGTCGTTCGGTCCGTGATCGAAGAAAGGGTCCGCCAGATGGCGCACGGCCGTGGCGGCCATCTCACGGGGCGTTGGCAGCCCGCCGAGGGAGGCCGAACCGCCTTCTGCCACAGGCGCCTTGCCGATCATCTTCAGGTACTCGATCCGCTCGGGCGTCAGGTCGCTGGCCACCTGGTGGGCCGAGGGCAGGGTGGCCAGCTGCCACACCGCCAGCAGGGCCAGCAAGATCAGCACCGTCAGCGCGCCCGATCGCCAGCGTTCGTGCTTCGCCGCTGCCATCGCCGCTCAGCTCCGCTTGATGGCGAAGCTGGCGAGGTAGTCCTCGGGCTTGGCCGCGTCGAACACCTTGCCCATGACGGTGAAGCTGGGGTAGGCCGGCTCCATGGTCTTGTGGTCCAGCGCCTTCATGTGCCGCTTGGCGTCGGTCAGCAGGAACACTTTCTCGGCGATCTGCCGGTAGTTCACATCGCCTTTGATGTAGCCCCAGCGCTTCATCTGCGTGAGCATCCACACGGCCATGCTCTGGTAGGGAATGGGGTCGAAGTCGGCGCGGTCCGCCACCGTGCGCACTTGGCCCAGGCCGTCTGCGAAGCGACCGGTGAGCACCTGTTCAAGCACGGTCTCCGGCTGGTTCAGGTAGGCCTGAGGTGCGATCACCTTGGCGATGAGGGCGCGGTTTTCGGGCTTGCGCGCCATGGCCGCGGCGGTGAGCACGGCGCGGTACAGCGCGGCGAAGGTGTTGGGGTGCTTCTGGATGAACTCGGTCGAGGTGCCAAACGCACAGCAGGGATGGCCGTTCCACAGGTCGCGGCTCAGCAGGTGCAAGAAGCCCACCTCCTCGTACACCGCGCGCTGGTTGAAGGGATCGGGGCCGAGGTAGCCGTCGATGTTGCCGGCGCGCAGGTTGGCCACCATCTCGGGCGGCGGCACGACGCGGATCTGGATGTCACGGTCCGGATCGAGCCCGGCTTCGGCGACGTAGTAGCGCAGCAGAAAATTGTGCATCGAGTACTCGAAGGGCACGGCGAACTTGAAGCCCTTCCAGCCCTTCGGGTCGCGCTTGTCCTTGTGCTTGTTGTGCAGCGTGATGGCCTGGCCGTTGGTGTTCTGGATCGTGGCCACGTTCATCGGCACCGGGTTCGAGCCCACCCCCATCGAAATGGCCAGCGGCATGGGGCTCAGGAAATGGGTGGCGTCGTATTCCTTGTTGATCATCTTGTCGCGAATCAGCGCCCAGCCTGCGGTCTTGATGACCTGCACGTCCAAGCCCTGCTTGGCGTAGAAGCCCAGCGGTTGCGCCATGATCAGCGGCGTGGCGCAGGTGATGGGGATGAAGCCGATCTTCAGCTCTTTTTTCTCCAGCGGAGCCTTGTCTTGCGCCATGGCCTGCAGGGCGGACAGCGGCAGCACGCTGGCGATGGCGGCCATGGCCGTGCGCTGTCCCACCGCCTGGAGGAAGCGGCGGCGCAGTGCGTCTTGGGGAAACAGCGACTTGACCAGCGCGGCCTCGACGAACGCCTGGGAATAGGCCTCGAAGTCGGCCGTCTCGCTGCGCTGTTTCAGTGTGGCGAGTGCGCAATCCGGGCCGGTGGCTTGCGGGTGTTCGGCCGCGCCGTGCGGCCGGCCGCAGCCGCAGCGCATCCGCAGGGGTTGGTCGGCGTTGTAGGGCTCGAAGTATCGGGTCATGCAGCACTCCTTGACAGTGCCCACAGCTTAGGGAAGGGGTGGGTGGCGCGGTATCGATGGATCCGCAAAGGTGCTGTAGTGCCAGCCCTACAAGGAAGAGAGGAAGAAAAGACGGCTGCGGGGTCGTCGGTCCTCTAGATTGGCAGCAGGTTCACCCTCACCGCGTACAGCGCCAACTCGACGTCGTTGCGCGTGGCTGTCTTTTCCAGGATGCGCGCCCGGTAGGTGCTCACCGTGTTGGCCGCCAAAGCCAACTGCTCGGCGATCTCGCCCACGCTGCGCCCGGCGGCGAGCAGCCGGAAAACCTGGTACTCCCGGTGCGACAGCCGTTCGTGCGGCGCCTCGTCGACGCCCTGGGGCCGGCCAGCACCGACCGAGTCGGCCAGCAGTTCGGCCACCGCCGGTGTGATGAACAGGCCACCCGCGGCGACCTTTCGAATCGCGCTGCTCATCTGCTCGGAATCGGCGCTCTTGTTCAGGTAGCCCGCGGCGCCCAGCTTGAGGCTGCGCACGGCGTACTGCTTGTCGGGGTAGGTGCTCAGCATGAGCACCGGCAAGCGGGGGAACTCGCGCTTGAGCTGCTTGAGCATGTCCAGGCCGTCGCGCTGCGGCATGGCGATGTCCATCAGCAGCACGTCGATGCCGCCGGCGCGCACCTGGGCCACGGCATGCGGTCCGTTGGCCGCCTCGCCGGCGACCTCGATGTCCTCCGAGTCGCTCAGCACCTGCTTGATGCCTTGCCGCACGATCAGGTGGTCGTCGCACACCAGCACGCGGATCATGAGGTGCCTGGCGGCAAAGGGGGCAGGGGCATGGTCAGCCGCACGAAGGTGCCGTGCCCGGGACGGCTGTCGATGCGCAGCGTGCCCCCGAAGTGCCCCGCCCGCTCGCGCATGCCCATCACGCCGTAGCTGCGCGGGGCGTTGAGGGCGGTGCGCTCCGCGCCCACGCCATCGTCGCGCACCTCGAGGTAGAGCACCGGGGCCGGCGGCGTGTCGACGTACAGGCGGATGAGGACCGACCGCGCCTGCGCGTGCCGGGCCACGTTGCTGAGCATTTCCTGGAAAATGCGGAACACCGCGATGGCCCACCGCTCGCCGTGGGCCTCGCCCCCCGGCCCGCCCGGCGGTGCCACGCCGGCGGCCACGTGCACCTTCAGGTCGTGGCGCAGCTCGGTGGTCTCGATGAAGTCCTGCGCCTGCCACTCCAGCGCCGCCCACAGTCCCTGGTGGTCGAGGATGCTGGGGCGCAGGTCGGTGACGATGCGGCCGACGTTGTCCACGGCGGTGTCGATCAGGCGGCCCATGCACTGGCATTTGGCATGCAGGGGCGGCCGGTCGCCCAGCCGCTTTTCCAGCCAGTGGACGTCCATTTTCAGCGCCACCAGCAAGGAGCCCAGCTCGTCGTGGACGTCGCGGGCGATGCGCGTGCGCTCGGCCTCGCGCACGGTTTCCAGGTAAGCCGACAAATCGCGCAGCTGCTCCAGGGCGTGCGAGAGCTCGGTGGTGCGCGCCTGCACCCGCTGCTCAAGCTGATCGTGAGCTTGGCGCAGTTCCTCCTCGGCCCGCTTGCGCTCGGTGATGTCCACGAAGGTGACCACCGCCCCCTGGACCACGTCGCCGTCCAGAATCGGATAAGAAGAGTACTCGGCACTGAAGGCAGAGCCATCGGCGCGCCACAGCACTTCGCTGTCGATCCGGCACGGCAGGCCGCGCCGGAAGGCGTTGAAGATCGGGCAGTCGGCTTCGGCGTAGCCGCTGCCGTCGTCGTGCGAATGGTGGATCAGGCCGTGCATGTTGCGGCCCAGCACCTCCTCGGTGCGCCAGCCCAGCATCCCGGCGCCGGCGCGGTTGATGAAGGTGCATCGGCCCGCCAGGTCGATGCCGAAGATGCCCTCGCCGGTGGATTCAAGCAGCAGCTGCAGCTGATCGGCCCAGGCGGCAGACCCTCGTCCCGGAAGCTCATCCATGGGGCGGTGGCCGAAGACGGAGGAGGTGGAGGGGGCGGAGGAGTCAGACCACACGGTGGGCTCGGTTGGCGGGTGCACAGGTGCGATGCAATAGGCATGCCATCCGCTTTGCCGTGAGCGATGCTCAGTCGCCAGACGCACCGCCGGCAACACAGCACCGAGTTCTCAACCCGCACCCTCGAAGGTCAAAACCAACGCGGCGGCCCCCTCTCCTGAGGGCCTTGGCAAAGCGGACGCGAAGACACACCGATAATCTGCGCATGAACAGTCTTTATTTGTGGGTCAAGGCCCTGCATTTGATCTTTGTCGTGAGCTGGTTTGCCGGGTTGTTCTACCTGCCCCGGCTGTTTGTCAACCTGTGCTCCGTGCCCGCCGAATCCCACGCCGAGCGTGAGCGGCTTTTGCTGATGGCGCGTCGCCTGTACCGCTTCGCCAGCCTGCTCATGGTGCCTGCCGTGGTCTTGGGCCTGGTGCTGTGGCTTTACTTCGGCGTGGGCAAAGGCCCCGGCCAGGGCTGGCTGCACGCCAAGCTCCTGCTGGTGGTGCTGGCCATCGGTTATCACCACGGTTGCCGGGCCTTGCTGCGCCGCTTTGAGACCTTCACCAACCGACGCAGCGAGCGCTGGTACCGTTGGTTCAACGAAGGGGCGGTGGTGATTTTTGCGGCCATTGTGGTGCTGGTGATCGTCAAACCTTTCTAGAGGGTGTTATGGACTTAGAAGGGGGTCGCGTTTGGGCGAGAAAGGCACAGGGCAAGGCGCGACGTGCCGCACAGGGTGGTGCC
>JAZKHH010000233.1:12835-17337 GCA_040385465.1 Pseudomonadota bacterium | reverse complement strand
TCCACACCGTGATCGACGCCCGCTCGCCGTCGGAGTTTGCCCTCGACCACATTCCCGGCGCCATCAACTGCCCGGTGCTGGACGACGAGGAGCGGCGCATCGTTGGCACGCTGTACAAGCAAAGCGGTGCATTCGAGGCTCGCCGCGTGGGTGGCGCGATGGTGGCGGAAAACCTCGCGCGCCACTTGCGCGAGCAGTTCGCCGACCGCCCCGCGCAGTGGGCGCCATTGGTGTACTGCTGGCGCGGCGGGCTGCGCAGCGGCTCCATGACCACCTGGCTGCGCATGGTCGGCTGGGACGCCCAGCAACTGGCCGGTGGCTACAAGAGCTGGCGCCGTCACGTCATTCAGACGATTGAGACTTTGGCGCCGCAACTGCCGCTGGTGGTGGTGTGCGGGGCCACAGGCAGCGCCAAAACGCAAGTCTTGCATGTCCTGGCAGCGCATGGCGAGCAGACGCTGGACCTTGAGGGCCTGGCACGGCACAAAGGCTCGTTGCTGGGCGACCTGCCAGACGCGCCGCAACCCTCGCAAACCGCCTTTGAGACCGCCTTGGGCGCTCAGCTCGAACAGCTGGACCTGCGCCGGCCGGTGTACGTCGAGGGCGAGAGCCGCAAGATCGGCCGCCTGACGGTGCCTGCGCCTTTGGTCGAGCGCATGCGCGCCAGCGCCTGCATCGAGATCAGCGCCACGGTGCCCGCGCGGTTGGCTTACCTCTTGCGAGACTATGCTTACCTCGGCGACCGGCCGCAGTGGTTGGCCGAGCGCCTGGGGTTTCTCAAAGCGTTGCATGGCAAGGAAGTCATCTCGAGCTGGCAGGCCATGGCGCAGGCGGGTGAGCTGGCTCCCCTGTTTGAGCAGTTGGCCGTGCGGCACTACGACCCCTGCTACGCCCGTTCACAAAGCAGCCATTTCCAAGCCTGGGACCAACGCCAGCGCCTGGAGACCGACGACCTGTCGGTGGAGGGCATTGGCCAGCTGGCGCGCCGCATCATCGAAAGCGAACGCCCCAGCCAAACTGCAGGCACCGCTTCAGACTCCCCGACGCCTGCGTGATTTGCTTCAATCAGCGCAGCGCCATGCAGTGGCGTGCAGGCGCAGCCTGTCTACCCTCCGCCGGTCAACGCCTGGGCAGTGTGGCGGGCAGCAAGGGCCTCGCCCGGCCCTGCAAGGTCGGCATTGGCCAGCACGTCAATCGCCCGCAATCGCCGGCGTTCCCATACAGGCGCCAGGCCGATGCGCCGCTCGCTGCCATCCACTCCCTCAACCGCTGTAGGCGTTTTCATTTGCTGGTACGGTGACCCGATGAACCAAGCACAACTGACCCAATGGTTCGACCAGACCCAGGTGATGGGCGTCTCGGTCGGCAATGTTTTCGTGGCGGGCGGCGCGGCCGTCGGGCTTTACCTGTTGCTCATGCTGGGCTTGCGGCTGGTGATGACGCGCTTATCCAGCCTGGCCGCGCGCACCACCACCCGCCTGGACGACATCCTGGTCCAGGTGCTGAGCAGCACCAACCGGTGGCTGATCGCCTTGGTGGCCTTGATGGTGGGCGTGGGCCTGCTGGACCTGCCTGAGCGTTGGGCAGACCGCCTGGGCCAGCTGTGGTTCATGGTGCTGGCCCTGCAGATGGCGCTGTGGGTCAACCGTGCCGCCAGCCTGGCCCTGCGCCACCACGCCGAGCGCAGCGCAACGGCCGGCGCGCCGCCGCAGTTCAGTGCCGCGGCCACGCTGTTCTCGTGGGGCCTGCGGATCCTGGTGTGGACGGTCGTGATCCTGGCCATGTTGTCGAACGCCGGCGTGAACATCACCGCTTTCATCGCCAGTTTGGGCGTGGGCGGTGTGGCCATTGCCCTGGCGGCGCAAACCATTCTGGGCGACCTGTTTGCGTCCATGTCGATCGCCATCGACAAACCCTTCGAAGTGGGCGATTTCATCGTGCTGGGCAGCGTGGCCGGCACGGTGGAACACGTGGGCGTCAAGACCACCCGCATCCGCAGTTTGGGCGGCGAGCAGATCGTGATTTCCAACACCGAGCTGCTCAAGCAAACGGTCAGCAACTACAAGCGGCTCCGTGAGCGCCGCATCGTGTTCACCTTCGGCGTCACCTACGCCACCACGGCGCAGCAGGCCGAGGCCATTCCCGCCTTGATCAAGGAAGTCGTCAGTGCCAGCGAGCGGCTGCGGTTCGATCGCGCTCACTTCAAGTCCTTCGGCGAGAGCTCGTTGGATTACGAGGTGGTCTACATCGTGCTGGATGCGGAATACAACGTCTACATGGACGAGCAGCAGCGCATCAATTTGTCCCTCATGCGTGCGCTGTCCGAACGCGGCATCGAGTTCGCCTTCCCGACCCGCACTTTGTACGTGGTGAACCAGCCGCCTCCGGCCGCCGAGCATCGCCATGAAGAGCGGCATTTGATGAATTGATGAACGGCCAAGCCTGCGTGCCGCACCGTGCGCACCACCTGCTCTTCGCACCCGCCACCCGCCACCCGCCTGCCCATGTCATCGCCCACTTCTTCTTCGACCCCTGCAGCCGAGATCGCCGTCATGGGCGCGGGTGCCGTCGGTTGTTATTACGGCGCCATGCTGGCCCGTGCCGGCCACTCGGTGGTGTTGGTCGGTCGGCCGGCCCATGTGGCGGCGATCGAACGCGACGGCCTCCACCTGGAAGCCTGGGGGCGCCACGAGCAGGTCCGCCTGGCGGCCAGCACACAGGCGGCCGCAGTCCGCGGGGCCCGGTGGGTGCTGTTTTGCGTCAAGTCGACCGACACCGAATCGGCGGCGGCGGCGCTGCAGCCGCACCTGGCTCCGGGCACCGTGCTCGTCAGCCTGCAAAACGGTGTCGACAACGCAGACCGGCTGCGGGCTGCTCTGCCCGAGGTCCAGGTGCTCGCTTCGGTGGTGTACGTGGCCACCGACATGGCCGCCCCGGGCCATGTGCGCCACCATGGCCGCGGTGAGCTGTTGATCGAGCCCTCGGCCGACAGCGCGCGGTTGCAGCAGATGCTGAACGACGCCGACGTGCCCACCCAGGTGTCCGACAACGTGCGCGGCGAACTGTGGGCCAAACTGATTCTGAACTGCGCTTACAACGCCCTGTCCGCCATCGCCCGCCAGCCTTACGGCGTGCTGGTCCAGGGCGAAGGCGTGGAGGCGGTGATGCAGGACGTGGCCGCCGAGTGCCTGGCCGTGGCGCGGGCGGATGGCGTCACCGTGCCAGGCGATGTGGACGCGGCCTTGCGCCGCATTGCGGACAGCATGCCCGCCCAGTACTCCTCCACCGCCCAAGACCTCCTGCGCGCCAGACGCAGCGAGATCGACCATTTGAATGGCTGGGTGGTGCGCCTGGGCGAGGCCCGGGGCATCCCCACACCGGTGAATCGGGTGTTGCACACCCTGGTGAAGTTGCTGGAGGCGGGGCCCGCCGCTGCCGCGGCCGCCGGAGCGTCCTTGGACCGGGCCCGCCGACCCTGAAGGTCCAGCGGGGCGTCACCTCCACCGGCTCACCGGCGGGCAACGCGGCTCGGCGCCCTGCGGTGGTCCACGCTGTGGGTTGATCAGCGGTGAGCGCGTGCCCATGGTGCAGGCGCAGGGCGCTCATGCACCCACAGGCGTCGAGACCGGCGACCTGGCGATTTCAAGCGAGCGTTGAGACGCCGACATCCTCCGATTCCGACGACCGTCTTGGGGGTCAGCCATCGCCAATGACCGGTCCTGCAGGCTGTCAGCGGGTGTCAGGGACCAGCGGGCCACCAGCGCGTGTCATCAGGGAGAACCCGGCCCCACCAAGACGAAGTTCGTGGGATCGACACGAACTGGCCGCCGGCGATCAAGGCGGCGTCAAGCCGGGAGGCAATCGGCCGATATCCACTCACCGTGACCTGCCGCTGCCTGCGGCGGCGGCTTGCATGAACACTGTGACCGACACCACCACCCTGCCCGCCCTGCCCGCCGGTGCCGCCCCGGGCCCCTCCCGTGCCGCCGCCCCGGCGCCTGGCTGGATGGGCGTCTGGCTGGACCGGCTGTGCGCGGCGCTGGACGGGGTCGAGTGCGCGGCACTGCTGGCAGCACCTGCGTCCGTGCCCTGGCACGACGCCACGTGCGCGTGGCCGGCCACGGCGACACCCGAGACGGTCGGTGCCTTGGTCTGGCTCGGCCGCCAAGCGGGGACCCAGCGGCGCTCCGTGGACTGGATGGCCGTGACGCCTGACACGGGCGCCGCGCAGCGTTGCGCCTTCTTGTTTTCCTTGGGCGGCGAATGGCACGGCGCGGTGGCCCTGCAGCTCAAGCCAAGGGCCGGGCGGTCGTGGCCGGCGTCGGTGGCCGCCGTCGAGGCGGTGGCAGCGGCCTGCCTGCACGACCTGATCGGCGCGCGCGCCGCTGGCAGCCAGGCACCGGGCACGCCACAGCCGACGACGCAGACAAGCGCCGCGGCGGCGCCCACACGGGGGGCGGACACTGCACGCCCTGCTCGACCTGCGGTCCCCGCGGCGGCGG
>JAZKHH010000233.1:0-12735 GCA_040385465.1 Pseudomonadota bacterium | reverse complement strand
GCCGATTGGCGCCCCACGGTGACGATGGTTCACGCAGCCCTGAGCGCCGGCCGCTTGGCCCCGGCGGCCGCGGCCTTGGCCGAAGCGCTGCGGCTGGCGCACCGCTGTGAGCGGGTGTCGGTGGGCACCGTGGAGGCACCGGGCCGGGCCACGGTGGTGGCCGTGTCACCGGGCGCTGACGGCGTGGCCGGCCAGTCGCTGATGGACGCCCTGGCGGGCGCCATGGAGGAATGTGCGCAGGCCGGCGCGCCGGTGGTGCACCCTCTGCCCGAAGGCAGCCCGCCGCGACGGGTGGCGTCGCACCTGGCACTGGCGCGGCGCGACGGTCTGGCCATGGCGCTCAGCGTGCCCTTGGCCAGCGGGACCGATGTCCAAGGCGTGCTGCTGCTGGAGCGCCGCACGCCCCCGTTCTCGGACAAGGAGCGCAAGGAGGTCGTGCGCCTGGCGACACTGCTGGCGCCGGCCTGGGCGCTGCTGCAAACCCTGGAGCAGCCCTGGTGGCAGCGCTGGACGCAACAGGCCCGGCAACAGTGGGGCCGCAGCCCAGCAGGGCGCCGAGTGGCCTGGGCCGGTGGTGCTGCGGCGTTGCTGGCCGGGCTGACGGCGTTGGCGGTGGTGCCGGTTGATCAGCGGGTGAGCGCACCGGCCCACATCGAGGGCACCGTGCAGCGGGCCCTGGTGGCGCCCACCGACGGTTACCTGCTGGCCGCGCATGTGCGGCCTGGCGACACCGTGCGCGCCGGCGACCTGCTGGCGGAGATGGCGCGCGAAGAGATGGAACTGCAGGCGCGCAAATGGAACGGCGAGCTGGCCCAGGCGGAAGCGGGCGCCGGCTCAGCCCTGGCCGGCAGGGACCGCGCCGCGCTGGTGGTGCAGCAGGCCCGGGTGGTCGAGGCGCAGGCCCAGCTGGCGTTGTCACGCCAGCACCTGGCGCGCTCGCAGGTGCATGCGCCATTCGACGGCGTGGTGATCGAGGGCGACTTGAGCCGCTCGCTGGGGGCGCCGCTCAAGCGTGGCGACGTGCTGCTGCGCGTGTCCCCCACCGATGCTTACCGGCTGGTGCTGGACGTGGACGAACGCGACGTGGCGCAATTGCGCGTGGGCGCGGTCGGTCAGGTGGTGCTGGCCGCGCATCCCGGCCAGCGCTGGCCGCTGCAGGTCACGCGCATCACGCCGGTGGCGGCGGTGCGCGACGGGCGCGTGGGCTACGAAGTGGAGGCCAGCCTGCCGATCGACCAGCCGATGCTGCGACCCGGGCTGACCGGCGTGGCCAAGATCGACATCGGGCAGACGCCGCTGGCCGGGCAATGGTGGCGGGACGTGGCGGCGCGGGTGCGCTACTGGGCCTGGTCCCTCACCGGCTGAGCGCCGGCGCACGCATCTCATCCAGCTCAGCCCACCCCACGGCTCACCATGTCCGCCACCCCCTTCTTCAGCGACCCCTGGTACCGCGTGGCGGGCCTGCGGCTGCAGCTGGCGCCGCACGTGCGCCTGAGCCGCCAATTCGCGCGCGGCCAGGCGACCATGGCGCTGCACGACACGGCCAGTGGCCGCACCCACCTGCTCAACGAAAGCGCCTGGTCGGTCGTGAGCCGCTGCGATGGCCGCCACAGCTTGCAGGCGGTCTGGGATGCGGCCGTTGGCGAGGACGGCGCCCAGGCGCCCACCCAAGGCGAGACGCTGCGGGTGATCGGGCCGCTGTGCGACGCTGGCGTGATGACGGCCGACACGGCGCCCGCATCCGCCGCCGCCCAGCGCCGCCAGCGCGAGCGCCAGATCGGCCGAGCCAAGGAAGCGCTCAACCCGTTCGCCATCCGCATCAAGCTGCTCGACCCCGACGCGTTCCTGCAGCGCACCCAGCGTTGGGTGGCGCCGCTGTTCACCCGCACAGCCCTGGTGCTGTGGTGTGTCCTGCTGATCGCCGCTGTCGCGGTGCTGGCCGTCCAGTTCGACGCGGTGGCCGCCTACGCCGCGCAGCGCCTGCACACACCGAGCGCCTTGCTGGCCGCTGCCTGCGCGTATCCCCTCGTCAAGCTGCTGCATGAGCTGGGGCATGGCTACGCCCTCCGGCGCGGCGGCGGCGAGGTGCATGCGGCCGGCGTTGTCTGGATGATGGTGTTGCCGCTGCCCTATGTCGACGGCGGCGCCTCGGCGGCGTTCCGTCACCGAAGCGACCGCTTGCTGGTGGCGGGCATCGGCATGATGGTCGAGTTGGCCTTGGCGGCGGTGGGGCTGTTGGGGTGGGCGGTGATGGAGAACGGGCTGCTGCGCGACCTGGCGTTCGCCGTGGCGGTGGTCGGCTCGGTGTCGACGCTGCTGTTCAACGGCAACCCGCTGATGCGCTACGACGGCTATTACCTGTTGTCGGACGCCCTCGGCTGGCCCAACCTGGCGCAGCGCGCGCAGGCCCAGTGCGCCGGCCTGTTCCAACGGCACGTGCTGCGCCTGCCTGACGCCGGGCCGGCACCGGTGCCGTGGCCCGAGCAGATCGGCCTGACCGCCTATGGGCTGGCTTCGGCCACCTACCGTGCCCTGCTCAGCATCGGCATCGTTGTCTGGTTGACCTCGGTGGCCAGCCTGCTGGGGCTGGCGGCGGGGCTGTACGCCTGCGTCAGCATGGGGCTGTGGCCCGCCTGGCGCGCTGCGCAGGCGGTGCGGCGGGCACGCACCGGCCGCCTCCGTGCCATGGCCATCGCCATCGCTGGCCTGAGTGCGGTGGCCTTCGTCATCGGCGTGTGGCCACTGCCGCGCACAGTGGCCGTGGACGGCGTGGTCTGGCCCCTGGACGACGCGCAGGTGCGCGCGCCCATTGACGGCTTCATGGCCGAGCGGCGGGTCGACGACGGCGCGCCGGTGCAGGCCGGCCAGGTGCTGTTCCTGCTGGAGAACACGGAGTTGGAAGCCCGGCGCGCCGGGCTGCTGGCCCGCTGGACCGACCTGGATTCGCAACACCAGCGTGCGCTGTTCAGCGACCCGCCCAAGGCGCAGGCGCTGGCCGCCCAGTTGCAAGGCGCCCAAACCGATCTGGCCGACCTGGACCACAAGCTGGCACAGCGCGAGGTGCGCGCGGCCAGCGCGGGCCGCCTGGTGATCCCGAAGGCGGCCGACCTGGACGGCCAGTTCTTCGAGCAGGGCCGTGCCTTGGCCTACGTGGTTGGCGACGGCGCCTTGACCGTGCGGGTCGCGATTGCCGACGCCGACGCTGCGCTGACCCGCCGGCCGGTGCGCCAGGCCAGCGTCTGGTTGGCCGACCGGCCAGGCCAGGCCCACCCGGCCGAATGGCTGCGGCAGACGCCTTCGGCGCTGCAGGAGCTGCCCAGCGCGGTGCTGGGAGACCGTGCCGGCGGCGCCATCGCCACGCTGCCCTCCGATCCGGCCGGCCTGCGCACGCTGGACCGCTTTTTCGTCGCCGACCTGCGGGTGCCCGGGGTGCCGATGGAACGCCTGGGGGGGCGTGTCCGTGTGCGCCTGGTGCTGGACGAGGCACCGCTGGCGGTGCAGTGGGGCGAGCGGCTGGCGCAGCTGTTCCTGCGTCAGACGGCCGGGGAGCGATGAGACCATGGGCGGCCCCTGCCTTGGCCTGGATCTGGCGCCCGCCGCCAGCGGGCCTGGGCCGGGCTCGACGCGCCCTTGGCGGGCCGACACCGACGCGGCGCTGGCGCTGGCAGCGGCCCTGGGCGTCGCACCGAAGCCCCGTCCGCTGCGCGAGCGGCCCCGCCTGGCCCGCTTGCTGGCTTTCGCCCAGGCCGTGCAGGCCGCGATGGTGGCGGGCACGGGCACAGGCATGAGCAAGGGCGGTGCGGACGCAGCCGGACGCGACGAAGCCGCCTTGCTGGCCGACTTCGCGCGCGTCGGGCAAGCCGCGGCCCACAGCTTGGGGCTGGTGCCCCACGCCACCCAGTGGTGTGCCGCGCGCGCCATGCTCGATGGCCACCTGGTTGAAATGGCCACGGGCGAAGGCAAGACCCTGGCCATCGGCCTGGCCGCGGCCGTGGCCGCGCTCGGCGGATCGCAGGTGCAGGTCCTGACCGCCAACGACTACCTCGCCGCACGCGACGCCCAGACCCTGCGCCCGATGTTCGATGCCTTGGGCTTGACCGTGGCCACCGTCCGAGACGGCGACGTCGAAGCGGTCCGGCGCAGCGCCTACCGCGCCCCGGTGGTCTACACCACCGCCCGCGAGGTGGCTTTCGACCACCTGCGCGACCGGCGCCGCCTGGGCCCGGTGCACTCGGCCCTCGATGTGCAGCTGGCGCTGGACCGCGGCGTGCAGCCGGTGATGACCGGCCTGCCGCTGGCGTTGCTCGATGAGGCCGACAGCATCCTGCTCGACGAGGCCTGCACGCCCCTGGTCCTGGCCGAAGCGGCGCCGGCGGAGCTGCCACAGGCCGAGGCCCAGCAAGCGCTTGCGCTGGCGGCGCGGCTCCAAGCCGGTCACGACCACCTGCTCGGCGAGGGCGGGCAGCCGCCGCGCCTCACGCCTGCCGGCCAACGCCGTCTGGCAGACCTCGGCCCTGCCCTGCCGGGCCGGCTGCAGCACCCGGTCTACCTGGCGCAACGCGTGACCCAGGCGCTGACCGCGCTGCACGGCCTGCAACGCGACCGCGACTACGTGATCAAGCAAGACACGGTGCAAATCGTCGACCCCCACACCGGCCGCCTGGCCGACGGGCGCCAGTGGTCGCGCGGCCTGCACACGCTGGTCGAGGTCAAGGAGGGTTTGCCACCCACTGCCAGCCAGTGCACCGTCGCCACCACCACCTACCCCCGCTTTTTCCAGCGCTACGCCCGGCTTGGCGGCATGAGCGGCACGCTGGGCGAGGCGGCTGGCGAGCTGCAGCGCACCTACCGCCTGCGCACCCTGCGGGTGCCGCTGCGCCTGCCCTCGCGGGCCGTGACCTCTGCGCCACGGGCCTACCGCAGTGAAGCCGACCAGCTGCAGGCGGTGACGGCACGGGTTCAGGCCTTGCAACAGCAAGGCGTGCCGGTTTTGATCGGCACCGGCACTGTTGCGCAATCACAACGTTTTTCGGCCGCACTGGCGGCGGCCGGTGTGTCCCACGCCGTGTTGAACGCACTGCAGGACACGGACGAGGCGCAATGCATTGCCCAGGCAGGCCAGTGCGACGCGGCCGGCTGGGGCCGGGTGACGGTGAGCACCGGCATGGCCGGGCGCGGCACCGACATCCGCCTCGGACCGGGGGTGGCCGCATGCGGCGGCCTGGCGGTGCTGCTTTGCGCGCTGGGCAGCTCGCGCCGGGCCGACCGCCAGTTCGCCGGCCGTGCGGCGCGCCAGGGCGAGCCAGGCCGCATTGAGACGCATGTCACTGCCGAGGACCCCTTGGTGCTCAAGAATCTGCCGTGGATACCGAAACGATGGGGGAAGGCGGTGGCGACACCGCGGGCCGGGGCCTGTCTGCTGAGACTGGCCCAGCGCCTGCAGGAACGCCTCGACAGGTCGGCGCGCCATGCCCTGCGGCAACACGACGACGAGCTGTCCCGCGCCTTGTCTTTTGCAGGAACCAGCGAATGAACGGTGACAAGCCCGCCAACCACACTCTCACACGCCCTCTGCCGCGTCGCCAGGGTGACCGAGTGCGTGCCGCCGCGGGGCTGCTGCTGATGGCGGCGGCCACCTGGTGGGGGTCGGCGGCCCAGGCCCAGTCTCTGGGCTGCCTGATCGAGCCCGAGCGCGTGATGGACCTGGGCAGCCCCGTCATCGGCGTGGTGCAGGAGGTGGTGGTGGAGCGCGGCCAGTCGGTCAAGAAGGGGGAGGTGATCGCCCGGCTGCACTCCGACGTCGAGCGCCAAAGCCTGGCGCTGGCCCGCGCCCGCGCAGACGCCCGGGCGCAGCTGTCTGCCGCGCAGGCCACCCTGGTCCTGACCCGCCGCAAGCACGAGCGCATCCAGTCGCTGGTGGCGCAGAACTTCATGTCGGCCCAGGCCAGCGACCAGTCAGGGGCCGAGGCCGAAGTGGCCGAGCGCAACGTGGGCCAGCTGCGCGAGCAACAGCAGCTGGCCGAGCGCGAGTGGCAGGTGGCCCAGGCCCAGCTGGCGCTGCGCGTGGTGCGCAGCCCGATCGACGGCGTGGTGGTTGAGAAGTACCTGTCCGCCGGCGAGCGCGTCGACGACAAGCCCATCGTTCGCGTGGCGGCCATCGACCAGCTGCGCGTGGAGGCCGTGTTCCCCTCGGCGATGTACGCCCGTCTGGCCGTGGGCATGGCGGCCACCGTCAAACCCGAACTGCTGGGGGCCGAGGCGCGCGTGGCCTCGGTCACCTCCATCGACCGGGTGCTGGACGCCGCCAGCAACACCTTCCGCGTGCGGCTGCGCCTGGACAACGTCGACCAGCGCCTGCCGGCTGGGGTGCGGTGCACCGTCGCGCTCACCGCACCGGCTGGCGAGGCGGCCCCGAGTGTGGGCAGCGCGGCACCTTCGGCGGCCGTGACAGCGGTCACACCCCGCCGGCCCGCGGAGCCGCGTGCGGGCGGCGCTCCGGCCCCCCTGTCCACCCCACCCCCTGCTGCCGCCGTGGCCACAGCCGTCGCGCGCTGAGACCCAGGCACTGACCCTGGCCGCCGTGAAGCCTCCCGTCCCGCGTTCCCCGATGCGCGTGCCTGCCGCGGTGCAGATCTGCGAGCCCCGGCTGCTCTACGCGGCCGACACGCCGTGGTCGGCTGCACTGGCCATGGCACCCGCCACGGCCGGGGTGGACGTGCGCCAAGCCGAAGCCAGCGACGTGCTGGCCCACAGCCCACCCGAGGCTGCGGCCGTCACCGCAAGCCACAGTGGCGCGCCCACCACCATTGTGTTCATCGACGCCCGCGTCGAACACGCCGACGACCTGGTGGCCGACATCCAGGCCCGCAGCACGGCCGATGCGCCGATCGAAGTGGTGCGGCTGGACCTGGCGTCCGATGGCCTCACCCAAATCGACGAAGCGCTGGCCGGCCGCAGCCAACTCGGCGCCGTGCACCTGATTTCCGTGGGCACCCAAGGCGGCGTGTACCTGGGCAGTGGCTGGGTCGACAGCACGGTCGTGGCGCAGCGGGCGGACACCCTGAGCCGCATTGGCGCGGCGCTGGAGCCCGGTGGCGACCTGCTGCTTTACGGCTGCAACGTGGCCGGCAGCGTCGCCGGCGAGGCCTTCGTGCAGCAACTGGCCGCGGCCACCGGTGCCGACGTGGCCGCCAGCGACGACATCACCGGCGCGGCCTCGCGCGGAGGCGACTGGACGCTGGAGTTCCAGGTCGGCTCCGTGCACAGCGCCGTCGTCGTCAGTGCCCCCCTGCAGGCGCAGTGGCTCGGCGCCCTGGACGCCTACCAAGTCACCAGCGCGGCCAATGCCGGGGCCGGCTCCCTGCGCCAGGCGATCCTCGACGCCAACGCGCGCGTGGGGCTGGACACCATCACCTTCGGCATCGGCACGGGCCCGGAAGGCATCGTGCTCACCACGGCGCTGCCGAGCATCACCGATGCGGTGCTGATCGACGCCACCACGCAGCCCGGCTACACCGGCAGGCCGTTGATCTCGCTCGTCGGTGCCAATGCGGGCGCCACCGCCAGCGGCCTGACGCTGTCGGCCGGATCCGACGGCAGCACGGTGCGGGGTTTGGTGATCAACGGCTTCGGCCGGCACGGGATCTCCCTTGTGGGCACCAGCAACATCACCGTGCAGGGCAATTACATCGGCACCAATGCCGCTGGCACCGCCGCCACTGCCAATCTCAGCCACGGCATCAGCGTCGTCAACTCCACCGCCGTGCACATCGGCGGCACCACCGCCGCCGAACGCAACGTGATCTCCGGCAACCGGCTCGATGGCATCTATGTGGCCGGGGCCTCCACGAGCAACGTGTTGATCGAAGGCAACTACGTGGGCACCAATGCGAGCGGCACCGCGGCAATAGGCAACGTCGCGTTCGGCATCTACATCACCGGCGGCGCGCACGACAACCTGGTGGGCGGCACCACCCCCGGGTCGCGCAACATTGTCTCGGGCACGGTCAACTTCTCCGGCATCAGCATCGACGGCGGCACCGCGAACCGGGTGGAAGGCAACTACGTCGGCACCGACGTCACCGGCACCCTCGCCCTGGGCAACTCCGTCGGCATCGAACTCAAGGGCGCCGCCACCAACAACATCCTCGGGGGCACCGCGCCCGGCGCCGGCAACCTGGTGTCGGGCAACAGAGACGCCGGCTTCCAGATCTGGAACGCCGGCACCACGGGCAACCTGGTGCAGGGCAACGTCGTGGGCCTGAATGCGGCCGGCACCGCTGCGCTGGCCAACGGCAACCAGGGCATCACGCTCTTCGACAACGCCTCGGGCAACACCCTCGGCGGCAGTGCCGCTGGCGCGGGCAACGTCATCTCCGGCAACGGCTCCACCGGCGTGAACCTGGGCTCGGCCGGCAACACGGTGCAGGGCAACCTGATCGGCACCAACGTCGCCGGCACTGCGGTGATTGGCAACAACGGCTCGGGCATCCACGACGCCACGGGCAACATCATCGGCGGCAGCACCCCCGGGGCCGGCAACGTGGTCGCGGGCAGCAACGCAGCCGGCGCGGGCATCCGCATCGCCTCGGCGGCCGCCAGCACCGTGCGCGGCAACTTCGTCGGCACCAACGCCGCGGGCGCCGTGCTGGGCAACAGCGGCTACGGCATCCGGGTGGACTCCGGCAGCAACCACATCATCGGCGGCACGGCCAGCGGCGACGGCAACGTCGTGGCCCACAACGCGCAAGGCGGCGTGGGCGTGGCGCAGGGGGCCAACCGCGTGTCCATCCAGCGCAATTCGATCTACGGCAACGCCGGCGCCGGCATCGATCTGGGCCTCAACGGGGTCACCCTCAACAACGGCTTCCAGGATCCCAGCTCGGCCAACAACAACATCGACTCGCCGGTGTTCGCCTCGGCCACCCTGTCGGGCACGGCGTTGAGCGTGTCCGGCTACGTAGGGAGCGCGCCGTCGCAGGCGGCCTTCGGCAACATGCGGGTGGAAATTTTCCTCAGCGACAACGATGCGTCGGGGTACGGCGAAGGCCGGACCTACCTGGGTTTCCTGACCACCGACGCCAGCGGCAACTTCAGTGGCACCTTGACCGTGGCCGGTGTGAACGCCGGCGACCGCGTGACCGGCACCACGACCAGCGCCGCCCGCCACTCCTCGGAGTTCGGTGTGCAACGCACCCTCAACAGCCCGCCGGTGATCAGCAGCAGCGGGGGTGGCGCCAGCGGCAGCGCCAGCGTCGCCGAGAACACGACAAACGTGCTCACCGTGACGGCCACCGACAGCGACACGCCGGCCGCCAGCCTGGTGTTCAGCCTGGCAGGCGGCGCAGACGCCAGCCGGTTTGCCATCGATGCCGCCACGGGCGTCCTGCGCTTCTTGGCCGCGCCCAACCGCGAGGCTCCCGCCGATGTGGGCGCCGACAACGTTTACAACGTCGTCGTCAGCGTCTCAGACGGCAGTGGCGGCAGCGACACCCAAGCCCTGGCCGTCACCGTCACCAACGTCAACGAAGCGCCCGTGCTCACCAGTCAAGGCGGCGGCGCCTTAGGCAGCGTGTCGGTGGTGGAAAACAGCACCGCGGTGACGACCGTGGCGGCCACCGACGTCGATGCCGGCACCCGCTTGAGCTACGCCATTGCCGGCGGCACCGACGCCGGCCGCTTCAGCATCGACGCCACCACGGGCGTGCTGCGCTTCACCGTGCCGCCCAATTTCGAGGCGCCCGCCGACGCCGGAGGCAACAACGTCTACAACGTCGTGGTCACCGTGTCGGACGGTCAGGGCGGCAGCGATGTGCAAGCGCTGGTGGTCACCGTCACCAACCTCAACGAGGCACCGGTGATCACCAGCCACGGCGGGGCTTCCTCCGCCGCGCTGTCGGTGCTCGAGCGCACCAAGTCGGTGACCACGGTGAGCGCCACCGACGTCGACGCCGACACCACGGTGCGGTACGCCCTGGTGGGCGGCGCAGACGCCAGCCGTTTCACCATCAACCCCTTGACCGGTGCCTTGAGCTTCCTGTCCACACCGTCCTTCGGCACGCCGCACGACACTGGCATGAACAACGTCTACAACGTCGTGGTGTCGGCGACCGATGGCAACGGTGGCAGCGACACCCAGGCGCTGTCGGTCACCGTGGTCAGCCTCATGCCCAGCCCGCCGCCACCCGCGCCGGCGCCGGCGCCGGCGCCGGCTGCCGCCCCTGCACCCGCACCAGGCCCGGCACCGGCCGCTTCGCCGGCACCGGCGGTGGTGGTACCGCTTGCCCCCGCTCCACTGGCAATGTCGGCGGCGGCCGCCGATGCACCGGCCGGCCTGGGCTCGCTGCCGGTGGATGCCGGCCTCGTCCAGGCAGGAGGACAGCTCGTCCAGACCAACGCCTCTGGCCGCCAGCGGCTGGAAGCCCCCTCTTTCCTTGCGCCTGACAAACCCACGGCATCCGGACCACCGACCGTGCCGCTGGTGTTGTCGCTCGCAGCCACGTCGGTCGACATCAACCTGCTCCCCCTGGTGGTGGCCGAGGCGCGCGACACCCTGACCCTTGCCGCATCCGCCCATGAAGGCGCGCGCCACGCCAGCACCACCGACCGCAGGGCCCAGACCGAAGCGCAAGCGGCGATGGGCCTTGATGAGAACAACGTGTCGCTGATGGTCGGCGGCACGGCCCTCACCGTCAGCGTTTTGTGGTCGCTGTGGTTGTCGGCGGGGGCCACCGCCGGGTTGTTCGCCGCCAACTCCGCCTGGCGGCAGGTCGACCCCTTGCCCATCTTCGACCATGGCGAAGCAGCCCAAGACCCGGACCAGGCGCGTTGGATGAGCCCACAGGACGCCGAGGCCGAGGCCGACGAAGCGGCGCTGGCCAAGGCATTGCTGCAGGCTCAGGCGCATGGCCAGACCGCCGCCCGCTTGTCGTCGCCCTCCACCACCGCGCCGGTCAACCCCCATGGACGCTGAACGCAACGTGGGGCGTTGGAGCGTGATCAGCCGCCTGAGCCTGGGCTTGCTCGCCTTGGCCGTGTTCCTGGCGCTGGCGTTGGTCTACCTGCTCGATCTGCCACTCGACGGCGAAGCCGCGCGCCAGCGGTTGCACACCGAACGCGCGCGCCTGATCGCCACCGCCACGCTGGGCCTGATGCCATCGCTGGACCGCGGGCCGCTGCAAGCCACGCTCGAGCGCCTGATACAGCAAGACCCGGTTCTCGCAGCCATCGCCGTGCGCCGCCTTGACGGCCAGCCGCTGGTGCAGGCGCGGGCGGCCGGCGTGGGTCCGGTGCCCTCGCCCGACGAGCCGCCGTCCGTGGTGGTGCCACTGAACAGCGCCAACGGGTCGTGGGGCACGGTGGAGGTGCGGTTTGCGGGCCACGCGCCGTCATCGGTGTGGCTGCGCCACCGTGCCGCGTTGGTCTTGGGAGGTGCCGCACTGCTGGCCTTCCTCGGCTTCTACCTGTATTTGCGCACGGCCTTGGAGCACCTGGACCCCACCGCCGTGATCCCCGATCGGGTGCGGCAGGCCTTCGACATCCTGACGCAAGGCGTGCTGTTGCTCGACATGCGGGGACGGGTGGTGCTGGCCAACGCCGCCTTCCGCGCTTTGCACGACGACCCACAGGCGGCCCTGACCGGCAAACTCGCCACCGCGCTGGGATGGCTCAACGGCACCCCCAAGGCCGTGCCGCTGTGGCAACGCGCCTGCCGCAGTGAGACCCCGGTGCGCGACCAGCGCGAAGTGGCCCTGGGCGACGGCAGCACCCGCCGGCTGATCGTGCACGGCGCTGCGGTGAAAGACGCCGGCGGTCAAGTCCGCGGCTGCATTCTCACTTTCGACGACGTCACCGCGCTGGACCGTGCCAACGCCGAGTTGCGGCAGGCCTTCAGCCAGTTGGAGGCATCGAGGGCGCAGATCGAGCTGCAGAATGTGGCGCTGCAACGCCTGGCCACCAGCGACGCGCTCACCGGCTGCTTGAACCGCCGCGGCCTGCAAGACTCGGCAGGACCGGCCTTCGCACAGGCGGTGAGGCAGGGTGAGACCATGGCCTGCGTCATGTTCGACATCGACCACTTCAAATCGGTCAACGACCGCTTCGGTCACTCGGTGGGTGACGAGGTCATCCGCAGCGTGGCGGCCCTGGTGTTCAAGCGCGTGCGCGAGTCCGACTACTTCTGCCGCTACGGTGGCGAAGAGTTTTGCGTCCTCATGCCGGCCACCACGGTCGCCCAGGCGCGGTCCGTGGCAGAAGACATGCGCAAACTCATCGCTTCACAGTGCAGCGCGGCGGTACCCGGCCTGAATGGGTCGCCGTTGACGTCCAGCTTCGGCGTGGCCTCGACCGAGCACGGTGCGGCCCACATTGACGGGTTGATCGACCTGGCCGATCAGGCGTTGTACGTGTCCAAACAGCAGGGGCGCAACCGGGTCAGCGTCTACGCGGCAACGGGCTCGGTTCCCGCCCCTGCCGCCGCCACCGCCCCTGGGGCTTGAGCACCGACCCGGCGGGCTGCGCCCCGGCGCCTTGGCCCCGTGCGGGCGCTGCGTGAGTGTCGTCAGGGTGTTTGCTGCCGGTCCCCACCCCGCAACGGCTCTTCCAACGGCCCAAAGCTCTTGCGAGCGCAACCGGTGCAACGGTCCTGACACGGAAGCCCGGCCCTCGGTGTGCTCGCGAATAAGAATGGTGCCCCCGGCAGGAATCGAACCCGCGACCTTCGGTTTACAAAACCGC
>JAZKHH010000232.1:0-1946 GCA_040385465.1 Pseudomonadota bacterium | reverse complement strand
AACCCCATGTGCGCGTGTTCACCGAAGACCGCGAGATGGCCGCGTGGTTTTTGCTCGATCTCAGTCCCTCGGTGGACTTTGGTTCGGGCAATCAGCGCAAGAGCCAGGTGCTGCTCGATTTCACCGCGGTGCTTGCACGCCTGATCGGTCGCCATGGCAACCGCGTTGGCGCGGTGCTCTACGGATCACGCGGACAGCCCGTGGTTGACGCGGTGCTGCCCGCGCGCGGTGGCCGCACCCAGGTGTTGCGGCTGATGCAGATGGTGCTGCAGCCACCGGTGAAGAAGGCATCGGGGAAGGATGGCGTGACGCAGCTTTCCGACTTGCTCAAGGCCGCCGTGCACACGGTGCGCCAGCGCGCCACGGTGTTCGTGGTGTCCGATTTCATCAGCGAGCCCGGTTGGGAGGCGCCGCTAGGCGAACTCGCCCGCCGCCACGATGTGGTGGCCGTGCGCCTGCTCGACCCGCTGGAGCTCGATTTGCCCGACCTCGGGCTGATCCCCATCCGCGACGCCGAAACCGGTGAGCAACTCATGGTGGACACGCACGACGCCGGATTTCGCCAGCGCTTTGCGCGCATTGCCGCGCAGCGCGAGGCCCAACTGCGCGAAAGCCTGGCGCGAGCGGGCGTGGACACGCTGGAGCTCTCCACCGACGACGATCTCGCCGAAGCGGTGGTGCGTTTTGTCGACCTGCGCAAGCGCCGCCTGCGTGCTGGCAAACACGCGCAGGCGGGGCGCAGCATGCCGTCTCAAATGCCCGTCCGCGACCGTGGCAACTTCGGCGCCCCACGTGAAGGAACACGTCCATGAACATCCCTGTCACCTTCCTGTGGCCGCAGCTGCTCTGGCTGCTGCTGACCCTGCCATTGCTGGTGCTTCTCTATGTGTGGCTGCTGCGCCGGCGCAAGCATGCCGCGCTGCGCTTTGCCAGCCTGGCCATCGTGCGCGAAGCCATGGGCAAGGGTCCAGGCTGGCGCCGCCACGTACCGCCAGCGTTGCTGCTGCTGGCCATTGCCACCATGTTGCTGGCCTCTGCACGCCCCATTGCCAGCATCGTGCTGCCTTCCCAAGAACAAACCATCATCCTGGCCATGGATGTGTCGGGCAGCATGCGCGCCGAAGACGTGAAGCCCAACCGGCTGGTCGCCTCGCAGGTGGCCGCCAAGGCCTTTCTCGCCGAGCTGCCGCGCCATGTGAAGGTGGGCATCGTGGCCTTTGCGGGCTCGGCTCAGGTGGTGCAGCCCATCACGCTCAGCCGCGAAGACCTGGTGACCGCAATCGACAAGTTCCAGTTGCAGCGCGCCACCGCCATCGGCAGCGCCATCGTGGTCTCGCTCTCCGAGCTGTTCCCGGGCCAGGGCTTTGACATCGGCGCCATGACCTACAACCGCAACAGCGATCCGTTCGCCCCGCAAGGCCGCGCCATCGACCAGCCCAAGACCGAGCCCAAGGCCTTCGTGCCCGTGGCGCCCGGCTCGTACACCTCGGCCGCCATCATCCTCTTGACCGACGGCCAGCGCACCACCGGCGTGGACACCGCCGAAGCCGCCAAGATGGCGGCCGACCGTGGCGTGCGCGTGTACACCGTGGGCGTGGGCACGGTCGACGGCGAGATCATCGGGTTCGAAGGCTGGTCCATGCGCGTGCGCCTGGACGAAGACAGCCTGAAGGAAGTCGCCCGCACCACGCAGGCCGAGTACTACTACGCCGGCACCGCCGACAACCTGAAGAAGGTGTACGAGACCTTGAGCTCACGCCTGACCGTGGAGAAAAAGGAAACCGAGATCGCCGGCCTGCTCGCGCTGGTGGCATCCATCCTGGCGCTGTTCTCGGCCGGGCTGTCGGTGTTGTGGTTCAACCGGATCCTGTGAGGGCGCGGCCGGTCGCCACCGGCACAATCCCCGCATGAACCAACAAGTGATCGTCGCCGGCGGTGGCATCGGC
>JAZKHH010000231.1:0-2282 GCA_040385465.1 Pseudomonadota bacterium | reverse complement strand
GGCATCGTGGAACCGCGGCGCGCAGCGGCTCTTCGGCTACACGGCGAAGGAAGCCCTCGGGCAAGGGCTGGACGCGCTCACCATGCCAACGGGTCAACCCAGCGACGCGGTGCGGGCGATCGGTACCTTGCCCAACCCGGGCGATGCTCCCCCGATGGAACTGTGGCGCCAGACGCGCACCGGGGAGGCTGTGCTGGTGGCCATGACCCTCTCCCGAATGGACGACGAGACGGGCTCGCCGATGGGCGCCTCGGTCATCGTGCGCGACATCACGGCCGAGCGCGCGGCCCAGCGCAAGGTGGTGGAGCTCAAGGAGAGTCTGGAGAGGCAGGTGAAGGAGCGCACCGCCGCCCTGGCCGAGGAGCACGAGCGGCTCGACAACATCCTTCGTGGCACCGACGCCGGCACCTGGGAATGGAACGTGCAGACCGGAGAGCTGCGTGTCAACGAGCGCTGGGCCAGCATCATCGGCTACCGCATCGACGAGCTCTCGCCGCTCTCCGTGGACCGTTGGCTGGAGCGGCTTCACCCAGGCGATGAGGCACTGACTGACGGGATGCTGCAAGGACATTTTTGCGGCGCGTTCGACATGTACGAATGTGAGGTGCGCGCGCGCCACCGGGACGGTCACTGGGTCTGGGTGCTCGATCGTGGCCAGGTGCGCAGCTGGACCGCCGATGGAAAGCCCGAGTGGATGTACGGCACACACCAGGACATCTCCGCCAGCAAGCAGGCGCAGGAGAACACGGTCCGCAGCGAGGCCTTGCTGCGGGGCGCGATCGACGCGGTGGACGAAGCCTTTGTGTTGTTTGATCCCGAAGACCGGCTGGTCTTCTGCAACGAGAAGTACCGCCAGATTTCTCCCGAACTGGCCCATCTCATCGTGCCAGGTGTGCGGTTCGAGGATGTCCTGCGCGCAAGCGCTGCACTCGGTGACCACAAGGACGTGGGCGCAAGCCAGGAAGCCTGGGTGGCCGAACGCATGGCGGCCCACCGCTCCGGCAACACCGAGATGCTGCAGTTGCTCACCAACGGCCGCACGCTGCGCCTGGTCGAGCGCCGCATGCCCGATGGCCACACCGTGGGTTTCCGCATCGACATCACCGACCTCGTGCAGGCCAAGGAACAGGCGCAGGAAGCCTCGCGCATCAAGGGCGAGTTCCTGGCCAACATGAGCCACGAAATCCGCACGCCGCTCAACGCCATGATCGGCATGACCCACCTGCTGGGCGACACACCACTGACCACCTACCAGACACAGCTGCTGTCAAAGTCGCGGGTGGCCAGCCGCTCGCTGCTGGGCCTGGTCAACGACGTGCTCGACCTGGCCAAGATCGAGGCCGGGGGTTTCGATCTGGACCAGCAGCCCTTCAGCCCGCAGGACATGCTGGGCGAGATGGACGCGCTGTTCCGCCCCCAGGCCGAGGCCGCCGGCATTCGTTACCTGATCACGGTGGCGCACGACGTGCCGCGCGTGCTGCTGGGCGACGCCCTGCGCGTGCGGCAGATCTTCATCAACCTGATCGGCAACGCGCTGAAATTCACGCAGGCGGGCAACGTGTGGGTGACGCTGGAAACCGTGTCGATGGACGACAACCAGGTGCGCCTGCGCAGCACCGTGCGCGACACCGGCACCGGCATCGATGCCGACACCCAGTCCCGGCTGTTCACGCCATTCACCCAGGCCGACACCTCCTCCACCCGACGCTTCAGCGGCACCGGCCTGGGTCTGTCGATCGTGCGCAAGCTCACCGAGATGATGGGCGGTGAGGTGGGGGTGCGCAGCGAAGCCGGACGCGGCAGCGAGTTCTGGTTCGAGCTGGTGTTGCAGCGCCCCTCGGCCACCACGCTGCAGGCCCTGGGCGCCGCCGCGCGCGACAACGGGGTGCGCCTGGAGGCGCCAGGTCAGGCGCTGCGCCACCTCAACCTGCTGCTGGTGGACGACAGCGAGATCAACCTGGAGGTGGCCTCGGGCCTGCTCGGGCGCGAAGGGGCCCGCGTGTGCCTGGCGCGCACCGGGCGCGAGGCCCTGGAGGCCATACGCGCCACACCCCAGGCCTTCGACGCGGTGCTGATGGATCTGCAGATGCCCGAGATGGACGGCCTGGAGGCCACACGACGCGTGCGCAGCGAGCTCGGCCTGATGAATCTGCCCGTGATTGCGCTCACGGCAGGCGCGCTCGCCGAAGAACGCCTGCACGCCATGGAGGCCGGCATGAACGGTTTCCTCACCAAACCGCTGGACCCCGAGCGGCTGGTGCGCATGGTGCGCGAGTGCGTCA
>JAZKHH010000230.1:0-4460 GCA_040385465.1 Pseudomonadota bacterium | reverse complement strand
CGCAACACCTACATCTACCCGCCCGAGCCGAGCATGCGCATCGTCGGCGACATCATTGCCTTCACCGCCGGGCACATGCCGAAGTTCAACTCGATCTCGATCTCGGGTTATCACATGCAGGAGGCCGGCGCCAACCAGGCCCTGGAGCTGGCCTTCACCTTGGCCAACGGCAAGGAGTACGTAAAAACTGCCTTGGCCCAAGGGTTGGACGTCGATGCCTTTGCCGGCCGGCTGAGCTTTTTCTGGGCGGTGGGCATGAACTTCTACCTCGAGGTGGCCAAGATGCGCGCCGCGCGGCTGCTGTGGTGCCGGATCATGCAAAGCTTCGGAGCCAAGAGCCCAAAGAGCCTGATGCTGCGGGCCCACAGCCAGACCTCCGGGTGGAGCCTGACCGAGCAAGACCCCTACAACAACGTCGTGCGCACCACCATCGAGGCCATGGCCGCGGTGTTCGGCGGCACGCAGAGCCTGCACACCAATGCGCTGGACGAAGCGATTGCGCTGCCCACCGAATTCAGCGCCCGCATCGCGCGCAACACCCAGCTCATCATCCAAGAAGAGACCCACATCACCAACGTGGTGGACCCTTGGGCGGGCAGCTACATGATGGAGTCACTCACCCAGGAAATGGCCGACAAGGCCTGGGCCATCATCGAAGAAGTCGACGCGCTCGGCGGCATGGTCAAGGCGGTGGGCACGGGCTGGGCGAAGCTGAAGATCGAGGCCAGTGCGGCCCAGAAGCAAGCGCGCATCGACGCGGGGCGCGACGTCATCGTGGGCGTCAACAAGTACAAGCTGAGCGAAGAGGCGGCCATCGACACGCGCGACATCGACAACGTGGCGGTGCGCGACAGCCAGATCCGGCGGCTGCAACAGCTGCGCGCGCAGCGCGACAACGCCGCCGTGCAAACCGCGCTGGACGCGCTGACCGCATGCGCCGGCGACAGCGACGGCCCGCAGCGTGGCAACCTGCTGGCCTTGGCGATCGAGGCCATGCGCCTGCGGGCCACGGTGGGCGAAGTGAGCGATGCCTTGGAAAAGGTTTGGGGGCGCCACCGCGCCGACACACAAAAGGTGACCGGCGTGTATGCAGCGAGCTACGACAGTGCCGAAGGCTGGGCCCAGCTTCAAACCGAGATCCGCGACTTCGCTCAGGCCCAAGGCCGCCGGCCGCGGCTGATGATCGCCAAGCTGGGACAAGACGGTCACGACCGCGGCGCCAAGGTGGTGGCCACGGCGTTTGCCGACCTGGGCTTCGACATCGACATCGGGCCGCTGTTTCAAACGCCCCAGGAATGCGCCCGCCAGGCGATCGAGAACGACGTGCACGCGGTGGCGGTGAGCACCCTGGCTGCCGGCCACAAGACCTTGGTGCCCGCGATCATCGAGTCGCTCAAGGACCAGGGCGCGCACGACATCCTGGTGTTCGTGGGCGGGGTGATCCCGCGCCAGGATTACGAATTTCTGTTCGACGCGGGGGTGCAAGGCATCTACGGGCCCGGCACGCCCATCCCCGTGTCGGCCAAGGACGTGCTCGACAAGATCAACGCCGCACTGGCCAAGCCCGCGCCGTGAGCCCGCCGTACCACGTCTACCTGCTGCACTGCGCGGACGACAGCTACTACGTCGGGCACACCGACGCGTTGGAAGAGCGGTTGGCGCAGCACCAGGCGGGCGAGTTCGTGGGTGCCACGCGAGACCGGCGGCCGGTGAACCTGGTGTGGTCGCAGGAAGCGGCCAGCCACGACGACGCCTTGGCCGCGGCGCTGCGCATCAAGGCCTGGGGCCGGGCGCGAAAGGAGGCGTTGATCCGCGGTGAGTGGGAGACCGTGCAGCGCTTGGCACGCAACCGGCACAGCCTGCGCGCTGCGGTGCAAGACCATCCGGAACGATCGGCCGACGCCGGGTCGGCCGTGGCCAGCCAACCCACTGGGCCTGCCGCACTGACCGAGGCGCTGGACGATGACAGCGGGCTTGACGACCCGTTGTACGGTCCGGTGCTGCAAGGCGAGCGCCGCGCCATCGCCAAAGCCATCACCTTGCTCGAATCCACCCGGCCGGAGCACCGTGCCCGCGCCGACGCCCTGCTCCACGCCCTGCTGCCGCACACCGGCCGGGCCTTGCGCCTGGGCATCAGTGGCGTGCCCGGGGTGGGCAAGTCGACCTTCATCGAGGCGCTGGGGCTGGACCTGATCGAGCGTGGGCACAAGGTGGCGGTGCTGGCCATTGACCCCTCCTCCAGCGTCAACGGCGGCTCGATCCTGGGCGACAAGACCCGCATGGAACGCCTGTCGGTGCGCGAGCAAGCCTACATCCGCCCCAGCCCCGCCTCGGGCACCCTGGGCGGCGTGGCCGAGAAAACGCGGGAGGCCTTGCTGGTGTGCGAAGCCGCCGGCCACGACGTGGTGATCATCGAGACCGTGGGCGTGGGCCAGAGCGAGACTGCCGTGGCCCGCATGACCGACCTCTTCACCCTGCTGCAGTTGCCCAACGCCGGTGACGACCTGCAGGCCATCAAGCGCGGCGTGATGGAGCTGGCTGACTTGGTCGTGATCAACAAGGCCGACCTCGACCCCCAAGCCGCGGCCCAGGCCCAGGCGCACATCGTCGGCGCGCTGCGGCTGACGCATGCCCACGACGACACGCAGGTGCTGTGCCTGAGCGCTTTGCGCCAAGACGGCCTGGCGACCTTCTGGGATGCGGTGCAAACCGGGGTGCAGCAGCGCCGCGAGAGCGGTCGCTTCGACGCCCGCCGCCAAGAGCAGGCCCTGGCCTGGATGTGGGACCTGGTGCACGCCCGGCTGCTCAGCGACTTCCGGGGCCACCCTGCGGTGCGGGTGGCGCTGGGTGGCACGGAGGAGGCCGTGCGCCAGGCGCGCATCGCACCGTCGGCAGCGGCGCGTGCTTTGCTTTACCTGTTCGAGCGGCCGAGCCACTGACCGGCGACTGGTTGCCACGCCGCTGACCTTGCCACCGGAGAATTTGCCGCATGCACGACATCCTCGCGCAACTCGAAGAAAAACGCCGCTTGGCCCGGTTGGGCGGCGGTGAAAAGCGCATTGCCACCCAACACGCCAAAGGCAAACTCACCGCCCGCGAACGCCTGGAGCTGCTGCTCGACGCCGGCACCTTCGAGGAATGGGACCTGTTCGTTGAACACCGTTGCCAGGACTTCGGCATGGCCGACCAGAAAATTCCCGGCGACGGCGTGGTCACTGGCTACGGCATGATCAACGGCCGCTTGGTGTTCGTCTACAGCCAGGATTTCACCGTCTTTGGCGGCGCCCTGTCCGAAGCGCATGCCGAGAAAATCTGCAAGGTGATGGACCAGGCGATGAAGGTCGGCGCTCCGGTGATCGGCCTGAACGACTCGGGCGGCGCGCGCATCCAGGAGGGCGTCGCCTCTCTGGGCGGCTACGCCGAGGTGTTCCAGCGCAACGTGCTGGCCTCGGGCGTGGTGCCGCAGATCAGCTTGATCATGGGTCCCTGCGCGGGGGGTGCGGTCTACAGCCCGGCGATGACGGACTTCATCTTCATGGTGAAAGACAGCTCGTACATGTTCGTCACCGGCCCCGAGGTGGTCAAGACGGTGACGCATGAAGAGGTGACGGCTGAAGACCTCGGTGGCGCGTTGACCCACACCCGCCAAAGCGGCGTGGCCGACCTGGCGTTCGACAACGACGTCGACGCCTTGCTGATGCTGCGGCGCTTCTTCAACTACCTGCCGCTGAACAACCGCGAGAAGGCCCCCATCCTGCGCTCGGGCGACCCGGCCGACCGCCTGGACCTGTCGCTCGACACCCTGGTGCCCGACCACCCGAACAAGCCGTACGACATGCGCGAGTTGATCCTCAAGACGCTCGACGACGGTGACTTCTTCGAGCTGCAGCCCGAGTACGCGCCCAACATCCTGATCGGCTTCGGCCGCATGGAAGGCCAGGCGGTGGGCGTGGTGGCCAACCAGCCGCTGGTGCTGGCGGGGTGCTTGGACATCAAGAGCAGCGTCAAGGCCGCCCGCTTTGTGCGCTTTTGCGACGCCTTCAACATCCCCGTGATCACCTTCGTCGACGTGCCCGGCTTCCTGCCCGGTACCGCTCAGGAGTACGGTGGCCTCATCAAGCACGGCGCCAAGCTGCTGTATGCCTACGCCGAGTGCACCGTGCCCAAGGTGACGGTGATCACCCGCAAGGCCTATGGCGGCGCCTACGACGTGATGGCGTCCAAGCACTTGCGCGGCGACGTCAATTTCGCCTGGCCCAACGCCGAGATCGCGGTGATGGGTGCGCGCGGTGCGGTGGAGATCATCTTTCGCGAAGACAAGGCCGACCCCGCCAAGTTGGCGGCGCGTGAAGCCGAGTACAAGGCGCGTTTCGCCAACCCCTTCGTGGCCGGCGCGCGCGGCTACATCGACGACGTGATCCTGCCGCATGAAACCCGCAAGCGCATCTGCCGCTCGCTGG
>JAZKHH010000229.1:0-5856 GCA_040385465.1 Pseudomonadota bacterium | reverse complement strand
TGACCGCCCTGATCAACGCCGCCGATCCCCAGGCGTCACGGGCCGAACGCCATCTGTGGCTGGTGCGCTGGCTGGAGTGGCTGCGCTCGCCCCACGCCCGGCGCAGCACCGACGGTCCTGCCGGCACCCCCGACTGGACGCAGCAGCGCCTGCGCCTGTTCCTCAACATGCTGGACACACAGCCCACGCAGCGCGCCAAGCTCGTCACCCTGCTGCGCCGTTTCCTGACCGAGAACGACGCCGCGGGCCTGTGGGTCGACATGGGTTTTTCACCGCGCACCAACTTCCTGAACGAGTTGGGCGAGCGGCTGCGTTTGACGTGGGTGCCGCGCACGCCGGACACCGACAACCTGGGTGAACTGTTCCTGTTGCTGTTCCCCAGTGCCGAATCGGCCCACTGGCTGGCCAAGCTCGACGACGACACCTTGGCGCGCCTGTCGTCGCTGTGCGCCGAATCGCTCGCCGAGCCGGCGCGCCACGCCTTGCTGGACGCCCTGTCCCTGCTGGCCTCGCACATCCACCTGCTGGCCTACTCGCCCGACCTGCGGCACCGCCTAAGCCAAGGCACCTCGGCGCTGAAACCGTTCCAGCAACTGCCCGACGTGGTGCGGCAGCTGCGGGTGGCCACCGAAGCGAGCGACACCTTGGGGGCTTTGCAGGCCACCAATTACCTTCGCGCCGTGCTGGACGAGTGCCGCCGGGCCGAAGACCACGTCAACTCGCACCTTGACGAGAACGGCATCTCGGTGGACGTCATTTTCCTGATGGACCAGCTGCGCGAGCGCACCGAGCGCATGGACCTGCTGTTGACCTTGCTCAATGCGCCGCGTCCGGCGCCCGAGTTCATCCGCGCGATCATCCAGTTGGCCGAGGGCGCCCGAACGCGGCGCAGCGTGCGCAACCTCTTCACCCACCACTACGCGCTGATGGCCCGCAAGATGGCCCAGCGCCATGCCGACACCGGCGACCACTACATCAGCCGCACCCGCAGCGAGTACTTCAGCATGCTGCGCCGCGCGCTGATCGGCGGCGTCGTCATCGCCTTGACCACCGGCGCGAAGTTCGCCCTGTCGGCCTTGACCCTGCCGCTGTTTTGGGGCGGCATGGCCGCGGGGTTCAATTACTCGATGAGCTTCGTGGTGATCCACCTGCTGCACGGCACCGTGGCCACCAAGCAGCCGGCCATGACCGCACCGGCCATGGCGGGTCGGCTGGTCGGCATCCATGAGAGCGACGAAGCCCTGCAAGGGTTTGTCGATGAAGTCGGGCACCTGCTGCGCTCGCAATGTGTCGGCATCCTGGGCAACCTGCTGGCGGTGATTCCGGTGGTGCTGGCGGCGCAGGGCATCGCCTGGGCGGTGTGGGGGGCGCCGCTGATTTCTTCCGACACGGCGCAGCACGTGTTGCATGCCAACTCGCTGTTCGGGCCCACCCCCTTGTACGCCGCCTTCACCGGCATCTTGTTGTTCGCCGGCAGCCTGATGGCCGGCTGGCTGGAGAACTGGTTCGTGCTCCACCGCCTGGACAGCGCCCTGGCCTGGAACCCGCGCATGCAGTCGTGGCTGGGCGCGGCCCGGGCCCAGCGCTGGGCCCGGTGGTGGCGCGAGAACATCTCGGCCTTGGCCTCCAGCGTCACGCTGGGCCTGCTGCTCGGCCTGGTGCCGGTGCTGGCCAACTTCGTTGGCTTGCCGCTGGACGTGCGCCACGTCACCCTGGCCACGGGCCAGGTGGTGGCGGCCGCGGGCACCGAAGGCTGGGCGGTTTTGCGCCAGCCTGACTTCTGGGGCTGCGTGGCGGCCATCCCGGTGATCGGCGCCTGCAACCTGGGCGTGAGCTTCTGGCTCGCCTTCCGGCTGGCGCTGCGGGCGCGCAAGATCCGCGTGTCCGACCGCCGGCGGGTGCGCCGTGCCGTGTGGCGCAGCTTGCTGATCGACCCCTGGCGCTGGCTGGTGCCCTCCAAGGCCTGACACGACCCCGGTAGACTGCCGGCGCATGAAGAAACCCGCCGCGCCGTCGTTGCCCCGCCCTCGCCGCCACGGCAGGCGCGGTGAGGCGCCGAGCCCCATCGGCCAGGCCGGCTGCGCGCCCCCATGAACGGCCAGCGACGCGCTTGGCTGAAGGCCGCCACGCTGCTCACCGGGGGCAGCGGCCTGTGGGGTTGCCGCGAGGCGCCCCCCTTGGATGGCGGCTGGCTGGGCAGCGCACACGAGCGCGGCCACCTTCTGCGCGACCTGGCGGGCAGCCTGCCCAGCGGCGCACCCGCCGTCGAGCGCCAGGCCTCGGTGGTGGTGATTGGGGCTGGCGTGGCTGGCCTGGCTTGCGCGCGACAGCTGCTGCGAGCTGGCATCGACGACGTGCACGTGCTGGAGTTGGAAGACGCCCCAGGCGGCAACAGCCGAGGCCACCAAATCGCCGGGCTGCCCTGCCCCCTGGGCGCGCACTACCTGCCACTGCCGGGCCCCCACGCCACTGAAGTTGCCGAGCTGCTGAGCGATTGGGGCCTGCGCAGCCTGGACCACGGACAACCCGTTTACGACGAACGCCATCTTTGCCACAGCCCGCAGGAACGCCTGTGGATCGAAGGCCAGTGGCATGAAGGCCTGCTGCCGCCGGTGGAAACCTTGCCCGCGGCGCAGCGGGCCGCCACCCAGGCCGAATACCAGCGCTTCGCGCGACAGATCGAGGGGCTCGGTGCGCGCCAAGCCTTCACCTTGCCGACCGCCCGCAGCACCTGGACCGACGCCCTCAGCGCGCTCGAGGCGCAAACCTTTGCGGCCTGGCTCGACCAGGAAGGCTACGTCACCCCCGCCTTGCGCTGGTACCTGGACTATTGCTGCCACGACGACTACGGCGCGGGCGCGGCGCAGGTCTCGGCCTGGGCCGGCGTGCACTACTTTGCCAGCCGCCACGGTTTTCAGCCTCCAGGTGCGCCGCTCAGTGAACGCGAGCGTGACACCGTGCTGACCTGGCCGCAGGGCAACGCCTGGCTGACCGAACGCCTGGCCGAGCCGCTCGGCGCACCCCACACCGGCCGCCTGCACACCGGTCAGCTCAGCTGGCGCGTGGTGCCGCAGCGCCACGGGGTGGCGGTGGACTGCTGGAACACCCGCGCCGCCCAGCACGAGCGCTGGCAGGCGCGGCAGGTGGTGCTGGCCTTGCCGCTGTTCGTCGCGGCCCGCCTGCTCACCGACAGCAGCGCGCCGGCGCAGGCCCTGCAAGCCCTGCGTCCGCTGATGCGCCAGGCCCCCTGGCTGGTCGCCAATGTGCACTTGGGCGCGCCCCTGTTGCATCAAGAGGGGGCAGCGCCCGCCTGGGACAACCTGGTCTACCAGCCTGATTTGCAAATCAGTGGCCAGGCGCCTGGCCGGCCGCTGGGCTGGGTTGACGCGACCCACCAGCGCACCCGCCCGGAACCCGGGCCCACGGTGCTCACCGCCTACTGGGCCTTGGGCGGGCAGGACCTGGCCCAGCTCCAGGCTCAGCGCCAGCGCCTGTTGCAGGACCCCTGGTCGAGCTGGGCTGAGCGCGTGCTCGAGCAACCCGCCCAGGTGCACCCCGACCTGCGTGGGAAGGTGCGCCGCATCGACTTGATGCGCTACGGCCATGGCATGGCCATCCCCACCCCGGGCCTGCGCCGCCATCCGGCCCTGCGCGCGTTGGGGGCCACCGAGGGCGGTCGTGTGCACTTCGCCCATGCCGACCTGTCGGCGTACTCGGTGTTCGAAGAGGCGGTGTACTGGGGGACGCGGGCCGCTCGGTCGGTCGTGAAGGCCTTGCGCTGAGCCGGCCCCACACGCTGCTCAGCCTTGGAGGGGGGCGCTGAGGCAGTCGGCACGTGGCTTGCTGCCGCCTCGGCATTCACTGACACAAGGCAAGCGGAATGAGCGGTCGAAGAGAAGAAGAAGGGGGTGAACTGCGCAATCACCAGCGGTTGTTCGTCGTGGGGGCTTCTGCGGGCGGCGTGCAGGCGCTGCAAGGACTGGCGGCGGCCCTGCCAGCCGACTTTGCCGCGCCGTTGCTGGTGGTGCTGCACGTCGGCAGCCACCCCAGCATCCTGCCTGAGCTGCTCCGCGCCGCGGGCCCCCTGCCCGCCCGGCACGCCGTGCAGGGGCAAGGCCTGCAAAAGGGTTGCATCACCGTGGCACCGCCCGACCATCACATGCTGGTGATCGGCGACCGGATCGAGCTCACGCGCGGCCCGAAGGAGCACCACGCCCGACCCGCGATCGACCCGCTGTTCCTGTCGGCCGCGTTGTCCCAAGGCCCCGGCGTCGTGGGCGTGATCCTGACCGGCATGCTCGACGACGGCACCGCCGGCCTGCAAGCCGTCAAACAGGCCGGTGGGGCGGCGGTGGTGCAAAACCCGGACGACGCCCTGGCCCCCAGCATGCCGCTCAGCGCCCTCAAACACGTTGAGGTCGACCACTGCGTGTCGCTGGCCCAACTGCCCAAACTGCTGTGCTCATTGGCCACCCGGCCGGTGACGGGGGGACCCAACCGGCCCCTGCCTGCCTTGCAGCATGAGCTGTCCATCACCCTCACCACGGGGAACGCCATGGAACACCTTCACGCCCTGGGCGCCACGCCCTCCACCTTTGTCTGTCCAGACTGCCATGGCGACCTGTGGGAGATTGGCCACAGCCGTCCCCCGCGCTACCGTTGCCACACCGGCCATGCGTTCACGCTGCGCACGCTGCAACACGCGCTGTCAACCGCGACCGACGACGCGGTGTGGAACGCCCTGCGCGCCTTGCAGGAAAAAGCGCTGGTGCAGCAACGCATGGCGCGCCTTCACCGGGAAGCCGGCGAGACCGAGCTGGCCGAGCAGATGGAACTGGCGGCCAAGGCGGCCGACGAGCAGGCGGCGGTGCTGCGCAATCTGGTGGAGCACATTCCCGAACCGGTCGAGTGACCGGCTGGTCTTCAGGGTCACGCAGGCTCGGTGCAGTTGAGCATCCAGTGAATGCCGTGCTGGTCGGTCAAGCTGCCAAAGTAGGCCCCCCAGAACATGTCCTGCAAGGGCACATGGATGGTGGCGGTGCCCGCCGACAACGCAGAGAACAAACGCTCGACCTCGGCGCGGGTGTCAGGCTCCAGGTTGATGTGCACGCTGTTGCCATGCTGCACCTTGAAGCCCATGGACTCCGCGACATCGGTGCCCATGAGCACGTGCCCCGCCAAAATCGGCAACTCGATGTGCATCACCAGCTGCCGGTCGGCCTCCGCCAGGGGCGGCTGACCCGGCGTCGGTGGCACGTCGCCGAAGCGGTGGATCGGGCCGGTGAAGTCGCCGCCAAACACCGACTTGTAAAAATGAAACGCCTGCTCGGTGTGGCCGGCGAAATTGAGGTAGGTGCTGACACGGGCCATCCCAGTGCTCCTTGAATTGATCGATCCATCCGTCCATCGGTCATCAGCCATCAGTCATCGATGACGTCACCGACGCCGCTCGGCGGCCTGCCCACCCGCTGCCGCACTGGGCCCGCCACCTAGGGCGCTGGCGTCCCCTCGCATTGGAAGGGAGGTCATGGCCGGCGTCAACATAGATCGACGTCACCCGGCCTCGCCCGTCGGGCCAAAGTCCCGCATCCCTCCGCCCGCAGCGGGCCACAGCAAGCCCTCAAGCCTTCGCCGTGTGGGGTCGTTGCCTCAACCGGAGCGGTCATTCCAACCCAGTGCTCGTAACATGTGGGCTGGTGCGCCGAACCCAGCCCTGTGCGGTCGGCGCCGCTTGCCTGCGCCGGCCCCTACCAGGGCCTGTTAACACGACGGAAGCCAGATGCGTTTGAACCAGAAAAGCGGTGAGCAAGGCGCAAAACGCAGCCGGGGCGGTGCCCCCGGCGAGGCTTTGCAACG
>JAZKHH010000228.1:0-5631 GCA_040385465.1 Pseudomonadota bacterium | reverse complement strand
ACGCGGCCGGCGAAAACCTCATCGAGATGCGCTTTGCCAGCAACCAGGCCAAGTTCAGCTTCAGCGGCATGGAGTTCGTCACCAAGCTGGTCGAGGGCAAGTTCCCCGACTACAACCGGGTGATTCCAAAAAACCACCAGAACAGCGTGACCCTGGGCCGCGCGCCGCTGCTCTCGAGCCTGCAGCGGGTGGCCATTTTGACCAGCGAGAAGTTCAAGGGCATCCGCGTCAACATCGAGCCGGGCCTGCTGCGCATTGCCTCGAGCAACGCCGAACAGGAAGAGGCCAAGGAAGAACTCGAGATCGACTACGGCGGTGACGAGATCGAGATCGGCTTCAACGTGCTGTATTTGATCGACGCGCTGGCCAACATGCACAGCGACATGGTGACCCTGGAGCTGCAGGACACCAACTCCAGCGCCTTGATCACCGTGCCCGATGAGCCTGGCTTCAAGTACGTGGTGATGCCGATGCGCATTTGAGTGTGATGCCCCCGCAGGGCGTTGCCCCCTTGACCCCCTTGAGGAATCAAGGCCCGGCACGACCTGCATGAGATGCGCCCGTTCCTGCGGACGCGCCTCTCTTTGTTTCTTGACGCCGCTTTTCCCGCGTCCGACCTGCACGCCGTTTCTGGAAAAACCAATGACCGACGACACCTCCAAGCAACCCGACGCGTCCCCCGCGACCCCGCCCCCCATGCTGCCGAGCAACCCCCAGGCAGCGGCCGACAGCAGCTACGGTGAAGGCAGCATCCAGATCCTGGAAGGCCTGGAAGCGGTGCGCAAGCGCCCGGGCATGTACATCGGCGACACCTCGGACGGCACCGGCCTGCACCACCTGGTGTTCGAGGTGGTGGACAACTCGATCGACGAGTCGCTGGCCGGGCATTGCGACGACATCGTCGTCACCATTCACTCCGACAACTCCATCAGCGTCACCGACAACGGCCGCGGCATTCCCACCGGCGTGAAGATGGACGACAAGCACGAGCCCAAGCGCAGCGCGGCCGAGATCGCGCTGACCGAGCTGCACGCCGGCGGCAAGTTCAACCAGAACAGCTACAAGGTCTCGGGTGGCCTGCACGGCGTGGGCGTGAGCTGCGTCAACGGCCTGTCGAAATGGCTGCGCCTGACGGTGCGCCGCGACGGCAAGACGCACTTCATGGAGTTCAAGCAGGGCATTCCGCAAGACCGCCTGCTCGAGGTGCGCAACGGCTTTGAAGTCTCGCCCCTGCGCGTGACTGGCGAGACCGAAAAGCGTGGCACCGAGGTGCACTTCCTGCCCGACCTGGAGATCTTCTCCAACATCGATTTCCACTACGACATCCTGAGCAAACGGCTGCGCGAGCTGAGCTTCCTGAACAACGGCGTGAAGATCCGCCTGGTCGACGAGCGCAACCAGCGCGAAGACAACTTCGCCTTCGCCGGCGGGGTCAAGGGCTTTGTCGAGTTCATCAACACCGGCAAGAAAGTGCTGCACCCCAACGTGTTCCAGGCCACCGGCGAGCGCATGAGTGAGCAGAACACCAACATCACCGCCGAAGTGGCGATGCAGTGGAACGACGGCTACAGCGAGAACGTGCTCTGCTTCACCAACAACATTCCGCAGCGTGACGGCGGCACCCACCTGACCGGCCTGCGCGCCGCGATGACCCGGGTCATCAACAAGTACATCGACGACACCGAGCAGGCCAAGAAGGCCAAGGTCGAAGTCACCGGCGACGACATGCGCGAAGGCCTGTGCTGCGTGCTGTCGGTCAAGGTGCCCGAGCCGAAATTCAGCAGCCAGACCAAGGACAAGCTGGTGTCCAGCGAAGTGCGCGGCCCGGTGGAAGAAGTGGTGAGCAAGGCCCTGGCCGACTACCTGCTGGAGAACCCCACCGACGCCAAGATCATCTGCAGCAAGATCGTCGATGCGGCGCGGGCCCGTGAAGCTGCCCGCAAGGCGCGCGAGATGACCCGGCGCAAGGGCGTGCTCGACGGCATGGGCCTGCCCGGCAAACTGGCCGACTGCCAGGAGAAAGACCCGGCGCTGTGCGAGATCTACATCGTCGAGGGCGACTCCGCCGGCGGCTCGGCCAAGCAAGGGCGCGACCGCAAGTTCCAGGCGATTTTGCCGCTGCGGGGCAAAATCCTGAACGTGGAGCGCGCGCGTTTCGAGCGCCTGCTGACCAGCAATGAAATCCTGACCCTGATCACCGCGTTGGGCACCAGCATCGGCAAGGAAGAGTTCAACCCCGACAAGCTGCGCTACCACCGCATCATCATCATGACCGACGCCGACGTCGACGGCGCGCACATCCGCACCCTGCTGCTGACCTTCTTCTATCGGCAGATGCCGGAGATCGTCGAGCGCGGCCACATCTACATCGCGCAGCCGCCGCTGTACAAGGTCAAGCTCGGCAAGGACGAGCAGTACCTCAAAGACGGCCACGAGCTCGACGCCTACCTGCTGAAGGTGGCCTTGAAGGACGCCCAGCTCGACACCGGCGTGCCAGGTGCCACCGTGCTGCAAGGTGAAGCCCTGGAAACGCTGGCGCGCCAGTACGTGCTGGCCAATCGGGTCGTGGCCCGGCTGAGCAACTGGATGGACATCGACGCCCTGCGCGCGCTGGCCAACGGCCTGACCGTCGACCTCGACACCTTGGAAGCCGCCGAAGCCTCGGCCCGCGCTTTGCAAGCCGGGCTGGTCGACGCCGAGGTGCACGCCGAGTTCGACGCCCGCAGCGACAAGCACATCCTGCGCGTCAGCCGCATGCACCATGGCAACGTCAAGAGCAGCGTCATCACCGCCGACTTCGTGCACGGCGCGGACTACGAAGCCCTGAGCCTGGCCGGCCAGACCTTCAAGGGCCTGGTCAGCGCCACCGACGCCGTGGTCAAGCGCGGCGAGGGCGAGAAGCAAAAGGACGCCCGCGTTGGCGACTTCCGTGAAGCCATGGCCTGGCTGCTGCAGCAGGCCGAGAACGCCGTCGGCCGCCAGCGCTACAAGGGCCTGGGCGAGATGAACCCGTCACAGCTCTGGGAAACCACGATGGACCCAACCGTGCGGCGCCTGCTGCGCGTGCAGATCGACGACGCGATCGAGGCCGACCGGGTGTTCACGATGCTGATGGGCGACGAGGTGGAGCCGCGTCGGCAGTTCATTGAAAGCAATGCGTTGCGGGCGGCGAACATTGACGTGTGAGATGTGGGGTGATACGGAAAGTGAAATCTGTGCCGAGTACCTGAAAAAGTGCTGACACAGATCGTGCAAAGATCCGAGCGATCAATTGCAAAGGCGCCCGGGATTTTCACTCGGCGTTCTTTTTTGTGCTCAACGCTCATTGAACACACGAACGTCAGCTCACATCCGAGCGATGACGCACGCGGCGCCCACCTCTCCCACCGCAGATACATGCCACTTGATGACATCACGTCGTCGCCGTCAACGCCGGAGTGTAGATTCTCAAGTTGACACAACCGGCCCAAAAAGCGCGACCAGAAAACTCAGAAAACTTAACGATGCCTCTCACACTGCCACCATTGGAACGCCACCTCTTCGAAGCGGCCGACATCCTGCGCGGCAAGATGGACGCCTCCGAGTTCAAGGAATACATTTTCGGGATGCTGTTCCTCAAGCGCTGCTCCGACGTGTTCGACCAGCACCGCGAGAAAATCCATCAAAGAAAAACTGGCGGCCGGCTTGAACCAGGCCGATGCCATCGCTTCCGCGTCACACCTTTGTTAGAAGGTGCCCACCGATGACCGAGCCCGCGTCGCCTGCGCTCACCCCTGCACCCAGCGGCTACACCGACTGGCTGGCCGACCTCAAAACCCGCATTCACAGCGCCCAGCAACGCGCCACGCTGGCGGTCAACCGTGAGCTGGTGTTGCTGTATTGGCAAATCGGCCGCGATGTTTTGGAGCGGCAAAACCGCGAGGGCTGGGGTGCCAAGGTGATTGATCGGCTAGCGCATGACTTGCGCGCAGCGTTTCCCGACATGAAAGGTTTTTCGCCCCGCAACCTGAAGTACATGCGGGCTTTTGCGCAGGCGTGGCCGGAGCTTGAATTTGTGCAGCAGGCTGCTGCACAAATGCCGTGGTTCCACCTGTGCACGCTGATTGACAAGCTCAAAACACGCGAAGAGCGCGAGTGGTATCTGTCCCGTGCCCTTGAGCACAACTGGTCACGCAATGTGCTGGTCATGCACATCGAGACGGGCTTGCAACAACGCAGCGGCCAGGCTGTTACGAACTTTGAGCAGCGCCTGCCCAAGCCGCAGTCAGACCTGGCGCGTGAGTCGTTGAAAGACCCTTACCGGTTTGACTTTTTGGGGCTGAGCGACGAAAGCCAGGAGCGTGCGGTTGAGTCGGCACTGGTGCAGCATGTCACCCAGTTTTTGCTGGAACTGGGCGCGGGCTTTGCCTTTGTGGGGCGGCAGGTGCTGCTGAACGTCGGTGGCGACGAATTCTTCATTGACTTGCTGTTCTACCACCTCAAGCTGCGCTGTTATGTGGTCATTGAACTGAAGGGCGGCAAGTTCAAGCCCGAGCACCTGGGCCAGTTGGGCTTTTACTTGACTGCTGTGGATCGACAGATCAAAACGCCACAAGACAACCCTACCATTGGGTTGCTGCTGTGCAAGAGCAAAAACAAGGTCGTGGCCGAATACGCCCTGGGCGACAAGACCCAGCCGATGGGCATTGCCGAGTTCAAGCTGCTTGAATCGCTGCCCAATCCATTGCAAACCGGGCTGCCCAGTATTGAGCAAATTGAGCAAGAGCTCGGCAGTTTGGCCGAGACCGACGAAGAGGCCTGATGGAGTGGGAACTCAAAGACGTTGAAAAGCCGTTCGTCGAGCAACTGCAAGGCCTGGGTTGGGCTGGACACCCAGTTCGGGGCAGCACCGCCGAGCCCGCCCTCACCGGCCGACCCAACGTCACCAAGTTGTTTAGAAAGGCGTGCTGCGCGCCAAACTGGCAGAGATCAATTTACGCGAGGTCGATGACCCCCACAGTGTGGAACATGTGCCCTGGCTAAACGAGGGGCGCGTCTCCGAAGCGGTTGCGGCGATCACGCGCATTGCACGGCTCAAACTCATCGAAGCCAACCAGGCACCGCTGATTGCATCACCGCTTGGTGGCAGTTACAACACCAGTTTGGTGATTGTCCATTGGTGACACGGATTGTGGTGGGGCGAGACCATGAAGGGGACGCTACTTGATGGCGTTTGAGCGAGCACCTCCGAAATTTCAGCGGCTGCTGTCTTCCGCGATCCCTGACCCACCAAGTGAGACATATCACCGCCCCCACCATGGCAGCATGGCCATGAGATGTTCCGTGTTGTAACCATTGGTGGCGCTGGTTGGCGGTTCGTTACACCGCGGGTTGGGGGAGCGTGAAGATGCGGGCTCTTGCCACTGGCATTCCCGATTCTCATCTTTCAAAGGACCGCCCCATGAGCGCTCGTCTTGCCTCTCTTGGTCTTGTCGTCACCCTGGCTGCCTGCGGTGGCGGCAACGAACCGTCCGAACCGGCGTCGTCGGCGACCGGGTCGGCGACTGGCGCTAACCCAGCGGGTGGCGGCGCTGCAGCGCCGGACGGCGCACTGGCGGCGGCAGCACCCGTGGGGGCCACGACGTTGGCCGT
>JAZKHH010000227.1:0-2933 GCA_040385465.1 Pseudomonadota bacterium | reverse complement strand
TGTCCAGCCTGAACACGCTGACCACCTGGCTGAGCCCGCTGGCCTGCTCCTGCAGGGACGAGGCAGCCGCCGCAGCCTCTTCGACCAGCGCCGCGTTTTGCTGCGTCACCTGGTCCATCTGCGTGATCGCCTGGTTGATCTGCTCGATGCCCGAGGTCTGCTCCTGGCTGGCCGCCGTGATCTCGGCCATGATGTCCGTGACCCGCTTGACGCTGCCCACGATCTCGTCCATGGTCTTGCCGGCCTCGGCCACCTGCTTGCTGCCTTCTTCGACCTTGTCCACCGAGTCGCCGATCAGCGTCTTGATCTCTTTGGCCGCAGCGGCAGAGCGTTGGGCCAGGTTGCGCACTTCGGCGGCCACCACCGCAAAGCCCCGGCCTTGCTCGCCGGCACGGGCCGCTTCAACGGCCGCATTGAGCGCCAGGATGTTGGTCTGAAACGCTATCCCGTCGATCACGCCGATGATGTCGACGATCTTGCGGGAGGAGGTGTTGATCGCGCCCATGGTGTCTACCACCTGGGAGACCACGCTGCCGCCGCGCACCGCCACGCCGGAGGCCGAGACCGCCAGCTGGTTGGCCTGGCGGGCGTTGTCGGCATTTTGTTTGACGGTGCTGGTCAGCTCTTCCATCGAGGCTGCCGTCTCCTCCAGCGAACTCGCCTGCTGCTCCGTCCTCGATGACAGGTCGTGGTTGCCAGCAGCGATCTGGCTTGACGCCGTCGCGATCGTGTCCGTGCCCTGCCGCACTTCACCCACCACACGGGACAGGCTCCTCCGCATCGCTTCCAGGTCCCGGGTGATCACGCCGATTTCGTCCCGGCGCACCGACGCAAGCTGCCCGGACAGGTCGCCCCGTCCGATCGCCTGGACATTTTGGCTCAGTTCCCCCAGCGGGCCGACGGTGCGGCGGATGGAAACAATCAGTGCCACGCCAAGCACGGCCGCCGACAGGACAATAAACCCGCCCACCCAGGCCATCTGGCGGTACAGATCAGCCAGCACTTCCGGCGCCGGGACCTCGGCCACCACCAGCCAGCCGGTCGCCTCGCTTTTGGCCACGGAGGCATAACGCCGCCCGCCCTGCGCCAAGCGGAGGACCGCCGGCGCGTTGTTGATCCAGAAGGCCTCCTGCCCTGCCAGGCGCTCAAGCCATGGCGCCGGCTGCGCAAGCACCTCGGCCAGTTTTTTACCGGCGGCGTCCGGATGAAACACCAGCGTCGCCATGGCCGGCTCGCCGGCGGGATTGACGACATAAAGGCCGCCGCTGCTGAACACCTTGATCTGGTTCACCGCCTCAGCGAGCGAGGCCTGTTGCTGCGAAATATCCAGGCCGATGTAAAGCACACCCACAACGCGCCCGGCCGCATCGCGCACCGGATCGTAGACCGTCATGAAGGGACGCCCAAACAGGACGGTACGTCCGACAAATTTTTTCCCGGCCCGCAGCGACGCGTAGGCCGGGCTATTGCGGTCAAGCAATGTCCCCACCGCGCGTTCTCCGTTTTCCTTCTTGACCGACGTGGTGATCCTGCGGAAGTCTTCCCCTTGCGCCACAAAGACCGTGGCATTTCCGCCAGGAAAGTCGCGCACAAAACTATCGACCTCCGTGGTGCTTCCGTTGATCCGCGTTCCGTAGTTGGTCAAGAAACCCTGCGCGGCATCCTCCAGAACCATGGTCGCACCGAACTGGCGCCGGAAGATGCCGTATGCATTTTCCACACCCAGTCGCATGGTCTGGTCGAAGACGTCCAGGGAGCGGGCAATCGCCTCGGCCTTGGCATTGGCATATTGCGCGGCGCCGCGCTGTTGCTGGGAGGAAGCCAGGGTGTACAAGACCCCCACGATCAGCACCGTCACCACAAAAATGGCGACGCCGCCGCGGACAGCCAGGGTGCGCGCCAGCGAGACGAAGGCCGGACCCTGCGCCTGGTCGTACTGGGCAGGCTCCTCCTTGACAGCGCGGTGGCCCGGCCCGGAGGCGTACGCAAGGGGGAGAGCCTCCACGGCAACGGGGGCTCTGGCATAGATGGTTGCGGTGTGCATGGTGCTCCTTGGCTAGGGTTTTTGAGGTTTCGGCATGGCCCGCCGCCTGGCCAGCGCACTGGCGTCTTCGATGAAAAATTCCGTGCGGTCGCCGCTTGTCATGGACGTCCTAAAACTCTTCCCACTCACCGGCGGTGCTGGCGACGGCGAGCTGTTTGGGTGGAGGTGTGGAGGCCCGCCCACGCTGAGGCGCGGCAATGGCGTGCTTGGCGGGCGGCGGCTGCATGGGCGCGCCACGCTGCTGGACAGGCGCCATGCGCTGCGGCGGCGCCACGTAATGCACCTGCTGGCTGTCCAGCCTGAACACACTGACCACCTGGCTGAGCCCGCTGGCCTGCTCCTGCAGGGACGAGGCAGCCGCCGCAGCCTCTTCGACCAGCGCCGCGTTTTGCTGCGTCACCTGGTCCATCTGCGTGATCGCCTGGTTGATCTGCTCGATGCCCGAGGTCTGCTCCTGGCTGGCCGCCGTGATCTCGGCCATGATGTCCGTGACCCGCTTGACGCTGCCCACGATCTCGTCCATGGTCTTGCCGGCCTCGGCCACCTGCTTGCTGCCTTCTTCGACCTTGTCTACCGAGTCGCCGATCAGGGTCTTGATCTCTTTGGCCGCAGCGGCGCTTCTCTGGGCCAGGTTGCGCACTTCGGCGGCGACCACGGCAAAGCCTCGGCCTTGCTCGCCGGCGCGGGCGGCTTCCACCGCTGCGTTCAGGGCCAGGATGTTGGTCTGGAAGGCGATGCCGTCGATCACGCCGATGATGTCGACGATCTTGCGGGAGGAGGTGTTGATCGCGCCCATGGTGTCTACCACCTGGGAGACCACGCTGCCGCCGCGCACCGCCACGCCGGAGGCCGAGACCGCCAGCTGGTTGGCCTGGCGGGCGTTGTCGGC
>JAZKHH010000226.1:0-1664 GCA_040385465.1 Pseudomonadota bacterium | reverse complement strand
TCGCCACGCAGGCCATCGCCCCGCACGTGAGCGCGTGGGACGAGGCCGGCGAGTTTCCGCGCGGCCTCTACCACCAGGCGGCCGAGCTGGGCCTGCTCGGCCTGGGTTACCCCGAGCACCTGGGCGGCACGCCCGCGCCCTGGAGCGTGCGCAATGCCATGTCGCAAACGCTGGCGCGTTTTGGCGGCAGCGGCGGGGTGATGGCCAGCCTCTTCACCCACAACATCGGCCTGCCGCCGGTGCTCGCGCATGGCAGCCCTGAGCTGCAGGCCGAGGTGATCCCGCCCGTGCTGCGCGGCGAGCAGATTGCAGCCCTGGGCATCACCGAGCCCGGCGGCGGGTCGGACGTGGCCGCGCTGCGCACCACCGCGCGGCTGGAGGGCAACGAGTACGTGATCGACGGCGAGAAGGTGTTCATCACCTCCGGCATGCGCTGCGACTGGATCACCCTGGCCGTGCGCACAGACCTGAACAGCAAGGGCGCCAGCGGCATCAGCATGATCGTTGTGCCCTGCCACACCCCCGGCATCTCGCGCAGCAAGCTGCACAAGATGGGCTGGCACTGCAGCGACACGGCGCACCTGCGCTTTGACGGCGTGCGCGTGCCCGCACGCTACCGCCTGGGCGCCGAGGGCGCAGGGTTTCGCATGATCATGGGCAACTTCAATCGCGAGCGCCTCGCCATGTCGGCCATGGCGCTCGGCTTTGCGCAGGCCTGTTATGACGAAGCCCTGGCCTGGGCCCGCCAGCGCAGCACCTTCGGCGCGCCCCTGATCGAACGCCAGGTGATCCGCCACAAGCTCATGGACATGCAGATGCGCATCCACTCCACCCAGGCCTGGGTGGACGCGCTCGGCGCTCGTGTGGACGCCGGTGATGACGGAGCGGACTGGGTGGCACAGGTGTGCCTCTTGAAGAACCACGCCACCCAGACCATGCAGCACTGCGCCGACGCTGCCGTGCAGATGCTCGGCGCCATGGGCTACATGCGCGGCACCGTGAGCGAGCGTGTGTACCGCGAGGTGAAGGTCATGATGATCGGTGGCGGGGCCGAAGAGATCATGAAAGAACTTGCCGCACGACAATGGGCCCTATGACCAAAACAACCACCCCGGCCACCCCCGTCGAATTTGAAGCCGAGTTCATCGAAGCCCTGACGCAGATGTTCGAGGAAAAGATCGTCTTCAACCACGTGCTCGGCCTCAAGATCACGAGCATCCGCCCCGAGATGGTGACCGCCCGCATCGACATGAAGCCCGAGTTGATGGGCAGCTTCGTGCACAACCGCATTCACGGCGGTGTGGTGAGCGCGGGGTTGGACGCCATGGCCGGCCTGGCCTGCATGGCCGCCATCGGCGCTCGCCACATGGACGAAGCCCCGCTGCAACGCCTGCACCGCTTCGCCAAACTCGGCACCATCGACCTGCGCATCGACTACCTGCGCCCCGCCATCGGCGACCACTTCGAACTGCGTGCGGAAGTGATGCGCCTGGGCTCGCGCGTGGCGAGCACGCGCATGGAATTTCTGGGGGCGGACGGAAAGTTGTTGTCGACGGGAGCGGGGGCTTACATCGTCTCCTAAGGGTTTGCCGTCAAGACGATCCGCGCCTGAGCAGATCGTCAATCAAGCCAGCCTTGCGCTCCGGCTCCGCGTCAAACACCTC
>JAZKHH010000225.1:0-3892 GCA_040385465.1 Pseudomonadota bacterium | reverse complement strand
CCATCGGCCTCGCTGAAGCCGCTGTACAGGCCATTGAACAGCTCTGCGCCTTCCAAACCGAAGCGGCGCACCAAGTTGAGCAACGCGGTCAAGGCCGGGCCTTTGTGCTGGCCCGAGCGGATCAGCTTCAACAGCAGGTTCATCGCGGTGAGCTCGGCTTTGTTCAGCTCGCGCGGCGTGATGTTGCCCTTGCTGACGAAGTCGTTGAGCAGGTTCAGCAAGTCCTTGAAGCCGACGACGTCGCCCTCGGGGTGGGATTCAAGGGTGTCGATCAGGCTTTCAATGAAGGTGCTTTCGTGAGCGCTCAAGCTGCCGCCTGAGCATTGCGCGTGGGCGATGAAGCGCTCCAGCGCCTCGGCCGTCGGGCTGGACGCCAAGCCCGCAGGCAGCGCCATCAAAGCTTGGTGGGTCGATGCCTCGTCGTGGCTCAGCACGCCGTCGGCCATCGCCAGGCTCAGGTAGCGCGAAGCGATTTTCAGGTCTTGGGAGGCCGTGGTGAGGGTTAGAGAATGGTCGCGCGCTGGGGTGGGACGGTGGGGACAGTGAGCTGGGTCAACTTCTGACATGGAGGTCCTCGATGCGCGCGGATCTCGTGTCACGCGTAGCTCAAGACATGTTGAGGTGGTGTGACAACTTCAAGACATCGCAAACCCTAGGGCGGCTTGGTCCTACCTGGGGGTCGAATGCCAGACGACAGCGGCATGCCGTGACGGGGTCAGAGCAAGAGGTCGCCACGCAGCCGTTGACGCGTGCCTGATGAGTCCGTCACACCCCTCTGAGCAGGCCCGGCCGCTGGTCAGACGGTGACCAGGCAGTGGCGGGCGGCTCCGGTTGTCTCCCCCTTGTGCTCGAAACCGCGGGCGTTGCACACCACCCGGGTGGTGCCAACACGGTAATCGTGGCGGCAGTGCACATGGCCGTGGATCCACAGGTCGGCGTGCGCCAGCAAGTCGTCGTCGGCGTTGCAGAAACTGGCGGTGCTGGGCTGCGCGCCGTAACGCGGGTCGGCGCTCAGCAGGCTGGGGGCGTAGTGAGTGACCACAACGGTCGCGTCCCATGGGCCGGAACTCGCCAAGGCCTCCGCCAGCCAGGCCCGGCAGGCCAGGGCCTCACGCCGCACGGCGGGCGGGTCGAAGGGGGCGCCCGCCTGCGTGGAACGCATCACCTTCACGTAATGGGAGGCAGCCCGCTGCGCCCGGGCACGGTCGGCCTCGCCGAAGACGTCGAAATCGCTCCAGCGGGTGGTGCCGAGAAAGCGGATGCGCCGTCCTTCGCCGTCCACGCCCACCCAGGCCTCGCGCTCCAGCATGCGCAGGCCCCAGCCCTCGCACGCGGCGCGCAAGGCCCGCTGGGCCTCGGCAATGTCGCGCCGGTCGTGCTCATGGTTGCCCGCGACGAACACCACCGGCACCGGCCAGCCGGCAAACCGGCTCAAGCCTTGCCAGGTGCTGTCGATGTCGCCGGCCAGCACCAGCAACTCGGCGCCAGGCGCGGGGCTCAGTTCACAGGTTTCGGTCTCCAGGTGGAGATCGGACAGCACTTGGATGCGCATCGGGGTGTGCTCAGCCAGGGCCGCTGGTGGACAGCGGGTCGGCGGCCGGGGGTGGCGGCCGGCTCAGGTCCCACAGCTCGGCCACACAGGCGGTCAGCTCGTCCACCGCGTCTTCCAGGCTGTCCAGCGGGTGGGCCTGGTTGAGCAGGTCGACCAGGGTCTGTTCCTGGGGTCCCTGTGCGGGCAGGTGCCGGTACAGGCGTGCCAGCACCATCATGCCGGCCGGGTCGGTGGGCTCGCCCTCCACCGCCGCCAAAGGGAAGTCGTGCAGGGCCTGCTCGAGCCCGGCGACCCACGGCCCCAGCGCCTCGCCGAGGAACGCAGGCGACACCGCAGGCGGGGCCGCTGCCGCGTCCACTGATGCGTCGGGCCACGACAGCGCCTCGTCTTGCGGCGCGCGGACGAAGGGGTCCCACCAGTCCTGCGCGCGCCAAGCCGCCCTCAAGAACTGCACCCGCTGTCGCGCCAATGTCGTGATGAGCACCGGCGCTGGCGCCGCCACGTCCAGGGCGGCTGCCGTGGCGGCACCGGTGTCGGGCGGCTCGGGCTGCAGGGCCAGCCCCGCCCAATAGCCGTCAAGCCAGCTGGGGTCGGCTGCCGACGTTTCGGCCAGGGCAGTGTCCAGCGCCAACCAATCGGCATCGGTCAGGTCGGCAGGCAAATCGGTGCTCATGAGGGAAAGGTGGGTGGAGGCAAGGTCAAGGTGGCCCAAGGCGATGGGCCCTTGGGAAAACCCGCAAGATTAGCGGCAACGCGAACCGCATTCGGGCCCGATACGCCAAATACGCCACGCCGGGTGTCGGGAAACACCCCTAGAATTTGGGATTCAGTGCTGTTTCGACTTGACACAGGACTGAGAAAGTTTTGTGGGAAACTGCGAGGCTTCGATGTCAGAAGCAATCCCTTGTTCACGGGGTTTTGAGCGGCTGGTCTCCTTCCTGGAGGAGGCACGGGCTCGCTTCTGATGCATTTTGAGGGTGGTGCCCGTCGTCTGTTGTTCGCCGGCTGACTTCGGTTGTGCACGTGGGTTGCCACTTTCGTGGTTCGCCTGTTTTGCAGGGCGGGCCTCTTGGTTAGAAAAAGGATGTCGTGATGATGAAGGGTTTTTTCTTCAACCGGTCAGGTGCCAATGCACGCCCTGTGTCCTCTCAGCGCCGTTGGTCTTCTGCGCTTCCTTTGGTGGCCTTGACGGTTGCCTGTGGGGGCGGTGGTGATGCCGATGCAGGCAATCTGGCCGGTGGCGGCAGCCCTTCTTCTACTTCGACCTCGACGTCTCCGTCCGCTTCCAATGTCTCCGGGCCGGTGGCGGGCACCTCTGGCTTGCTGGCCGACGTGGCTTCTTTTCCGAAGGGGGCGGTCGGAGCCACTTCGGAGCGCGTCAGCGCCACCGCCGAGCGCCCTTCGGCGTCCGACGGCACTGGGAATTTCCGCACCACCTGCGAGTACTCGCACATGGCGTATGACGACCCGATCGTCTTTCCGGGTCAGCCGGGTCGCTCGCATTTGCACGCCTTTTTCGGCAACACGGCGGTCACCGCGCACAGCACGTCGGAGTCGATCGCCCAGCGCGGCAACTCGACCTGCCGGGGCGGCACGGTCAACCGCAGCGCCTACTGGGTGCCGGCCATGATCGACACCCGCAGCCGCACGCCGGTGCAGCCGCAAGAATCGATGTTCTATTACAAGACGGGCTACAACGGGGTGCGTCCGGCGGACGTGCGGCCGTTTCCGGCCGGCCTGCGCATGATCGCGGGGGATCCGAGCAACCGCAACCCGAGCGGTCACTTCCGGTACTACTGCTACAACAACCCGTCGATGCGGGGAAACAGCTTTCCGAATTGCCCGGTGGGCGACGACCTGGTCACCGAGATCTGGTTCCCACAGTGCTGGGACGGGGTGAACCTGGACAGCCCGGATCACAAGAGCCACATGGCGTACCCCCGCGGTGGGTGCCCGGCGTCGCATCCGGTGCCGCTGCCGGAAATCACGTTCAACATTCATTACCGGGTGACGCAGGCGAATCAGACGGCCCATTGGCGGATGTCGTCGGACACCTATGACGGGCCACCGGGGTACTCGTCGCATGGCGACTGGTGGAATGGGTGGGAGCAGACGGCGTTGGAAGAGTGGGTTCGCCATTGCAACAACCCGGGGTTGGATTGCCATGCGCACTTGTTGGGGAATGGGCGGCAGATTTTCTGATCGTTCTTGTTGATGGATTTGATGGAAGAAGCCTGGGGTGACCTGGGCTTTTTTCATGTTGGGTTGGGTTTGGTTGGGGTGGGTGACTTGCCTGCGTGTCGGGACTGCCCCCGACAGGGCACTTCCTTTTTGCGTCGC
>JAZKHH010000224.1:0-3144 GCA_040385465.1 Pseudomonadota bacterium | reverse complement strand
GCCAGGGCATGTTTGACGATCTGAAGGTCAGCGAATGGTGGTTTCTGGGCATCGCAGCGTTCTTTGGGTACCTGGTGGTCAAGCACTTCATGGACAAGTTGCCGGGCAACCAGACCGGGAGCCCGGACTCAACCGGAGATGCAAGCGGGTTTCGCCGCGACCAACCCGGGCACGACGCCGGCTCTTCAGGCGCGGCACCGCTTCACTGGTACCAGGTGCTTGACGTGGGTGCCGGGGCCTCGTTGGAGGAGATCAGGCAGGCCTACCAGCGAAAGATCCGGCTCTACCACCCCGACAAGGTGGCGGGTCTGGGACCGGAGTTCACGGCGATCGCCGAGGCCAAGGCCAAGGTGATCAACGAGGCCTACCAGCAAGGGTGCGCCGCGCGCGCTGGTGTCTGAGGCGCCCAAGGCGTCATCAGACGGCCTGCTCAGGCAGCGTCGCGCATTGCGCGTCGGAGCGCCAGGGGCGGCGTTCCGAAGCCACGCATGAAGACCTCGCGCATGTGGCGGCTACCGCTGGTTGGCGCAATTGGCGTAGAACGTGGTCGTGGCCGGCCAGTCCGAGAACACGCCGATGACACCCACATCACGTGCGAGCACGTCCAGCACACGCAGCATGTCGCCCTCGGTCTTGATGGCCGAGTCGAAGGTCTGGTAGTAGAAGCCGTTGTTGCCATCGGCCAGCAGGCCGGAGCGCTCCAGGGTCCAGGTGATGATGTCCAGGCCGGCCGAGCGGGCGTTGCGCGCGTACTGCGAAGGAACGATGCGGCCCGATGCGTCGGTGCTCAGCAAGGCGAAGATCGGAGGCGCCACGATGTTGATACCCTGGCTCTTGTAGTTGACCAGGTCGGCCTGGCTGGGAAGATCGGCCACGGTGTTGGCGTCGTCGAGGTACACCGCCTGGCGTCCGAAGGCGCGCTCGTTGCGCACCCAGTACAGCACGTCGCGCATGTCGAACGACTGCGCCCACACACGGTTGGGGTGCACGCCCGCGCGCTTGTACTCTTCGATCATCTTCTGGGCGTAGGCCTCCTGCGTGAATCCCTCGAAAGGCATGGTCACGCTGGCGCTCTTGAGCTCGGGTGTCATCTTCACGCCCAGCTGCTTGAACAGCTCGATGCTTTCCTTGTGGGTCATCAACGTGCCGCTGGTCGGGCCTGAATACAGGTCGGTGCGCCAGTTGGCGGTCCCGCCCAGGTACTCATCGACGGTGCGTGCGCGGGGGTTGAACGCATCCATCTTGCCGCGCAGGGTCTTGAACTCGGCCAGCGTGATGTCGCTGGTGCGGCATTCGGCGGCGGCGGGCGTCAGCAGGTTGCCGCTGGCGTCCAGTGTGGCGGGCACGAAGGCTTGCGTGCATTTGCTGGCCAGCGGCGTGGCGAGGATGTTGGTGGTGGTGTGGAGGTCGTTTTGTGCGTGGCGGCAGACCAGTTCCTTGTCCTTGGTGAAGGTCACGTCGCATTCGACGATGCCGGCGCCCATGCGGGCGGCCGCCACGTACGACTCCATCGTGTGTTCCGGGAACTGCAGGGCCGCCCCGCGGTGTCCGATGGAGAAGTCCCGAGCCGTGAAATAGCCTTTGCGGGCGCACTGCTGCAACTGCTGCTTCAGTGGACTCTCCGACATGTCGTCCACCAGAAAGAAGGGGCGCTGACCCAGCTGGACATGGTTGGAACGCTCAACCTCGTGGATGTGCTTGTTGTGCCGTGGTGAAGCGGCAAGGATGGTGCTGGACAGGCTCAGCAGAACGCAACCGAGAATGAGACGTCGCATGGTTACCCCTTGGGTGGATGAAGGAAGGTGAGCGCTGCGCGGGCGAAACGCTCAGGCCATGCTAGAGAGCCTGTGTGGCAGATTCATGGCAGTTCGTGGAGACTCACAGCACACGCCTGCGCAGCACCGCGCTGACCCGCTCCACCACCAGCACCAGCGCAAAGATCGCCAGGATGATGGTGGCCGCCTCGTCGTAGCTGAACAGGTCCATGGCCACCTTGAGCTCGATGCCGATGCCCCCCGCGCCGACCAGGCCCAGGATCACCGAGGAGCGCGTGGCCTTTTCCAGACTGAACAGTGAGGTGTTGATGAACGACGGCAATGCCGCCGGAATCACCGCGCACATGATGATCGAGGGCTTGCTCGCTCCCATGGCCGACAGCGCCTCCTGGGGGCCGCGGTCAACCTCTTCCATGGCCTCGGCGAAGAAGCGGCCGCAAAACCCGATCTTGTCCACGACAAGTGCCAGCGTGCCCGCAAACGGGCCGAGTCCGACGGACACCACGAACAGCAGCGCCCACACCAGATCGGGCACGGTGCGGAAGAAGGCGATGAGGGTGCGCGCTGCGTGGTACACGGCCGGATGAGGCGACAGGTGCGGTGTTGCCAGCACGGCGATGGGCACGCTCAGGAGCACGCCCACCACCGTCCCCACCAGCGCCATCTGGAAGGTTTCCAGCAGGGCGCGTCCCACCGCCTCCAGCCGGGCGGGCGAGGGCGGAAGCATCTCACCCACCAGACGGCCCATTTGTGGGAAGCCCTGGAAGAAGTCGGTGAGCGAGACACCCGTGCCCTGCAGGGACCACACGAAGAATGCGCCGGCCACGGCGCAGGCCACGAAGGCGCCCGCGCTCATCCGTTCAAAGCGCTGCGGCAGTGCGTGTGTCGGCATGTGTGTTCGGGGTGTCATAGAGGCGTCTGAGGACGAGCGCATCGGTCTGGGCGGACGGGGTGTCCTTGACGATGCGACCGCGATTGAGAGCGATCACACGGTCTGCGTAGCGCAGCGCATGGCTCAGGTCGTGTGAGGTGAACAGGAGGGTCAGGCCGTCGCGCTCCACCAGGCTCGCGAAAAGCCCCATCACCTCGTCACCGGAGACCGGGTCCAGGCTGGCCGCCGGTTCGTCGGCAACGAGGAAACGCGGGCGTTGCATCAGCGCACGCGCCACCGCCACGCGTTGGGACTGTCCGCCCGAGAGGCGATCGGCCCGCTGCAGCGCGTGGTCGGCCAGACCCACGCGTTCCAGACAATGCATTGCCTCCTCGCGCAGCTGCCGGGGCGCCGTTCCCTGAAACCAGGCCTGGCCAACGGGGGCGCGGGTCAATGCCCCGTGCAGCACGTTGGACAGCGCCGACAGGCGAGGCACGA
>JAZKHH010000223.1:0-4081 GCA_040385465.1 Pseudomonadota bacterium | reverse complement strand
TCGATCTTCTTGCCGTTGATGGCGCCGCCCATGTCGGCGATGGCCATGCGGATGGCCTCCAGGCCGGCCGGCCCGTCGATGTCGGAGTACAGGCCCGACATGTCGGTGATGAAGCCGATGCGGATCACGTCGCCCGACATCTGGGCCTGGGCAGGCACCCAAGCGGCGGCGCACACAAGAGAGCCAGCAGCGGCAATGCGTTGGAGTTTCATGATGACGGTTTCCTTGGTTGGAAGGGCGCTTTCAAACGCCGAGGTACTCATGGAGCTGGGCCATGCGATCGGGTAACTGCGACTGGGTGAACTCGTGCAGGATGCGGCCGTGCTCCATCACCAGGAAGCGGTCGGCCAGGGGCGCGGCGAAGCGGAAGTTCTGCTCGACCATCACAATGGTGTAGCCCTTGCTGCGCAGGGTTTTGACCGTGTCGGCGAGCTTGTGGACGATGACGGGCGCCAGGCCCTCGGAGATCTCGTCGAGCAGCAACAGCTTGGCGCCGGTGCGCAGGATGCGGGCCACGGCCAGCATCTGCTGCTCGCCGCCCGACAACCGGGTGCCCTGGCTGCTGCCGCGCTCCTGGAGGTTGGGGAACATGGCGAAGATCTCGTCCAGGCTCAGGCCGCCGCTGGCCAGCCGGGGGGGCAGCATCAAGTTCTCATGGGCCGACAGGCTGGAGAAGATGGCGCGCTCTTCCGGGCAGTAACCCAGGCCCAGCTGGGCGATGCGGTGGGTGGCCATGCCGATGGTTTCTTGGCCCATCACCCGGATGGAGCCCTTGCGGCTGCCGGTCAGGCCCATGATGGCGCGCAGGGTGCTGGTGCGCCCGGCGCCGTTGCGCCCGAGCAGGGTGACCACCTCGCCCTCGTCGACCCGCAGGTTCACGCCGTGCAGCACGTGCGACTCGCCGTACCAGGCGTGCAGGTCTTTCACCTCGATCAGCGGGGTGCCCATGTCAGTGGTTTCCTTGGAGCTCGGCGCTGGCGGAGCCCATGTAGGCCTCCATCACCGCAGGGTTCTTCGACACCACCTCGTACGGGCCTTCGGCCAGGGTGGCCCCGCGCTGCAGCACGGTGATGGTGTCGGCAATGCTGGCCACCACGCTCATGTTGTGCTCCACCATCAGGATGGTGCGGTTGGCGGACACCTTCTTGATCAGCTGGCGGATGCGGTCGACGTCTTCCAGGCCCATGCCCTGGGTGGGCTCGTCGAGCAGCATCAGCTCGGGGTCCATGGCCAGGGTGGTGGCGATCTCCAAGGCGCGCTTGCGGCCGTAGCTCAGCTCCACCGCGGGCAGGTCGGCGTAGGCCGCCAGGTCGACCTCGGCCAGCAGGGCGCGGCTGCGCTCGTCGAGTGTGCGCAGCGCGCGCTCGGACTGCCAGAAATGAAACGAGTTGCCCAAGGTGCGCTGCAGGCCCACCCGCACGTTCTCGAGCACGCTCAGGTGCGGGAACACGGCGGAGATCTGGAACGAGCGGATGATGCCGCGCCGCGCGATGCGCGCCGGGCGCTCGGCGGTGATGTCGATGCCGTTGAAGACGATGGCGCCGGCGCTGGGCCGCAGGAACTTCGTCAGCAGGTTGAAGCAGGTGGTCTTGCCAGCGCCGTTGGGGCCGATCAAGGCGTGGATGTGGCCGCGCCGAACCTTCAGGTCCACCTTGTTGACCGCGACGAAGCCCTTGAACTCTTTGCTCAGGGCCCGCGTCTCGAGAATGATGTCGGAAGGGTTGGTGGTGCTGCTGCTCATGGGAGGGTGCCCTTCAGGTGCCCGGGGCGCCAAGGCGCCGCGAGAGTTGCTGCGCCACCTGGGACACCAGCCGGCGTTGCTGGACTTCCAGGCGGGGGGTGAGCACGGCCTTTTGCAGGCAGATGCCCACCCCGGCCACGGTGTCGTTGGACGGCCCGAACACCGGCACCGCCAGGCAGTACACCCCCTGGCGGATGCCTTCATCGTCGATGCCATGGCCGCGTTCGCGGGTGCGGTCGAGCTCGGCCATCAACGCGCTGCGCCGCATGGCGGGGTAATGCAAGATCGCCGGCAGCCGCGGTTGGGGGAACAGTTGCTTGAGCGCCTCGGGCGCCCGAAAGGCGAGCATGGCGCGCCCGGTGGCCGTGCGCCAGGCCGGCAGGCGCATGCCCACGGTGAAGGCCATGCCCAAGGGGCGCACACCGCTGCGCACCGCCACGTAGACGACGTCGGTGCCGTCGAGCACCGACAGGATCACCGTCTCTTGCGGCTGGTCACGGTCGCGCCAGAAGCGGTCGAACTCCTGCGCCGGGGTGGCCTGGTCGACGAAGGCATGCGACAACGACATCACGCGCGGGCCGATCAGGAAGGCCCCATCGCTCTGCCGGCGCAAGTACCCCAAGGTGGTCAGGGTTCGGCACAAACCGTGCGCGCTGCTTTTGGGCAAGGCCAGGTTGGAGGCCAGCTGCCCCAAGCCCATCGCCTTGCGTTCTTTGGCCAGCAGCTCGAGCAGGGCCATGGCCCGCACCACCGCGGGCACCAGCGCGGGCCGGTGTGGGGAGGGGGGATGGGGGCGGTGGTCTGCTGTCATGGCCTGTCGGTACGGTGTCGGCCGAGGCCCTCACCGTTCCGCCTGCTGAACAAGGTTCGAGTGAATGAACCTTCGTCAAAAAGTCTAACAGTCGCAGTTTTTTTTCCCAGTGCCTTCGTCCTCAGGAAAACACTCCCTGGGTTAACGCCGATGGGTGGTGACGAGACCCCGATGTTGGGGACGCCACGGTTGAGCCGGACAGCGCGTGCGGGCAACACCAAGCCGCCTCGAGGGCGGCTTGGTGCGGCACACATCGCCAGTGGCGGTCGGCATCCGCCTCGCCTGCCGGCGCAAACAGCGACCGCTGAATCAGTTCATGCCGCAGCCTTGTCGTTGCGAGCAAACTGCTGGCGGGCGGCTTGCAAGCGACGCAGCGATGCTTGGTTCATTTGGCGCGTCGCTCGACCCCAGCGCCGCATGATCTTGTGCATCTCGGCATCCAGGCGCTGGACCGTGGCGGTGTCGCCCTGTGTCAAAGCCCACACGGCGTACTCGACGCGCGACTCGAAGCTGTCGAACCGCTGGACGGCGGACTCGAACGCCTGGCGTGCCTCGGCCAGGTGACCGGTGTTCGCTTGGCAGCGCGCGAACAACAGGCCCACGGCCTCGGCCTGAAAGGCAGCGTCCGTGGCGCGGATGCTTTCCAGATGAGACAGGGCCTCGGCGTGGCGGCCGCACTCGGTGAACGCCCGCGCGGCGCCCAGGCGGATGTCCAGGTCGGCGGCAAACGGGCCTTTCAGGCAGTCTTCGTACAAGCGGGCGGCTTCGGGCGCTTGGCCCGCGTCCAGCAGGGCCGCTGCACAGCGCATCTGGTTGGAGGCGGTAGGGGCGTCTTCCAGTGCGGCCTGCGCGGCGCGCAGCTCGCGGGTGGGGTTCAGCTTTTTGACGGCCGCCGAGGCGGCCCGCCGCGCGCCTTGCTCCAGCCGCGAATCGGGCAGGTACACGACGAAGAAATACACCAAGCTGCCCAAGAGCGGAAACGAAAACAAAATGATCAGCCAAAACAGCTGCTGGCGGCTGCGAACCGCGTGCATGGCACACAGCAACGCCAGCACCACGTGCAGGCCTAAACCGGCGAACGGCATGGTCGAACTCCTTTGATGACAGTGGCCGCGGCAGGCAGAGTCGCCCCAACGCGCCGCGATTTTCAGACAAGGGGCGGCGCAGTACATCCCCTGGAGTCGGGGAGACGCCGCCCTTAATTCAGGGGGCCACGCCGGGGCGCAGGCCCCAGAAGCAGATTGGAAAAAAGGCCGCCCGAAGGCGGCCTTTGACACGGCATGAACCGCCCACCGAACTCAGCCCAAGAAGCCGAGGTCGCGTTGCGCGAAGTTGCGCAGGTTGGGAAAGATCGTATCGAGTTGGCCGGGGGTGGCCCCGAACCATTTGCCGACGGTGGCGCCGATCTGGTCGACCGACACCTGGGGCAGCAGGCTGCCCGAGCCGACTTCGTCGTCGGTGTTGAGGCCCACGACCGGGAAGCGGCCGTAGATCTCCTTGCCGCGCACCGCGCCGCCCATGACGAAGTG
>JAZKHH010000222.1:10707-23119 GCA_040385465.1 Pseudomonadota bacterium | reverse complement strand
AACTTGAAGGTGCTGACCACCTGAGCCAGCTTGCTGGCCTGGTCGCTCAGGCTTTGCGCAGCGGCCGCACCTTCTTCCACCAGGGCGGCGTTTTGTTGGGTCATCTGGTCCAGCTCCATGACCGAGGTGGTCACCCGGGTGATGCCGTCGCTTTGCTCGGTGGAAGCGGCCGTGATCTCGCCGATGATGTCGGACACCCGCTGCACCGAGGTGACGATCTCCTGCATGGTGGCGCCGGCGTCTTCGACCAGGCGCGAGCCGGTTTCCACCCGCTCCACACTGGCGCCAATCAGGCTCTTGATTTCCTTGGCCGCCTCGGCCGAGCGCCCAGCCAGGCTGCGCACCTCGCTGGCGACCACCGCAAAGCCCCGGCCTTGCTCGCCGGCGCGGGCGGCTTCGACCGCGGCGTTGAGCGCCAAGATGTTGGTTTGGAAAGCGATGCCATCGATGACGCCGATGATGTCGGAGATCTTCTTCGAGCTGGCGTTGATCTCGTCCATGGTGCTGACCACCTGGGAGACCACTTGGCCGCCGCGAGCTGCCACCGATGCGGCGCTGGACGCCAGCTGGTTGGCTTGGCGGGCACTGTTGGCGCTGTGCTGGACGGTGCTGCTCACCTGGTGCATGGAGGAGGCCGCTTGTTGCAGGTTGGCCGCGGTTTGCTCGGTGCGTTGGCTCAGGTCGAGGTTGCCGTGGGCAATTTCGGTGCTGGAGTGGCTGATGATGTCGGTCGACTGGCGCACCTCGCCGACAATGCGGCGCAATGATTGCTGCATTTCGATGAGTGCACCCTGCAGGCGGGCGATTTCCACCTTGTTGCAGATCGTCAGGTCGCGGGTCAGGTCGCCCGAGGTGATGCCGCGGGCAAATTCATAGGCGTTGAAGATCGGGTTCAAGATGTCGCGCACATTGCGGGAGATCAGCACGAACAAGGCCGCGAACACCAAGGCGGAAAAGCCCAGCAGCACGAAGGTAGATTGTTGGGTTTCCGACTCAAAAGCCGCCACCGACACTTCGGCAAAGCGGCTGCCGGCGGTGACGGTCTCATCGACGCCTTGGCGGTGCTGGGTGTAGAGCGCATGCACCTTGGCCAGGTTGGCGGCGGCGCCTGATTTGTCGCCAGCCACGAGCTTGTCCAACAGCTCGGTCTTGGCTGCGGCCAGGAACACTTTGCCAGCCTCGTGCTGCTTGCCCAGCAACTGCTTTTCCAAACCGAAAGGCGGGTTGGTCGTCCAGTAGTCCACCCGCTGGTTGTATTCCTTGGTCAGCCGCTCATAGTGCTGCACCGCGTCGGCCACCGGCATGCTGCCTTCCACCGCCTGCGACAACACCAGCCTGAGTTCGATCAAGTACATCGGCGGCGGCAGAATGTCGGCCACCACATCTTTGGAGACAAAGGCCTGCAGGGCACTGGTGCCCAATTTGCTCTGCTGGCGATGGGCCTGCGCAATGAAGATCAACGTGGCCCCCAGCAACAAAATGCCGATGAGAAACAGCGAACCGCGAACCGACTTCAACATGTTCTCGCTCCAAGAGGCTCAATGGTCACGTCAATGGCGTGAGCGGCGAACCAGGCTGCCCACGTCGAGAATGAGGGCCACGCGGCCATCGCCCATGATCGTGGCGCCCGAGATGTCGTGCACTTTGCGGTAGTTGGCTTCCAGGTTCTTCACCACCACCTGCTGCTGGCCAAGCAATTCATCCACCAGCAAGGCCACCCGGCCGCCTTCGGCCTCGGCCACCACCATGATGCCGCTGACGTTCTCGAAATCGAACCGTGGGATGCCGAACACCTGTTCCAGCTCCAGCACCGGCATGTACTCGTCGCGCACCTCGACCACTCGGCCGGCACCGCCAATGGTGCGGATCATGTCGGGTTGGACCTGGAAGGACTCGACCACCGACGACAGCGGGAGGATGTAGACCTCTTCGCCCACACCCACGCTCATGCCGTCCATGATGGCCAGGGTCAGCGGCAGGCGCACGCTCACACGCATGCCGTAGCCTTCGGCCGAGTCGATGTCGACCGTGCCACCCAGCGACAGAATGTTTTTCTTCACCACGTCCATGCCCACGCCGCGCCCGGAGACGTCGGTGACCACGTCGGCCGTCGAGAAGCCGGGTGCAAAAATCAGATTCCACGCTTCCTGGTCGGTCATCGAATCGGGGGCATCGATGCCTTTTTGGCGGGCCTTGCGAATCAACACCTCGCGCGACAAGCCCCGGCCGTCGTCACGCACTTCGATGACGATGGAGCCGCCCTGGTGCGAGGCCGCCAGGGTGATGGTGCCGTGTTCTGGTTTGCCTTTGGCCACCCGCTCGGCTGGAGGCTCAATGCCATGGTCGCAGCTGTTGCGCACCAGGTGGGTGAGGGGGTCGGTGATTTTTTCCACCAGGCCTTTGTCCAGCTCGGTGGCCTCACCCAGGGTGACGAATTCAACCTTCTTGTTCAGTTTGGCCGCGAGGTCGCGCAGCATGCGTGGGAAGCGGCTGAAGACCATGGACATCGGGATCATGCGGATCGACATCACCGACTCTTGCAAGTCACGGGTGTTGCGGTCCAGGTCGGCCAGGCCGGCCACCAGTTGCTGGTACAGGCCCGGGTCGATGTCTTTGCTGTTCTGGGCCAGCATGGCCTGGGTGATCACGAGCTCGCCGACCAGGTTGATCAACTGGTCGACTTTTTCCACTGACACGCGCAGGGTGGCGGCTTCGGCCACCGGGGTGGCTTTTTCAACTTTGACGGCCGCTTTGGTTGCTGGCTTGGCCACCGCATGCGACTCTGCACCGTCGCTGGATGCGCCATGGCCCTGTGAGCTGGAGGCACCAGGGCCTTGGGCCGGGCCAACGGGCGCGCCGGGCGCGTCCTCGAAGAAGCCGTAACCGACTTCGGACGCGGCGGCGTCGGCTGCCGCGGTTTCTTCTGCGGTCGGCGCGCCGGGGGCGCCCTCGTGAAAGCCGAACCCCGTCGTCAGGGGCTGCAGCAGCACATGCTCGCGGGAGACGTGGAAGGTGAACAGGTCCAGCAGCTCGCTGTCGGTGCTGGTGGTGATGATCTTGAAGCGGCGCATGCCTTCATCGCCCTTGCCGCCATCGAGGGGCTCGATGGTGCCCAGGTCGGTGATTTCCTTGAACAGGTCCACCAGGTTGTCGGCATGGTCGGTGTCGTCGAGCGGGCCCACACGCAGTTCCAACACACGCGGGCCGTTCTTGGCCACCGCCTGGGGTTGCACCGCGGCAGCAGGGGCCGACGAGGTGGCGGTCGCCGATGCGGGCATCACCATCGGCATTTCACCGCTGGCCATGGCGCGGATGTTGAACAACAGCTCGGTCGTGTCGACTTCGTTGTCGCCGGAACCCTGGTGCCGGGCCAACAGCGCGCGCAGGGCGTCGCCCGATTGCAGCAGCACGTCGACCATCTGGGGCGTGGGCAGCAGCTCGTGCCGGCGCAACTTGTCGAGCAGCGTCTCCATTTGGTGGGTGAGCTCGGCCACGTCGGTGAAACCGAAGGTGGCGGCTCCGCCCTTGACGGAGTGCGCACAGCGGAAGATCGAGTTCAGTTCCTCATCATCCGCCGCTTCAATGTTGATTTCCAGGAGCTGTTGCTCCATGCGGTCCAGGTTCTCACCGGCTTCTTCGAAGAAGACCTGGTAGAACTGGCTCAGGTCGATGCCTGCGCCGGTGCCGCTCTCGGTGGATGAATCGGCCATTGCTGACTCCTGTGTCTTGTGTGTCTCTGCCCGGGTGCTTTGTTGGCTGATGAAGTCTGTGACGACTCAGCGCACCACTTTTTTGATGACTTCCAGCAGCTTGGCTGGATCAAACGGTTTGACCAGCCAGCCGGTGGCGCCCGCAGAGCGGCCGGCCTGCTTCATCTGGTCGCTCGATTCGGTGGTCAGGATCAGGATCGGCGTGGCCTTGAACTTGGGGTTGTCCCGCAGTTTCTTGGTCAGGCTGATGCCGTCCATGCGCGGCATGTTCTGATCGGTCAGCACCAGGTCGAAGTCGCGGCTGCTGGACTTCTCCCACGCGTCTTGGCCGTCCACCGCTTCAACGACGTTGTAGCCCGCGCTCTTCAAGGTGAAGGCGACCATTTGACGCATGGAGGCGGAGTCGTCCACGGCAAGGATTGAATGCATATCTATCTCCGGGGGGTCTTGGTTGAATCGGGTGAAGTTGCGGCAGGCAGGCTCAGAAAAGATCCACTGAGCCGGCGTCCATTTCAGACTGCGTCACTGGGTTGGGACGAAGAGGCGCTGGCGTGACCACCGTGGCCCCTTCTTCGTCTTGGCCGAAGGTTTCCCGGGCCAAGGTGTCCGCGCAGTTGCGAAGACGCCGATTCGTGTGATCGATGAGCTGGCAAGCCATGTCCTGGAATTGCAGGGCCGTGACGGCACCGCCCAGGTGCTGCAACACGCCCTGGAAGATTTCTTCCGGGTCGACGTCGGAGTTGGCGGCCGAAGTGGCATCCCGCAACGAACGGACTTGCTCCGAGGCGCCGTAGAAGCGCTGCATCAGCGTCTCGCAGGCATCGGCCAACAACGTCTGCAGCCGGTCCAGATCGTTGGTGGCTGACATCAGGTTGTCTTGCAAGTCCGCAGCTGTCGGCAGTGGCATGTGGCCAGCATCCAGAGGGGCGGGTGCGTCGTCCATCAAGGTCGTGCTCCACTTAACAGGTGTTCGTTGTGAGAGCAGGTGGCATTCGGAAGACCGGTCGTCTTCCGACGTCAACAAACACCTGCATATGGATCTCATTTTCGGCAGCTGCCACGGGAACATTAGGGCAATCACTGGGCGAAAGAGGGCGCAATTCATCGCTTGCGACCTCATCTATTCGCTTTCTCAAACCCGGCTGAGCGCGGCATACTTCACACATGACGCCTGGCGCCTTGCACCCCGTGTTGAAAGTGCTTCACCTGGAAGACTCGGAACTGGACCACGAACTGATGCACGCGCACCTGGTTCGCGGCGGGCTCGAGGTCGACATCCGCCGGGTGGACTGCGAAGCCGACTACCTCGAGGCCATTGACGACCTGCGCCCGGAGCATGCGATTGACGTGGTGATTTCCGACTACAACCTGCCAGGTTTTTCCGGCTTGGTGGCGCTGGACATGCTCAAGACCCGGGGGCGTGACATCCCGTTCGTGCTGGTGTCAGGCCAGATCGGCGAAGACACCGCGGTGGAAGCCATGCGCAACGGCGCCAGCGACTACATCCTGAAAAACAACCTGGCCCGGCTGGGGCCGGCCGTTTTGCACGCTTTTGAAGCCAGCGTCACCCGGCGCGCCCGCCTGCTGGCCGACGCCGAACTTGAAATTTCCAAGCAGCGGCTGCACGAGCTGGCGCAACACCTGCAGACCAGCATCGAGCTGGAGCGGGCCGCCATTGCCCGGGAGATCCATGACGACGTGGGCGGCTCCCTGACCGCCTTGAAGCTGGACTTGGCCTGGATGGCGCGGCGTATCGAGTCGGCGGAGATGGGCGCGCGCATGGATTCGGCTTTGGAGATGGTGTCGCATGCCATTGAGTCCAGCCAGCGGATCATGCACAACCTGCGCCCGGCCATCCTGGAGCAAGGCCTGGTGGCGGCGCTGCAGTGGATGGCCGGCCGTTTCGAGAAGCGGGTCGGCATCGTCTGCGTGTTGCGCTTCCCGCAACAGGCGCTTCCCCTGCCTGCAGGGGTGCCGCTGGTGGCCTACCGCACCGCCCAGGAAGCTCTCACCAACGTGTCCAAGCATGCCCAGGCGAGCAAGGTGGAAATTGACCTGTCGACGGCAGGCGGGGTGCTGTCGCTGGAGGTCAGTGACAACGGCTGCGGTCTGAGCCAGCGTGACTTGGCCAAGGTGCGCTCTTTTGGCATTCGGGGGCTGCACGAGCGGGCGCGCACCGTTGGCGGCTGGGTGGATGTGAGCAGCAGCCCGGCGGGCACCACGCTGATTTTGTCGGTGCCGCTGGGCAAGAACGGGACACCGTTGTCCGAAAATTCAACGGGAGAGGCAGGGGCCATCGCGTCCGACCCCGATCCCACAGGCTGGGGAGCGCTGTGATGATCAAAGTGATTCTGTGTGACGACCACGCCTTGATTCGCCGCGGCATCCGCGACACCTTGTCCGATGCGGCAGACATCCAGGTGGTCGGCGAGGCGGGCGACTACGGCGAATTGCGGGTGCTGCTGCGGGCCACGCCGTGCGACGTGCTGGTGCTCGACATCAGCATGCCTGGGCGCAGCGGGCTGGACGTGCTGCACGCGCTGAAGGAGGAGGGCAGCAGCCTGCGGGTGCTGGTGGTCTCGATGTACCCGGAGGAGCAGTACGCCATCCGGGCGCTGAGGTCTGGCGCCTTTGGCTACGTCAACAAGGGGGGCGACCCGTCGTTGCTGGTGGCGGCCGTGCGCACCGTGTCGCAGGGCCGCAAATACGTGACACCGGAGATTGCCCAGATGCTGGTGGAAAGCCTCACCACCCCGAGCAGCCAGATGGCCCATGACAAGCTCTCCGACCGGGAACTGCAAACTTTGATGCTCATTGCCTCCGGCAAGCGCTTGTCGGACATTGCCGAGGAACTGACCTTGAGCCCCAAGACCGTCAGCGTGTACCGGGCGAGGGTGCTGGAAAAGCTGGGCCTGGCCAACAATTCCGAAATGACGGTGTACGCCATCCGCAACGGCCTGGTGGGCGAGTAGACAAGGCGGCCCAATCCTTTTTGTCGGCCACAGCCGGCCTCTATCTGGCTGAACCTCAACCGCTCACTGGAAACGCGCCAGCATCTGCTCCAGCGCCATGGTGAAAGGCACCTGCATCATCGGCAGGGTGAACAAGGCCCCAATCAAGCCCACGCCCACGGTGATCGGAAAGCCGATGGCAAAGACGTTGAGCTGAGGCGCCACGCGGGCAATGACGCCCAGCACGAGGTTGGTGAACAGCAACATGGCCGTCAGGGGCAGGGCGATCCACAGCCCCAGCCGGAAGATCTCGCCGCCCCACACCTGCGGCTGCAAGGTGTGCAAAAACGCAAAGGGCTCCGGTCCGACCGGGAAGGTGTGAAAACTCTGCACCACTGCGACCATGATCAGCAGGTGGCCGTTGATGGTGACGAACAGCAGGGTCACGATGGCACCGAAGAATCGGCTCAACGAGGTCACCTGACCGCCGCTGCTGGGGTCGAAGAACATGGCGAAGTTCAAGCCCATCTGCAGGCCGATGGTGTCGCCGGCCAGCTCCACGGCCGCAAACACCATGCGGGCCGCAAAGCCCAGCGAGATGCCGATGAGCAGTTGCTGAACCACCAGCAACACCGCCTGCGAAGACTCCAGCGCCACCACCGGCATGGCCGGCAGGCTGGCCTGGGCGCACACGGCCACCAGCATTGCCAGCATCACTTTGACGCGCGCCGGCACCACCCGCTGAGAGAGCACCGGCATGCTGCTGAGCAGCGCCAAGATGCGGATGAATGCCCACATGTAAGGGCCGATCCACTGCATCAGCTGCGCTTCGGTGAAGGTCAACATGCCAGCGGAGGGGTCACGGCGCAGGGACTTGGCTCGGCAGGCAGCAGGAGGCTCAGCCCACCACCGTGGGAATGCTTTGCAGCATGCGCTGCAGGTATTCGACGAGGGAGGTCAACATCCAGGGCCCGGTGAGGCTCAGCACGATCACCGCGGCAATGATCTTGGGCACGAACGACAACGTCGATTCATGGATTTGGGTGGCCGCCTGGAACACGCTGACCAGCAGGCCCACGCCCAGCACAGTGAGCAGGATCGGCGCCGACACCATCAGCAGCAGGTACAGGCCTTGTTGGCCGAAAGTGAAGACTTGTTGTGCGTCCATGGCGTCAGGCGGCGGTGGTCAAATCAGATCAGGTGGCAAAACTGGCGGCCAGCGAGCCCAGCAACAGGTTCCAGCCGTCGGCCAGCACGAACAGCATCAGCTTGAAAGGCAGGGCCACGAGCACCGGGCTGAGCATCATCATTCCCAAGCTCATCAGAACGCTGGCCACGATCATGTCGATGATCAGGAACGGAATGAAGATCAGAAAACCGATCTGGAACGCGCTTTTCAACTCGCTGGTGACGAAGGAGGGCACCAGCACCTTGAAGGGCACGTTGGCCATGGCCACGGACGGGTCGAGCTTGGCCAGCTTGGAGAACAAGGCCAGGTCGGACTGGCGGGTCTGCTTGAGCATGAACTCGCGCAGCGGCAATTCGCCGCGCTGCAAAGCTTGGTCGAAGCTGATCTGGTTGGCGTTGTAAGGCTGGTAGGCGTCGACGTAGACCTTGTCGAGCGTGGGGCTCATGATGAAAAAAGTCAGGAACAGGCTCAGTCCGACGATCACCTGGTTGGGCGGCGTGGCTTGGGTGCCCATGGCTTGGCGCAGCAGGCTCAGCACGATGATGATGCGGGTAAAGCTCGTCATCAGCAGCAGCACCGCGGGCAAGAAACTCAGGGCGGTGAAAAACAGCAGGGTCTGGATGGGCACCGAATAGCTGGTGCCTGCAGCGCCCTGGGCCACCACGAGCGGCAGGCTGGCAGAAGGGGCTTGGGCCAGCACCGGGGCGGCTGCAACGGCCGCACCCGCGGCCACCAGGCAAGCCAAGGCACGCACCCATCGGCCGCGCGACGCCAACGCGCTCAGCGGCTCAGTTTTCACGGCGCTCTCCTGACCGCAAGCGTTTGAGCAGCTGCGAGAACGCATCAGGGGACAGGGTTGACTCTAAGGGCGCGGCCGGCAGGTCCAGCGCGCTCAAGCTGTGCAGGGTGGTGATCGACTGCGGCGTGACGCCCAGCACCAGCCAGCAGCGCTCATCGCCTTCACCCACCTCCACCGTCACCACCCGCTGGCTGGGCGACAAGGCCAGCGAGCTGACTTGACGCATGGGGGCGGTCTTGCTGGTGCCGCCCAGGCTGGCCCCCAAGGGGCTGCGCTTGAGCAGCCACAAGACGGCCGGAATCATCACCACGATGGCGATGAACCAGAGGAAAAAGCTGATGGAAGGCGATGTGCCGCTCATCAGGTGCTCCGGCTCAAACGCCGCATGCGCTCGGAAGGCGTCACGATGTCTGTCAGCCGGATGCCGAACTTGTCGTTGACGACCACCACCTCGCCCTGGGCGATCAGATAGCCGTTGACCAGGACGTCCATTGGCTCGCCGGCCATGGTCTCCAGCTCGACAACCGAGCCCTGCGCCAATTGCAGGATGTGCTTGATGGGAATGCGTGTGCGCCCCAACTCCACGGTGAGCTGCACCGGGATGTCGAGGATCATGTTGATGTCGTTGCCGGTGGCGCCGCTTTGATGCGGCGCGTCGGCGAAGTTCGTGAACTCCGCCGGCGTGGCCTGCTCGTTGGCGTACTGCACCTCCGAGCCGGTGCCCGAGCCGCCGGCATCGCTGGGTTTGCTTTCGGCCAAAGCAGCCGCCCATTCGGCGGCCATCGCGTCTTCTTCGCTCATGCCGTCAGGTGTGTCAGACATTTGATTCTCCCAACCAACCCATGCTGGAGCTGGACAACAGTTGATCGACCTTCAGCGCGAACTTGCCGTTCGAGATGCCGTAGTGGCAATCCAGGATGGGCACGCCGGCCACTTTGGCCTGGATGCCCGGCTTGAGGTCCAGTTCAATGAAATCACCCGGTTTGAAGGCCAGCAGCTGCTCCACCGTGGCGGGCGCATGGGCCAGTTCGGCCACCAGGTCCACCGTGGCCGACTGGATCTGCTGCTTCAGCAGGTTGACCCAGCGGCGGTCCGGCTCGTTGCTGTCGCCTTGGATGGTCGAATACAGCACATCGCGGATCGGCTCCAGGGTGGAGTAGGGGATGCAGAAGTGGATGGTGCCGGTGGTGTCGCCGACTTCCAGGGTGAAGGAGGTCGCCACGACGATCTCGCTCGGGGTGGCGATGTTGGCGAACTGCGGCTGCATCTCCGAGCGCTGGTATTCCAGCTCCAAGGGGTAGATGCCCTGCCAGGCCTTCTTGTATTCGGTCGTCACCACCTCCACCAGGCGGGTGATGATGCGGTGCTCGGTGGGGGAGAAGTCGCGGCCCTCAATGCGCGTGTGGAACTTGCCGGCGCCGCCGAAGAGCGCGTCGATCACCGCGAACACCAAGGTCGGGTCGCACACGATCAGGCCGCTGCCGCGCAGGGGGCGCACGCTGACGATGTTGAAGTTGGTGGGCACGACGATCTCGCGCAGGAAGGCGCTGTACTTCTGCACCTTGATGCCGCCAATGGAGATCTCGGGGCTCTTGCGGATGAAGTTGAACAGCCCGATGCGGATGTTGCGGGCAAAGCGCTCGTTGATGATTTCCATCGTCGGCATGCGCCCACGAACGATCCGCTCCTGGCTGGCGATGTTGTAGTCGCGGATGCCGCCTTCTTGAACTTCTTCCTGTTCAAGCTTCTGGCTCTCACCCGTGATGCCCTGGAGCAGGGCATCCACTTCGTCCTGGGAAAGGATTTGTTGGTTCATGGCGGGTCACTGCGCAAGGCCGTTGCGATGAAGCTCACTGGATGATGAAGTTGGCAAAATGGACTTTCCGGATCGGGTTTTGAACTTTGTCACCCGTTTTGCCAGCGTCGCTGCCGAGGTGCATGGGGCGAAGGGCCTCTTCCATGATCTCGGCGGCCAGCGCCTCTTTGCCTGCGCGGTCGAGCAGCTCGTCCGAGGTTTTGTCCGCCAGGATCATCAGGATGCTGTTGCGGATGGCTGGCATGTAGAGCTTGAGTTGCTCGGCGAACTTGGGGTCGTCGATCTGGAAGGTGACGGCGATCTGGGCGTATCGGTCGGCGCCCTTGTCGGCCAGGTTGACCACGAAGGGCTCCAGGGGAACAAACGTCGGCGGACCGGTGGGCTTGGCCTCCTTCGCCTCTTCCGCGGGCTCTCCACCGTCGGCTTCCGCCGCGGCAGCAGCGGCCGCCGCCTTTTTCTTCATGAAGTACACCGCGCCACCCCCCGCAGCGCCCAGGAGCAGCACCACCACCGCCAGGATGACGATGAGTTTTTTCTTGCCCGGGGCTTTGACGGCCACCGCCACAGCGTCCGCAGGTGCGGCCACGGCGTCGGTTTTGGCGGATTTTGCAGGGGCAGTGGCCATGAGGTCCCTCAGTCACCCGCGCTCACCGGGCACCCCGGGGAAACGACTGGTGTATGGGGAAATTCTGGTGCTTCCACCGTCGGCAAATGGGTCGATAAGCGAGGTGTTTGGGCGGTACTCACCGCCCCCGGCCGTGAACTTCAGGTGGCACGGCGCCAGCGCCGCGACATATTGCCGCCCGGTCAGGCGTACAGGTCCAACCCCCCGGTGGCCACCGAGACGGTGCGCCGTCCCGGGGCGTCAGCCGGGTCGGCTTCCTCGCGGCCGGAAGGGGTGCTGCGACCCGGGTGTTGTGCTCCGGCCTCTTGTTGGGCCGACTGCGACTGTTGCTGAGACACCCCACCGCCGCTCAAGGTCAACCCGGCCTCGCGCAGGGCGCTGGCCAGCTCCGGCAGACCGGCTTCAATGATGTGACGGGTGGCGGCCGAATCGACGGCGAAGTCGACCCGGGCTTGGGTGCCGTCCAGGGAAATCTGCACCGAGATTGGGCCCATGTCGGCCGGGTTGAGCTGCAGCGAAGCCTGCTGCACCCCGTCCTTGGCCAGCAGGCTGACTTGGGTGGCCAACGCCTCACGGAACTCCGGGGCTTGCACCGGGGTGGTCAACACCACGCTGGGCGCAACGTCGGGCAGGCGCTGGGAGGCGCCAGGGCCCACGGCGAAGGGGGCCAGGGGCTGGGCCGCGGAGGCAGAGGCCGCCACTTCGCTCACCGAGCCGACGCGGCGGGAATCCTTGTCCATTGAGGCCGCCAGGTTGTTCAGCAGGTCGCCGCGGTGGTCCGCATGGCCGGTGGCCAGGTGCGCCGTCAAGCCCGGGCGCTCTGCAGGCTCGGACAGCTGGGCTCGCTGAGCGGCCATGTTGGAGGAGGAGGGCAGCTCCATCGCCAGGCCGGCTTGCTTCAGCAAGCCAGGCGGCACGTCCACGGAGAGCTCGGCACGGGAAGACTCCGCGCCGTCGGCGACCCGATGTTGATCCGCCGACGCTGCGGTGGGCATGCCGTTGGCACGGGCTGCACCGGGTGGCGCTGCGGCAGCGGTGGCAGCGGTGGCAGCGGCCAGCACGGCACCGGTGGCAATGGCCGTGGGGTCCACCAACACAGCCGCATCATCAAGACCTGTGGCGCCCGAGCCGGGCGCGGGACCAGCCGCCGTGCCAGGCAGGCCGATCGCCAAGCAGGCAACGGTGGCGGCTTCAGGGCTGGCGGCCAGGTGCGCCAGCACAGGGTCCACGGTGGAGGGCGACGGCTTGTTGTCGGCGTCCTCAGCCGCTTTGTCGGCGGCTGCACTGTTCTTCTTTTCGACCTTGGCAGCGTCAGAAGCCTC
>JAZKHH010000222.1:0-10607 GCA_040385465.1 Pseudomonadota bacterium | reverse complement strand
GGCTTGGCCGCGTTGGGAACAGAGGGCTTGGCCGCTGCCTGGGCGTCGCGGCTGGGTGACGGGGCCGGCTCGCGGCGCGGCGTCGACGCCGCTCGCTGCGCGTTGGGCTCGCGCGGTGCGGGCGTCACGTCGTTCTGGCGCTGCTGCTGCAGCATCTTGGCAAAGGCGCTGGGTTTCGCGGCGCTGCCACCGTCCAGACCAGGCAGGGAATCGGCGCCGGACACCTGGGCACCCGGGGTCGGCACAGGGCTGGACAAAGCATTGAAAGGCGGGATGATCATGGCGGGTCCTGCAAAAAGTCGACGGGCGATTGCGTCCGGTTCAGGCGGGGTCAGTAGGTGGTGTTGGGAGCCGACACGTGGGGCTTCCACTGGGTGCGTGCGGCGAACTCGTCGGTGAGTTTTTGCTCACGGCGATCGGCCAGCAGACGGACTTCGTTCAAGCGCCGCTCGATCAGCTTTTGCACCGAGGCCACGCGCATCTCATACGACATCACCAGCGCCCGGGCCGATTCCCGTTGCTGCGCCATGTGTTCCTCGGCTCGCTGCTGGTGAGACACCGCCTGGGCCAGGCGTTCGGTGAAGGCTTGGTAGCAGTGCATCACCTCGATGCTGCAGTTTTGCTTGAAATGCGCAGCCCAGCGCTGCTCGTACTCTTTGCGGTAGGCCCGCAACTGTTCGCTTTGGGCCACGGCGGCCTGGTACTGCTTCTCCGTGCGGGCCTGCGCCGCGAGCGCTTCGTCGCGTTCGCGTTCGGTTTGGGCCAACAAGGCCATCAGCGGCTCAAGTGAATTCATGGTGGTGAGTTGTTTTTACGCTGGGACGCGAGGGGTCGATCAGGGGAGTTGCGCCATCATTTGGCGCAGACGTTTCACGCTTTCGGCCATGCCGGCCCGCTCGTTCATGTTTTGGCACAGCAACTCGTTCATGGGCTGCTGCAGGCGCACCGCGGCGTCAAGCTCGGGGTCGTTGCCGGCCGCGTAGGCACCCAGCTGGATCAGATCGCGGGCTTTTTGGTGCTTGGAGTGCAGTTGCCGGAACCGGCGGGCCGATTCGACGTGCGGCACGGTGGCCACGTTCGTCATCACACGCGAGACCGATTTCTCGATGTCGATGGCTGGAAAATGACCGGCCTCTGCCAAGTCGCGCGACAGCACGATGTGCCCGTCCAAGATGCCGCGGGCAGCGTCGGCGATCGGGTCGTTTGGGTCGTCGCCTTCGCTGAGCACGGTGTAGAAAGCGGTGATCGAGCCACCCCCTGCCAGCCCGTTCCCACTGCGCTCCACCAGTTGCGGCAGCTTGGCGAAGCAGCTGGGCGGGTAGCCTTTGGTGGCCGGCGGCTCGCCGATGGCCAGGGCGATTTCACGCTGCGCCATGGCATAGCGGGTGAGGGAATCCATCAGCAGCAGCACGTGCGCGCCGCGGTCACGAAAGTGCTCCGCAATGGCGGTGGCGTAATTGGCGCCCTGCAGCCGCGTGAGCGGCGGTGCGTCGGCGGGGGCTGCCACCACCACCGAGCGCCGCAGGCCCTCTGGCCCGAGGATGTCTTCAATGAATTCCTTGACTTCCCGGCCCCGCTCGCCGATCAGCCCGACCACGATGACGTCGGCCTCGGTGTAGCGCGCCATCATGCCCAGCAGCACCGATTTACCCACGCCGGTGCCGGCGAACAGGCCAATGCGCTGGCCACGCCCGACGGTGAGCATGGCGTTGATGGCACGCACCCCCGTGTCCAGCGGAACGCGCACCGGGTCGCGGTCCATCGCGTTGATCGGGCGGCGGATGAGCGGTTCGTTGTGCACGCCGAAGAGCTCGCCGTGGCGGTCCATCGGGTGGCCTTGCGAGTCGACCACCCGGCCCAGCAGGCCGTCGCCCACTGGCAGGTGCAACGTGCGGTCTTCGCCACGGCGCCAGGGGTGGTAGAGGGCACCCAGGCGCATCGGCACCACCGGTGTGGGGCGCGGGATCACCCGGGCGCCGCTGGCCAGGCCATGGACGTCACCGGTGGGCATCAGGTAGGCGCGGTCGCCCGAGAAGCCCACCACCTCCGCGAGTACCGGCGGCTGGCCCGGCATGCGCACTTCGCACACCGAACCCACGGGCACGCGGATGCCCGCGGCCTCCAGCACCAATCCGGCCACGCGCACCAGCAGGCCTTGTGATTCCAGGGGCAGCGGCTCGGCCGTAAAGGTTTCCAGCTCACCCAGGTAGCGGCGCCATTTGCTGACGTTTGCAGCCCGTGCCAGCGCTTGGGCTTCCAATGGCGAGGTGATCATGGGGCGTTGTCCTGGGGTGGCTCATCGAAGGCGTCGGTGGGGGCAGCCGGGCCCCCTGGGGCCGGTGCAGCCGACCAGTGCTCGTCGCAGCCGATGGCCGCCACGGCGCGGCGCCAACGGGTTTCCACGCTGGCGTCGATGACGCCGATGTCGGACTCGACCATGCAGCCGCCGCGCGTCAAGCTGGTGTCGCTGATCACTCGGGCCCCGCGGGCCGAGAGCATCTGTGCGGCGCCCAGCGTCACGAGTTGCAGGTCGTCGGGGTGCACGCGCAGGGTGATATGGCGCGCGCTCAGCAGCAACGCTTCCAGCGCCTCTGCGGCCACCTGCGCCACCAGATCCGGCCGCGCCTCCAGCTCGCTGCGCACCATCTGCCGTGCCAGGTGGGTGGCGGAGACAGCCATGGCACGCGCCATGTCCTGTTGCAGGTCTTCCAACTGACCGGAGAGCGACTCCAGCAGCACGCCGATCTGCGCGCTCATCTGGCTGGCGTGGCTTTGCTTGAAGCTCTCCAGCGCCGCCATGCCGTCGCGGTAGCCGTCTTGGTAGCCTTGTTGCCGGGCGCCGTGCACGGCCTGTGCGGTGTCTTCGGCGCTGGTGCTGGCCTTGCCGGGCGGCGGCTCGGCCTGCGTTGGTTGGCGGTGCACACCGCGCACCGGTTCCGTGCCCCCCAAGTGATCGGGGCTCCAAGCCGAGAACGAGTTCAACTCCTCGCGCGGAATGAATCGGCTGTAGGGCGAGGGCTTGGTGCCGTCGGCTGCGGGTGGCACGCCTTTCTTGATCCCAGTTTTCGAATCAAAGGAACTCATCGTCGCCTCCTGCTGCCAGCACGATCTGGCCTTCGTCGGCCAGGCGGCGCACCACCTTCAGCATTTCCTTCTGCTCGGCTTCGACTTCCGACACCCGCACCGGCCCGCGCGACTCGAGGTCTTCGCGCAGCGTCTCGGCGGCCCGGGTCGACATGTTCTTGAAGATGCGCTCGCGCATCTCCGGGGTGGCGCCTTTGAGGGCGATGATGAGCGACTCGCTTTGCACTTCCTTGAGCAGCGCCTGGATGCCACGGTCGTCGATCTTTTCCAGATCGTCGAAGGTGAACATGTTGTCCATGATCTTTTGCGCCAGCTCGTTGTCGGCTTCGCGGATGTAGTCGAGCACCGCGGTCTCCACGCTTGAGCCCATCAGGTTGATCATCTCGGCCGCGGTCTTCACACCGCCCAGCGACGCCTTGCGGAGCTTGTCGCCACCGGCCAGCACCTTGTTCATCACCTCGTTGAGGTCTTTCAGCGCCGAAGGCTGAATGCCGTCCAACGTGGCAATGCGGATCAGCACCTCGTTGCGCTGGCGCTCGCTGAAGTGCTTGAGCACGCCCGAGCCCTGGTCGTAGTCCAGGTGCACCAGGATGGCGGCCACGATTTGCGGGTGTTCGTTGCGCAGCAGCTCCGCGACCGAGCTGGCGTCCATCCACTTCAGGCTCTCGATGCCCGACACGTCACCGCCCGACAGGATGCGGTCGATGAGCAGGTTGGCCTTGTCGTCGCCCAGGGCCTTGCGCAGCACCGTCTTGACGTACTCGTCGGTGTCGGAGACCAGCATGCTCTGGTCGCTGGCCACGGTGTTGAAGTTTTCCAGCACGGTGTCAAAGCGCTCGCGCGGCACCGATTTCATGCGTGCGATCGTCTCGCCGAGCTTTTGCACTTCCTTGGGGGCCAGGTGCTTGAAGACCTCAGACGCCTCTTCCTCGCCCAGCGACATCAACAGGATCGCGGCGTTTTCCAAGCCTTGTTCTTCAGACTGAGGAACGGTTGCCATGGCGTGTTGTCACCCGCAAGAAGGAAGAGACACAGAGAAAGAAGGGCAGTTCATGAAGAGGCGAGGAGGGGTGTGCGTGATCAGGCGGCTTCGCCACTCACCCAGCCGCGCACGATGCCGGCCACCGCTGCGGGGTTTTCCTTGGCCAGCGCACGGGCCCGTTCCAGGTTCTCGTTCACCTTGGGCCCGGCCAGCGCCTTGGGCGCCTCCAATTCCGGCACCACGGCATCGTCTTCCACCACGTTCAGGTTGGCGCCGGGCAGGGGAGGCGCGAACGCGGCCCGCATGGCGGGGCGGATCATGCCGAAGAACACCATCAAGCCGATCAAGGTCAGGGCCGCGGGCACGGCGGCGGTGCGCAGCATGTCCAGCAGCTCGGGCTGTTTCCACAAAGGCAGCTCGTTGGTCGTCACGGTGTCCACCTTGAAGGGCGCGTTGATGACCTTGACCGAGTCGCCGCGCTGCTGATCGAAGCCGATGCTCTCGCGCACCAGCGTGGTCAGCTTGTCGACCTCTTCGGTGGTCAGCGGCTGGTAGGTGGTCTTGCCCTTGGCATCGGTGGTGGCCTTGTGGTTGACCACGACGGCGGCGTTCAGGCGGCGCACCACCCCGGTGGCATTGCGTGTCACCCGCACCGTTTTGCCCACCTCGTAGTTCGTGACGGATTCACGCCGGCTGTTGGCGTTGCCGCCACCGGCGCTGCCTTGCGCGGTCTGCAGTGGCTGCGAGGCCCCCGTCAACGGCGCAGTGGCTGCCACTGGAGGCTGGTTGGACGCCGCACCCGGAATGCCGCTGGCCTGCGCACCGGTGCTGCCGCTTTGTTCGGTGGTCTGCTGGCTGCGGATGGCCACGTTGGCCTGGGTGCCCTGGTTGGGGCGGAATTCCTCGGAGGTGGCTTCCGACTGCGAAAAATCAACATCGGCGGTGACGGTGGCGCGCAGGTTATCGCGGCCGATCACCGGCTCCAGCAGATCGAAAATGCGCTTGCTGTAGCCCGACTCGACCTGGGTGACGTACTGCAGCTGGGTGGCGTCCAGGCCACCGGCGCCGTTGCCCGCCTCGCTGGGGCCTGACAGCAAGGTGCCCGACTGGTCCAGCACGCTGACCGATTTGGTCGTGAGTTCCGGCACGCTGCTGGACACCAAGTGCACGATGCCGGCCACCTGGGCCCGGTCCAGGGCACGGCCTGCATGCAGCGTCAACAACACCGAGGCACTGGGCTTTTGCTGTTCACGAAAGAAGCCGTTCTGGTTTGGCAGCGCCAGGTGAACGCGTGCATTTTGCACGGCCGACAAGGCCAGGATCGACCGCGTGAGCTCGCCTTCCAAGCCACGCTGGAACGTCAGCCGTTCTTGAAATTGGGTTTGTCCGAACCGGGCGCCGTCCATCAACTCGAATCCCACCACCGAGCCCTTGGGCAAACCGGCCGACGCCAATTTCAAACGGGCGTCGTGCACCTTGCTGGCGGGCACCAAGATGGCGGCGCCACCGTCTGCATGGCGGTAGGGAATGTTCATTTGCGAGAGCTGGGAAATGATGGCGCCGCCGTCCTTGTCGGACAAGTTGGCGTACAACACCTTGTAGTCGCCCTGGTTGCCCCACAGGGTCATGGCCAGCACCACGGCCACCAACGCGGCCAGCCCCAGGCCGAACATCACCTTGGTGCGGGCCGGCAGCTCTGCCAGGCGGTTGCCCAGGCCCGGCGTCGGGGCCAAAGTCGTCGAGCGGTTCAAGGCAACAGCGTTGTCCATCGTGGTGATTTCCATCAGCGGGGCCGTGCACACAACTGACGACTCCGATTGATTTGATTATTCCGAGACGCCTGTGTCGATGATGGGGGAAACAGCGAGTCAAAGACGCATCAGTTCACCCCACCATGGCCGACGGGGGTGCCTAAGATGAGAACCATTGCGCAAGGTGTGCGGAGATCTGTATGAACGTCACGCTCAAACCATTTGATTTCGCCCAGGCCGTGGCCCGGGCCGGCCTGCAGACGAACGGCATGCCCTTGGTCAACAAGGGCGATGCGGTGCCGGGCGCCGGATTTCAGGACGTCCTGAAACAGGCCCTGTCGTCGGTGAGTGAAACGCAGAACAAATCGGCCCAGCTGCAGCGGGAAGTCCAGCTTGACAACCCCACCGTCAGCATTGAAGAGACCATGGTGGCGATGCAAAAAGCCCAGATCGGCTTCCAGGCCACCTTGCAGGTGCGCAACCGCCTGGTGCAGGCCTACAGCGAAATCATGAACATGCAGGTGTGAAGCGGGCGGCGCTGCGGCGGCTCACGTGTTCTTCACACGCTGCCACGCTTCTTGAGCGTGACATGCCTGGAGCGTGATCTTTCGCACACAGGGCTCAGCCCAAGCGCTGTGCCAAGGCCACCAGTCGCTCCACTTCCGCGTCTTTGATGCCATGACGCCGCAAGCCCGCGGCAGTCTCCAGCAAATAATCCAACGTGGTGCCATAGCGCCCTCGGGCCGTGGCAAAGATTTGCAGCATGGCCTCGTCCGACAAGGCACCCGTGTGATTGGGGCTGTCAGCTGGCAAGGTGAACGCCAAGGCCTGCAAAGGCCCCTGGCCCGTGCGACAGGACACCCAACGCGCGTCGTACACCCCCGTGGGCATTTCACGCAGCCACAGGCGTGGCAACTCTTCCCGAACCTGGTCGGCGGCCAACCGGTAAGCCATGCCGCGGCAGGCACCACCTCGCAGCAGCGCAAAGACCAGGCCCGGGTGTTCGAGCGTGCCACGGTTAATGCGAGAGCGCATCTTCAGCGCGCGGTGCCAGCCGTGCACCGTGGCCGCCCGCTGTTCAACCGATGGAAATTCGGGTCGCCAAATCAACGAGGCGTAGCCGAACACCCACAAGTCACCAGCACCGGATCGTTCCCAAGCTGCTTGCACCTGGGCCAGCAGCACGGCCGCATCGCGCACGGCCGGCACCGCCGCGCTGCTGAGGGTGTCGGCCATCGTGGTTCAACGCACGCTGATGTCGACCCGGCGCGCTTCCTTCGCTTCGGTGCTGCGGGGGGCGAGCTGGGGTTTGTTGAGTTCGATGGCACGAATCGACACGCCGTTGGCCTCCAGGCCATGCTGCACGGCCAAAGCGCGGTTCTTGGCCAACTCGGCGTTGGCTTGGGCATCGCCCGTGGCATCGTGGAAACCCGACAACCACACCGTGGCGTGGGCCCGCGAGCGTGCCTGGTCGGCCACCGGCCCCAAGACATCCTGCGCGTTGCCTGGCAAGGCCGCCGAGCCCGGCTCGAAGTACATCTTGAACACCGTGGGCTGGGGCACAGGGGCCTGTGCCGGGTTGCTGCCGGCGCGGGGGCTCAAGGCTTTGCTCACGCCCAGGCTCACCACGCCGATCAGCACCAACACGATCAGGATGATCAGCAAGGTCAAGCCGTGGCGCTGGGTGTCGTCGTCGGAAGTGCTCATGGGAGGACCTTTGAAGAAAGGGGAGAGAAAAGAGGCGCCCGCGATTGTAAAAGCGTCATGGCGCGAGGGGCCGGTGAAGCCGCGCACGCCGCCCTTCAGCTCACCGGCACCGTGTAGTTGAGCGCCATGCGCCCACCGTCCACGTACACAATCTCGCCCGTCATGTAGGTGGACGCCGCGCTGAGCAAGAAGGCGCACACCTCGGCCACCTCCAGCGGCTCACCCAGCCGCTTGAGCGGCGTGCGGCTCAGCACGCGGGCCCGGGCTTCGGCACTGCCGAGCACCGCACTGTGGGCCAGCTCGGTGGCAATCGTGCCAGGGGCCACGGCATTGACGCGCACCCCCTGGTCGGCCAAGGCCAGTGCCATGACACGCGTCAGCTGGTTGACGCCGCCTTTGCTGACGTTGTAGCTGGCGATGCTGGGAATCGCCATCAGGCCATTGACCGAGCTCATGTTGACGATCGAGCCGCCACCGGTGGTCACCATCTCGCGGGCCACCGCCTGGGCCACCAGGAAAGCGCCTTTCAGATTGACGTTGAGCACAGCGTCCCAATCGGCCTCGGTGATGTCCAAAAACGCCGCAGCCTTGAAGATGCCCGCGTTGTTGACAAGTCCGTGAATGCGCCCGCCAAGGGCCGCCAGGGTGTGCTGCAACGCTTGGGCCACAGCAGCGCTGCAAGCCACGTCGCAAGCCACGAAATGCGCTGTGTGGCCTGCCGCCCGCAACGACCCTGCCAAGGCCTCACCCGCGTCGCGGTCCACGTCCCACAGGGCCACGGCCGCGCCGTCGTGACACAAACGCTGAGCGCAAGCCGCCCCAATGCCCCGGGCCGCCCCGGTGATGACGACGCCCTGGCCTTGCAAGGCAAAGTGAACCGCACTCATCGGGCTTGAACTTGAGGCGAGCCGCTCAACGGGCCACGGCCCGCGCGGGCATGTTCACCGCACCGGCGCCATCCACCCGCCACCCTTGCGGCGTGTTGAGCACCTTCACCGTCACCTTGAAGGCGCTGCCGTCGGCGGCCGCCAGCGTGACCCAGGGTGATTTGGCGTCGCACGTGGCCACCTTCACCGCGGAAGGCACAGCCTGCGTCCCCAACACCGGGTCGGTGTCCGAAGCGCGGCTCATCGCGGCGGTGCTGAAGCTTTGTTTGAAGCTCTCTGTAACCAAGGTGCTGCGGCCGATGTGCACCATGGCGGGCTCTTGCCGAAGCGCATAGCCGCTCACGAATTCACGTGCCACCTCGGCACCGGGATCGCACTCGGCCTGCACCGCCCCACACGCAGACACCAGGCACACCGCACCCATCCAGGAAATTCTCATTTGACAGTCTCGATCGAAGAAAAGAAAAAGGTCCTCATGATGCACGCTGCTGCTTCACTGCCTGCAGTGCGGCCAAGCATCCGTTCACGCGGCCGGCCTTGAACAAACGCATGGTGGGTGCCGAGCGGCACCGCCACCACTTTCGAGCTGCGAGATGGCGTGCGTCATTGTGAGCCAGTCGCAGGACCCCGTGGCGTTGGCGGGCCTTTGGTGGCAAGCCGGTGGCCAGGTCGACTGCTCCTTTGGCAGCGGCGCTGCCCTGAGACCATTCCGCCCTCGGAAGGGAACACAGGAATGCGGTTGAGTGACCGTGCATCACACGACGCCCGAACCTGCGCCGGCGAGGCTCGAATCTCTCTGCCGCCGGGATTACAACTTGTAGCGTCCGTGCGGATTGGGAAGCATGGAAAAGCCTGCATCCAACCTTAGGATCGAGATCGCCGAATGGGCACCGCCTCCCATGGTGCAGAGCCGCCCTTGAAACGCAGGAGCGTGCTGAGCCTTGCCAAACCAACCCCACCTTCCTTCAGGAACGCCGATGAAGCTCAACCTCTCTTGGACCCGCGCGGCCGTGCTGTCCGCCTTTTGTTTGGCATCAGTGAACTCGCAGGCTTACCGTGTGTCTGCCGGGCAGGTCTATGACAACGCCGGTGCGCGGGTCACTTTGCGGGGTGTCAATTGGTTTGGCTTTGAGACCGAAACCCGCGTGGCTCATGGCCTGTGGGCACGCAACTGGAAAGACATGATCGGCCAAATGCAGTCGGCCGGATTCAATGCGGTTCGCTTGCCCATCTGTCCCGGTACGCTGCGTGGCGACACTGCCAACTCGATCGATCTCAGCCGCAACCCAGACCTGCAGGGTCTCAACAGCCTGCAGTTGCTCGACACGGTCGTGGCCGAACTCGACCGGCGTGGCATGCATGTCTTGATCGACCACCACCGCCCCGATTGCAACGCCATTTCCGAGCTTTGGTACACCGACAGTTACAGCGAGGCGCAATGGATCGCTGATCTGCGCGGGGTCGCCCGGCGCTACAAGGGTTATAGGCACTTCCTCGGAATTGACCTCAAGAACGAGCCGCATGGTCGCGCCACCTGGGGCACCGGGAACGTGGCAACCGATTGGAACCTCGCCGCCGAACGCGCCGCCCAGGCGGTGCTCGCCGAAGCCCCGCAGGCGCTGGTGTTCGTCGAGGGCATCGGCGACCAGGCCGCTTGCAGCGCCGAGCCTGGTGCGTGGTGGGGTGGCAATTTCCAGCCGCTTGCTTGCAAGAACCTCAACATCCCACTCGACCGGCTGGTGCTGTCGCCACATGTGTACGGGCCCGACGTGTTCGCCCAAAGCTATTTTTCGGCGGCCAACTTTCCCAGCAACCTGCCAGCCATCTGGCAAGCGCATTTCGGACAATTTGCAGGGCAGGGGTACGCCATCGCGATCGGCGAGACCGGCGGCAAATATGGCGCAGGTGATGCCAAAGACCGTGTCTTTCAGAACGCGCTTTTCAGCTGGCTCAAAGGCAAAGGCCTGACCAATGTTTTTTACTGGTCCTGGAATCCGAACAGCGGAGACACCGGCGGCATCCTTCAAGACGATTGGCAGACTTTGCGGGCTGACAAGGTGTCGCTGCTCCGATCTTTCTGGAGCGAGTCTTTGGGCGCCAATCCTGTACCTGCCCCCGCGCCCCCACCCCCACCCCCACCCCCACCAGCACCAGCACCAGCACCAGCACCAGCACCAGCACCAGCACCAGCACCAG
>JAZKHH010000221.1:0-4052 GCA_040385465.1 Pseudomonadota bacterium | reverse complement strand
AGGAAGGCCATGGCCGCCGCGCCGATCATGCTCGGGCGCAGGTAGGGCAGGGTGATGGTCCACAGCACGGCGGCGCGACTGGCGCCGAGGTTGTAGGCGGCTTCCTCCAGCGTGCGGTCGAATCGGCGCAGGCTGGCCGAAATGGTGAGCGTGGCGATGGTGACGATGTAGCAGAACTGCCCCAGGATCACCAGCGGCAGACCCGGGCGCAGGAAGTCGAGTTCCAGGCCCCAGGTCTCGTCGGCGAAGTTGGCCACGCGGCTGGCCAGCGCGAGGATGGAGATGCCCAGGATCACGCCCGGGATCACCAGCGGCAGCATGCTCAGCAGCGCGATCAGGCCCTTGCCGGGAAACTCGAAGCGCTCCAGCAGGAAGGCGTTGCAGGTGCCCACGCCGACCGAGAGCAGCGTGACCCACAGCGCGACCCAGGCGCTGGTGCCCAGGCTGGCGATCAGCTGGGCGTCGTGCAGCAGGCCGGTGCGCGTGCCGCCCTGCGCCACGAACCAGTCGAGCGTGAAACCCATCCAGGGCGGTGTGGGGTAAGGCGCGTTGTTGAACGCGAACAGCGCCACCACCAGCAGCGGCACGAACAGGAACACGAAGAACAGCACCACGAAGGTGTTGAGGCCGATGCGCTGGGTGAGCGGACGGGGCAGGCTGGGGATCATGTCAGTGGCCGCCCGGCCGCCCGAAGGACACTGAGCCCCCTCGGGGGGCAGAGAACGCAGTGAACGTGGGGGCTCATGTCTTCATCACCGCGCCGAAGCGCTGTCCCGTGAGCTTGAGGCCGATCCACACCAGCAGGCTGGAGAGCGCGAGCAGCAGGAAACCGAAGGCCGCGCCCTGGTTCCAGTTGAAGCGCGTGATGAACTGGGTGTAGATCTGCTCGGTGAACCAGAGCGAGTTCTTGCCGCCGAGCAGCGTGGGCGTGAGGTAGTTGCCCAGGCAGAGCATGAACACCACAATGCAGCCGGCCGCGATGCCCGGCGCCGCGTGGGGAATGACGATGCGGCGCACGATGTTGGCGGTGCTGCCACCGAGGTCGTAGGCGGCTTCGACCAGGCTGTCGTCCAGGCTCTCCAGGCTGTTGACCAGCGGGATCACCATGAACAGCAGCGAGGCGTAGACCAGGCCCACGAGGATGGTGGCGTCGTGGTACAGCAGCTCCACGGGCGCATCGGCCAGGCCCAGGCTTTGCAGCACGCTGGAGACCACACCGGTCTCGCGCAGCAGGATCAGCCAGCCCAGCGTGCGCACCATCTCGCTGACCCAGAACGGCAGCAGGCACAGCACCAGCAGCACCGTCTTGGCGCGGCCCTGCGCCACTTTGGCGATGTACCAGGCGGCCGGAAAGGCCAGCAGCAGCGTGAGCAGCGTGGCCAACACCGAGAGCGTGGCCGTGCGCACGAAGGTGTTCCAGTAGAGCGGCTCGTCCACGAAGGTGCGGTACTGCTCCAGGCTGAAGCCGTACTCGCCCGGCCCGGTGCGCGCCTGCAACGAGAGCACCAGCAGTTCCACATGCGGCAGGATCACCAGACCCAGCAGCCACAGCAGCGCCGGCGCGAGCAATACGCCCAGAAAGAAACGGCGATGGGTGCCCGAGGTCATGGTGATCAGGCCCCGAAGCACCAGGCCTGCGCGCTCTGGTAGGCGAAGTGCACCGTCTCACCCGGCTTCAGATCGGCCAGGCGTCCGGTGAGGGGCAGGGCGATGTGCAGCGGCGTGTTGCTTCGCGCCTCGCGCACCTGCACGGTGGAGTTGCCGCCGTCGAACAGCACGTTGTCGACCACCGCGCTCCAGGCGGGGTCGCCGGCGGGCAGATCTTTCGGGCTGCGACCGATCTCGATGGCCTCGGGTCGCACGAAGAGCACCGCGGTCTGGCCCACGGCGACCGTACCCACGGCCTTCGCCCACAGGGCCATGCCGCTGCCGGTGCGCAGCTGCACCTGGGCACCGTTGAGCTGCTCCACGTGGCCCTCGAAACGGTTGTTGTTGCCCACGAAGCCGGCCACGAAGGACGTGGCCGGCTCGTAGTACAGCTGCTGCGGGCTGCCCACCTGCTCGAAGCGACCCTGGTTCATCACCGCGACCTGGTCAGACATCACCAGTGCTTCCGATTGGTCGTGGGTGATGTAGACGAAGGTGGTGCCGATCTCGGCTTGCAACTGCTTGAGCTCGACCTTCATGTGCTCGCGCAGTTTGAGGTCGAGCGCGCCGAGTGGCTCGTCGAGCAGCAGCAGGGTGGGCTCCAGCACCAGCGAGCGCGCGATGGCCACGCGCTGCTTCTGCCCGCCGGAGAGCTGGTCGATGCGTTTGTCGGCACTGCCGGGCAGGCCCACGCGCTGCAACATGTCGGTGACCTTGGCCTTGATGGCCGGGCCTTTGACGCCGCGGCGCTCCAGGCCGTAGGCGATGTTCTCACCCACGCTCATCATGGGGAACAGGGCCAGGTGCTGGAACACCATGTTTACCGGCCGCCGGTTGGGTGGCACGCCGAGCATGGACGCACCCTTGATGCGCAGGTCGCCGCTGTCGGGGGCGATGAAGCCCGCGATCATGCGCAGCAGCGTGGTCTTGCCGCAGCCCGAAGGGCCGAGGATGGAGAAGAACGAGCCGCGGCGGACGTTGAAGCTCAAGGCCTGCACCGCCGCAAACGCGCCATAGCGTTTGTCGACGGCCAGGACGTCGAGATCGTTGTCGCCGGAGGATGCGGCGCCGGGTGTGGGCACCGCTTACTGGGCAGCTTTGACGCGGTCGAGCACGCGGCCTTCGATGTCTTCGATGCCGGCGGGCACGGGTGGGTACCACTTGATGTTCTTCAGCGCGGCGTCAGGGAAGCTGTCGGCGAACTGCTTCTTGAGTGTGGCGTCGGCCAGCTGGTCGGCGCCTTTGCTGGCGGTGAAGTTGCCCGCGGCACTGGCCACCTTGGCGGCGACTTCAGGTCGCATGTTGAAGTTGATCCAGGCGTAGGCCGCTTCGTCGTTCTTGCCCTTGGCGGGCAGGGCGAAGGTGTCGACCCAGCCCAGTGCACCTGATTTCGGCGCGATGAACTTGATGTCCGGGTTGGTCTTGTTCAGTTCCCAGCCGCCGGTGTCCCACATCATGGCGGTGGTCAGTTCACCCGAGCGGATGCCCGCGAGCAGCTGGTCCTTGCCGTCCCAGTAGAACTTCACGTTCTTCTTGCACTCGGCGAGCTTCTTGCCCATGTCGTCCATCAGGGCGGTGTAGGCCTTGGGGTCGTTGTAGAGTTTGAACGGGTCTTTGCCGGACGCAAACGCCATCGCAATCAGTGTGGGGCGCTTCAGGCGCATGCTGACCTTGCCGGCGTTCTCGGCCGAGCACAGGTCGGCGTAGTCGGTGGCCTTGGAGGTCTTGGTGTTGACCACCAGGCCGTCGGTGCCCCAGATGTGCGGCACACCGTAGACCTTGCCGGCCACGGTGGTGTTCTTCTTGGTGGCGTCGAGCATGGACGGGATGAACAGCTCGGACTTGATCTTCTTCAGGTCCATCGCCTTGTAGATCTTGAACTCGGTCTGCGGGCCGGCGATGCGGTCCTGGCTGGGCTGCACCAGGTCAAAGCCGGCGCCGGCGGTGGCGCGCAGCTTGGAGATCATTTCCTCGTTGTTGGAGAGCGTGATCTCGACCTTGATGCCGGTTTCCTTGGTGAACTGCTCCACCACGTCCTTGGGCGCGTAGCCGCCCCAGGTGAGCAGTCGCAGCGTCTTGTCTTGGGCCTGGGCGCCGGCAGCAGCGCTGAGCAGGAGGGTGGCTAGGGCGATGCGGTGCAGACAAGGTTTCATGGAAGGGCTCACTTTCAGAGGTGACAGGACAGTGAAAAGGGGGTGAACACGGAATGAACGGGATGTGACAGGGCAAGCGCCACTATCGTCCAACCGTCGGGCTTGTCAAGGCGACAAGCACGAAGCGGGCCGGATGAACGTACGTCGGGCGCATGACGGCAGGGTGACAGCCCCGCACGGCGCGGGGCCATCCCCCTGGCTGGGATAATCGCGCCATGGCAAGCAAACAGCGGGTGGTGGTCGGGTTGAGCG
>JAZKHH010000220.1:14511-39240 GCA_040385465.1 Pseudomonadota bacterium | reverse complement strand
GGCTAGGGCCTGTTAACACGACGCTAGCCAGGGCGTCGTGCTAACAGGCCCTAGGGCTCACCGTGCAGCGCCCGTGCGGCTCGGCAGGCCGGGCCCGACCAGTCACCGGCACAGCTCTCGCGAACGGTGCTGCACAGCGCCTGCCCCGCATCGCGCAGTCGCCGGTACGCGTCCCCGTCGATCGCCCCCACGCCGGCAACGAAGACCACCGCGTCTTGCGCAGACGACGAGGCCGGGCCGGACTGCACGCGGCAGATGCTGCGCACCATCTCCACCTCGCAGCGCTGCACCAAGCGCTCGACCTGGGAGGCCGACGCCTGAAGAGGAGCAGGCGCACGCCATTGCCATGCCGTGACGGCGGCCAGCCCAAGGAGCAAGCCGGTCACCACGACAAACCAGGGTCGTGATGCCGAGCGCAGGCCCCGGGCCACGAGGTGGTCTGTGCCCGCCCCATGACGGCTCAGAAGCGACACGACTTCACCACCTTTGGCAGTGGATCCAAGTTGAAGAAGGTGGCTGGCGAGCAGTTGAAGGGCCCGGGCTCCAACGTCCGATAGAGATGGGTGGCGTTCTGGCCGTAGAACACCGTGCGCTGCGAACCCGCAGGCACGGTGCAGGTGCCAAAGTCGTTCGCGCAAGCGCTCACGTTGCTGGGCAGCGCGGTCACGACGGCGTAGCAGGCCTTGACCACCCCCACCAACGGGTCGCCGCCGAACGCCCGGGGGTTGCAGCCGATCGAACCCGTGACGCCGGGCCGGGTGTGGTAGCGGCCGTCGGCACCGTACTGGACGGTGGCGGTCGCGCCTGCCGGCACGGTGCAAGTGCCGCCCTCGCCAGAGCAAGGCACACCCACCGGCGGTGGCGCGGTGAACCGGACCGCATCGAGCGCCTCCCAGTCGGGGCCTTCGGCGACGAGTTTGACGCTCAGCAGGCCGTCCGGTGCGAGGTGCCAGGTGCGCCCCGCGCTTTGCGCCACGGCAGCCGCCGACGCCACGCGGGTCCAGCCGGCCGTGGCCACCTGCACCGAGCTGGACACCCCAGCGACGCTGCCCATCACCGCATCGCCGGGCCGGGCCCACCGCAGCGACAAGGTGAAGCCGCCCGGCGCCGTGCCGCTGCTGTAGGCAATGCGGTAGCTGTAGCCGGTGTTCAGGATCACCTGCGCATTGGGCTGCAGGGCCGAGGTCGGCACCACACATTTCGGACAGGCGACATTGCTCGAGGCGCTGGCACCGTCGGAGCGCGCGACGGTGTGAAAGGCGGCCGCGCCACCGCCCGTCAGCTCGAGCCGCCCATACCGGTGGCCACTGGACCAAGCGTCCACGCTTGGCGCCAGCCGCGCGCTGCTGCCGTCGATCATCAAAGGGTGGCCGGTCGTCATCACACGGCCCGCACTGCCGGTCAGGCTGCCGTCGAGGTCGTTGACGATTTGGCCCCAAATCTGCTCGTCGGTCTGCTCAATGGGGCCCTGATCGGCCAGGTAGAAAAGGTTGCCGATGTTCTGCCGCGACATGCCGGCAATGCGGTTGCCGCTGCGGCCGCGAATTTGCCAGCTGATGCCGAAGGCACCGCCCTCCGCCGCACCGTAGTTGGCAAAGTGCAGCCCCTGCATGTCGTGCCCCGAGTCATAGAGCTGCACGCCGCGGTGGCCCGTCGTTGCCACCGGGCTGCCGCTGCTGCGCCCCACAAACAGCGAGTCGCGCAACGTCGCCATGTTGGGCGAGAAGAAGCCGGCATGGGTCTGGTCCGCGCTGATCACACCTTCCCACACCTGGCGTTTGCGGTCGGTGTTGACGTCGCCGTTGCAGGGCCAGATGCCGTGCTCGTTGTGAAAGCTGGTGAAGTTGGTGAAGCGCGCCTGCCCGGCATAACCACCGAAGCCGGAAATGCCCGTGCAGCTGGTGAAGCCCAGGTAGTTCGAATGCGCCCGGTTGCGATCGAAGCCACCGGCGGGCAGCGCGGCATTGCTGGGGTTCAAGGCCATGCCGGCCGACAGCCCCGTGGGCGCCGCTGGGGTCTGGAACCAAAAGCCCGAGCCTTCCGAGCCTGCCGCCGCATTGTTGGTGACCCGGTTCTCCGGGTTCGAGATCCAGAAAGTCGCGGGCCCGGAAGACGCCGAGAAAAACTCGAAGTTGCCGCCGTCGGAACCTCGGCGAATCGGCCGTGCGTCGGTTTCCAGAATGGCCTGGCCTGGCGCGGGCCGCCGGTTTACCAGCCCGAGGTTGTGGTCGATCACGTTGAAACGCTCGGAGCCGTCTTCCATAAAGTAGGCATGGCCGACGATGTTGTAGGCCACGTTGTCTTTCACCAGCGCGCCATCGGTCTGGTGGAGGGTGACGGCGCGGTTGTAGCTGTTGACGATGCTGCTGCTGACGATGTATTGCCCACTCGCATCGCCGGCCAAATGCCAGTGGAACGGGTAGCGGCCCACACGCCCGGCCTGGCCCATGCGGTGCAGCATCACGTTGCTCATGTGCACGGGGCTGTCCGCCATGAACATGGTGTGGCCGCCGAACTGGGTGGTGGCCGAGTCGGCGTCGCCCTGGACGACGATGTTGTGCGTGAGCAGGCCCACCTCGGCGCCTTCGTCCAGCACCCAGGTGCGCGTGCCGTTGCCATAGCTCTCGGTCGGGCCCTGGTGTCGGTGCGCCAAGGCCTGGTTCAGGGTGAGCGTGGCGCCGCTGATCGCGGTAATGGTGCGCACCTCCGCCTGGTTCATGTCGCGCGTGGTGCTGGCGATGACGATCTGATCGCCCACCGCCCAGCCTGGGCTCGCACGCACCGTGACTTGCGTCGCACCGGCCGTGGCGGTGGTGGCCAGCTGCGTCCACGTCACGGCATTGGGCTTGCCGAAAAGATCGATCGCACCGCCATTCATCGCACCCAGGAACTTGCTGCCCATGTCACCGATGTTCTCGGTCGTCGAGTTGCCGGTGAGCGTGACGGTCAGCTTGTGCAGGAAGGGCGCAATGGCGGTGCCGCACTCGAGCCGGCCCGTGACCAGGATGTAGCGTGCGTTGACCTTCAAATCCTTGCGGGCGCAGCGCAGCGTTCCGGCCACGGTCAGCCCGGCGAGGTTGATGTCCTGGTCCAGGAGAACGGTGGTGTTGGCCGGCACGACGACGGTGGCGCCAGCGGGTGGCACTGTGCCACCCCAGGTGGCCGGGTTGGACCAGCCGCGGGCCACCGTGGGCGTGCGCGGGACGACGAACCGAAAGTAAGCGCGCGGGGTGGGCCTGGCGCCCGTGGCGTTGGTCGACGTCCAAATCCAGTGGGCGATCGAGGTGGTGGGAAGGCCCGCCACCGCCCGCACCGAGCCCCAGGGTTGCGCGTTGACAGCCCCGTAATCGGTGGCAGCGCCCCAGCCCGCATCAACGAAGCCTCGGTTGTTCCAACCGGCCGGGGCGGTGGTCGACACCTTCCAGGTGGCGTCGCTGCCATAAACAACGCCGCCCGCTGTCACTTCGGCAATCAGACCGCCTTTGTAGCCCAGGTCGGTGGCGTCGACGGCGACCACGTCGCCCGGCCGGAGTGCCACGGGAAAGGCACTCGACACCGTCCAGTCGGTGCCCGCGCCGACCTGGGCGCCGTTGACATACAGCGTGTAGCGGTTGTCGGCGGCAATGCGCACGCCGGGGATGGCGCCGGGTGGCGCGGCCTTGCTGGCCAGCAGCTGGTCTCCGCCGTCGGTCTCCTCGGCCTCTGCCTCTTCCGAGGCCACCGGGTCGCCTCCGCCGCAGGCCGCCACCAGCACGGCCAGCGCCAGGGGCACGGTGAAGCGCAGAAAAAGAAGACGGCCGGGTGAGATCGCGGGACGAGGAGGGGCAGCTACGACAGGGCGCATGACGGAGTTCAGTGAAGGGTGGGGACCAATGGACCTGGACGCAAAAGGTCCGCACGCAGACTCTTGCGGGTTGACAACCCGTGCAACGTCGACACTGCACAGGCCAATGAACACACCCCTACCCGCTGGGCCTCACGGCAGACCCTTGCCACACCACGCGCCCGTGCGGGGGTGGGCGCCTGGCCCGAGGCGCAAGCTGATGGGCGTTCTCAAACGCCCCGGACCGAACGCTGCACCTGTCCGTGGCCCCGCTGAGGAGGCATTGCAGACGGGGCCGTCCAGGCAACAGGTCTGCGGGGCGTGGCTTCAGACTTGGGTCACTGCGCAACGGGTGGCACCCAGGCCGACGCACAGCTTGCCCTGATCGGCGAATGGCAAAGGGAAGGCAGTGCACAAAGGGCCGCGGTGGACGGTGGCGCTGCCAACAGGCCGCAGGGCCAAGATTTTTTGCCGCTGAGCCCATGAACTTTCTGTACCAACTTCTCGGTGATGTGGAGGGCGACTTCAGCAGCGTGGAAATCCCTTCCGTCGCTCGCTGCACGCCAGGCAGTGCCCGCGGCAGCCCCGCTCGAGCCCGCCGGATTATGCCCACCAATGGCCTGCCTTTCCACCCTCCACCGAGGAATCTGCGACCTGGGCCTCCCCGATATCGGGGGCCTCAGTCGCGGCCGTGCGCCCTTGCCTCCAAATGCGGCGTCAACCAGCGGTCCAGCGACCAGGCGCCCGGCCCCCACAACACAATCAATGCCAGCAAGCTGCCCCACAACCAGTGCTGCTGCAGCGCAGCGGGCGCGATCTCGCTCAAGCTGAGCACCGCCACCGCGTTCAGGATGCTCAAGCCGATGGCGGCGAAGCGCCCGCCCAGTCCCAGCGCCAGCATCACCGGAAGCACCAATTCGCCTGCCGTGCCGGCATACGCTGCCACCTCGGGGGACAGCAACGGCACCGCATACTCGTCAGCGAACAGCGCCAGCGTGATGTCCCAATCGCGCAGCTTGGTGAGCCCTGAGAGGAAAAAAGCGTGCGCCACATAAAGGCGTGCGGCCAACAGGGCCGCTGGCTGCAGCCATTGCAACCCACGAACGCCTTGGAACCACAGGCGCAGCAGCGCCGACATCGATGCAGTCATGGAAAACTTTCAAGTGGAAAAAAGGAAAAGAGACGCGGTTTGCACCGCCCCAGACAAAACGCCGTGTCAATGCCGGCGCATGCCGAGCCACCAACCTTGGGTCAGGCCCAGCTGCAAACAGGCAGCAAAATCAAAATCGGCGCCGGCCTCGTTGAGGGCCTGGCCCAAAGACGCTTGCTCGGTCAGCGCCTGCAAAAAGCGGGCATCGGCGGCGCCCACGCTACAGGCCCGGGCCTTCCAGCCCGCACGCCACACCCAGGCTGTTTCGCCAACCTGTGCCTGCAAGGCCGTGCGCGCAGCCGCAAAACGCTCCGGCTCGTCAGCGCTGGCCTGGTGCGCCTGCCACACGGTGTGAATCGGCCACACCGAGGGGATCAATGCCGCCCCAGGCGCCAGCACCGCGTGCAAGGCCTCCGGGTCGACCTCGGTCAACCACTGGAAGCTGGCGGTGTCGGGCGTGGCGTCGGCGGCGGATTCGGCGCGCGCCAAGGCCCACTCGAGCCGGGCCACATCGCTCAGGTAGGGCACGTCGGCCAGCTGTTCATCGCCGGCGATGAAGACCGGCAGGGCTTCGCCGAACCAGCCCACATCGCCCCGTTGGGGCGGGTGCCGGCGCCACAACGCCCGCGCCAACAGCGCAAACGCTTCGTCACCCACCAACGCCTGCACCGTGGGATAGGCCGCCGACAACACCCGCTCGGCCGTGGCGCCCGCATGGGCCACGTAGGCACCCAGCCGGCGTTGGGTGGTGGCGGTGCGCGCCGCTGGGGCGCTCACCGCGGCCCAGCCGTCCAGGGCCGCAAAGCTGCCGGTCGACTGGATGGCCTCCAACAGGCGTTGTTGGCGTTCCAATTCACGTTGCCACTCGGGCGAGACGGTGTTCATGCCGCCACCTTGTCGTGCGCAAGCAGCACCTGCTCGGCGCGCTGCACCTCGTCGAGCAGCACGCTCAACGCGGGCACGTCGGTGTCCCACTCCAGCAGGGCCGGCACACGGCCCCAGCGTTGCACCGCATGGCGGTACACCGCCCACACCGGCTCGTGCACCCGGCTGCCGTGGTCGTCGATCACGATGTCGCCCAGGTCGTTGTAGCCCGCCAGGTGAATTTCGGCCACATGGCCGGGATGGAGGCGGTCCAGCCACGCGCAGGCCGTCGGCACCGGCGCCTGACGGGCGTTCAAGGCGTTGACCACCAGGTTGTTCACATCCACCAGCAACTGGCAGCCGCTGCGGCGAGCCAGCTCGTTCAGAAAATCGGGTTCGGCCAGGCTGTCGTCGGACCAGGCCAGGTAGGCGGACAAGTTTTCCACCAGCAAGGGTCGGCGCAAGCGGTCCTGGACCTGGCTCACATGGCGCACCATGATGTCCAGGGAGGCGGTCGTGAAGGCGATCGGCAGCAAGTCGTGCGCATGCACCGGGGCACCACCACCGGCACGCCCGGGCGCACGGGCAAAGCTGGCATGGTCGGACACGCGGACCGGGTCGATGCGTTCCACGAGCGCGGCCAGCCGGTCGAGGTGCCAGGGATCCAGGCCCACGGCCGAGCCCAACGACAGGCCCACGCCGTGCAGGCTGACCGGATAGACACTGCGCACCTCTTCCAGCACCGCGAGCGCGGCGCCGCCATCACCGAAAAAATTCTCGGAATGGACTTCCACAAAGCCCAAGGACGGGCGCTGTTCCATCACGTCTGCGTAATGGGGCTGGCGCAGCCCCATCCCGCAGCACGGCACGGCCGCCAGCAACGGCGAGTTCAAGGGCAGGCTCATGCTCACCTCTGCGAACGGGCAGGTGCTGGCCGCGACTTACTTGGCCGCCATCTTCTTCTTGGCCTCGTCGGCGCTCATGCCCTTCATGTCCGAGCAGGTGCCTTTGGCCACGTACTTCCACTCGCCGGCGTCGTTGTCCACTTTGGATTGGCCGGCGCACGAGTGGCTGCCGCTCAGATTGCCGCAGTCGTTTTGACCCGCCTTGGCAATGCCGAAGCACTTTTCCTTGGCTTTGTCTTGGGCGGCGGCGGTGCCCACCAGACCCAAAGCGAGAACAGAGGCCAGGGCCGAGGAAAGAATCAAACGTTGGTTCATGAAGTTCTCCGTGAGTGGACTTGATTGAGGGGTGACGCCGCTGGCACCTGAGCGCCAGCAACGATCCTTGGTCAAGCAGGGAGAACCATTCTTACACCGGGGCGAACGATTTTTTCCACTCACTCGAAGGTGAGTTGAATCGCGGCTTCCTCCTCTTGCATCGGGCCCACCTGGATCTTCACTTCCCGGCCCAGCTTGGCCAGCAACGCCAGCAGCTTGGTCTCGCTGACCCCGTGGTACTGGCCCCGCGTGATGCGCGAGACCTTGGCCTGGTCGATGCCCAGCAACTGGGCCGCAGCCACCTGGGTCATGCGGCGGGATTTGATGGCCACCGCAATGTGGTTGCAAATCTGCAATTTGCGTTCCGACTCTTGCCGGTCAATCGACTTCTCGGTGGGCTCGACGGAAGGCGTGGCGTTCATTGCGCGCCTCCAAGGCAGCCAGGCAGGGACCCGACCAGCGGGTAAAAAAACTGTGGCGTTTGAACCACGGACAGGAAATCACGAAGCAACAACATATTGATACCTAATTCGGCATACGGCCTGTGCGGAACAACAAAACCGGTTCTGCAGGAGCGCAGAAGCGGTGCACGGCTGGCAAAAACGCATTTTCACGTGCGGAGAAAAGCCAGGTTTCGGACAATTCTTAGAGAATAACCCCTAAGTGTTGAATGTAACGAGGATGGATTACAGCCGAAGAAACAGCCGACAGATAAAGTAGGATCCCTCTTGACAACGGATGAGTTTCACGAAATGTGAACTAATCACTCCTGCGACTGAGGGGATCTGTCCCTCGCAAAGCGAAGAGCCATGCGGATTTGGGGTCAGCACCACAAGGAGGGGATCTGGCCCCAAATGCATCCGGCAACGCTGGAAAAAACAGCAGAAACCCGCATGCTGAGTGGGTCAAAAACCGACGATGAAGGGCGTCGGTGACTGCCAGTCACTGCGCTAGGGCCTGTTCACACTACGCAAGCCAGTGCGTCGTGTGAACAGGCCCTAGCCCGTGAGGATGCAAAAGGGACCCGCGCTTGAACCAGCGCAGCCGGTACGCTGACTTTTCAAGCGCAGGCCACAGGCAGTCCATGGTGTGCCACGGACCGCGGGGCGCATGCGGGCCCCCTTTAGAAGCAGTATTGGCTCATGGGCACCCCTGCAAGTGCTTTCACCGCACCTGCCTTTCCGGGTTTCAAAGCACACGGCTGAGAAGCCGTGGATCCAAGCCGCGACCCGATGTCAAGACAACGGCTTCGGCCGAGGTGAAGCCCGCCCTTGGGATGCCACCGAGGCTTTCGGCTGGCCCGCGAGGTAATCGATGATCTGGGCCAGCACTTGCCACGCGTCGTCTGACTTGGGGTCTTGCCGGTAGCTGGCGTGCAACGGCAAGGCAGGCATGGCCACGTCCGTGGGCAGCTGCTTCAACGGCAGGCGGGCGCTCAAACGCCTTGCCGCGGCCTTGGGCAAGGTGGCCACGCCCAAGCCCCCCTCCACCAGTTGCACCATCGCCGAAATCGAGGAGATGGTGTGCACACGGCGTGGCTTGATCTGCGCGGCCCGGAAAAGGTCCATCAACGCGACGTGGGGTTGCGAGCCCCGCTGAAACGTCAACAACTCGGTGGCACCGAGGTCGGCCAGGCTGTAGCGGCGTTTGCGGTGGGTCTGGGTGTGGCCGACGAACACCATCTCCATCGGCACCATGGGCTTGCTGCGCAAGCCCTCCCCCGCACAGGGCAAGGCACAGAACACCAGGTCGAGCGTGCCGCGCTGCATTTGGTCCACCAGCACCGGTGTGGTCTCCACCGTCAGCTCGAGCTCGAAGTCGGGTTGGTGCTGGCGCATGTGGTGCACCCAGTCGATCAACCACGAGTGCAGCACCGATTCAATGACGCCGATGCGCAGCGACACGGCGCGCGCCTGGCCGCTGACTTCACCCAGCTCCGCCTGGATGTCGCGCTGCAAGGCCAGCAGCTTTTGCGCATGGCCATAAAAACGCAGGCCGGCCACTGTCAAGCGGAATTGTTTGTCGCGCCGGTCGAGCAGCAGCACCCCCAGCTCCTCTTCCAAGGCCGCGATGCGGCTGGACATGGCCGACTGGGTGATGAAAAGTTTTTCCGCTGCCCGAGACACGCTTTTCAACGAAGCGACCCAGTAGAACGCTTCAACGAATCGCAGGTTCATGGCAGATGGCCTTTCAAGCGCTCAAGGGTCCGTTCGCACAGCACCAGCCCGTGCGAACGGGGCTGGCACACCGTGCGCGGCGTTGCAAAGCTTCGCCGAGGGCACCGTCCGCCGGGCCTGCGTTTTGCGCCTTGCTCACGGTTGGTCGGGTTCAAACGCATGACGCTTTCGTCGCGTGACCGGCTAGCGGGCGTCGAGTTTCCAGTTCAGCACTTCGCCCGCCCCCAAGGGGGTGAGGCGGGCGTCGCCCAGGGGCAAGTCGGCTGGCAGCGTCCACGGCTCGCGACGCAAGGTCACCCGGTCGGTGTTGGGGGCCAGCCCATAGAAGGCCGGGCCGTGCAGGCTGGCAAAGCCCTCCAGGCGGTCCAAGGCACCGGCGGCCTCAAAGGCCTGTGCGTAAAGCTCCAAGGCGCTGTACGCGGTGTAGCAGCCGGCACACGCGGCGGCATGCTCTTTGAGTGCCGTGGCATGGGGGGCGCTGTCGGTGCCCAAAAAGAACTTGGCGTTGCCGCTGGTGGCCGCAGCCACCAGCGCCTGTCGGTGCAGTTCCCGTTTCAAGACCGGCAGGCAGTAGTAATGTGGTCTCAGCCCGCCCTTGAACAAGGCATTGCGGTTGTACAGCAAGTGGTGTGCGGTGATGGTCGCCGCTGTGTGGGCATCGGCCTGCTCGACGTACTGCGCCGCATCCCGTGTGGTGATGTGTTCCAGAACGATTCTGAGCTCGGGGAAGTCACGCCGCAGGGCAATGAGCTGCGTCTCGATGAACACCGCCTCGCGGTCGAACACATCGACTTGGGCATCGGTCACCTCGCCGTGGATCAACAGACGCAAGCCTTCCCGTTGCATGGCTTCGAGCGTGGGGTAGCTCAGGCGCAGATCGGTCACGCCGGCTTCGCTGTGGGTGGTGGCGCCTGAGGGGTAGAGCTTGACGGCCACCACGCCGGCTTCCTTGGCCCGCCGGATCTCCTCAGGGGGCGTGCGGTCGGTGAGGTAGAGCGTCATGAGCGGCTCGAAGCGGCAGCCCGCCTCACGCAGCGAGGCCGGCACCGCCTCCAGGATTCGGCCCTTGTAGGCCAGCGCTTGGGCCGTGGTGGTCACCGGCGGGCGCAGGTTGGGCATGATCACCGCACGGCCGAACTGGCGGGCGGTGTGCGGCACCACGGCCGACAACGCAGCACCGTCGCGAACATGCAGGTGCCAATCGTCGGGACGCAAAAGCGTCACACATTGAGTTTCAGACATGGCCGGATTTTCTCAGCTCGCCATGCCGTTCGCCTGACGGCCGCCAAAAAAAGGTGGCCCGCAGGCCACTCTTTTCATACCGCGTGCACCGCACCCTGCGGTGCACAGTGCGCTGGCGGGCTCAGTGCGCCAGGATCTTCGACAGGAAATCCTTGGCACGGGGTGAACGCGCGTCGGGGTTGTCGAAGAACTCGTCGCGGGTGCAGTCTTCGACGATCTTGCCGGCGTCCATGAAGATCACGCGGTGGCTCACCTTGCGGGCAAAGCCCATCTCGTGGGTCACGCACATCATGGTCATGCCTTCGTGTGCCAGCTTGACCATCACTTCCAGCACCTCGCCCACCATCTCCGGGTCGAGTGCGGAGGTGGGCTCGTCGAACAGCATCACGATCGGGTCCATGCTCAAGGCACGGGCGATGGCCACGCGCTGTTGCTGACCGCCGGAGAGCTGGCCTGGGAACTTGTCCTTGTGGGCCATCAGGCCGACGCGGTCCAGCATCTTCAGGCCGCGGACTTTGGCGTCGCTCTGGCTGCGGTTCAACACCTTGATCTGCGCCAACGTCAGGTTCTCGGTCACCGACAGGTGCGGGAACAACTCGAAGTGCTGGAACACCATGCCCACGCGCGAGCGCAGCTTGGGCAGGTTGGTGTTGGCGTCGGCGATGGAGATGCCGTCGACCACGATGTCACCCTTTTGGAAGGGCTCCAGCGCATTGACGGTCTTGATCAAGGTGGATTTGCCGGACCCGGAGGGGCCGCACACCACCACCACTTCGCCTTTTTTGATCGCAGTGGTGTTGTCCGTCAACACCTGAAAACTGCCGTACCACTTGGAAACGTTCTTGATCTGAATCATGACAAAAATCTTTCAGTAAGGGCTCATCAATCAATCAACGGATGATCTGGATCTTTTTCTGCAAGCGGCGCACCATCATTGACAGCGTAAAACAGATCACGAGGTAGACCACGGCAGCGGCGATGATGACTTCGATCGGCCGGTTGAACTGGCCACCCATGACGATCAGGCCCTTGAACAGGTCGTAAGCACCGATGGCATAGACCAGCGACGTGTCCTGGAACAGGATCACCGTTTGGGTCAACAGCACCGGCAGCATGTTGCGGAAGGCCTGGGGCAGCACGATCAGCTTCATGCACTGGCTGTAGTTCATGCCGACAGCGTAGCCCGCATACACCTGGCCCTTGGGCACCGACTGAATGCCTGCCCGCATGATCTCCGAGAAGTACGCGGCCTCGAACACGGTGAAGGTGACCAAGGCGGACAGCTCCACCCGGTACTTGACGCCGAATTCACCGCCAATGGCCGAATAGAACTCCGCCGGAATCAGCAAGAACATGCCCAGGATGACCATCACCAGGGGAATGGAGCGGAAGGTGTCGACGTAGATGGAGGCCGGAATCACCAGCAGCTTTTTGCCCGACAGCCGCATCAAGGCCAGCAAGGTGCCGATCAAGATGCCGCCCAGGGTGGCCACCACCGTCAACAGGAACGAGAAGTAAAGGCCCTGCAGGACGTAGCTGGAAATCGCCGACCAGGTCAGAAAGGAAAAGTCCAAATTCATGATCACTTGCTCCCCATCAACATGCCGGGAATCTGGACTTTCTTCTCAACGAACAGCATGACCCGATTCACAATGAAAGTTGACACCACATACAACGCCGTCGCCGTGACAAAGATCATCACCGGCTTGGACGTCTCTTCACCGGCTTGCTGGAAGAAAAATGCCAGCTCGGCCACGCTCACCGTGAAGGCGACCGACGAGTTTTTGATGATGTTCATCGTTTCACTGGTCATCGGCGGGATGACGATGCGAAACGCCATCGGCAGCAACACGTAGCGGTAGGTCTGGGTCAGGGACAAGCCCATGGCCAGCCCGGCGTAACGTTGCCCCTTGGGCAGTGCCTCAATGCCCGCCTTGACCTGCTCGGAAATGCGAGCCGAGGTGAAGAAGCCCAGCGCGAACACCACCAGGATGAAACCGGGAAGCTCCCGGAAAGGGGGTATCAACGCCGGCATGACGTGGTACCAAAGAAAAATCTGAACCAACAACGGAATGTTGCGGAACAACTCCGTCCACACATTGCCGATGGCCACGAACCAACGGTTCGGCGTGGTGCGCAAAATGCCCATCAACGAGCCCAACACCAACGCCACAACCAGAGCCAGCAGCGCCACCGACAGTGTCCAACCCCATGCCGACATCAGCCACTCGAAGTAGGTGATGCCGTCTCCTCTATCTTGCAGAAAGATCTGCCAATCCCATGTGTCGCTCAAGGTGGTGCCTCCGAAATTCTCACAGCGTTCTCAAAACATCAAAGCACGGCGAACAGCGCTGCGCCCAAACACATTTCATAAAGCAAACTCCCGCGAGGGCATCGCGGGAGTTTTGGCAGGCGCCATGAACCGGCGCCAAGCACCGCAGAGAAGCTTACTTCTGCGTGTACTCTTCCACCGGCTTGTCGTTCGGATTGGCCCAAGCGGTCTTGGTGGCTTCGCTGGCTGGCAAATTCAACTTCGTGTTGGTGGGAGGAATCGGCTGCATGAACCACTTGTCATACAGCTTGGCCATCTCGCCCGACTTGATCATGCCTTTGATGGAGTCGTCCACGGCCTTCTTGAAGGGCGCGTCGTCCTTGCGGACCATGATGGCGATCGGCTCAACGGCCAACACTTCACCAACGATCTTGTAGTCGCCGGGCGATTTGGACTTGGAAATGGCACCGGCCAGGATCTGCGAGTCCATCACGAAAGCGTCGGCGCGACCCGACTCCAACAGCAGGAAGCTTTCCGCGTGGTCTTTGCCGAAGACTTCGTCAAAGTTCACGTTGCCAGCACGCTCGTTCTTGCGCAGCAACTGCACCGAGGTGGTGCCGGTGGTGGTGGCCACTTTCTTGCCGCCGAGTTGGGCGACCGAGGTGATGCCCGACGCCGTCTTGGTGGCAATGCGCACTTCTTCCACGTAGGTGGTCACGGCGAACGCCACGTCTTTTTGACGGGTGGCGTTGTTGGTGGTCGAGCCGCACTCGATGTCCACGGTGCCGTTTTGCACCAAAGGAATGCGGTTCTGCGAGGTCACCGGCTGGTACTTGACGTCCAGCTTGGCCAGGCCCAGCTGCTTTTGCACGTCGGCCATGACACGGGTGCAGATTTCAACATGGTAGCCAGCGTATTTGCCGTCGCCCAAGGTGAAGCTCAATGCGCCGGAGGATTCACGAACGCCCATCGTGGCGGCGCCGGAGTCCTTGATCTTTTTCAGGGTGTCGGCTTGGGCCACACCGAATGCCATCACAGCGGCCATCGCAAACAAGGTCTTCTTCATTCAAAAACTCCTTCAATGGATTGAGATACACAGGAAAAAACGCGAGAGCCGCGTGACGAACAAACGTTTGACTGAGACACCCCGGTGTACGAGGAAACGCGTACACCTGTGTCAGCCAACCGACCGCGTGGCTCTGGCTGCACAGTCGGGCTTAAAACGGTACTTGATCGGTGGGGTACTTCCAAAAATCTTTCAACAGGTAGTTCATGGGCAGGCCCAACGCCAGATTCTTCGGCGGAATGGGTTTCATGAACCAACGCTCGTACACCGCCAACGCTTCCTTGCTGTTGATCATGCGTTTCATCTCGTCGTCGAGAATCTTCTTCAGCTCGGGATCGTTCTTCGGCATCATGATCGCCAGCGGCTCGATGGTGAGGAACTTGCCCACCACCTTGAGTTTGCTGGGGTCCGGACGGCTCGACATCAAGCCGTACAACAACACGTCGTCCATGGCGAAACCGTCGGCCTCGCCTTTTTCCACCATCTCGAGGGCCTTGGCGTGGTCAGACGCTTCCAAAATTTCGATGCCCAGTCGGCGCTCCCGATTGGCCTGAGAGATGGCTTTGAAGGGCGTGGTGTCTTTGGTCGACACCAGCTTCTTGCCTTCGAAGTCGGGCAGCTCGGCAATCTTCGCATCGGCCCGCACCAGGTACCGCGCACCGGTGATGTAGTGCGGCACGGTGAACGACACCTTCTGGCGCCGCTCGGCATTGTTGGTGGTGGAGCCGCACTCGAGATCGGCTTTGCCTTCCTGCACCGAGCTGATGCGGGTGGCGCTGGTGACCATGACGAACTGGGGCGTCAGGGTCTTGAGCTGCAGGTTCTTGCGCACGGCCTCGGCCAGCTTCAGACACAGGTCGACGGCGTAGCCTACGGGCTTTTTGTCGGCGTCGTAGAACGAAAACGGGACCGACGATTCGCGGTGGGCGATGGTGATCTTGCCGGTTTGCTTGATCTGATCCAGGGCCGGGCCTGCTTGGACCCCCCATGAAAGCGCTGCCAAACCCAGGGCAGTGGCAAATGCGCGGACAACGGGAAGTGCATGAACGGTCATGGCGTTCTCCAAGAAGGGGCGACGGCGCATTGTCGCAAGCTTCATGCCACGGAACGCAGCGGCTGCGTGAGTTTGTCAGGCACGAGCAACGATTCCATTTCTTGTCGTGACATGATGCCCAGCAATTCCGCGGTCGCCGCGATGGATCCCCCGTTCAAGAGCGCTGTTTTGGCGATCAGCGCTGCTTTTTCATAGCCAATGATCGGATTGAGCGCGGTCACCAGGGTGACCGATTCGGCCACCCGCCGTGCCAACACCTCGTGTTGTGCCTGGATGCCCTCCACACAGTGAACCTGCAAGGTTCCGCAGGCCTGGGTGAGGTGCTTGACGCTTTTGTACAGCGCCCAGCCCATGATCGGCTCGAACGCATTCAACTGCAGCTGACCGGCCTCGGACGCCATCGTGATGGTCAGGTCGTTGCCGATCACTTCGAACGCCACCTGGTTCATCACTTCCGGGATCACCGGGTTGACCTTGCCCGGCATGATCGACGAGCCGGCCTGGCGCGGAGGCAGCTTGATGTCACCGAAGCCCGCTTGCGGGCCGGACGACAGCAGGCGCAGGTCGTTGCAGATCTTGGACAGCTTGCAGGCCACGCGTTTGAGCACGCCGGAGAGCTGCACGAAGGCACCGGTGTCCTGGGTGGCTTCGACCAGGTTGTCGGCCTGCACCACCGGCACGCCGCTGCTGGCCGCCAACAAGGGCGTGACCTTTTCGGCGTAGCCCCAAGGCGCGTTGATGCCGGTGCCGATGGCGGTGGCGCCCAGGTTGACCTCTTGAATCAAAGCCATGGCTTCGCGCAGGCGCTGCTCGTCTTCGCGAATCATGATCGCAAAGGCGAGAAACTCCTGGCCCAGCGTCATCGGCACGGCGTCCTGGAGCTGGGTGCGGCCAATTTTCAAGACCGATTGGAATTCTTTGGCCTTGCCCTCGAAGGCACCCCGCAGGCGGGCCATGGCGTCCAACAGGCGCTGGATGCCGAACCAGGCCGCCACCCGCAGCGCGGTGGGGTAGACGTCGTTGGTGCTCTGCGAGGCGTTGACGTGGTCGTTCGGGTGCACGACGTCGTAGCGACCATGGGGCAAACCCAGGTGCTCGAGGGCACGGTTGGCGATGACCTCGTTGGCGTTCATGTTGGTGGAGGTGCCGGCCCCCCCCTGAATCACGTCGACCACGAACTGGTCGAGCAGCTGGCCGCTCAGCAGGTCGTCACAGGCTGCCACGATGACGGTGGCCAGCTCTTTGGGCAGCACGCCCAGTTCGGCATTGGCCTGCGCAGCCGCTTTCTTGACATGCGCCAGCGCCAACACCAAATCCGGCATGGCCGCAACGGTCTGGCCGGAAATGGGGAAATTCTCGACCGCTCGGGCGGAATGGATGCCCCAGTAAGCCGCCAAGGGGATGTCTTTTTCACCCAAAAAGTCACGCTCGCGGCGAAAACCGGCAAGGTCCACAGCGCCTTCGAGGGCTGACGGTGCGACGGACTGAGGTGGGTAAGACATAGCGGCGCACTGTACGAGGGGATTGACGGGCTTGGCAAATGCTGTTTGGCGGGCGCCTTATGCACTTGTTGCATGGTTTCTAAGTGAAAACCCTATAACTAAGCCTGTGACTTTTCCCCGTGGGCTGGGCGCTGTGCAGGATGCGGGATCTTGCACGAAGAACGCCTTCAGGCCGGATCGCCCTCCCCTAGGAATTTCCACAATGCCTGTGCCGCTGGTTTCGTGTAACGCGCGAGTTCAGGCCGCTCGCGGTAAATGCGGATCTCCATGTCGACCTCGAAGGTGCCTGGCGAGGCGGCACGCACCAGGCGCTTGCTCTTCAGTTCTTTGACCACCGAGCTGCTGGGCAGGAACGCCAGGCCGTGGCCTTCCAGGGCCATGGCCTTGAGGCCCTCGGCCATGTCGGTCTCGTACAGCGAGTCGAGCTTGAGCGGCGATGGGGCTTGCTTGACGATCAATTCGACCAAACGGCTGAGGTAGGCGCCACCGGCGTAGCTCAGGTAAGGAATGTTGTCGCCGGAGGCGGCATTCAGCGAAAACAGCGGCCTGCCTTCAGCGTCGGCCTTGGCATAGGCGGCCAAGGTTTCGTGGCCGAGCGTCAGCATCTCGTAACGGTCGGGATTGAGCTGCAGCGGCTGCGAGGGGTGGTGGTAGGCGATCAGCAGGTCGCAGCTGGCTTCGGTCAGGCGCAGCACGGCGTCGTGCACATTGAGGGCGATCAGGCGGCTTTTGACGACACCGAAGCGCTGGCGCAGGCCCATCACCCAGTGGGGGAAAAAAGTGAAGGCGAGGGAATGCGGCACCGCGAAAGCCAGCATGTCCTGGCCGGCGGCCTGGTGGCCGCGCATCATGTTGCGGGTGGCTTGCAGCGAGCCGAGCATGTCCAAGGCCTGGGCATGGAAGGTTTCCCCGGCGGGTGTGAGCCGGGTGGGGTAGGACGAGCGGTCGACCAGGTCGATGCCGGCCCAGGCTTCCAGCGCCTGGATGCGGCGCGAAAACGCCGGCTGGGTCACGTGCCGCAGCTGGGCCGAGCGCGAAAAGCTGCGGGTTTCAGCCAGGCTGACAAAGTCTTCGAGCCACTTGGTTTCCATCGTCGTCAGGTCCCAGTTAGGGTGTGTCGACGCCACTTTGCTGCAGGCGCCACATGTCAGCATAGCGTCCCGCTTGGGACAGCAACTGCGCGTGGGTACCGCGCTCGATGATCCGCCCATTTTCCATCACCAGGATCTGGTGCGCGTCGACCACCGTGGACAGGCGATGGGCGATCACCAGGGCAGTTTTGTTGCGGGCCACGCTTTGCAGTTCGGCCTGGATGGCGCGTTCGTTGGCGGAGTCCAACGCGGAGGTGGCCTCGTCGAAAATCAGCACCGGCGGGTTTTTGAGCAAGGTGCGGGCGATGGCCACGCGTTGCTTCTCGCCGCCCGACAATTTCAGGCCGCGTTCGCCCACCATGGTGTCGTAGCCCTTGGGGGTGGAGGCGATGAACTGGTGGATGTGGGCGGCCTGGGCGGCGGCCTGGATGGCGGCCAGGTTGGCCTCGGTGCGGCCATAGCCGATGTTGTAGGCCACGCTGTCGTTGAACAGCACGGTGTCTTGCGGCACGATGCCCAAGGCCTGGCGCAGGCTGAGCTGGGTGACCTGGCGCACGTCCTGGCCGTCGATGCGGATGCTGCCGCTGTCGACGTCGTAGAACCGGAACAGCAGCCTGGCCAGCGTGCTCTTGCCGGAGCCGGAGGGGCCCACCACCGCCACGGTCTTGCCGGCAGGGATGTCGAAGCTGATGTCGTGCAGGATGACCCGGTCAGGGTCGTAGCCGAAGCGCACGTGGTCGAAGCTGACCGCGCCGCCGGCGTGCTGCAGGGGCTGGGCCTTCGGGTCGTCGGCCACTTCCCGGTGCTCGCTGAGCAGGCCGAACATCTTCTCCATGTCGATCATCGACTGCTTGATTTCCCGGTACAGCACGCCGAGGAAATTCAAGGGGATGTAGAGCTGAATCATCAGGGCGTTGACCAGCACCAGGTCGCCCAGGCTCATGCTGCCCTCCACCACCCCCACGGTGGCGCGCCAGACCAGCAAGGTGACGGTGCTGGCGATGATCAGGCTTTGGCCGGTGTTGAGCAGGGAGAGCGACGTCTGCGACTTGACGGCGGCCTGCTCGTAGCCGCGCAGGTTCTCGTCGTATCGGGCCTGCTCGAAAGGCTCGTTGGAGAAGTACTTCACCGTCTCGTAATTGATCAGGGCGTCGACCGCCTTGGTGTTGGCGCGCGAGTCTTGCTCGTTCATCGCCCGGCGGAAAACAGTGCGCCACTCGGTCACAGTGACGGTGAAGACGATGTAGACGACCAGGGCGGTGAAGGTGATGCCAACGAACCAGATGTCGAGCTGGGCGGCCAGCAGGCTCATCACGAGGGTGATCTCCACCAGGGTCGGCAGGATGTTGTAGATCGTGTAGTTCAACAGCGACTGGATGGCCCGCGAGCCGCGCTCCATGTCGCGCGAGACGCCGCCGGTCTGGCGGGTGAGGTGGAAGCGCAGGCTCAGCGACAACAAATGGTTGAAAGTTTCCAGCGACACCTGCCGGGCAATGCGCGCGGCCACGGGATAGAACAAGAATTCACGCAGCTCGGTGAACAGCGTCACCGACAGGCGCAAGGCGCCGTAGGCCACCAGCCAGGCCACGGGCACCACCAGCACCGCACGGGCGTCGCCCGGCGGAATCGTGAGCGCATCGACGATGTTCTTCAGCACCAAAGGCACGCCGACGTTGGCCATCTTGGCGGCCACCAGGCACGACAGCGCCAGCAGCACCCGCCAGCGCCAGCGCCAGATGTAGGGCGCCAGGCGACGCCATGTGGTGGCCAAGGTGGCCTGGGGGACGGGAGCGAGGGGGTTCACCGGCTCTGAGGCGACCGGGGCGCGGGACAGGGAGCGCATCGTGGAAGAATGAGGGCGTCTCGTTCAGGAAAGAACACCAATATGCCCCAGATCGACAACCGCCTGGCGGAATCCGCTGCACCCCCCGACGAGCGCCACCTGGTGATGCGGGTCATTCCGATGCCCGCCGACTCGAACGCCCATGGCGATATTTTTGGCGGCTGGATCATGGCCCAGGTCGACCTGGCCGGCTCGGTGCTGCCGATGCGCGTGTCCAAGGGACGGGTGGCCACCGTGGCGGTGAACCAGTTCGTGTTCAAGGAACCGGTGTCGGTGGGCGAGTTGCTGAGTTTTTACGCCAAGGTCGACCGCATCGGCAAGACCTCGATCACGGTGCACGTGGAGGTGTACGCCGAGCGCAACCCGGCCAACCCCGAAATCGTCAAGGTGACGGAGGCCAGCCTGACCTACGTGGCGATCGACGAGAACCGCCAGCCGCGGCTGGTGCCGCGCGGCGCCTGACAGGCCGGTCAAGGCGCCGCGTCAGACAGCTCGCTGGCGAGTCAGTCACCGGGTGACTTGTTTTGAATGCGCAGACGGGCGGTTCGCCTGCGACGAAGATAAAACCAAAGGCGCACCACCAGGATGGAAGCCACGAAAACAATGGCCAAGACCTGGAAGCGCTTCAGATACACTAGGGTGGACATGCCACCAGCGATGCCAGTGGGCACGCTGCATGAAACGATGTTGAACGTGAGCCAGACACTGCCTGCAATCACCAGGTCACGCCATGCCCGGCCCTTTCGCGCGGTGATGGCGGCGATCAGCGGCGGGAAGATGACCGCCAAGAAAGCCACCATGGCCAGCCCGAGAAGACCCTCCGGGGAGGCATGCGACAAGTTGGCATGACTCACGAGGGGAGTCATGCCAAACAACAGCACGGAGACAGTGGCGTGTGGGCGCATGGGTTTTGACCATAAAAAGGGAGTTCAGCCACCGACGACGTCAGGGTTTTCAGTATGACCTTCAGTCACCCCAACAGTGAAGACGATGCAGCCCACCAGGGCGGTGAAGGTGATGCCAACGAACCCGACGTCGAGTTGGACGGCCAGCAGGCTCGTTACCAAGGTGATCTTCACAAAGGTCGGCAGGATGTCGTGAACGGCGTGATTCAACAGCGACTGGAGGGCCTGGTGCTGCTCAGAGGCGGGGGTCCAGCGCCTGCAGGTAACCTTGGATCTGGCTCACCACAAAGTCGTCTGTGAGACAGTCCATTCCCTGCGCTGTCGACTGCACGGGAAGCTGCAGGGCGATGCGCACCAGCACCGAAGTCTGAGCTGCGGTGAATGGGCTTTTCTTGTGCCTGTGGACCTGTTGGTACAGCTGGTGAAACAGTTGCGAGACGAATCCGTCATCCGGACTGTCGCTCGCCGTGGTCTCGAAAAGGTACTCCAGGTGAGCGCGGCCGTAGTAGGACAGCAGTGGCGCTCGCAGCACGGACCACGCCTCCAGTTCGCACGGGCCATGGCCCCGGTCGTGCTCGAGCACAGCCTCCCACGACTTCCCTGCGAAGAACCGCACGGCGGTTTCCTTGTCCAGCAGGTCAAAGCCGTCCCAGTCAACCAGCGCCTCTGCGCCGGGAACAGGGCCTGACCCAAACAGTGTGCGGACTTCGTTCAGCAGTTGTTGCATGCGTTGGAGCCTTTCTCTTCAAATGAAAAGACTGCGCAGCTTCTGCCAAGCGCTCTGCAGCAACGCTCCACTGACAGCGACAGCGCCCAATGGGTTGAAGGCTGCGAAACACGCGGCCAGGGTGAGGATCACGCCGGCTGGACTGACCAGGGCAATGACAAGGCGTTGCCACCATGCCAGTTCGTTGGCGGTGAGGCACGCCACCGCCAAGCCGCCCAGGAAGGGCACCACCACCAGGAAGATGAGCCAGGCAGTGCGTCCCCCCAACCAGCCAGCCAGGGCTTCAACCAGCCACAGCAGCGCTGAAGCCAGCGCCACCAGACCGACGCCATAGGCAGCGGCTTCAAGCATGGCAGTTGCACCGGTCGCCAACCGGCGCTCTCACCCTGTGGTGATTGAAACCTTTGGTGGCAGGCTTCAATCGAGCCGGGCTGGCTGAAGAAGCGCGCACGCCGTTTCCCCGCAACAGCATCAAGGCACCCCTCGGTCGAACCACGACTTCGTCCCGTGGCGATGCAAGACGAAACCCAGCGCCAAGCAGACCAACACCTCTGACCAGTGGCACGCCAACTCGACGTTTTCCAGCAGCGACGCTCCTTGAAATGGCTCGTCCTGGATCAGCAGGCCTGCGGCCGTTCCGAGTCCGTTGACAAGCACCATGACCTGCAGCCACATCCTAGAATGGCGGACACGCTTCATGAACGCAATGACCAGCCCCAAGAACAGCAGGCTGAGGACATTGCCCACGAGGCTGGCGCCCACAATGCCAGCCCACACCCAGCGGGCTTCATCCCCGGCCTCCGTGGCCATGTCGGTGGTCAGCAGCACCATGTTGATGGTCAGCAGCGCCATGTCGGCAACGAGCAGCGCGGCAAGCAACAGGCAAAGGATCCTGGGCGTTCGTGGCAAGGGCAGCCCCTCCGTTGGAATCACGCCATCCGCAGCGGCAGCCGAGGCCCGAAGCGTTTGGGGTCATGTCGAAGCCCCCAGCGCGTGGGCACGATGGGGGCTTGAAAGGTCCACCTTGGCGTTTTCGCGGTGCAGGGTGACTGTTGCCCAGGGTTGTACTTGATCGTTCAGCGCGCCGAGCGGCCTGAATTCACGAAGCTGGGCAGGTTGATGCGGCAAGCATGGAATACCGGAGGTTGACATGGGCGGCGTCAGAGGAACTCAGCTCGACTGCGCGCCGTGCCACTCGCGGGCTGAAAGAAGAGGTCAGGCGCGCCCAGGCCGAGCAGGCGGCCCCTGCGGCGCCCCTCCCTCGTCAAGCCCGCTTGAAGAACGCGCTGATCGCGTCTCGCGCCTCGGGGCTGGACAGCCGCTCCCGGAACACCGCCGCTTCGGCCTCGATCGCCTCCAACACCAAAGGCCGCTGGGTGCGGCGCAGCAGTTGCTTGGACGCCTGCACCGCCCCTGGCGGCACGGACTGGAAACGCTCGGCAACCCGACGGGCATGGTTGAGCACCTCGCCGGCCGGCAGCACGGCGTTGGCGATGCCGCGGTCGACGGCGTCCTGCGGGCCAAACGGGTCGCCCAGGAGCAGCGCTTCGGCGGCCCGCACCGAGCCGGCCAGTTGGGGCATCAACAGGCTGGACGCAAATTCGGGCACCAAGCCTAGGCGGGTGAAGGGCATGGAAAAACGCGCCTCGTCGGACACGTAGACCAGGTCGCAGTGCAGCAGCATCGTCGTGCCGATGCCGATGGCCGGGCCGGTCACCGCAGCCACCACCGGCTTGTCGCTGCGCACCAGCGCACGCATGAACTGGAACACCGGCGCCTCGTTGGTCTGCGGCGGGCGCTGGGCAAAATCTTCCAGGTCGTTGCCGGAGGTGAACACGCCCGGCTGGCCGGTGATGAGGATGGCGCGCACCCCCTCCTCCGTCTGGGCCTGAATCAGCGCCATGGCCATGGCGGCGTACATGGCCTCGGTGAGAGCGTTCTTTTTCTCAGGCCGGGCGATCTCGATGCTGAGGACGCCGTTGAGGACCGCGGTCTTGATGCCCATGCTCAGACGCGCTCGAAGATGCCAGCCGCGCCCTGGCCCGTGCCGACGCACATCGTCACCATGCCGTACTTCAGGTTGTGACGTCGCAGGGCGTGGATGACGGTGGTGGCGCGGATGGCGCCGGTGGCGCCCAAGGGGTGGCCCAGCGCAATGGCGCCGCCCATCGGGTTGACCTTGCTGCGGTCCAGGTCGAGGGTGTTGAGCACCGCCAGGGACTGCGCGGCGAAGGCTTCATTCAGCTCAATCCAATCGAGCTGCGACTGGTTCAAGCCGGCGCTGCGCAAGGCCGCGGGGATGGCTTCGATGGGGCCGATGCCCATGATCTCGGGCGGCACGCCGCGGCTGGCAAAACTGACAAAACGCGCCAACGGGGTGAGGTTGAACTGCTTGACCGCGCGCTCGCTGGCCAGGATCAGGGCGCCGGCGCCGTCGCTGGTTTGCGAGCTGTTGCCCGCCGTCACGCTGCCCATGCCGGTGGCTTGGCCGGACGGCGTCTTGGGGGCGGCGAACACCGGCCGCAGCTTGGCCAGGCCTTCCAGGCTGGTGTCGGTGCGGGGGCCTTCGTCGAGGCTGACGGTGCGGGTCTTGGTGCGCGTCTCGCCGCTGGCCAGATCAGGGAAGCGGTCGATCACGTCGATGGGGGTGATCTCACCGGTGAACTCGCCGGCTTGCTGGGCTTTCAAAGCCCGCAAGTGCGACTGCAGGGCGAACTCGTCCTGGGCCTCGCGGCTGACTTTCCACTGCACCGCCACCTTCTCAGCGGTCAGGCCCATGCCGTAGGCGATGCCGATGTTCTCCTGCTCGCTGATGACGCGCGGGTTGAACGACGGGCGCCCGCCACCGAGCGGCACCATGCTCATCGACTCGGCACCGCCGGCGATCATCACGTCGGCCTCGCCCACACGGATGCGGTCGGCGGCCATCTGGATGGCGGTAAGGCCGGAGGCGCAGAAACGGTTCACGGTCACGCCGCCCACCGAGCTCGGCAAGCCGGCCAGGGCGACGGCGATGCGCGCCATGTTCATGCCCTGCTCGGCTTCGGGAAAGGAGCAGCCGATCACGGCGTCTTCGATCGCGGCCGGGTCGAGGTTGGGAACCTGGCGCAGGGCGCTGCGGATGGCAGCGACGAGCAGGTCGTCGGGGCGGGTGTTGCGGAAAAAGCCGCGACCGGATTTGCCGATCGGCGTGCGGGTGGCGGCGACGATGTAGGCGTCTTGCAGTGGCTTGGTGTTGCTCATGCGGGGCTCCTTGGCGGAAAGATGGATGGGCGGTCAGTGGAGGACGGGCGCGCAGGGCGCTTCGTCAGTTGCGCACCGGCTTGCCGGTTTGCAACATGCCCATGACGCGCTCCTGCGTTTTCGGGTGGGCCAGCAGGCTGCAGAAGTGCTTGCGCTCCAGGGCCATCAGGTAGCCCTCGGTGACGAGCGAGCCGGCATCGACGTCGCCGCCGCACAGCACTTCGGCGATCAGCGAGGCGATGTGGAAGTCGTGGGCGCTGATGAAGCCCCCGTCGCGCATGTTCACCAACTGCGCCTGGATGGTCGCCATGCCGTTGCGCCCAGCCACCGGGAACGGCGTGGGCACCGGCGGGCGGTAACCGCTGTCGAACAGGGCGTGGGTCTGGCGCAGGGCGACGTAGAGCAACTCGTCCTTGTGCGGCACGATGACGTCGCTGTCGAGCAGGTAGCCCAGGCGGCGGCTGTCGATGGCGCCCGTGCCGACGGTGGCCATGGCCGCGGCGGAGAACCCGTCTTTGAGGAAGTTGAGCAGGTCGTGCACCGCGGGCGC
>JAZKHH010000220.1:0-14411 GCA_040385465.1 Pseudomonadota bacterium | reverse complement strand
TTCATGAACACCGGCATCAGCGCTTCCAGGTTGGCGCCGGCGGAGAACACGTCGTCGGGTGACCAGATGACCAGGCCCTTGTACTTCTGCTCGGCCAGCTCCACGGCCTTGACCAGGCTTTCGGTGACCTGGCCGCTGATGAGGTGCAGCTTGGCGGTGATGCTGGCGATCAGCACCTCACCGTCCAGCGTCCAGACGCGGACCTCGTCGTTCTTGAACAGCTCGGTGCCGGCTTTCAGGGCGGGCACGCTGCCGCTGCCCAGCACGCTTTCGGGGAACAGCTGGCGCTCGTAGATCGGCAGCGTGCTGCGCGGCACGTAACGCTGCTGCGCGGCGCTCCAGGAGCCTTCGGGCGTGTGCACGCCCTGGCTGGCCACCGGGGCGTTGAACACCCAGGCCGGCAATGGCGCGGTGCTGAGGGCTTTGCCAGCCTCGATGTCGTCTTTGATCCATTGGGCAACTTGGGTCCAGCCGGCCTCTTGCCACAGCTCGAAGGGGCCCTGGGTGTTGCCAAAGCCCCAGCGCATGGCGAAGTCGATGTCGCGGGCGGTGTCGGCGATGTCGGCCAGGTGCACGGCGCAGTAATGAAAGCTGTCGCGCAGGATCGACCACAGGAACTGGGCCTGCGGGTTGCTCGACTCGCGCAGCAGCTTGATGCGCTCGGGAGCCGGCTTCTTCAAGATGCGCGCGACGATCTCGTCGGCCTTGCCGCCGCCCGGCACGTAGTCGCCCTTGGCGGGGTCGAGCCGCAGGATGTCCTTGCCGACCTTCTTGTAGTAACCCGCGCCGGTTTTTTGCCCCAGGGCGCCGGCCTTGATCAACTGACTCAACACCGGCGGCGTGGCGTAGGTGCTGTAGAACGGGTCGTTGCCTTTGTCGGGGCCGAGGTTGTCTTGCAGCGTCTTGATGACGTGGGCCATGGTGTCCAGGCCCACCACGTCAGCAGTGCGGAAGGTGGCCGAGCTGGCGCGGCCGAGCTTCTTGCCGGTCAGGTCGTCCACGATGTCGACGCTCAGGCCGAATTTTTCCGACTCGTGGATGGTGGCCAGCATGCCGGCGATGCCGACGCGGTTGGCGATGAAGTTGGGGGTGTCTTTGGCCCGCACCACCGACTTGCCGAGGGTGGTGGTGGCAAAAGCTTCGAGCTGGTCGATCACGTCGGGCTCGGTGGTGGGCGTGGGGATCAGCTCGACCAGGCTCATGTAGCGCGGCGGGTTGAAGAAGTGCACGCCGCAAAAACGCGCCCGCAGCGATTCGGGAAGGGCCGAGGCCAACTGCGTGATGCTCAGGCCCGAGGTGTTGCTGGCGACGATGGCACGCGCCGGCACGTGGGCGGCGATGCGCTGGTAGAGCTCGAGCTTCCAGTCCATGCGCTCGGCGATGGCTTCAATGATCAGGTCGCACTCTTCCAGCCAGGCCAGGTGCTCTTCGTAATTGGCGGCCTGGATCAGGGCGCTGGCTTCGGGCACGCCCAGCGGCGCGGGCTTGAGCTTCTTCAGGCCGTCGATGGCCTTTTGAGCGATGCCGCTTTTCGGACCTTCCTTGGCGGGCAGGTCGAACAGCAGCACCGGCACGTTGACGTTGACCAGGTGGGCCGCGATCTGCGCGCCCATCACGCCAGCACCCAGCACCGCGACTTTGCGCACTGTGAATCGGTTCATGGTTGGAGTTCCTTGTGAAGTGGGAGACGGCGGCCGTGTCGCGCAGGACGTGCCGGGGTGGACGGGGAAGAGGGGTTGAGCGGGAAGAACAACAACCGGCCGAGCGCTACTCCACGCGGCTCCAGACCTGGGTGCGGCCCAGCATCGGCATGCCGATGTAGCCCCGCACCTCCAGCCGCTTGCCGCCGTCGACCGGCTTCAGGCGGACCTTGTAGTACTTGCCATTGTTCGGGTCGAGGATCTCGCCGCCGTCCCACACGGTGGGGTCGTCGGCGTTGTGCACCACGTTGCGCAGCACGGTCATGCCCTGGATGGGCTTGTCTTTCAACGGGTCGGGGCACTTGTCGCACTTGGCGTCCTGCTTGGCCGGGTCGAGCAGGCGCTCGATGGTGCCGCTCAGCACGCCGCCGGTCTCGGTCAACCGGATCACCGACTTTTCCTTTTGGGTCTCGTCGTCAATGGTTTTCCACAGGCCCACGGGGGCGGCTTGGGCGCTGGCCAAGGCGGGGGCCAGGCACAGGGCGGCGAACAGAAGCGTTGATTTCATGGCAGGTCCTTGAACGGGTGGGTTGGCAAGAGGGGGCAACGAGCGAGGCTCAGAACAGGCCCTCTTCCATGTCCATCAGCGGCGCCGCGCCGGAGCGGGCGGTGCGGATCAAACCGGCCGTCTCGGGCAGCAGCTTGGCAAAGTAAAAGCGTGCCGTGGCCAGCTTGGCGCGGTAGAACGGGTCACCGCTGCCCTGCTTTTCCAAAGCGATCTTCGCCATGCGGGCCCAGAAGTAGGCGAACACCAGGTGGCCGACCACGCGCAGGTAATCCACTGCGGCGGCGCCCACCTCGTCGGGGTTCTGGAAGGCCTTCATGCCCAGCTCGGTGGTCAGCTTGGTGACCTTGTCGCCCAAGTCGGCCAGCGGGTTGACGAACTCCTGCATGGCCTCGTTGACGCCCTCTTCCTCGACGAAGTCGCGGATGCGCTGGCCGAATTTCTTCAGCTTGGCGCCGTTGTCGCTCAGCACCTTGCGGCCCAGCAGGTCAAGCGACTGAATGGTGTTGGTGCCCTCGTAGATCATGTTGATGCGGGCATCGCGAACGTACTGCTCCATGCCCCATTCGGTGATGTAGCCATGGCCACCGAAGACCTGCAGGCAGTGCGAGGTGGCGATCCAGCCGTTGTCGGTCAAGAAGGCCTTGACGATGGGGGTCAGCAAGGCCACCTCATCGGCCGCCTCGCGGCGCACGGCTTCATCCGGGTGGCTGAGCTCTTTGTCGACCAGCAAGGCGGTGTAGGTGGCCAGCGCGCGGCCGCCTTCGGCGTAAGCCCGCGCGGTGAGCAGCATCTTGCGCACGTCGGGGTGATGGATGATCGGGTCGGCCGCCTTGTCGGGCGCCTTGACGCCGGACAAGGCGCGCATCTGCAGCCGGTCCTTGGCGTAGACCACGGCGTTCTGGTACGCCACCTCGGTCAGACCGAGCGACTGCATGCCCACGCCCAGGCGGGCGGTGTTCATCATCACGAACATGGCGGCCAGGCCGCGGTGGGGCTCACCCACCAGCGTGCCAACGGCACCGTCGAGGTTGATGGCGCAGGTGGCGTTGCCGTGGATGCCCATCTTGTGCTCAAGCGCGCCGCAGTAGACCGGGTTGCGCTCGCCGAGGCTGCCGTCGGGTTGGACGTGGAACTTGGGCACCAGGAACAGCGAAATGCCTTTGGAGCCGGCCGGGGCGTCGGGCAGGCGGGCCAGCACCAGGTGCAAGATGTTGCTGGCCAGGTCGTGCTCGCCGGCGGAGATGAAAATTTTCTGGCCGGTGAGGCGGTAGGTGCCGTCGGGCTGCGGCTCGGCCTTGGTGCGCAGCATGCCGAGGTCGGTGCCGCAGTGGGGCTCGGTCAGGCACATGGTGCCGGTCCATTCGCCGTTGGTCAGCTTGGGCAGGTAGGTGGTTTTCTGCGCCTCAGTGCCATGGGCGTGCAGGCACTCGTAAGCGCCATGCGACAGGCCGGGGTACATGGTCCAGGACTGGTTGGCGCTGTTAAGGAACTCATAGAACACTTGGTTGACGGTGATCGGCAAGCCCTGCCCTTCGTAAGCCGGATCGCAGCTCAACGACGGCCAGCCGCCCTCGACGAACTGGGCATAGGCCTCCTTGAAGCCTTTGGGCGGGGTGACTTCATGGGTGGTCTTGTCGAGGCGGCAGCCTTCGGCGTCGCCGCTGAGGTTCAGCGGAAAGACCACCCCGGCGGCGAACTTGCCGCCCTCTTCCAGCACCGCGTTGATGGTGTCGGCGTCGATGTCGGCATGGCGCGGCATCTGCCGCAGCTCATCGACCACGCCCAGCAGTTCGTGCATCACGAATTGCACATCGCGCATCGGGGGGGTGTACTGGGGCATGGTGAAGCTCCTGGGTCAAGGGGTGCGGCAACAGAGAGGGGGGACGGCAACGAATCGGAAAATTGAAACAACCCTGCCGGGTCGACAGCGTGTGGTCAGCTCAGTGCATCAGGGCCGCGGTTTGCGCGCACCCCGCGGCGTGAGGGTGGTAGAAGACGACGAACGGGCGCCCGCACGCCCTGGCTGCTCACCGGCTGTCAACAGCGCCAGGCCCGCAGGCGTGGCGCTGTCGCGAACCACCCGCTCGAACGCCGCCTGGGCGCGCTGCAGCACCCCAGCATGCCGCAAAAAACGGGCGTCGTGATGAAGGGCGAGGACGAGGCCGTGAACCTCAAACAACAGCTGGCGGGCATCGGTGCGCGGGTGCAGGTGGCCCTCGGCCACGGCCAGCTCGATGGCGCGCTGCAAGGCCTGCTGCCACGCCTCGACCATGTCCACCAAGGCGTCGCGCACCGGGCCGGGCCGGTCGTCGAACTCGACCGCGCCACTGATGTAGAGGCAGCCGGAATCGATCTCTTCCGACACCCGGCGCACCCAGCGCTCGAACAGCGTCTGCAACCGGGGCATGCCACGCGGATGGCGCATGGCGGGGAAGAACACTTCGTCGGCGAAGCGGGCGTGGTACTCGCGAATCACCGAGATTTGCAATTCCTCGCGCGAGCCGAAATGGGCGAACACGCCCGACTTGCTCATCTGGGTGACGTCGGCCAGCACGCCCATGGACAAACCCTCCAAACCCTTTTCAGCCGCCAGGCGCAACGCGGCGTCCAGGATGGCCGCACGTGTTTGCCGGCCCTTCACGGCACCGCGGGGCGCGACAGCGCTCAAGGCCAGTTCAGCAGCAGGACGGGGCACGGAGGACATGGGGATCACGCAGAAGGGTTCCAAGACAGGATGAAGCCGGGCACAGCCGAGAAAAGTGGGCTCCAACGCAACGAACAGCCCGCCGGTCACAAGTAAGAGACACACCACTGACATACAAAATAGATCGAACGGTCGTTCTATTCTGCCCATTATTCACCGCCGTTGGAATGGGATGCAACCGCAATTTGTAGGGGTTTGTGCGCAGGGGCGCACTCCCATAGGGTGATGGAGGGGTGATCGGCCGGTGGACAGGACGAAAACTGGCAAGCCGCCATGTCAGGGCGGCCGGGTTGATGGCGACCCAAGGGTCGAAATGCTTGCTGGGGGCTTGGCCAAGGGGCTGGCCACGAAGCGCACCGGGGGTGTTGCGCCGCTTGCACAGCGCGCCTTCCGTGACGCGGCTCGCACCCTGCCCTGTGATTTTCTCGACCGAAGGCCGGCCCATGCCCCGCCCCTGGCACCTTGTGAGGCCAGGCCCCTTGAGGGACAGGGGTGGGTTGGGTTACGCTGCGAGGAAGGAGCGCGCACGTGGACGTACTGCAACTCGACATGTCGGGCCGCCCCCAAGCCTGGATTTCATCCCAGGAGGCGGCCACCCTTTACGCCAGCAACAGCATCGCCTGGACCTTGGGCGACGCCTTTGCCACGCTGCGTGGCGGTATCCAGCGTTGCAGCGGCATGCAGTCGGTGATCGACGTGCACCCGATCATTGCGGTGCGCGGTGCCATTCCGAGCCGGGCCTGGCGCCACATTCCCGCCCTCACCAACCACAAGCTGTTTGCCCGCGACAAGCACTTCTGCGCTTACTGCGGCGGGCACTTCCACACCGACGATTTGACGCGCGAGCACATCATCCCGACCTCGCGCGGCGGCGCCGACACCTGGATGAACTGCATCACCGCCTGCCGCGGCTGCAACGGACACAAGGCCAACCGCCTGCCCGAAGAAGCGCGCATGAGCCTGATGTACCTGCCTTATGTGCCCAGCCTGCATGAAGACATGATCCTGCGGGGCCGGCGCATCTTGGCCGATCAGATGGAGTTCTTGCTGGCCAGCGTGCCCAGCAACAGCCGCCTGCGCAACTGAGGCGCAGAAACCCTGGCGTGTGTCGTCGCCGCGCGGCGGTCCGCCTGGCCTCAGACCTGGCCGGCCAGACGCTGCGCCAAGGCCGTCACCGCAGGGTCGCTTGAGGCCATCAACGGGGCGTTCAAGGCACGCTCGACGGTCGTGCGCAGGGTTTGGGCATGGGGCGGCAGCGGTCCGAAGAACCGGATGTCGCCGCCTTGGGCCACCAGCAAAGTGGGGAAATTCTCCACTTCGACCGACCCCACGGTGTCGGCTTCGTCTTCGATGTCGACCCATCTGAAGCAGGCCCGGTCGGCCCACTGCTGCCGCAAGGCGTCGAACACGGCCTGGTAATCCCGGCAGGTGCCACACCAGCGCGCACACAAACAGGCCACCAGCACCTGCGGGGTCGACGGCGTGGACAAAGCGGAAAGAGGACGGTCCATGCCCGAAGTGTGCCGTGTTGCACAGTCGGAGCCCAGGTTTTGCGTCAGTTTGCGTACGCTTGGTAAGCAGTTGTCATTGTCCTTGCACGACCCCAGCGGCTGCATGCTTAATTCGGCTTTCGTGGGGTGGTTTCAATCCGGTTCAGCGGCCGCCTTGCGGCGCGCTCTGACCGAGATGAAGGCGCGACCCCGCCGTCAAAGGCAAGTCTCAGGAGCAGCAAACATGTGGTTGTCAACACAAGGTCGTTGGAAATTGGGCGTCGTGGTCCTGGTGGTGACAGGCCTGGCGGGTTGCGGCGGCGGACAGGGCGGCACCTCGTCCAGCACGGTGGCAGCAGCCGACACCGGCGCAACGACCGGCAACCTCAACAGTCAGAGCGACGACGACGGCCCCTTGTCACCCGGCGAGCTGGGGGCGCTGACCGCACCGCTGACGCCTGGCGCGCCGATGCCCGGCCCTGCAGCGGCTCCTGGACCTGCACCTGCGCCCGAACCGGCACCGGCCCCAGGTGGCACACCAGCGCCGGCACCAGGGTTCGATTTCACGCAAAAACCGGCACCAGTGGCCTGGGCCTCGCGCCTGACCCGCACCGCCGCGGCCGAAGGTCCGTTCTGGCTCGGCCGCCACATGGATCAGCGCAATGCGCAGGCGCTCTACGACCGCTTCACCGAGGCAGAGTGGATCGCTTTGGTGCCGACGCAGGCCCCCTACAGCGGGCCTGCGGTCGTGTGCCCGCACAGCCCGGGCGCGGGCTTCAGCTGGGATCCCAAACGGCCGAACGAGATCACCTGCGCCGGGCTCGTGTATTCCGCCAACGATGGCCGCGCCACGCTGGAGAATTACTCGGTGCTCAGTGGCAAGACGGTGAGCATTCCGGTGTGGCGCACCGCCAACGGGGGCAAGTCGTACCTGCAGCAGCGCATCGACCACAACAAGTTCGTGTTCCTCACCGACCGCATGAAGGACATGTCGCAGGCCTACCTCGGCAGCAAAGACCCGCGCTTCGGACGGCGCATTGCGCTGGGGCTGCTGCACTTGTCGATGTACCTGCCGGACTACACCTTGCGCGGCAACAACTCGCAGTACCCGAGCAACGCCAACCCCGACGCACAGCGCACGGCCTGGACGATGCGCCTGAGCGAATACAACGGCGTGGCGCACGAGTGGCCGGAAAACTTGATCTACACGCTTGACGCCATGAACAGCGCTCACGAGGTGTGGACGGCCCTGTCGGCAGAAATGAAGTACGACACCCGCGCCAAGGTCCTGCGCGACGTCTACATCAACCACCTGCAGTACCTGTTCAACAACATCGGCATCAACAACATGTCGGGCAACAACCTGGTGGGGCAGCTCTCGCAGTCGGCCCAGGTGGCCCAGCTCACCGGCCAGATCGACGTGGTGGAGCATTTGAACTACGGCCTGATCAAGGCGGGCAACATGCTCACCCGCGACGGCATGTACCCCCAGTGCTTCAGCTATGGCAACACCTACCTGCGCGCCACCCTGGGCTACATCGGCTCCACGCTGAATTTCTTCAAGGCCTACCCGCCAGCCACCCCTCGCGAGCAAGCCTTGCTGGCGTCGCTGAGGGAGAAGGCCGCGCAGTTTCAGATGGGGCTGGACTCGATCAACTCGGTGACCTGGCCCGACGGCCGGCTGCCGCCGTTCGGCAACACCAACGGCAACATGGTGGCGCCGCACATCCTGGGTTCTCGCACCGCGCTGATGCCGGGCTTCGGCCACGCGGCCATGGGCGCCGGCGGCGCGGGCAACGCCTCGCAGGTGAACCTGGCCTTGAACGACAGCGGCCTGCACTGCGAGAGAGACCTGCTCAGCTTCACCCTGAACGCTTACGGCAAGGAAGTGATCGGCGACAACAAGTACGTGCGCATCCCCGGTCGCAACATCATCCAGTCCACCGTGTCGCACAACACGGTGGTGGTGGACCGCCAAGCGCAGCAGCGCGGGGGCAACGAAGACATCGGCGACCCGGGGCACTTCTACACCCAGCCGGACATCCTGCACTTCGCCCCTGCGGCCAACGGGGTGACGGTCACGGAAGCCGACGGCGCACGCGCCTACCTTGGGGTGACCGACCGTTACCAGCGCTTGATGGCCTACAACGGCATGGACCCCGCCAAGTCCTACGTGGTGGACGTGTTCCGCGTGTCGGGCGGTGCGGTGCACGACTACCTGGTGCATGGCAGCACCGAGTTCGTCTCGACCACGCCACCGCCCAGCGGCACCCTGTCGGGGCAAACGTCGCTGAACCTCACGCGGATGCCCGGCGAGACACCGTTGCTGGAGGGCGCTGAAACCTGGACCTACTCGCCGCCCGAGAACGCCAAGTACGGCATCTTTCGGGACGTCTACAGCGCCGCCGCGCCCGCGCAGACCTGGGACATCCGCTTTGTAGAGCAAGGCGCCAGCAGTGGCGCGCGCATCTTCGTCGTGCCCACCGGCACGTCGCAGGTGTATGTCGGCAAGAGCCCCGCGCCTGCCATGCAGGGCATGCCCAACTCCAGCGACCCGGCCGACTTCTACAAGCACTGGCGTCCTGTGCTGATGCTGCGCCACCGGGGCCAAGGCCCGCTGGAATCGCTGTTCGTCAGCGTGATCGAGCCGCTGCGCGGCGCGTCACAGATCCAGTCGGTGGAGCGACTGCCCCTGGGCAGCGGCAGCGCGAGCGATGAGCAACTGGCCTTGCGCATCACCTTCGTCGGGGGTCGGGTCGACACGGTGTTGGTCAACATGGACCGCAACCGCCCCGCTGCGGTCACCGCCACCGCCGACGGTCAGTTCTCGACCAACGGGCGGGTGGCCATTCGCAGCACCTTGGCTGGCGCCAGCCAGGCCTACATGCTGGCAGGCACCCGCCTGCAGGCGCCCGGACAGTCGCTGAGCGCCCCAGTGGCCTCGCACACCGGGACGGTGTCGGCGGTGGCTTCCGACAGCGGGGGCCACTCGTTCGTGACACCCACCGCCCTGCCCGCCGGCACTGCCTTGCGTGGCCAGTGGGTTCGCCTGACTTTCGACACTTACAAGGTCGATGCCGGCAACTCCAAGTACCGCAATGCGGGCGTGACCGAGTACCGTGACGTGACGCAGATGTACGCTGTGGACCGCATCGTGGCCTATGGCAGCGGCAGCCGCATCTACCTCAAGCACGATCCGAAGCTGCGCATCGCCGACGGCCGCGCCGTGGAAACCGGACGGCCACGCCGCACCTTCGACGGCCCCGTCCGCTTCGACCTGGCGTCGATCACGACCCAGTGAGCACCGCAGGCTCACAGGCGCAGGGCGGTCGTCAACGACAATCGGCCCTGACTGCCTGTGGAGCCTGCGATGTCTTTGACGACCCTGCCCATCGAGATCGCGCCCGCCGCCACCACCACGGTGGTGCGCGCGGCCTGTCCACACGACTGCCCCGACACCTGCGCGATGCTGGTGACCACCATCACCCCACCGGGGGGCCAGCCGGTGGCGGTGAAAGTGGCCGGTGACCCGAGCCACCCCCCGACCGCCGGCAGCCTGTGCACCAAGGTCAGCCGCTACATCGAACGCACCTACCACCCCGAGCGCGTGTTGCAGCCGCTGCGGCGGGTGGGGCCCAAGGGACAGGGGGCCTTCGAGCCGGTGTCGTGGGCACAGGCACTCGAGGAGATCAGCGGCCGCTTGAAGCGGATTGCCGCGGTCGACCCCCAGCGCATCGTGCCCTACAGCTATGCCGGGACGATGGGGCTGGTGCAGGGCGACTCGATGTCGGCGCGGTTCTTTCACCGCCTGGGCGCCAGCCGGCTGGACCGCACCATCTGCGCCACGGCCGGCGTGGAGGCGTTGAATTACACCCTTGGCACACGCTGGGGCACGGATGTGGAGCAGTTCGACAACGCCCGGCTCATCATCTTCTGGGGCGCCAATGCCATCGCCTCCAACCTGCACTTGTGGACGCGGGCCCAGCAGGCCAAGCGCGCCGGCGCCAAGCTGATCGCCATCGACCCCTACCGCTCGTTGACGGCGGAGAAGTGCCACCAGCACATTGCCCTGCTGCCCGGCACCGATGCCGCGCTCGCCCTGGGCCTGATGCACGTGATGTGGCGCGAGGGTTGGATCGACCACGACTACGTGGCCCGCCACACCTTGGGGGCCGACGAATTGGCCCAGCGTGCGCAAGACTACCCACCCCAGCGCGTGGCCACCTTGTGCGGCATTGCCGCCAGCGAGGTGGAGCAGCTGGCGCACGACTACTGGCACATCCGCCCGGCCGCCATCCGCCTGAACTACGGCATGCAGCGCGCCCGCGGCGGCGGCAACGCGGTGCGGGCGGTGGCTTGCCTGCCGGCGCTGGCGGGCCACTGGCGGGATGCGGCGGGCGGCCTGCTGCTGTCCACCAGCGGTGCGTTCCCGGTCGATGAGGCCGCCCTGCAGCGCCCCGACCTGCTGGCCGGGCGCACGCCGCGCACGGTCAACATGTCGACCATCGGCGAGGCGCTGCTGCAGGCCGAGCCGCCGATCGAGGCGCTGATCGTCTACAACAGCAACCCGGTGGCGGTGGCGCCGCAATCGGTGCAGGTGGCGCAGGGCTTTGCGCGCAACGACCTGTTCACCGTGGTCTTGGAGCACTTCCTCACCGACACCGCCGACCACGCCGACTTCGTGCTGCCGGCCACCACCCAGTTGGAGCATGTCGACATCCACCGGGCCTATGGCCACCTCTACGTGCTGGCGAACAACCCGGCGATCGAGCCGGTGGGCGAGGCCTTGCCCAACACCGAGATTTTCCGCCGCCTGGCCGCCCACATGGGCTTCGATGAGCCCTGCTTCCAGGACAGCGACGAGGCCTTGGCGGCCCAGGCGTTCAAGCGCGAAGGCGCCAGCGCCCACATCGACTGGGAGACGTTGAAGCGCACCGGGTGGCAGCGGCTGGATGTGCCCAGTCCGTATGCGCCGTTTGCCGACGGCGGCTTCCCCACACCGAGCGGGCGCTGTGAGTTCCGCTCGCAGCGTTTGGCCGACCTGGGCCTGGACCCGGTGCCCGACCACCTACCGCCCTACGAGGCTGCGCAAAGCAACCCGGTCCTGGCGGCACGCTTTCCGCTGGCGATGATTTCACCACCGGCGCGCAACTTCCTCAACTCCACCTTCGTCAACGTGCAAAGCCTGCGGGCCACCGAAGGCGAGCCGACGTTGGACCTCCATCCGCTGGACGCCGCAGCGCGGCAGATCCGCAGCGGCCAAGCGGTGCGGGTGTTCAACGACCGCGGCCACCTCACGCTGCAGGCCCGCGTCACCGACCGGGCGCGCCCCGGGGTGGTGGTGGCGCTGTCGGTGTGGTGGAAGAAGCTGGCCGGCGATGGCAAGAACGCCAATGAAGTGACCAGCCAACGGCTGACCGACATCGGCCGGGCACCGACCTTCTACGACTGCCTGGTCGAGGTGGAGGCCGCAGCGCCCGGTGGCTGACAGAAAACAGCCCACCGCAGGGTTGCTGCAGCGCTGGCCAGTGACGGAAGTCATGACCTGGCCCGAGCGGCCCATGACGGTGCGCATGGGCGCCGATATCATCGAGCCAGTGCTGCCAAGCACGGCAACGCACCTGGCAGTCGTGCGCCGCCATGCCTGTACCCCATGACCCCCGATCACTACCTCGTCATCGACTTCGAAGCCACTTGCTGCGACCAGGGCAGCGTGCCGCGCGACCAGATGGAGATCATCGAGATCGGTGCGGTGCTGGTCGACGCCGCCAGCCTGCAGCCGATCGACGAGTTCCAGAGTTTCGTGCGCCCGGTGCGCCACCCGGTGCTCACGCCGTTTTGCCGCCAGCTCACTTCCATCACCCCGGAAGACGTGGCCCAGGCCCCGCTGTTCGGCGCCATGCTGGCGCGCCTGACCACCTGGCTGTACCGAGACGCCTCCTTCGTGTTCGGCTCCTGGGGCGACTACGACCTGAATCAGCTGCGGCAAGACTGCCTGTTCCACCACCTGCCCTACCCCCTGGGCGCCCCGCACCTGAACCTCAAGCGCCTGATGGGCGAGCGCCAGTCGCTCACGCGCAAGCCGGGGCTGGGTGACGCGCTGCGCTTGGCCGGTCTGGAGTTCGAGGGCACGGTCCACCGCGGCATCGACGACGCCCGCAACATCGTGCGCTTGCTGCCCTACATCTTGGGAGAGGAACGCTTGCCGTCCGCACCCGGGACCGACCGGCGCCGGCGGTGAAAACGGCCCGGCGCCTGCACGTGTTGTTCGTGTGCAGCCAGAACCGCCTGCGCAGCCCCACCGCTGAGCAGGTGTTCGCCAAGCACCCAGGGCTGGACTGCAGCTCGGCCGGCACCAACCGCGAGGCCGACAACCCGTTGACCTCAGAACTGGTGGCCTGGGCCGACCTGGTTTTCGTGATGGAAAAGGTCCACCGCCGCAAGCTGCAAACACGCTTCCGCCCGCATTTGAAGGCGCGGGTGATCTGCCTGGACATCCCCGACGACTACGACCACATGGACCCGGCCTTGGTGTCGCTGTTGCAGCGCAAGGTGTCGCGCCATTTGCCGCCGTGGACGCCGCCCGAGGCGGCCTCGTAGACTGCGCGGGTGAACACGCCTTCCTTCCCCTCCCCCGCCTCCGCCCCTTCCTCTTCCGGTTCGCCGGCCGCGCCCGCGCAGGGACCGGCCTTGTCGACCCACCTGCTGCGCGCCGCCGAAGCCGTGCAAATGGTGCGCGAAGGCGGCTCCCTGACCGCGGCCTTGGCCCGCTGCCCCTCGGCCCTGCGCCCTGCCGCGCAAGCCCTGAGTTTCACGGTGCTGCGACGGTTGGGCAGTGCGGAGGCCGCGCGCGCGCACCTGGTGCCCAAAGCACCCGCCCCCGCCGTCGATGCCCTGCTGCTCACGGCATTGGCCCTGCTGTGGCCGGCTGAAGGCGACGCCCCGCCCTACGAAGACCACACCCTCGTCAACCAGGCGGTGGCCGCCGCGAAGCGGCTGCAAGCCAGCAGCGCTTCTTTCGTCAACGCGGTGCTGCGGCGCTTCTTGCGCGAGCGGGCCACCTTGGTGCCCTTGCTGCTGCGCCAGCCGGTGGCCCAGAGCAACCACCCGGTGTGGTGGGTGCAGCAGTTGCAGCGCGATTGGCCCGCCCACTGGAAAGCCATCCTGCAAGCCAACAACCAGCATGCACCGATGAGCCTGCGGGTGCAGGCGCGCCGGGGCAGCGCGGCCGATTACCTGCAGCGCTTGTTGGCCGCCGGCTTGGGCGGGCGAACCCACAACGACCACCCGCTGTTGCCGCAGGCGGTGCAACTCGAACGGCCGGCCCCGGTGCACCAGCTGCCCGGCTTTGCCGACGGCGACGTGTCGGTGCAAGACCTGGCCGCCCAACTGGCCGCCCCCTTGCTGCTGCAAAACCGGCCCGGCCTGCCGGTGTTGCCTGCGAAGGCCCGGGTGCTCGACGCCTGCGCGGCGCCGGGGGGCAAAACCGCCCACCTGCTGGAATTGGCCGACATGGACTTGTGGGCGCTCGACAGCGACGCCCAGCGCCTGGTGAAGGTGAGCGAGACGGTGGAGCGCCTCAAGCTGCCCACGCCGCACATCCTGGCCGCAGACGCCGCGCACACCGCGCGCTGGTGGGACGGCCAGGCCTTCGATGCCATCCTGCTCGACGCGCCTTGCAGCGCCTCGGGCATCGTGCGGCGCCACCCCGACATCCGCTGGCTGCGCCGCCCGGAAGACCTGCCGGCCCTGGCCCGCACCCAAGACCGCCTGCTGCGCAGCCTGTGGCCGTTGGTCAAGCCCGGCGGGCGTTTGCTGTATGCCACCTGCTCGGTGTTCCTGGCGGAGGGGCCGCAGGTGGTCCAAGGCTTCCTGCGCGATCACCCCGACGCGCAACATTTCGCCGAGGTGGGCGGCTCGCTGCTGCCGGGGCTGTCCGACCCGAGCGACCCCTTGAGCTCACCGGGCGACGGCTTTTTCTACGCCTTGTTGGTCAAAGCGTCACTCGC
>JAZKHH010000219.1:0-1633 GCA_040385465.1 Pseudomonadota bacterium | reverse complement strand
CCAGCACCAGCGACTTCGGCCCGGCCCAGCCGATCCACCAGCTGTTCGAGGCCCAGGTCCAGCGCCAGCCAGAGGCCGTCGCCCTGGTGCATGACGATCAGTGCCTCAGCTACGCCCAGCTCAACCGCCGCGCCAACCACCTGGCCCAGCGCCTGCTCGCCCTCGGCGTGCAGCCCGACCAGCGCGTCGCCATCTGCGCCGAGCGCGGCTTCGAGATGGTCGTCGGCCTGCTCGGCGTGCTCAAGGCCGGTGCCGCCTATGTGCCCATCGACCCCGCGCACCCCGTCGAGCGCATGGCCTTTATGCTGCGCGACTGCGCCCCCCAGGTCGTGCTCGGCCAGCAGACGCTGGCCGCTCAACTGCCGGTGGGCGAGATCCCGCTGTTGCTGCTCGATGACCCCGACTCGCTGCAGGCCGCCCAGCAACCGGCGTTCGACCACAACCCGCAGGTGCCCGGCCTGAGCGCCGCGCACCTGGCCTATGTGATCTACACCTCCGGCTCCACCGGGCAGTCCAAGGGCGTGATGGTCGAGCACCGCTCGGTCTACAACTTCTGCCAGGTGCTGGCCCGCACCACCCACCAGCACTGCCCCGCACGCGCCACCGTGGCCCTTAACGCCGGCTTCTTCTTCGACATGTCGATCAAGGGCCTGGCCCAGCTGTGCTTCGGCCATCGCCTGGTGATCATCCCGCAGCTGATTCGCGCCAGTGGCAGCGAGCTGCTGGATTTCCTCGAACGCCATCAGGTGCACGCTTTCGATTCCACCCCCTCGCAGCTCGAGACCCTGCTCGCCGCGGGCCTGCTGGAGCGGCGCAGCTACCAGCCGGTCAGCGTGCTGCTCGGCGGCGAGGCGATCAACGCCAGCACCTGGGCCAAGCTGCGCGGCTGCGACAGCATCCGCTTCTACAACATGTACGGCCCCACCGAGTGCACGGTCGACGCGACCCTCGACCTGATCCGCGACCTGGGCGAACGCCCGAGCATCGGCCGGCCGATCGCCAACCTGCAGGTGCATGTGCTCGACCCGCGCGGTGAACCGACGCCCCTGGGCGTGGCCGGCGAGCTGCATATCGGCGGCGTCGGCGTGGCCCGCGGCTACCTGAACCGCCCCGAGCTGAGCGCCGAGCGCTTTATCGCCGACCCCTTCAGCGACGCGCCCCAGGCGCGCCTGTACAAGACCGGAGACCTGGGCCGCTGGCTGGCCGACGGGACCCTGGAGTACCTGGGGCGCAACGACTTCCAGGTGAAGATCCGCGGCTTTCGCATCGAGCTGGGTGAAATCGAGGCCGCCCTCAACGCCTACCCCGAGGTGCGCGAAGCGGTGGTCATCGCCCGCGCGGACGGCACCACGGACCCGCGCCTGGTCGCCTACTTCTGCGGCGAGCCGGTAACGGCCGAACGGCTGCGCGCCGCCCTGCTCGAGCACCTGCCCGAGTACATGGTGCCCAGCGCCTATGTGCACCTGGACGCCCTGCCGCTCAATGCCAACGGCAAGCTCGACCGCCGCGCCCTGCCCGCCCCCGGGGAAAGCGCGCTGGCGAGCCGCGGCTACGAAGCGCCCCAGGGTGAAACCGAAAACGCCATCGCCGAGATCTGGCAGGCCCTGCTCGGCCTGGAACGGGTCGGCCGGCA
>JAZKHH010000218.1:0-4628 GCA_040385465.1 Pseudomonadota bacterium | reverse complement strand
TGGGCTTCCCGGAGGCGCGTGAACAGATCGCTTGCGTTCTAGCTAGATTCGGGCTAGATTTTCATCCATGAACTCAGTCATTGGTATGCATGAAGCGAAGTCCACCTTGTCTCAGCTGGTGCAACGAGCTGCTGCAGGTGAGACGATTTTGATCGGTCCTCATGGGCGAGCAGAAGCGAAGCTCGTGGCAGTGGATGTGCCTACCCGAGCAAAGCGTCGAATTGGCTTGCTCAAGGGCAAACTCAAGGTGCCTGATGACTTCGATGCGCTCTTGCCGAATGATGTGTTGGATTCCTTCGAAGGCAATACGTGAGGCTCTTGCTGGACACGCCCGTGTTGCTGTGGGCGCTGGCCGGCAGTCCAAAAATCAAACGCATCTCCGCTCGGCTTTTAAATGACGACAACCAGGTTTTTTTCAGCGTAGCGTCCCTGTGGGAGGTGGCGATCAAGTCTGGCATTGGAAAGCTCGACGCGAATGTGGTCGAGGTGCGCAGAGCAGCTCGTGAGAGCGGGTACGAAGAGCTTGCTGTGTTGGGCAAGCACATTGAAGCACTCGATGGGCTGCCCGACCATCACCGCGACCCGTTTGATCGACTTTTGGTTGCGCAAGCCATTGCGGAGCCTATGCAACTTCTCACTGCTGACGGCACCGTGGTTCTGTACGGTGCACATGTCGAAATGATTTGAAGAAAGCAAAGTTCGTTTCGCCATGAGGCCCAACCCGGCTTAAGCGGACCGTGAACGGCCGTGCTGGTCTGGTGCTTTGTCAAATCGGCGGCGCCGTTGTCGACCGCTTACCGCGAGACAGTGCAAAAGCTCAAGAGGCATGGCGTCAGCAAGAGGGGGAAATTTGTGGAGCTTGATAACGGTCGAATCGACGAAGCGGTTCTTGCGCTTCTTCATCTTGGTCTGCATGGGGGCTCGCGAGCCTGGAAATCGTTTGACTGGGATGTGATGTCGCGTTTGCATGAGAAGGGTTTGATTTCCGATCCCATGGGAAAAGCGAAGAGTGTTGTTTTCACCGAAGAAGGTCTCCGCGAGTCTGAGCGCCTTCTTCAAAAATTGTTTGGCAAGTGAGCAGTGGATTGCCTGTACCTGCCGACCTGGCCCCCTTCCGCCGTACCAGCGGGTAGGAAGTCTTGGTTGGAAGTTACTGGATCTCGTTGTCAACGGGATTGGCCTGTTGAGCAGTATTGCAGGCTGGAAGCGAACGCTCAGCCCGCCGTGGCGTCAAAGCGCACCGCGCCGTTGGGGTGCAGCACAAGTACGCCGTCGTCGATGGCCTGTTTCAGGCCTGCCACGCCGATGGCGCCAACGCCATCCTTTCCATACCGGGCGATCAAGGCGTCGATGTCCTCGTCGCTCAGCTCGTCATCGAACCCCGCACGCTCCAGGCCGCGCTGCAACTCGTCGGCGTTGCGCCAGGCGCCATCCTGCGAGCCGGCGCGGACGATGCGCAGCGCCAGGTGAGCGGACTGCTCGCCCGACTGTCCAAGGATGCGGCTGGTGTCGACCAGCACCTCGCCTTCGGTGGTGAAGGTCAAGGCGCCATCGCGGATGGCCAGGGCCAGCTCGCCCTCCGTCACCGCCGCATCGCCGCTGGCGTCGTAGGCGGCCAGCATGCGGGCCATTTCGTCCTTGTCCGCGCCTTCGTCCCAGCCGCCATCGTCGCCGTCGGCGTGCAGCACCTCGTAGCCGGCCTCCTCCAACGCACCGACCAGCTCGCCGGCGTTGAGGCGGCGGTCATCGCCCTCGTCGCCCGAGCCCAGGTTGACGAGCCGTTGCGCGATGTGAGCCGCCTGCGTCTCCTGGCCCCCGGCGGACAGGTTGACGCTGAACGGGTAGGGGTCGACCGTGAGGGCGCCCGAGGCGTCCACGACCAGCGCCTCGTCGCGGATGGCACGTTCCAGATCGTCGACCGTCAGCGCGCCCACGCCGGCCGCGTCGTAAGCGTTGACGAGCCGGCCGATTTGCTCGTCGCTGACCGACAGCGTGCCGCCCAGCGATTCGATGCCGGCCCGCAGCTCGCCAGCGTTGACCAGGCCGTCGTCCTTCGAGCCGGCCTGCACGATCAGCACAGCTTTCTTGCGAGGGGCCGCCAACAGCTGGCCCAAGGTGCCGGGCGCTGCATGGCTGCCGTCGGCTGCGATCTGGTCAATCACCGCATCCACCGCGCTTTGCGTGACACCGTAAGCCGCGTCGCCCGCGGCACTGCCGGCCTTGAAACCAAGCCCGCCGCCGAGCAGGCCGCCCACAAAGGCGCCCACGATGGTGCCGATTCCCGGCAGAGCCCAGGTGCCGACCGCTGCGCCCGTGGCCGCACCGCCCAAGGCACCCAGCTCGGCGCCTGCCAAGCCCACCAGCAATTCGGCCAGCACCTTGCGCGTGGCATGGGCTTGGCGGTCGCCGTTCTGGATGTCTTTGTAGATGGCCTCCCCGAGCTGATAGGTCATGACGGCCACCGCGGCGACGGTCAGCACCTTGCCGGTGGTCTTCAACGCTGAAGCGAGCTTTGGATGGTTCAGGAGGTGCTCGGCCAGGGTCAGGCTCTCGGCGCGCAGTGTGGCCTCCGTCGCCGCCCGCTTGGCCGCGTGGTTGCCCGGACCGTGGCCTTCCACCACGCTGTGGATGGCCGCCCGCGACGCCTTGCCCGCTGCTTCGCCCTGGGCTCGCAGTTCGGCCGTGGCGCCGGCAGCCTCATCGGCGTCGATCGCCGTCTCGAGTGGTTCCCACTGGAAGAACGGCCACCAGCGCCGAGGCACCAGGTGCTGTTCCATGTACCGGTAGGTGTGCCCTAGGCGCACCTGTTTGCTTACATCGTTCAGGCGAGCTTGCTCCACTGTGACCGGGCCGTGCAAGCCCCGGGGCGTCGGCGCCGCGCTACGGTAGATATCCAGGTTAGCGATGGTGTGGAGGTCCAGCAGAAACTTGCCTTCTCCGACGAGCGTGCCTTCGTCGCTTGCGCTCTTGAGCTCGGCGAAAACTGCCAGGTGGTTGAACACGCTTTCCGTTTCGACATGCTCAGTGCGCAGGGCGAAGTGGGTGGCCTCGCGCAGCTTGCGCGCGTCGTACTTCTGCGCCAGGTAAGGCCGCAGCGACTGGCTGTTTGCCTGCAGGTCTCTGACGATTTTGGCTTTCCAGCCCTGGATGGTCCGCGCGCGCAGCCGGACATTCGAGCCCCGTGAGCCCTGGCCGTTGTGCCTCGCCACCTCGGCATTGATTTCCGCTTGGATGTCGGGCTGGGCGATGCGTTCTTTGACAAAGGCGGCCATCGCCTGCGGATCGGCCTGCAAGCCACCCTTCAGGATGTCGCAAGCCTGCCGGTCGAGTTGCTCGGCATAGCCTGGCAGGAACGCCCCGCCTCGGAGGAAGACATCGTCGCTTCGCACTCCGCGAAGCTCGGGCAGGATCGCGGCGTTGTTGGCTTCGAACACGATGGAGGAGACGGCCATCTTCGCCTCCTCGAAAGACCTCAAAGTGATGGTTGCGGTGGTGCCGTTGAAGTTTGCAACGTTTCTCAGGTGAGGATCGACCCGGACCTCGATCCTGCGGCCGTTGTGCTTGAGCGCCAGCGCCAAGATGTTGCGCAGCGTGGGCGAGTTGTCGGCGATCGACCGCAGCAGCGCCTTCACGGGGTCGAGTTGGTCAGGGGGAATCGACTTGTTGAACTTGAAGGTGGCATTGATGGGGTGAGCCGTTTCGGCCAACCGGCGACGGGACGACCCTGTGCTGGCGCCTGTCACAGGCCGCGTCAAGTCACCGACCAGTCCCGCATCCAGGATGTGGCATTCCAGCGCGAGCTGTCGGCCGCCAGCGGTCTGGAAGCCGGCCTGCACGGCGGCCAGCAAATCAGGCGACGACGCCAGCTCAGCCGGCGAGATTTCCTTAACGGCCTGCAGCAGCAGGCGCTGCAGCGGCGTGAGCGTTTGCGGATCGAGGGGGTTGAAGCCGGCGTGGGTGTTGGCCCCGGCGTCGCTCAGCGTGGCCGCGCGAATGCCGGCCGCCAGGGCGGCGTGCTGTGCAGGCGGGTGACGAGCCGTGCCGCTGATGGGCGGCACCTTGCCTTCGACCCCTGCCGAGCGCGTCGTGAACAGGAACGGAGTCTTGCCTCGATCCTCCGGGCCCACCGGCCTCGCCTGCTGCTCGCGTCCATCGGGCACCGAGCGCAACATCTCGTACCCTGCGCTGAGCAGCATCGCCATCTCGGTTGGCACGGCCGCACGATGGCGGGAGGACGACGAGGCGTCGGGCGGAACAGGGTTACGAATGGGGTCGATCATGAAATCTTCTCGGTGTACTGCAGCCGTGTGCGGGATTTCCACGGCAACCGGCTCGCGATGCTCAAGGCCGAAATCTCTCAGAAAGGAAGTGAACTGGGGTGCGGGCCGACTGTCGAGCATGTTAGTGACGGTTCAGTCGAACCTCATCCGTGTTTCTTACAGGTGACGCCGCACAAAACGACCAGCGCCCGGTGCCCGGCACCTGCCAGTGCGGTCGAGCCGATGGTGAAAAAAACAAGATGCGCGAGCTCGCGAAGAGAGGTTCCGTGAACGGCGCACAGGGCGCTCTCCAACCCGGTGCGGGATGCTGCGATTCTTTGCCTTGCAGCTGGGAGATCCTGGCCTGGC
>JAZKHH010000217.1:0-17217 GCA_040385465.1 Pseudomonadota bacterium | reverse complement strand
GCACGTAATCCAGCAGCACCGGGTCGTCGAGGTAATCCGGGTCGCGGCGGATGCTTCGCATGATTTGCTGCCCCAGCTTGGCTTCGGTGCCCAGGGGGAAGTCTTCAGACGCGGTGTCGCCCAAGGCCGGCAGGTTGCGCGACGACGGGACGTCGGGCGACATTGGCAACTGCGCCAGCGCCACGCCCGGCCCCGCCAGGGCTTGCAGCAAGGAAACCGCCGCCAGGACTTGGCACCACGGCTGGCGCCACCGTGCGACCGCAGGGGTGGCGGTGGCCGTGGAAACCTTTCGGGATTGGAAATCAAGACGCATCTTCATCAGACGACCTCAAGGCGGGGCAAGTTCCAGCGCCCTGGGCGCGAACCCGCCGCTAAAAGAAAAGGCATGATGCCGCAGAACCTGTTCAGACTCGGTTGGCCAAGGTTTCTCAGTTGATGCTGCGCCTGCTGCGGCGCTGCTCAAGCCCACCGTCGGTCGACGGCAACCGTGATTCGCTTTTTTTGCCCTTTGCTTGCTGGAGACCGTCCTTCATGGCCACCCACTCCGATCCGTCCGCTGCTTTGTCGTCGTCGCCTTCGTCACCGTTGTCCCATTTCGATGCCCAGGGCCAGGCCCACATGGTCGATGTGGGGGCCAAGATGGAGACCCATCGGGTGGCCCGTGCCACCGGCGTCATCCGCATGCAGCCGGCCACGCTGGACCTCATCACCCAAGGCCAGGCGGCCAAAGGCGATGTCGTCGGCGTGGCCCGCATTGCGGCCATCCAAGGCGCCAAGCGCACCGCCGATCTGATTCCCTTGTGCCATCCCCTGCCCCTGACCCGCGTCACCGTGGATTTCGAGGTCGACACCGAAGGCTTGGGGCTGCGCTGCACCGCGCAAGTCGAAACCCATGGCCGCACGGGGGTGGAGATGGAGGCGCTGACCGCGGTGCAGATCGGGCTGCTGACGGTCTATGACATGTGCAAGGCAGCGGACCGGGGGATGGTGATGGAGGGGATTCAGGTGGTGGAGAAGCGCGGGGGGAAGAGCGACTGGCTGTCGCCTTGACGCGAAGCCTCATGGGGTCGGGCTAGCGGCGGCGCTGAGAACCTTTGGTGCAGCCGATGGAGCACCTTGCGTTCCGTGTTCTTTGCGATGGTCAACGGCGCAAGAAGTCTTTGTAGGTGAGGTCGCGCGTCGGCGGGGTGCACTGGAACGGCAAGGGTTCTTGGGCGACGGTCGGCGCGTCGCACACGGCGAAGAATTCTTTGGAATGGCCGAACTCGCGCAAGCGCTGGGCCAGGTGCCGAGCGCGTTCCAAGTCACCCGCAGCGGCGTAGGCCTTGGCCCAAGAAGTCATCAGGCGCGTGTCGAGCAGGTTGTGCGCGGCGATGGACGCCGCGGGCAGCACTCGCTCCGGCAGCGCTTCCTCGTTGGCGCTGGCATAGTGAGCATGGTGGCTGAAAAACATGCTTTGTCGCCCGACGTCGATGCGTTCGGCCAGAGGCTGGGCTTCGGCGGGAGGGGCAAAGATGGCCGCCACCTTGGCGTAATCGGCGATGACCCAGGCGCCGCCCAAGGACAAGGCCAGGCCGCCCACCAAGCAGCCCAGCAGCCACAGGCGCAAACCTTGGCTTTGCGGGACGCCCCCAGATTTCGTGTCGAGTGAAGTGGCAGGCACCCTGCCCATGGCCAGGCCCAAGCCCCACAGGAAGCCGGTGGGCAACAGGAAGTAGGCGTACCAAAGCGGGTACTCCAGCTGGCTGTGCAGCGCCATCACCAGCACCATCACGCTGGCGGCCGCCGCCATCACCCCGTCGTTGCCGGGCAAGTCCGACCCCGTGCGAATCAGCCGCAGCAAGGCATGGCCCAGCAGCAGGCAGAGCACCGCGGCCAGCGGCAGCCCCAACTCCACGGCGAAGTGCAACGGCAGGTTGTGCACGTGGTCGAAGAAGGCCACCGGCCGGCTGGGGAACAGCGTGAGTGACCAGGCGAAGTTGAAGCCGCCCCAGCCAACCCCCGTCCACGGGTGCTGCTGAATCAGGTCCCAGGCGTTGGACCAGATGGCAAAGCGCGAGGCCGAGATGTCGCCGTGCAAGCTCAAGCGACTCTCGGCGTCGGCGCCCACTTGGCCCGCCAACCAAGTGCGCCAGGCCCACCACGACAAGCCATAGGCCACCGGCAAGCCCAGCAGAGGGCCGCGCGATGTCCAGGACAGCCGAGGGTCCACCCCACCCCAGGCGGCCAGCATCAGCACGCCGAGCAGGCCGGTGCGCGAGCCTGACAGCACCAAGCCAATGCACAGCAGCCCGCCCACCCCTGGCAGGATCCACTCGCTGGCCTTTTGCAACGACGCCGAACGAAGGCAGGCTCCATACGGGGCGGTCACCGTCTGCAGCCACACCAGCGCAACCAGCCCCCACAGCAGCAAGCTGCTCAGGTGATTGGGTTGCCGCACATTGCCGGCAGCGCGTCCCGTGATGGCCGCCGAGGTGGTGGCCAGCCAGCCGCCGTCGGCCCACTGCGGGGCCAACACCTGCACCAGCGCCACCCCGGTGTTGACCAACGCGCCCAGCACCAAGGCCAGGCACAAGGCGGTGAACGCGGGCCGGGCCCATCCCGCTTGAACCACCACCCGGCCCAGCCACAGCGTCACGCTCACCGCGGCCAGAAGGCCCCAGGCGCAGGCCATGAGGCTCACGGGCAATGCGTGGTGCCAGGCGGATGCGCCCACGGCGAGGGCCAGGAGGAGCAAGAGCACCTGCAAGCCCTTCAAGCCGAGCGGGCTTGTGCGATCAACGCGCAGACCCGTCGGTAGGGCTGTTTGAATCAGCAGCCCCAGCAGGCAAGCCCAAACCCCCCAGCCGATCACACTAACCGCTTGATTCAAGAAGGTGGCCGAGGGGGGCAGGCTGGACACCACCCAGGTGGGCACAGCGACGGCCAACAGGGCGCCACCGGTAAGCGCCGTCAACTTGGGCCATGCCAGCATGAATCGAAGGCCGCGAGGGCGCGGCGTGGAAGTTGTGGGGCACTCGATTGTCACGGCATCGTGAGATGGAGCCGGTCGTTGGGGCCTGAGGTAGTGTTTCCAGGCAGCATGCGCCGCGGCTTCGTTGGCGAGCGAAGCAGTTCACAGGTCCCTGGGAAACCTCACATTGCCCCGTCGAACTCAATAAACAAAAACGGCCGCCCGTTTTGATCCAGAAAGGCCAACCATTCGCCTCGGGCAACGAGGGGCAGGAATGACACTGACTCCGCGTTCACAAACCCTTTGCTCGCCAAAGCTTCCAAAATTTGGCTTCTCCATCTGGGGTTCTTTTCAAGAAGACGGTTCACGGGCTTTGATCTCGCCAACGCTTCTTCAGTAAAGCTCTCATAGGGTCGCCAGAATTTAGGTCTTTGCGCGATGTCAAAGCCTTTTTCCAACGCCGATTGGATGGCGTCAAGCTGGTCAGCTCCAACCGTCGGCATGCTGGCACCCAAAAGCCAAGGACCCGTCAACGGTAACTTTTTATACGCATCTGGGGCAAGCGGTAGCTCAGCCTTGAGGACTTCGTTTGCGGAAATTACTCGGAACCTGTCAACCTCAAAAACCATTGCAACCGGTCGTGCCTCGAAAACAATGTGAAGGCCATAAAAAAGGGTGCAAAACTGAAATATCGCCACAAAAGTTAGATCATAAAATAGTTCTTTTTGAGGCTTTTTTAAATTGAAAACAGCGAATGTAAGGACAGGGCCAGAAACGATGTCAACACTCACGATCAATAAAAAAAGATCAGTGCCGCCTGAAAAATCCCTGAACTGACCAGGATACCAAACAAAGAAGACCAATGCAGCAGCACCAGCGCCAATGAAAAAGGAAATCATTAAATGAAGAAGTGAGGCAGAAAGCCTTTTTTTCATGCTGAAAGTAATTAATAAAAAAACAAACAAGGGGGTGCATAAGCACCCCCTTGTTCCGGACCATCTCAGCAGTTAAAAACCATCAATTACGGCAAGTTGCTGGGACATATTTATGGAAGGCAATGTCACCTGGGCCAGTGGCAGCAGGGGGAGCGTCATCAGCGCGGCAACCCCAAACGACGGGGGCGCCACCCACCATTGCGGCATCAGGCAAGCCGAGGGCTACAACACCGGACCCGGGCGTCAAGCTCAAGAACAAATCTGGCACACCCACTGCTGGGGCAAATCCTACCGTCACGCGGCCATCACCTTCTGCGGGTACTGCATCAATGTTTGCAATTGCCATGCTCTCAACCATAGTGGTGGGAGTGAACTGATAGCCAAAATCAGACGAACCAGTAGTGATGCAAGTTGCATCTGTGCAACCTACCAAAGCTACACCACCGCGTGCTGCAAAAGTATCTGACACAGCAGTTTTAGCGGCAGAGGCCAACGACAGGCCTTCCACAACCCGCGAACGAATCGTGTAATCCTGATAAGCCGGCAAAGCCACGGCAGCCAAAATACCAATGATCGCCACAACGATCATCAACTCGATCAGGGTAAAACCCTTTTGAATAGTACGTTTCATGACCAACTCCTGTGCAGATGTGTGAAAGGGGAACCAACGCATCCTCTTACGCATTCGGCATGCCACGGTCCAAACCGGTGTTTTCGTGACTTTTCGCCGCCCTTTCTGACACGTTCAGTCACAACCACCCCCGGTTCAAGGGGCCGCCAAAACAAGAGCGACGCAAAACGTCAGCCGAACGTCAAAACCGGCGCTCGCAGGCCCAAAGACCGCTACGATCGACCACTCCCTGACCCCTTTTCCGCTGCCGGCTGCCCTCGTCTTATATGTGCCAACTGCTCGGCCTGAGCGCCAACACCCCCACCGACATCGCCTTCAGCTTCACCGGCTTTTCCAAGCGCGCCCACGAGCACGGTGACGGTTTCGGCATTGCCTTCTTCGAGCAGAAGGGGGTGCGCCTGTTCGTCGACGTGCAAAGCGCCGAAGACTCGCCCGTGGCAGAGATGGTGCGGCGCTACCCGATCCGCTCCAAACACATCATCACGCACATCCGCAAGGCGACCCAGGGCTGCGTGGCCCTGGAGAACACCCACCCGTTCGTGCGCGAGCTGTGGGGCCGCTACTGGGTGTTCGCCCACAACGGCAACCTGGTCGACCACCGCCCGCGCCTGCACGCCGCCTTCCACCCGGTGGGCGACACCGACAGCGAATGGGCGTTTTGCTGGTTGATGCAGGAGCTGGCCAAGGCCCACGCCACCCTGCCGCCGGTGGCCGAGCTCACCGCCACCCTGCGCGAACTGGTGCCAGGCGTCGCTAAGCACGGCACCTTCAATTTCATGCTGAGCAACGGTGAAGCGCTGTGGACGCACTGCTCGACCAATCTGTACGCCCTGGTGCGCGAGCACCCCTTCGGCCGGGCCGAATTGCAGGACGAGGACATGCGCATCGACTTTGCCCATGTCACCACGCCGCAGGACCGGGTGGCCATCGTCGTCACGGAGCCGCTGACGGCCAACGAGGCCTGGACCCGTTTGGCACCCGGTGAATTGCGGGTGTACGTCGATGGCGCGCCCGTCGCCTGCTGATGCCGCGCCGCGGGCCAGCGGTGGCAGCAGTGGTTCCACGCTGCCCACGTCGCTGACCGTCAACCGCACGACCCGGGCCTTGCCGGCCGAGGCGGTGGCGCCGGCCATGCCGCTGCTGTGGGTGCTGCGGGACGTGCTGGGCCTCACCGCCACCAAATACGGCTGCGACAACGGGGTCTGCGGGGCCTGCACGGTGTTGCTCGACGGGCGGGCGGTGCGCGCCTGCCAGGTGCCGCTGTCAACGGTGGGCGCCCAAGCCGTGACCACGTTGGAGGGCGCGGCCGACCACGCCGCGCTGCGCGCCTTGCAGCTGGCCTGGGCCCAGCACCACGTGTCGCAATGTGGCTACTGCGACAGCGGCGTGCTGCTGGCGGCCGCGGCGCTGCTGGCACGCAACCCACGGCCCAGCGTGGCCGAGATCGAGGCGGCGCTGACGCACCTGTGCCCGTGTGGCGCCACGCCGCGCTTCCTGCCGGCCGTGCAGGCCGCGGCCCGGCAACTGCAACCGGCCGCACCCACGGCGCCACGCCCCCCTCGCGGATGACGACCCGCCGCACGGTGCTGCTCAGCGGCGCAGGGGTGGCCGGTGCCCTGGTCGTGGGTTGGGGCTTGCTGCCGGCGCGAGGTCGGTTGGGGGACGCCGGCAGCTGGCCGGCCACGCCGCCGGCCATCGCCCTCAACGGCTGGATCAAGGTGACGGAACAGGGACGGGTGCAACTGGCCATGCCGCGCTGCGAGATGGGCCAGGGCATCCACACCGCCTTGTCGATGCTGGTGGCCGAGGAGATGGACGTGCCGCTGGCGTTCGTGGCGCCGGTGAGCGCGGGCCTCGACGCGCTGTACGGCAACCTGGGCGTGTGGCTCACGCCCCTGCCTTGGCAGCCGCCCACCGGACCGGCGGGCGCTGCGCCGGCATCGCCCGCCAACGAGGGGCGGCGGGTGCGCCTGTCGCGCTGGCTGCGGCACAAGAGCGCGCGCCAGTGGGGCTTGCAGCTGACCACCGGCTCCAGCAGCGTGATGGACGCCTGGGACGACCTGCGCCTGGCCGCGGCCACCGCCCGCATGCAGCTGCTGCGCGCGGCCTCGTTGCGCTGGCGCCAGCCGGTGGACGAACTGCGGGTGAACCAAGGCATCGTGAGCCACGCAAACGGCAGCAGCGCGCATTACGGTGAGCTGGCCGCCGTGGCCGCCATCACCCGGCCTGGCGAGGTGAACGTGAAGCCCTCGGCGCAGTGGACGCTGATCGGGCGCCCGGCGCCGCGGGTGCTGGCCACGGAGCCCCTGCGCCCCCCCGCGCGATTCGGCATGGACCTGCGTTGGCCCGACTTGGTGTTCGCCGCGGTGCGTCATGCACCAGCCCACGGCGGTGGTGTGGGCGAAGTGGCGGTGGACGCGGTGTTGCGGCTTCCGGGTGTGGAGCGGGTGGTGCACCTGCGCCCATGGGCAGGGTCGACTGCTGGGGTGGCCGTGGTGGCCCGCAGCACCTGGCATGCGCTGCGGGCGGCGCGCGCGCTGACGGCGCGCTGGCAAGCGCCGGCGGGTGGCAGCGTCGACACCGACCGCATCCTGGTGGGCTTGCAGGCGCAGGCGCTGTCGGCCGCGCAAGCCGATGGCGTCGTGTTCGGTGGTGCCGAGGGCACGTCATCCAGCGCCAAGCACGAGGCGCTGTACACCGTGCCTTACCTGGGCCACGCGGTGCTCGAACCCACGCACGCCACCGCCCAGGTGCACAACGGCCAGGTGACGGTGTGGGCGCCGACCCAATCGCCCACCACCGCCCGCGCGCTGGCCGCTCGGGTGGCCGGCGTGGCCGAGAATGCGGTGCAGCTGCACGTGCTGCCGGCCGGTGGCAGCTTCGGCCGGCGCATGGACACCGAGGTGATCGGCCAGGCGGTGCAAGTGGCCTTGGAGACGGCAGGGCGGCCGGTGCAGCTGGTGTGGTCGCGCCAGGAGGACCTGGCCCATGACTTCCACCGGCCGGCGCAGGCCACGGTGCTGCAAGCCATGGTGGATGTACAGGGCTGGCCCCTGAGCTGGAGCCTGCACAGCGCCGGCGACGCCGCCACCCCGCGCTGGCTTGCGCGCCAACTGCCACAGGCCACCACGCGGTGGGCCGAGCCTTCCGACGGCCTGATGGGCGAAGGCTGGCCCACCCTGCCCTATGCCGTGCCCACCCGCACCGCCCGGCACGTGGCCACCCACAGCGGCGTGCCGGTGGGGCCCTGGCGTTCGGGCCCGCACGTTGCTTTTGCCTTCGCCAGCGAGTGCTTCATCGACGAGCTGGCGCACCGGGGCGGCCATGACCCTTTGGCCTACCGGCTGCAGCTGCTGGCGCAGCAGCCCGCCTGCGTGGCGGTGCTCAAGCTGGCGGCCGACAAGGCGGGCTGGGGCCAGCGGTTGCCGCCGGGCACGGCCCGCGGTCTGGCGTTTCACGTGTGCGCCCACAGCCTGGTGGCGATGGTGGCGGAGGTGCGTGCCACCCCGGGGCGGGCGCAGGTTCAAGTGCAGCGGGTGGTGTGCGTGGCCGACGTGGGCACCGTGGTGCACCCGGAGGGCGTGGCCCGCCAGCTGGAAGGCGGCCTGGTGTACGGCTTGAATGCGGCGCTGTGGGGCCAGGTCGACATCCAGGCCAGCCAGGTGCGGGTGACGGAGTGGGACGCTGGGCGGCAAGTGACGCTGGCCCACACGCCCCGCATCGAGACCCACCTGGTGCGCAGCAGCCGTGCGCCTGGCGGCGTGGGCGCCGTGGCCACGCCGGTGATCGCGCCGGCGGTGGCCAACGCCTGGTTCGCGCTCACCGGGCAGCGGGTGCGGCGCTTGCCGATGAACCTGCCGGTGGTGCCGGCGCGCTGAAAACATCCCAACGGTGTGATGGACTCGGTCAAGCCGGGGTCCATCACACCCTTCACTTCAAGCCTTGGACGCCTTCAGCGCGGCGCGCAAGTCCAGCGCGGCATGGCGTGCGGCGGTGGCGAAGTCGGCGCCCGAGTTGGCGTACAGCACCGAGCGCGAGGCGTTGACCATGATGGGGCCGGTGGTGCCGTCCGCCGCACTGCCCCGCCAGCCCGCCCGCACCGTGGCCTGGGCATCACCGCCTTGCGCACCCACCCCCGGAATCAACAGCGGCACCCGGGGCGCCAGTTCCCGCACCCGGGCGATTTCCGCAGGAAAGGTGGCGCCCACCACCAGGCCCAGTTGGCCCTGGGTGTTCCACGGGCCGGCGGCCAGGCGCGCCAGGTGTTCGTACAGCAGGTCGCCAGGCTGCCCGTCGGCACCGGCCAGGCGCTGCGCCTGCAGATCGCTGCCACCGGGGTTCGAGGTGCGGCACAGCAGGATCAACCCCTTGTCGGGGTAGCTCAGGTACGGCTCGATCGAGTCCCAGCCCATGAAGGGCGACAAGGTGAGCGCGTCGGCCTGGTAGCGCTCGAAAGCTTCCACGCCGTATTGCGCCGCGGTGCTGCCGATGTCACCGCGCTTGGCGTCAAGGATCACCGGCACCTGCGGCGCCACCCGGTGGATGTGGGCGATCAGGCGTTCGAGCTGGTCTTCGGCGCGGTGGGCCGAGAAGTAGGCGATCTGCGGCTTGAAGGCCAGGGCCAGGTCGTGGGTGGCATCGACGATGGCGGCGCAGAAATCAAAAATGCGCGCCGCGTCGCCGCGCCAAGCACCGGGAAATTTGGCGGGCTCCGGGTCCAGGCCCACACACAGCAGGGAGTCGTGGGCCTGTTCGGCGCGAAGCAGTTGGTCAACGAAGTTCATGGTTCGAGGTGCTGAAAGACGTTCAAGCGATGAAACAGGGGCTGGCGGCTGAGCGGCTGGCGCCCCGGCCTTGTCGTCCTCTTCTTCATCCTCTCTCTCCTTAAGGCGAGCGCCGCGCAGCCGAAGTCAACGCCGGTCGGCGAGAGAACCACGAGGTCAGCAACAGCAGGCTCACGCCCGGCAGCCACCCCGGCACCCCCCACCACGACTCGCCGCTGCGCGACAGCAAAGGCAACTCGGACGGGCTGGCCCGCCACACGCGCCAGAAACCCCAGCGGTTCCAGTCGCTTTGCGGCACCGGCCCTGGTGGGGGTGGAATGAAGAACGCGGCGCCCACGTCAAAGGCTTCCACCGGCTTGGTGTCGAGCGGCAGGTGAAACCAGCCGGTGCCGACCCACACCGAGCCGTTGCCAGGCCACCGCACCCGGTACAGGTCTTGGCGGATCACCCCGTCGACCACGGTGTCCAGCTCAAAGCCGATCGAGCTGTAGCGCCAGTGGCCCACCGCCGCCATCAGCAACAAGCCCAGGCCGACCAGCCAGCTGAGCAGCACCGCGGCTGAGCGACCGTCAAAACCCGGCGCCACCAACGGCTCCGCGCTCAACACCAGGCGGGGCGACGTGGCAGCTGGGTCCGACGGCGGTGCGACGGTGGCCGTGTTCTCGCCGTCGGCCACGGGCTTCATACCCGCGCCGCCAATTCGGCCGCGATGCCGACGTAGCTGCCCGGCGTCATGGCCAGCAGCCGGGTCTTGTCGGCATCAGGGATCTCCAACTCGGCAATGAACTGGTGGATCGCGTCGCGGGTGATGGCTTTGCCACGGGTCATCTCTTTCAAACGCTCGTAGGGATTGGGCAGGCCATGGCGCCGCATCACGGTCTGAATGGGCTCGGCCAGCACCTCCCAGGCGTCGTCCAGGTCTTGTGCCAAGGCGGTGGGGTTGAGCTCGAGCTTGTCGAGGCCGCGCTTCAGGCTGGCGTAGGCCAGCACGGTGTAGCCAAAGGCCACGCCCATGTTGCGCAGCACGGTGCTGTCGGTCAGATCACGTTGCCAGCGGCTGATGGGCAGCTTCTGGCTCAGATGGGTCAGCAGCGCATTGGCCAGGCCCAGGTTGCCCTCGGCGTTCTCGAAGTCGATCGGGTTGACCTTGTGCGGCATCGTCGAGCTGCCGATCTCGCCCGCCTTGAGCTTTTGCTTGAAGTAGCCCAGGCTGATGTAGCCCCACACGTCGCGCGACCAATCGATCAAGATGGTGTTGAGGCGGGTCATGGCGTCGAACAGCTCGGCCATGCTGTCGTGCGGCTCGATCTGAATCGTGTAAGGGTTGAAGGTCAAGCCCAGCTCCTGCTCGATGACCCGGCGGCTGAACGCTTCCCAGTCCACGTCGGGGTAGGCTGCCAGGTGGGCGTTGTAGTTGCCGACCGCGCCGTTCATCTTGGCCAGCAATTGCACGCTGGCCAAGCGTTGCCGGCCGGTGGTCAAGCGGGCCACCACGTTGGCGATTTCCTTGCCAACTGTAGTGGGGCTGGCGGTTTGGCCGTGAGTGCGGCTGAGCATGGGCACGGCGGCCTGCTCGTGCGCCATCTCGGTCAGGCGCTGGACCAGCCCGTCGAGCGCCGGCAGCAGCACCTCGCCGCGCGCGGCCTGCAGCATCAGGCCGTGGCTGGTGTTGTTGATGTCTTCGCTGGTGCAGGCAAAGTGGATGAAGCCGCTGACGGCGTTGAGCTCGGCGTGGCCTTCGAAGTGGCCCTTCAACCAGTACTCGACCGCTTTCACATCGTGGTTGGTGGTGCGCTCAATGTCCTTGATGGCCTGCGCATCGGCGGGCGAAAACTCCAGCACCAGCTCGCGCAGCAGCCCGCGGGCCGAATCCGACAAAGGCGGGAACTCTTTGAAGCCGGCGTCCGACAGGGCAATGAACCACTCCACCTCCACCTGCACCCGGCAGTGCATCAGGCCGAACTCGCTGAGCAACGGGCGCAACGCCGCCACCTTGTCGGCATAACGGCCGTCCAACGGGCTCAGGGCGGTCAAAGGACTGAGGGCCGCGCGGGCTTCGGCAGAGGAGGTGGAGGAGGACATGGGACTCAGGGCAGCGGTCGGCCACCGGGCATGGAAAACCCTGTATTTTAGGCGGGCATACATGAACTGCTGAATTGCACGGCATGGAAAGGTTGATGGACCCAGGCAAGGGCTGCAGCTCGGCGGCGTGGGCGACAGGGGCGCCGGCTGCATTGCGGCAGCGGCGCTGCCGTCCCCTTGGGGCCTGGATCCGCCACCTTGGCGGGTCTGCGTGGCCCCTCCCCCGGTCGACAAGAAGACCCTCCGAGCCCATGTTCGCGCCCTGTGATCGGTCCCCGTGGCTAGAATCAACCCCCCACTTTGGATCGCCTGGCGAACCCACCACCCCATGAAAGTCCTCGGCTCGCTGACCAGTCCTTATGTGCGCAAAGTGCGCATCGTCATGGCCGAGAAAAAGCTCGACTTTCAGCTGGTGTTGGAAGACGTCTGGGGCGCCAACCAGGTCGATGTCCACAACCCGCTGGGCAAGGTGCCCTGCCTGGTGATGGAAGGCGGCGAAACCTTGTTCGACTCGCGCGTGATCGTGGAGTACCTCGACACGCTGTCGCCCGTGGGGCGGCTGATTCCCGCCCGCGGACGCGACCGCGCCGAGGTGCGCACCTGGGAGGCGCTGGCCGACGGCCTGCTCGACGCAGGCGTGGCCGCCCGGTTGGAGCAAACCTGGCCCGGCCGGCCCGACGCCCAGCGCAACGCCGCCTGGGTCGACCGCCAGCTCAACAAGGTCAACGCGGCGTTGGCCCGCATGAGCGACGGCCTGGCCGAGCGCCCTTGGTTCTTCGGCATCCACATGACGCTGGCCGACATCGCCGTGGGCGGTGCCCTGACCTGGCTCGACTTCCGCCTGCCCACCCTGGGCTGGCGCGAGGCGCATCCGAACCTGGCGAAGTTCGCCGACAAGATGAACAGCCGGCCGAGCTTCATCGACACGGCTCCGCCAGTGGCCCCTTAAGCCGTCGCGGCCCAGCGCTCGTTCAATGTCTGCCCCGATTGGCACCCAGGAGCCCGCGCTGGCAGGCTGGCTCGGCCTGTGGTCCGAAGCGCTCGGCACGCCCCTGGCGGCCGAGCTCCGCCACCACCTCACGCAGACCGGCGAAGCGCTGCTGGCGGCCTACCGCGAACCGCAGCGCCACTACCACACGCTGCAGCACCTGCAGGAATGCCTGGCGCTGTTCGACAGCGTGCGCAGCAGCAGCACCGAACACCCCGCCGAGGTCGGCCTGGCCTTGTGGTTCCACGACGCCATCTACGAAGTGCACCGCCACGACAACGAAGCACGCAGCGCCGACTGGGCGGTGCGAGTGGCCGGCCGCGCCGGCCTGCCGACGGCCGCCACGCAGCGGCTGCGCGAGCTGGTGCTGGTCACCCGCCACGACGGCGCGGCGCGCACGCGGGACGAGCAGTGCCTGGTCGACATCGACCTGGCCATCCTGGGCGCATCGCCCGAGCGGTTTGACGAGTACGAAGCGCAGGTCCGGCGCGAGTACCGCTGGGTGCCCGGGCCGCTGTTTCGCAGCAAGCGGCGCGAAATTTTGAAAGTGTTCCTGGCCCGCCAGCCGCTGTACCACAGCGACGCCCTGGCGCAGCGCCTCGAGGCACCGGCGCGCACCAACCTGCAGCGCTCACTGCAAGCGCTCGGCGGCGCCTGAGCTTGGTGCCGAAACGCGGATAAGCGACGCGAACACCGCGCTCATCCAGCGAGCAAAACGCGACCCCGCAGCCGGCCTAGCAAAACGCCGCCACGCCCCTGGATTTCACATCGACGGCCCTGCGCGGCCCGGTCTACACTGCATCGCCACCCCACCGGCCACAAGCGGGTCGGGGTGCCGTGTCAGTGCTGTTGAGACTTGCTAACGGAGCAACCGTCGCCACCATGAACGCCCCCCTGCCTGAATCGGTTCGCCTCGCGCTCGAGCGCGTCACCCTCGACGACAAATACACCCTCGGCCACGGCCGGGCCTTCATGAGCGGGGTGCACGCGCTGGTGCGCCTGCCGATGCTGCAACGCCAACGCGACGCGATCGCCGGGCTCAACACCGCCGGCTTCATCAGCGGCTACCGCGGCTCGCCGTTGGGCACCTATGACCAGGCCCTGTGGACCGCCAAGAAGCACCTGGCTGCACAAAACATCGTCTTCCAGCCCGGTGTGAACGAAGAGCTGGGCGCGACCGCCGTGTGGGGCACGCAGCAACTCGACCTGTTCCCCCAAAGCCGCAAGTTCGACGGCGTGTTCGGCATCTGGTACGGCAAAGGCCCAGGGGCCGACCGCTGCGCCGACGTGTTCAAGCACGCCAACATGGCCGGCACCGCGAAGCACGGCGGTGTGATCGCCATCGCCGGCGACGACCACATTGCCAAGAGCAGCACCGCCGCGCACCAAAGCGACCACATCTTCAAAGCATGCGGCCTGCCGGTGTTCTTCCCCAGCAGCGTGCAGGACATCCTCGACATGGGTTTGCATGCCTTCGCCATGAGCCGGTTTGCCGGCGTGTGGGCGGGCATGAAGACCATCCAGGAAATCGTCGAGTCGGCCAGCAGCGTGTGGGTCGACCCGGACCGGGTGAACATCGTCATCCCAGAAGACTTCCCCATGCCCGAAGGCGGCCTGCACATCCGCTGGCCGGATGCGCCGCTGGCCCAGGAAGCCCGGCTGATGGACCACAAGTGGTACGCCGCCCTGGCCTACGTGCGGGCCAACAAGCTCAATCACAACGTCATTGAAGGCCCCAACGACCGCTTCGGCCTGATCGCCAGCGGCAAGGCCTACAACGACACCCGCCAGGCGCTGCACGACCTCGGCCTCGACGACGCCACCTGCCGCCGCCTGGGCGTGCGGCTGCACAAGGTCAATGTGGTGTGGCCGTTGGAGGCCAGCATCACCCGCGACTTCGCGCTCGGCTTGCAGGAAATTTTGGTGGTCGAGGAAAAGCGCCAGGTCATCGAATACCAGCTCAAGGAAGAGCTCTACAACTGGCGCTCCGACGTGCGTCCCAACGTGCTGGGCAAGTTCGACGAGGCCGAGGACGACCACAGCGGCGGCGAATGGTCGCGGCCCAACCCGAGCCAGAACTGGCTGCTGCGCGCCCAGGCCGACCTCACGCCGGCCATCATCGCCAAGGCCATTGCCAAGCGCCTGACCAAGCTCGGCGTGGACGAAGACGTGCGCGCCCGCATGGCCGCGCGCATCGCCGTCATCGACGCCAAGGAACGCAGCCTCGAAGTGCTGCAGGCCACCGGAGCCGCCACGGAAGAGCGCCCGCCGTGGTTCTGCAGCGGCTGCCCGCACAACACTTCCACCCGCGTGCCCGAGGGCTCGCGCGCCACCGGCGGCATCGGCTGCCACTACATGGTGCTGTGGATGGACCGCGAGACCAGCACCTTCACCCAGATGGGCGGCGAAGGCGTGACCTGGGTCGGCCAGGCCCCCTTCACCACCGACAAGCACATCTTCACCAACCTCGGCGACGGCACTTACTATCACTCCGGCTTGCTGGCGATCCGCCAGAGCATCGCCGCGAAGGTCAACATCACCTACAAGATCTTGTTCAACGACGCGGTGGCCATGACTGGCGGCCAGCCGGTGGAAGGCGGCATGGGCGTGCCCGCCATGACCCGTGAGTTGCAGGCCGAAGGCGTCAAGCACATCGTCGTCGTCACCGACGAGCCGGAAAAATACGACGAGCCCGCGCTGCAAGACCCCACCGTGGGCCTGGCCGCCGGCGTCAGCGTGCACCACCGCGACCTGCTCGACGCCATCCAGAAAGGCTTGCGCGAGGTGGAGGGTTGCAGCGTCATCATTTACGACCAGACCTGCGCCACCGAAAAGCGCCGCCGCCGCAAGCGCGGCACGATGGTCGACCCGGCCAAGCGCGTGGTGATCAACGAACTGGTGTGCGAAGGCTGCGGCGACTGTTCTGCTGCCAGCAACTGCCTGAGCATCGAGCCGCTGGAAACCGAGTTCGGTCGCAAGCGCCAGATCAACCAGAACAGCTGCAACAAGGACTATTCCTGCGTGAAGGGCTTTTGCCCGAGCTTCGTGACCGTCGAAGGCGGCCAGCTCAAACGCGCCGCCAAGGACAAGGCCCTGCCCGACCTGGCGCAGCTCGGCGAGCTGCCCGTGCCCACGGTGCCCACGCCCGCGGCCCCTTGGGGCATCGTGGTCGCCGGCGTGGGCGGCACCGGCGTGATCACCATCGGCCAGCTGCTCGGCATGGCCGCGCACCTCGAGGGCAAGGGCGTGATCACCCAAGACGCCGCCGGCCTGGCGCAAAAGGGTGGCGCCACCTGGAGCCACATCCAGATCGCCACCGAGCGCGAGCGCATCCACACCACCAAGGTCGGCACGGCCGAGGCCGACCTGGTCATCGGCTGCGACCCCATCGTCGCCGCCCACCCGGCCACGCTGGGCACCCTGCGCGAGGGCCGCAGCCGCATCGTGCTCAACACCCATGGCGCGCCCACCGCCGCCTTCGTGCAGCAGCCCAACTGGCAGTTCCCCGCCGGCGCCTGCGAAACGGCGCTGGCCAGCGCCGTCGGCCCCGAGGGCCTGCAGGCGTTCGACGCCGACGCCTTGGCCACCGGCCTGCTCGGCGACTCCATCTACACCAACCCCTTGCTGCTGGGTGCCGCTTGGCAGCGCGGCTGGATCCCCCTCAGCCGCGAGGCCATCCTGCGCGCCATCGAGATCAACGGCGTGCAGACCGAGCGCAACCAGGCCGCCTTCGACTGGGGCCGCCATGCCGCCCACCGGCTCAGTGCCGTGCAGGCCTTGCTGGCCCCCAGCGCGCAGCCCATCCGCTTCGTCAAGCCCGAGTCCCTCGACGCCCTCATCGAGCGCCGTGTCGATTTCCTCCGCGCCTACCAAAGCGCCCGCTACGCCGCCCGCTACCGCGACGTGGTCACCCGCGTGCGCGCCGCCGAATCCAGCCTCTTGTCCAGCGCCACCACTCCCGAGGCCACCACCGCCCAGCGCCTGCCCCTGACCGAAGCCGTCGCCCGCTACCTTTTCAAGCTGATGGCGTACAAGGACGAATACGAAGTCGCCCGCCTGCACACCGACCCCCGCTTCCTCGACCAGATCAAGGCCCAGTTCGAGGGCGACTACCGCGTGGTGCACCACCTCGCCCCGCCTCTGCTCGCCAAAAAAGACAGCCAAGGCCACCTCGTCAAACAAGCCTACGGCCCCTGGATGCGCCTCGCCTTCCGATGGCTCGCCCGCGGCAAGTTCTTGCGCGGCACCTGGCTCGACCCGTTCGGCCTCACCCACGAACGCCGCAGCGAACGCGCCCTCATCCGCGCGTACCTCCGTTGCCTCGACGAGTTGCTCAGCAGCCTGTCCACCGACCGCCTCCCCTTGGCCGTGCAGATTGCCCGCATCCCCGAAGACATCCGAGGCTACGGCCACGTCAAAGCCCGCCACCTCACGGCCGCCCAAGCCCGCTGGGACACCCTGATGGCCCAATGGCGCAGCGACCGCAGCAGCAGCAACCCCAACGCAGCCGCGCCCGCCGTCTAACGGGCCTCACCCACCAAAACAAAGCAAAGCAAGCAGCCAGCCAGCAATCCGACACGAGGCGAAGCGAGCCCAGCACTTGGTTTCCCCCGTTAGGCCCTGGTGAGGAGCGCAGCGGCCAAGGGTTGCGGCGAAGCCAACCGGGGACCCTTGTCTGAGCCCGCAGGGCGAGTTGAGGGTCACCGGCCCTTGGCCTGCGAGCACCGCAGCGTCCCCTCGCGCAGCGAGGGGCAGGGCCTCCGGGGGTCGCCTTTTTGCTTCCTTTTTGGCGACGCAAAAAGGAAGTGCCCTGTCGGGGGCAGTCCCGACACGCAGGCAAGTCA
>JAZKHH010000216.1:0-1726 GCA_040385465.1 Pseudomonadota bacterium | reverse complement strand
CGATCAGCACCAGCTTGCGGTCGGCCAGCTTCAGCAGCAGGGCTTCGAGTTCGGTTGCATCGCGGGCGGTATGCACCGGCACGCCCAGCAGACGGCCATAGGTGAACAGCTGCTCCTGTGCGCCGATTCGGTAGTGATCGGTCGACACCAGCGCGATGTCGCGGGTGCCGAAGTGGGCGGCATAGCGCGCGGCGAGCTTGGCGATGGTGGTGGTCTTGCCCACCCCGGTGGGACCGACCAGGGCAATCACGCCACCCTCGGTCAGTGCCTCGTTGCTCAGCACCGGGATGCGCTGGGCAAGATCGCTCAGCACCGCATTGTCGGCGCGCTCGCCTTCAAACTCGTTGGCGAGCGAAGCCACCAGCTCGCGGCTGAGCGCGGCCGACAGGCCGAGCTGGCTCAGGCGGCTGAACAGCTGGGCGCGCTGGGGCTGGGCGGTCTTGGTCTGGTTCCACATCAGGCCACCGAGCTGCTCCTGCAAGAGGCGCTTCACGTCCTGCACGTCGCGCTTCAGCGCCAGCAGTTCGGGGTCGTCGCTGAGCCTCAGCTCGAAGGTGTTGCGGGGTGCCACCGCCACCGGCTGCTGGCTGGGGATGTCGGCATCGGTCGGTGGTGCCAGATGGTCGTAGTCGATGGCGGCCACCACCTCCACACCGGTGGCGGTGCGGCGGCTTTCCAGGATCACTGCGTCCGCAGAGAGCGTGGTGCGCACCTGGTGCATCGCCTCTCGCATGGTTGCCGCAGTGAAACGTTTAATTTTCATGGCTCAAGCTCCAACCGCAGAGACAAGACGTAGTTTTTGTGAATCCGGCACTTCGTTGAAGCCGAGCACATGCAGGGCGGCGACGGTCTGGCGGGTGAACTTGGCGAGCATCGGCCGGAGCGGTGCGGGCACCAGCAGCACGGCCGGTTCGCCGCGTGCTTCCTGCTGTGCAGTGGCATTGGCGAGGGCGGTATGCATACGTTCGGCGAGTCCAGGTTCGAGAACGGCGGCACCGTTCGAGAGGCTGTCCTGCAACACCCGTTCCAGCCCCGGTGCGAGGGTCAGAACCGGCAGTTCCATGTCCTGCCCCAGGCCTGATGCCTGCTGGATCTCCTGCACGATCTGGCGACCGAGTGCGGCACGCACGGCACCGGCCAGCATGACGGGATCCTGGCTCTTGGGTGCGGCCTCCGCCAACACTTCGGCGATCAGCCTCAGGTTGCGCAGCGGCACCTTCTCGGCCAGCAGGCCTTGCAGCACCTTGGCAAACAGGGCGAGGCTCAGGGTCTTGGGCACCAGGTCTTCCACCAGCTTGGGTGAGGATTTGGCGAGGCCGTTCAGCAGCTGCTGCGCCTCGTCGAAGCCGAGCAGCTCCTGGGCGTGATCCTTGATCAGCGCCGAGAGATGGGTGGCGATGACGGTGGCGGGGTCCACCACCGTGTAACCCAGCGTCTGCGCATGGGCGCGCTGGCCAGGCTCGATCCAGTACGCCTCCATGCCGAAGGCCGGGTCGACGCCCTTGATGCCGTCCAGCGGGCCGAACACGCGGCCGGGGTTGAGCGCCATCTCGCGGTCCGGGTGGACCTGACCGGTCGCGACCGGCACACCGGCCAGCAGCAGGCGATAGCCGCCGGGCATGAGTTCGAGGTTGTCGCGGATGTGGACCGGGGCCACCAGAAAACCCAGCTCCTGCGTCAGTTTCTTGCGCACGCCCTTGATGCGCGCCATCAGCTCGCCGCCCTG
>JAZKHH010000215.1:0-2178 GCA_040385465.1 Pseudomonadota bacterium | reverse complement strand
CACCGCGCCGACCAGCGCCAGCGGTATGTTGGCCATGATGATGGCCGCCAGTACACCCGATCTGTAGCGCGCGTAAAGAATCAAGAAGATCAGCGCCACCGAGCCCATTGAGAGCAGGCCGATCAGGCGCGAAGCCTCCTCCTGCGCCTGGAACTGCCCGCCCAGGGTGATGAAGTAGCCCTCGGGCAGATTTGTCCCGGCAATCGCCGCCCGCATGTCCGTCACCACCTCGCTGAGTGCGCGGCCCTGGGTGTTGGCCGAGAGCACGATGCGCCTGCGCCCGTCGTCGCGGCTGACCTGGTTCGGGCCGTCGCCTTCCTCGATACTGGCGAGCTGGCTCAGCGGCACGCGCCCGCCGGGAGTGTCGATCATGAGGTTGCGCAAACCTTCCATGCCGCGTGAAGCTTCCGGCAGGCGCAGCACCAGGTTGAAGCGGCGGCTGCCTTCGACGATTTGCGTGACTTTTTCGCCGTCGATCAATACCTGCAGCTCCTGCAGCAGTTTGGCCGGCGGCAGACCCAGGCCCAGCGCGCGGTCATAGTCGACCTGGATCCGGATTTGCGGTGTCAGCACCTGTTTTTCGACCTCGAGGTCCACCACGCCCTCGATGCTCGCCAGCTTTTGCCGCAACGCCTCCGCCTGCGTGCGCAAGGTGTCGAGGTCATCGCCAAAAATCTTGACGGCGATTTGTGAACGCACGCCCGACAACATGTGGTCGATGCGGTGGCTGATCGGCTGGCCGATGGCAATCGCGGCCGGCAGGCTGGACACGCGGCTGCGGATGTCCGCATACACCTCGTCCATGCTGCGCTCGCTGCGTTTGAGCTTGAGGTCCAGCTCCGACACATGCACACCTTCGGCATGTTCATCGAGCTCGGCCCGGCCCGAGCGCCGGCCCACGTGTTCGACCTCGGGCACACCGGACAGCGCCTTCTCGGCAATCGCGCCCAGACGCGCCGACTCGGTCAGTGTGGTACCGGGGTTCAGGCGCAGGCCGACCAGGGCCACACCTTCGTTGAAAGGCGGCAAGAAGGTGGTGGGGAAAAAAGGCACGGCCGCGACGGCCAGCAAGGCTGCCGCCGCACCCGCCAGCAGCCAGGCGCGCGGCGCCTGCAGCACCCGGTTCAGCGCTGCCGCATAACGCGTTTTCACCCAGAGCTGCACCCGCGTATCGCCGTGGTCGAGGCCCTTGATGCGCGGCAGCAGGTAATAAGCCATCACCGGCGTCAGCGTGACCGACACCACCATGGACGCCAGCAGCGACACGATGTAAGCCACCGCCAGCGGCTGCATCAGCCGGCCTTCGATGCCCGGCAGGAAAAACAGCGGCACCAGCACCAGTACGATGATGACGGTGGCGATCAGGATGCCAGAGCGCACCTCCAGCGTGGCCCTGGCGATCAACTCAAGCGGGCCGATGCGCTGGGCATCGGGTGCGGCCCGGTTCATCTTGAGACGGCGCAGCACGTTCTCCACACCGACCACCGCATCGTCCACCAGCTCGCCGATGGCAATTGTCAGGCCGCCCAATGTCATGGTGTTGATCGACAGGTCAAAGTAGCGAAACACCAGCACCGTGATCATCACCGACACCGGAATCGCCGCCAGCGAAATCAGCGTGGTGCGGATGTTGAGCAGAAAAAAATACAGCACCACCGCCACCACGGCGGCTGCGGCGAGCAGCTTGCCACGCAAGGTGTCCACCGAGGTCTGGATAAAGGTGGCCTGGCGCATGGTGACCTTGGGCTCGCCCATGCCGGGCGGCATGCCATTCTTCAGTTCCGCAATGGCCGCTTCGACCTGCGCCGTCAGCTTCAGGGTATCGGCGTCGGGTTGCTTCTGGATGCCCAGGATCACCGCTGGCTGGCCGTTGAGGCCCGCGTCGCCGCGCTTGATGGCCGGCGCAAAGCTGACACTGGCGACCTGGGAAAGCTGGATCGGCCTGCCATTCTGGAATGCCACCGGCAGGCGCTCCAGGTCTTGCAGCCGTGTGGTGCGGCCGATGTTGCGGATCAGGTACTCACGCGAATTAAGCTCCAGAAAACCGCCGCTGGAATTGCCCGAGAAACCTTTGAGCGCAGCTTCAATGTTTTCCAGATCAATCTTGAGTGCGGCCATGCGTGCGGTGTCGGGCTGCACCTGGTACTGGCGCACCTCGCCGCCAATCGGCACCACCTG
>JAZKHH010000214.1:0-2611 GCA_040385465.1 Pseudomonadota bacterium | reverse complement strand
CTGGTGAACACCGGCACGATCACGCCCACCGCATGGGCGATTTCTGCCACAAAAGCGGTGACGCCCATCGCCGGCAACAGGTAATACGCCAGCCCGATGCTGATCAGCCAGGTCTGCGCCACGGCGACCAGGTTGACGAGCACGAAGAAACCGGCCGAGCGGTGCACGGCCTGCTGACTTTCGCGAAAGACAAACAGCCGGGCGAGCACGAAAGCGGTGACCATGCCGGTCAGGTAGGCCAACACCACCGCCCAGGCAAAGCTCAACCACTGGTCGTAGACGATGCGCGAGCCGAAGTTGACCGCGGCAGCGGTGCCACCGGTGATCAAGAACGCCAGGAACTGGCGCGACAGAAACGGTTGGATCACGCGGTGGCGTCCCGGGCCATTTGCCGGCCGAAACCGATGCTCTCGGAAATGCCACGGTCCTCGGGGTAGTAATACGAGGTGTCGGCGACCCACAGCCCCTTGGCCACGGCCACGGGCGGCAACTGCTCGAGGTAGCCCGGCCCGCAGATCGGCTGGGCATGGCGGTAGCGGCTGGCGCGCAGCTCGATGAAATCGTCGTCGCTCAAGGCGGGGTTGATCTTCTTGAAGTAGCGGCGCACCTTGTCGAGGAAAGCCGCGTCGGGTTCGGCGAACTTGGGGTGCTCGCCCGGCATGTAGAACGGCACGTACACCACGTGCACGTCCAGCGGACGCAGGTTGGTGTACTCGACGATGCCGGGGATGTCCATGTCCGGGTCGTTGGTGTTGAGCCAGAAGTTCTCGGTCAGGGATCGGCGCAGCTTGGCGATGACGCACACCACCGCGATGTTCTTGACGCTGCAAAAGCGCGCCAACACCCCGGCGGGCAGGTCGGGCATCAGGCGCGGCACGTAAGGCAGGGGCACGGTGCTGATGACCTGGTCAAAGCGCTGAACCGCCCCGGCCACCTCCACGCCACAAGCCCGACCGTCTTCCATCACCACCCGGTTGACGGGCTGGCGCAGCTGGACCTGCCCGCCATGGCGCTCGATGTCGGCCTTCAAGGCCTGCAGCAAGGTGTGGGAGCCCCCTTCCAGGTAACCGAGCTTCTCGCGGAACAGGTTGTAGCGCGAGCGCCCGATGCGGCGAATGCGGCTCCAGATCCAGGCCGCCGAAAGCTGGTCTTTCTGGTCGTAGAACTTGTAATCGAACAGGCGGCGCCACAGCACTTCGTAGGCGGTCTCGCCCACCCAGCGCCGGATCCACCCCGAAGCTTCAAGGGAGTCGAGCGGGCGCCAGTTGTCGCGCTTGACGCACAGGAACGCATGCAGCGCGTAGCGCAGCTTGGGCACCATGCCCAATCCTTTGAAGCGCAACAAAGCCCATGGATGGCCCCAGCGCTGCAACCGGTTTTGATACCAGTAGCCCATCTTGGTCTCCACCCAGCGCACTTTGTCGGCCAGCTTCAACTCGTCCAGAATCTGGAAGAACGCGGTGTCCGAGGTGCAGTGGAAGTGGTAATAACGCTCGATCTCCAGGCCGGAGAAATCGAAGGTGGCGGTCATGCCCCCCACTCGGTCATCGGCCTCGAACACCACCGGCTGGTGCCCATCGCGGGCCAGCTGGTAGGCCACCGCCAAACCCATGGGTCCGGCGCCCAGCACCGCAATGCGTTGTGATGCCATGCTCAAAACTCCAAAACGACTTTGCCGTAGACCGGGTCGTTGAAAGTCTCTTCGATGGCTTGGGCAAACGGTGTCGCCTCGACCGTGAAGATGCCCGGCCAGTCGATGACTTCAAATTCATCGTGGGCCACCAGGGCCTTGAGCTGGTCGGCGGTGAAGGGCGGGTTCTTGTCGAAGACGCCCCAGGCCTGCAACAACACCCGGAACAAGCCGTACGGAATTTTCACCAGCCGGGCCTGGGCCCTGGTGGCCTGACGGATCTGGCGAATGATGTCGATGTAGTCGACCTTCTCGCGGCCGGTGATGTTGAACACCTGGTCGCTGATGCGGCGTTGCAGGCAGCTGACGATGATGCTGCAGAAGTCGCCCACGTACAGGGGCTGGCGCATGTAGCGGCCGTCTCCGGGAATCGGAAACACCGGCACCTTGCGCATGAAACGCGACAGCCATCCGAGGTGCTTGCGGTCGAACCAACCGAACATCAAGGTGGGGCGAAGCACGACGCAACGGATGCCGCTGTCGAGCACGATTTTTTCCTGGGCTTTCTTGGTGTGGGTGTAGTGGTCATTGGCCACCGACTGCACCACCGACGAGCTGATGTGCACGGTGTAGGGCACGTTGTGCTGGCGGATCACCTCGAGCACCCGCTCGGTGGATGTGATGTTGTTGCGCACGAACGGTTCGGGCTTGGGGTCGCCAATCTGCGCTTGCAACATCACCACGGCATCGGCCCCTTCGAAATGCCGCGACCAGGGTCCGGCCTCGGCCAGGTCGGCGTGTTCGATGGTGAGGTCGGGGTGGAAACGGCGCAGCACTTCGAGGTTGGCCTGGTGCTTGTCCAGCACCACCAGGTTGGTGTACCCCTTGCGCTTGAGATGCGCCACGAGGTTTTGGCCCACCAGGCCAGCCCCGCCGGGAAGAATGATTTTTTGAGTGGTGTCAGGGGTCATGCAAGGCTCA
>JAZKHH010000213.1:0-2093 GCA_040385465.1 Pseudomonadota bacterium | reverse complement strand
ACCGAGTTCGTGCTGACGGCCGTCACCTCGGCGATGACCGACCGCTTCGGCACCTTCCTCGCCGAAAATCCCAAGGAGGCGAAAGCCATCGCTGGCAAGATGATCGACGCCGCCCGCGCCCGCGAAGCCGCCAAGAAAGCCCGCGAGATGACCCGCCGCAAGGGCGTGCTCGACATCGCGGGGCTACCCGGCAAGCTCGCCGACTGCCAGGAAAAAGACCCAGCCAAGTCCGAACTGTTTCTGGTCGAGGGCGACTCCGCCGGCGGCAGCGCCAAACAGGGCCGCGACCGTCACTTCCAGGCCATCCTGCCGCTCAAGGGCAAAATCCTGAATGTGGAGCGCGCAAGGCTGGAAAAGATGCTCAGCTCCGCTGAAGTCGGCACCCTCATCACCGCCCTCGGCTGCGGCATCGGCAAGGACGAGTTCAAGCCCGAAAACCTGCGCTACCACCGCATCATCATCATGACCGACGCCGACGTCGACGGCGCGCACATCCGCACCCTGCTGCTCACCTTCTTCTACCGCCACATGCTGCCGATTGTCGAGGCCGGCCACATCTACATCGCCCAGCCGCCGCTCTACAAGGTAAAGTCAGGAAAATCAGAGAGTTACGTCAAGGATGACCACGCGCTCAGCCGCTGGCTGCTCGGCAACGCGGTGGACGACGCCATCTACACGCCCGGCGCTGGCACCGTGCAGACGCCTGCGCAGCTCAAGGATTTGATGGAAGAGCACGCCAGCATCAGCGACGCCATGACCCGCCTGGAGCGTCGCTACGACGCCTTCATGCTCTCGCGCCTGCGCGCCCACGCCCCGGTGCCCACCGAGGCCGCTGCCCTCGCCGCCTGGGCCGCCGTGTTCGCCGCCGACCTCAACACCCACGGCCTGCTCAATGGCCGCTACAGCGTGCAAGCCCGCTTGGGCGAGGCAGCACCCCTGCTCGCCATCACCCGCCACCAGCACGGTGCCGAGCACACGGTCAATTTCAACGAAGACTTCTTCGCCGGCGGCGACTACCGCCGCCTCGTCGCCTTCAACGCCATCGTGCAGCCCCTGGGCGGCAAGGGCGGCAGCATCCAGCGCGGCAACCGCTCACTGGCGGTGGAATCGTTCACGCAGGTCTACGACTGGCTGATGAAAGAGGCCGCACGCGGCCTGCACATCCAGCGTTACAAGGGGCTGGGCGAGATGAACCCGGAGCAGTTGCACGAGACAACGCTCGACCCGCTCAACCGCCGTCTGGTGAAGGTGGGGATTGAGGATGCGATTGCTGCCGACCTCATTTTCACGACGTTGATGGGTGAAGACGTTGAGCCGCGTCGGGAGTTTATTGAGAAGCATGCTTTGCTCGTTGGCAATTTGGATGTTTAACGCATGAGTGAACAACATCGAAGGATTGCTGCACTGCTTGAATCTGAAGCAGATGCTGAAAGCCTTTCAGGCATGGTTCGAACCGCATTGAAATCGAACAAAGATGAGATGGCTTTAGTTGCCAAGCTCGTCGCTGCTGGGAAATCTCCCGCAGCAAGAAACAATCAGCTTGCGAAGCTGAGGATGATCATGAGCCGAGTCTGCAAAGAGCTTGGGTTGCCTAGATACACCGTTGTGGAAAATGGAACCGGTTACGCAGTCCAGCCTGTTGCTAGGAAGAACGACCCACGCAGGTATTCCAAAGTTAGCGATGGCCTCAAAGAACTAGTTGAGCAGGTGGAGTTGCTCACTACAAAAGAGCAAAAGGCCATAACCGAAGAGTTTCGTGCCGCGCTTCGCCAACTTGAGGCAGTGACTTAGTTGCGTAGGGTGGGCAGGCTTCATCTGCCCACGTGGTTTTGGTGAATCGCGCTCACGCGCTCTTGCTGCCAGTGTGTTTGCTTTAAGGGCGCGGTTTCGCCTGCGGCGAGTCACTTTCTTTGTTTGTGCAAAGAAAGTAACCAAAGAAAGCACACCCTGATACGGCGGTGCCTTCGGCACTGCCCTGCGATGCTCGGGCCGAGGGGCGCTGCGGAACTCGCGGGCGAACAGCACGCCCGCTCAGACGATCCTCGCTCAAAAGACCCCCTCGCCCCTGCGCTTCTCGGCGCCTCCTAAGGGGC
>JAZKHH010000212.1:0-8742 GCA_040385465.1 Pseudomonadota bacterium | reverse complement strand
CGTTTGGGCGAGAAAGGCACAGGGCAAGGCGCGACGTGCCGCACAGGGTGGTGCCGGTGCCCTGTGCAAACGGCGCAACGCCGCCCTGTGCCTTTCCCGCCCAAACCCTTCGGGCAGCCCCGGGAAGGGGTCGACTGCTGCGTTGCGGCTCCTTGCCGTGACCCCCGCCACGACGCGTCGCCGTCGCCTTGCATTCGACCCCTTCCGGGGACTGCGCGACCCCCTCTTAAGTCCATAACACCCTCTTGGGCCTGTTCACACCAAGGAAGCCAGATGCGTTTAAACCAGAAAATTCGTGAGCAAGGCGCAAAACGCAGCCGGGGCGGTGCCCCCGGCGAGGCTTTGCAACGCCGCGCACGGTTTCTCTGGTTCAAACCCTTCGCACTGGCTTCCTTGGTGTGAACAGGCCCTAAGGCCCACCCACCATGCGTTTGGGGCTGTTTCGCCGTTCTCCTTCGGGATTGCCGACGGCCCATTCGAGTTCCGCGGCGCTGCTGGCCTGGATCTACGCCGGGCTGGTGGTCTACGCCACGCTCTACCCGTTTTCCGGGTGGCGCTTGGGCGGCGGCTCATCGCTGGCTTTCGTCACCTTGCCCCTGCCGGCCTACTGGACCGGCTTTGACACAGTGGCGAATTGGCTGGGTTATTTGCCGTTCGGCCTGTTGGTGTTCATCGCCTTCATCCGCCGCTCCTGGCGCGCGGGCTTGGCTTGGCTGAGCGCCGTGGTGCTGGCCGCCGTTTTGTCGTTCGGCCTGGAGTTCTTGCAAAATTTCTTGCCCCAGCGCGTGCCGTCCAACCTCGACTGGCTGCTCAACACCTTGGGCGGGGCCCTGGGCGCTGCCCTGGGCTGGGGCCTGCACCGTGTCGGCGGCATTGCCCGGTGGCAGACAGTGCGGGAGCGCTGGTTCGTGCAGCCCAGTGCGGGGGGCATCGCCTTGCTGCTGTTGTGGCCTGTGGGCTTGCTGTTTCCGCTGTCGTCTCCCTTTGCCATGGGGCAGGTGGTCGAGCGGGCGCGAGAAGGCTTGCTGGGCTGGTTGAGCGACACCCCGCTGGCCGCCTGGGCCGCCGTGTCGCTGCCCCCGCCGCTGCCGCACCGCACCTTGACGCCCACCGGCGAATTTGTGCTGATCGTTCTGGGCTTGCTGGCGCCGTGTTGCCTGGTGTTCACCGTGTCGCGCCCGGGGTGGCGGCGTGTGATCCTGCTGGCCTTGACGGTGGGCGGGGGGGTGTTCCTCACCTGCCTGTCAACCGCCCTGAGCTTCGGCCCGGAGCAGGCCTTGGCCTGGGTCACCCCGGTGGCCTGGTGGGCGGTGGCCATCACCTGGATTTTGGCCACCTTGCTGGCCTGGGTGTCGCGCCGTGCGGCGGCCGCCCTGGGCTTGATGATGTTGGCGGGGTTGGTGGCCCTGGTCACCCAAGGGCCCGGCGACCCGTATTTCGCCCTGAGCCTGCAAAGCTGGGAGCAAGGCCGCTTCATCCGCTTCCACGGGGCCTCGCAATGGGTCGGCTGGTTTTGGCCGTACCTGGCCATGGCCTACCTGATGAGCGTGGTGGCAGGCCGTTATCCCCACCCGCGACCGGTGGCCGCAGACGGGCCGACCGAGACAGGGGTGCTCACGGAAGCCGGCACGTTGTCTGAACCGGTGGTGGCAGCGCCAGAGCCCGCACCGCCGCCGAGTGCACCCCTCTAAGCAGATTGGGCCGGTGCGTCGAGGCTGACCAAGCCGCTGTGCTCGAAGACCACCCGGTTGCGGCCCTGCGATTTGGCCCGGTAGAGCGCCAAGTCAGCCCGCTTGAGGGTCTCAGAGGCGTCCTCTGCTTCCAGCCATACCGCCACACCGCAGCTGATGGTGACCGATCCCACCCCCGGCATCAGCGTGGCCTGCACCCTGCGCACCACATCGCCGGCCACGATCCGGGCTGCGGCCGCATCGGTGTCCGGCAGCAGGGCCACGAATTCTTCGCCCCCCAGGCGACCGATGACATCGGTCTCCCGCAGGCGCTCCTTGAGCACCGTGGCCAGCGTTTTCAACACCTGGTCGCCGATGTCGTGGCCATGGGTGTCGTTGACGCGTTTGAAATGGTCCACGTCGATGGCCAGCATCGACACGGCCGAGCCGCGTCGTCGGGCGCCGGCCAGCACCGTCTTGAGCTGGTCGTCGAAGCCCCGGCGGTTGAGCAGCTGGGTCAGTGGGTCGCAACGAACCAGCCGGTCCAGGGCCTGGTTGGCCTGCTCCAGCTCACCGGTGCGCGCCTGCACCCGCTGTTCGAGCTCTTCGTTCGACGACAGCAACTGCCGCGTCATCGCCGACAAGGCGTCGGACAGGCTGCGCAGTTCCTCATTGCTGTCGTAGCGCGCGATTTCGGCGCCCGGCTTGCCTTGCTGCACGTCGCGCGCTGACCGGGCAATGGCCGACAGGGGGCCGCTGAGCGTGCCGGCGATCAACCAGGCTGCCAGGCCCGCTGCCAGGCCCGCCAGCAAACCGACCTTGCGCACCTCCTTCATCGCTGCATCGGCTTGCGCCAGGGCCGTGGTGGCGGGCATGCGCGCCACCACCTGCCAGCCCAGATAGGCCCGCGCATCGGGCGGCAGGACCTTGACGACGGCAGTCAGGTAGTCCTTGCCGTCGGTCCAATCGGCCATGCCAGCCACATGGCCGGGCTCGAGCCGAAGCTGGGGCAGGCGTTGGGCGGACGCCACCAGCGGCGCGTTCTGCCCTTCCGGCGCGTAGATCACCTTGCCTTCGGCGTCGAAGATGAAAATCTGCAACTTCTGCTGCGTGGCGTTGCCTGGCAACAGCGACTCGATCACCTCATGGGTCCAGTCCCAGCTGCCATGCAGCGACACCACGCCCAAAGTCTGACCGTCGATGCGGATCGGCGCGACGAAATCCACGAAGCGCTGAGGCTCCCCGTCGCGCCCGAGTGGCAGCAGCTTGGCCAGCAGCTTGGCGGGGTGCACGTCGCCCACGTGCGCTTCTTTCATGCCAGCGGGAAACCAGGGCCGTGCCCGCACGTTGACGCCTTTGAGCAGGTCGCCGGTGGCTTGGCGGATGGTGCCGTCGGCGTCGACCACTCCCAGCCACGCCACATGGTGGCGCAAGGCCTGTTGACGTTGGATGACGTCGCGGGCTTCCGGGGTGTCCAGGCCTTTTTTCCACAACGCGGTGGCGTTGGCCAGGCCCTCGACCATCACCAGACGCTCGTTGAGGCCTTGGCCCAGCACCGTGGCGGCGTTGCGCGCCACCGAGTGCAACGCGTTGCCGGCTTCCCCGCGCAGGCTGTTCGACATCATCTGGCCCAGCACCCAGGACATGCCGATGACCAGCGCCAACACCATCGCGCCGAAAACCAAGGCGATCTGCATGCGGAAGCTGGTGTGTCGGAGTCGGAGAATCGCCATGGTGCTCGCGGACAGAGAAGGGACCGGTTACGAGAAGGGTCCGCTTGAGCCATGGCACAGGCGCCCTGGGGCTGTATCGGTACATCCTGGCCAGAACTTGATGGCTGTCTGCGGGTCAATCTGGCCCGCAGCCGGTAGGTTTGCACGCCAGGCTCCTAGAATCTCGCCATGAGCTATTACGAACGACACATCTTTTTCTGCCTCAACGAACGGGTCAGCGGCGAAGATTCCTGCGGCCAGCACGGGGCGCAAGCCGGTTTTGACCACTGCAAAAAGCGCGTCAAAAAGGAACAACTGGCCGGCCCCGGCGGCGTGCGGGTGAACAAGGCAGGCTGCCTCGACCGGTGCGCCGGTGGGCCGGTGGCGGTGGTGTATCCCGAGGGTGTCTGGTACACCTTCGTGGACGAGTCCGACATCGACGAGATCGTGGACTCTCACCTGAAGCAAGGCCAGGTGGTCGAGCGCTTGCTGCTGCCGCCCCAGGTGGGTCGCTGAGTGGTCACCCGGTAGCCGCGCTCATGAATTCACAGACTGTTCGTTCCCTGTTGCCAGGCCCCGCTGGGGCCCTGGAGTGCGCGTTGGACGTGCCCGCCGCCGAGGTGACGGTGCAAGGTGTGGCCGTGATTTGCCACCCCCATCCTCAGCATGGCGGCACGATGGACAACAAGGTGGTGCACACAGTGGCTCGGGCCTGCCTGCAGCTCGGTTGGCGCAGCGTGCGCTTCAACTTCCGCGGGACCGGCGCTTCCGAGGGTGCCTGGGACGAAGGCGAGGGCGAGGTCGAGGACGCCCTCGCTGTGATCCAGGCCCACCGCGACCCTGCTTTGCCTGTGCTGCTGGCCGGCTTTTCTTTTGGCGCCTACGTGGCCGCGCAGGCGTATCACCGCCTCAAGGAAGCCGAGCGCCCCACGCGCCTGGTGCTGGTGGGCCCGTCAACGCAGCGCCAGCGCATGGCCGACGTGCCCGCGCACAGCATCGTGGTGCACGGCGAGACCGACGAGGTGGTGCCGTTGTCGGCCACCCTGGACTGGGCCCGCCCGCAGAACCTGCCGGTGGTGGTGTTTCCCGGGGTGGGGCATTTTTTCCATGGCCAGCTGCCGCTGCTCAGAACGGTGCTGGTGCAACAGCTGCGCGCGCTCGACGGCGCGGCTTGATGCCGTAACAACTTTGCTTTTTCCACCCGCCGCGACCGGCGGCTTTGCTTGGCTGTTCACTTGAATGAGAGAGAAACCAGCGTGATGAAACGAGTGTGGGCTTTGTTCCTGAGTGGTGGGTTGTCGTGGGCGGCGATGACGGGTGCAGCGCCGGCGCAGTCACCGCAGCCGCCGGAGATCGCGGCGCGCAGCTTCCTGCTGCTCGACCTCACCAGCAACCAGACCCTGGCCGAGCGCAATGCCGACGCGCCGTCCGACCCGGCGTCGTTGACCAAGCTGATGACGGCTTACGTGGTGTTCAACGCCATCCGCGACAAGAAGCTGACCTTGGAGCAAACCTTGCCGGTGTCCAAACGGGCGTGGGAAGAGCGCAAGGGCGGCGGCTCGCTGATGTTCATCGACACCACCATGACGCCCAAGGTGGAAGAGCTGCTGCGCGGCATGATCGTGCAAAGCGGCAACGACGCCTCGGTGGTGCTGGCCGAGGCCGTGGGCGGCACGCTCGACCAGTTCGTGGTCATGATGAACCGCCAGGCTCAGGCCTTCGGCTTGAAGAACACCAGCTTCAAAAACGTCACCGGTTTGACCGAGCCCGGGCACATCAGCACGGCCCGCGAAATGGCCTTCATTGCCGCACGCATCATCCGCGACTTTCCCGAGTTCTACCCCTACTACGCCTTGAAGGAATACCGGTACAACAACATTTCCCAGCCCAACCGCAACCTGCTGCTGCGCCGCGACCCCTCGGTCGACGGCATGAAGACGGGCTACACCGAAGCGGCCGGCTACTGCCTGGTGGCCAGCGCCCAGCGCGAGTTTCCCAATGGCAAGCGGCGCCTGCTGAGCGTGGTGCTCAACACCGCCTCGATGGAAGCGCGCGCCGGTGAGAGCCAGAAGTTGTTGAACTGGGGTTACCAGGCGTTTGACGCCATCAGCCTGCTGGAGACCGACAAGCCCATCACCACGGTGGAAGTCTGGAAGGGCGCCACCAAGGACGTCCGCCTGCGCGCCGCGCGCACCGTGTTCGTCAGCGTGCCCAAGGGCGACAGCGGCAAGCTGCAGACCCAGCTCGAGCGCACCGACCCGCTGATCGCCCCTTTGGCCAAAGACCAGCGCGTGGGCACGGTGAAAGTCACCAATGCCAGCGGCGCGGTGCTGGCGGAGGTACCGTTGGTGGTGATGGAGCCGGTCGAGCAGGCCAGCCTCTTCGGCCGCATGTGGGACGCTGTCCGGTTGTGGATCAAGTAGCCCCCGTCCGCGCCCCCACTCAGTCCGTCACGAACCGACGTCACGTCCAGGTTGCGCCATGCAAGACATCCCGCCCGAACAGTCGCTGATCGAGTACCCGAGTCAGTTTCCCATCAAGGTGATCGGGCTGAACGTGGACGGCTTTCGGGAAGCGGTGATCAGCATCGCCAGCCAGTTCGACCCTGCCTTGAGCCCCTCGGGAATCGAAACCCGGCCCAGCTCGGCGCACAAGTACCTGAGCATCACCGTCACCATCACCGCCACCAGCCGAGAGCAACTGGACGAGCTCTACCGCACCCTGAGCACCCACCCGCTGGTGAAGATGGCGCTGTGATGCCGACCGCGCCGTGGGGGCTGCGGCCGGGGGTGCCCGAGCACCTGGGGCAGGTCGACTACCTGCCCACCCTGCAAGCCATGCAGGCGTTCACCGCCACGCGCGACGAGCACACGGCCGACGCCCTGTGGGTGTGCCAGCACCCCCCGGTGTTCACCCAGGGCGTGGCCGGCAAGGCCGAGCATGTGCTGGACCCGGGCGACATCCCGGTGGTGTCGACCAACCGCGGCGGGCAGGTGACCTACCACGGGCCCGGGCAGGTGGTGGCCTACCCCTTGGTCGACCTGCGCCGGCTGAACATCTTCGTCAAGGAATATGTTTACCGCCTGGAGCACTGCGTGTTGAAGACCTTGGAGTGGGTGGGGGTCACCGGCCACCGGGTGCCCGGTGCGCCTGGCATTTACGTGCGGCGCGACGACCCCTTCAGCCATGCGCCCCTGGAAGCGGCCGCGCCGCGGGACCGCCAGGGCGTCAAGCACGGCAATTTGAATGCCTTTTTCGGCCTGGGCAAGATCGCCGCGCTGGGCATCAAGGTCAGCCGGCACTGCACCTACCATGGGGTGGCGCTGAACGTGGCCATGGATCTCGTGCCTTTTGCCCGCATCAACCCCTGCGGCTACCCCGGGCTGGAAACGGTGGATTTGGCTACACTTGGGGTCCAGATCCATCCGGACGAGGTGGCGCGCTGCCTGGCCGAGAAGCTGGTCTCGCACCTCAGTCCATGATGGTGAGATGCGCCCTCGGCACCGCCCGGCGCATTGCCAGCCAGCCACCCCGCAGAAAGTTTTTGATGGCCACCCAGAATGTGATCCGTGAGGCGCAAGGCGCCGAGTCCTACGACGCCAGCGCCAAGCAGAAATCCCAGGCCAAGACCTCGCGCATCCCGATCAAGATCATTCCGGCCGAGACCCTCAAGAAGCCCGACTGGATCCGCGTCAAGGCCGGCTCGCCCAGCACCCGTTTCTATGAAATCAAGCAGATTCTGCGCGAGCACAAGCTGCACACCGTCTGCGAGGAAGCCTCCTGCCCGAACATCGGCGAGTGCTTCGGCAAGGGCACGGCGACCTTCATGATCATGGGCGACAAGTGCACCCGCCGCTGCCCGTTTTGCGACGTGGGCCATGGCCGCCCCGACCCCCTGGACCTGGACGAGCCGGCCAACCTGGCCAAGACCATTGCCGCCCTGAAGCTCAAGTACGTCGTGATCACCAGCGTCGACCGCGATGACCTGCGCGACGGCGGGGCCGGCCACTTCAAGGATTGCATCGAGCAAGTGCGCGCCCTGAGCCCGCAAACCCGCATCGAGATCCTGACGCCCGACTTCCGCGGCCGCATGGACCGCGCGCTGGACATCCTCAAAGCCGCGCCGCCCGATGTCATGAACCACAACCTGGAAACCGTGCCCCGCCTCTACAAGGAAGTGCGCCCCGGCTCCGACTACGCCTACAGCCTGAACCTGCTCAAGCGCTTCAAGGAATTCGCTCCCGACGTGCCGACCAAGAGCGGCATCATGGTCGGCTTGGGCGAGACCGACGAGGAAATCCTGCAGGTGATGCGCGACATGCGCGAGCACCAGATCGACATGCTGACCCTGGGCCAGTACCTGGCGCCCAGCGGCCACCACCTGCCAGTTCGCCGCTACGTGCACCCCGACACCTTCAAGATGTTCGAAAACGAAGCGCTGAAGATGGGCTTCACCCATGCCGCCGTGGGGGCGATGGTGCGTTCCAGCTACCACGCGGATGAGCAGGCCCACGCCGCCGGGGTGTCGCAGGCGCTGTGAACCCACGGGCCGTCGCCCCCTGGGCTGAAGACAAAAGGCCCTCGGTTTGACACGGCGGGGGAAGGGAAAGGCCACGCCTTTGGCGTGAGGCGGAGTGACAATCAACGTCCTCGGCCCCGCCGCTCTTCAGGAACCCTTCCATGACCGATGTTCGCGCCTCTCTGTTGTCCGACCGCCGCCGCCTGTTGCAAGCCGCCTTCGCCTGGGGCCCTGCCACTTGCCTCACCGGTTTGCCGCTGTCCGCGCAGGCGGCATTGAGCGAGATCGACGCCGCCGCCGGCGTGCGCACCGCGCTCGAACGCGGTGCGGCCTCGGCCGTGGCCTTGCTGGGCAAGAGCGACGGCTTTCTTGGCAACCCGAAGGTGCGCATTCCGCTGCCGGGCGTGCTGGAAAGCGCGGCCAAGCTGCTCAAGGCCACCGGCCAGCAAAAGCGCGTCGATGAGCTCGTCACTGCGATGAACCGCGCGGCCGAGGCCGCCGTGCCCGAGGCCAAAGCCTTGTTGGTCAGCGCCGTCAAGGCCATGAGCGTCGACGACGCGGTGCGGGTCGTGCAAGGCGGCGAAGACTCGGTGACCCAGTTCTTCGCTGGCAAGACCCGCACGCCCCTGACCGAAAAATTCCTGCCCATCGTCACCCGCCAGACGGAGAAGGTGGCGTTGGCTTCCAAGTACAACGCCCTGGCCGGCAGAGCCATGGGCATGGGCCTGGTCAAGGCCGAAGACGCCAACCTGCAGCAGTACGTCACCGCCAAGGCACTCGATGGGCTGTACCTGATGATTGGCGAAGAAGAACGCAAGATCCGCCAGGATCCGGTCAGCAC
>JAZKHH010000211.1:0-26174 GCA_040385465.1 Pseudomonadota bacterium | reverse complement strand
CCAGGTATGCGTGGAGCTGAGAGATGGAGTGGGCCGTGAGGCCCAAATGCTGTGCCGTGTGGTCAAGCGTGGCGACGTCGTTCATCAAGCCACCCGGTGGGCCTGGGTCCACCCTTTCTTTTTCAGGTGCACCAAAAGCAAAGAGATGGCCGCTGGTGTGACCCCCGCAATCCGAGACGCTTGGCCCAGGGTGGCAGGGCGGTGCAAAGACAGTTTCTGGCGCACTTCAAAGCTCAGGGCGCTGACTTGTTGATAGTCCAAGTCGCTGGGCAAGCGCAGGCTCTCAGAGCGCGCATTGCGCTCCACTTCCTCGCGCTGGTTGTCAATGTAGCCCGCGTATTTGATGCTGATCACCACCTGTTCAATCACGCTGCTGGCCAGGGCCACGCCCAGCTCTGCGGTTAGCGTTTCACGTGAAACAACCGGGTTGATGTGAGCTGCGACTTCAATCTTGCTGAGCAGGTCGTAGCTCACTTCCGGGCGGCGAAGCAGATCGGCCAGCGCGTACTCATGGGCCAACCCTTTCCCCAGCAGTTCCACGCTGTCCGATTCGGCCAAGCTGTGGGGCGACACCCAGGTCGTCTTGAGCCGCTGTGTTTCACGTGAAACCAAGTCGCGCTTGCGTTGGAAGCTTTCCCACCGCGCTGTGTCCACCAGTCCCACCCGATGCCCCCACTCCGTGAGACGAGCGTCCGCATTGTCTTCCCGCAGCTGCAGTCGGTATTCTGCGCGGCTGGTGAACATCCGGTAGGGCTCCGTCACCCCCTGGGTGGTCAAGTCGTCAACCAACACGCCCAGGTAGGCCTGGTCACGCGTGGGCAGCCAGGAGGCATCACCTCGCACCTGAAGCGCGGCGTTCACGCCGGCAAACAGGCCTTGGGCCGCGGCCTCCTCGTACCCCGTGGTGCCGTTGATCTGCCCAGCAAAGAAGAGGCCCTCGATCGACTGGGTTTCAAACGATGACTTGAGGCTGCGGGGATCGAAAAAATCGTATTCGATGGCGTACCCGGGCCGCAGGATGTGCGCCTGTTCCAAGCCAGGGATTGAGCGCACCGCCGCCCATTGGATGTCGAAAGGCAGGCTGGTCGAGATGCCGTTGGGATAGAACTCATGGGTGTCCAAGCCCTCGGGTTCGAGAAAGATCTGGTGCGAGGTCTTGTCGGCAAAACGGTTAATCTTGTCTTCAATGCTGGGGCAGTACCTCGGCCCCACACCATCGATCAGCCCGGTGAACATGGGGCTGCGGTCGAAGCCTGTGCGAATGATGTCGTGTGTCTGCTCGTTGGTGTGGGTGATCCAGCACGAGACCTGGCGAGGGTGCTGTTCAACGTGGCCCATGAAGCTGAACACCGGCACGGGGTCGCTGTCGCCCGGCTGCTCCAGCAACCGGCTGAAATCGATGGTGCGGCCATCCAGGCGGGGAGGGGTGCCGGTCTTGAGACGCCCTTGAGGCAGTTTGAGCTCCTTCAAACGGGCCGACAAGCGAACGGCCGGGGGGTCGCCCGCGCGGCCGGCGGCATGGCTGTCCAGGCCCACGTGAATGCGCCCGTCCAGAAAAGTGCCCGCTGTGAGCACCACGGTGGCGGCTGAAAAGCGCACCCCGACCTGGGTCAGCACACCGGTGACGCGATGGCCCGTGACCAGCAGGTCTTCGCAAGCGCCCTGAAACAGCCACAGATTGGCTTGGTTTTCCAGCCGTCGGCGGATCGCCGCCCGGTACAGGCTTCGATCGGCTTGCGCGCGGGTGGCCCGCACCGCCGGCCCTTTGGAACCGTTCAAAATGCGGAACTGGATGCCGGCCTCATCGGTGGCCGCGGCCATGGCGCCGCCCAGGGCATCGACCTCTTTGACCAGGTGGCCCTTGCCGATGCCGCCGATGGAGGGGTTGCAGCTCATCTGCCCCAGGGTCTCGAGGTTGTGGGTCAGCAACAGCGTCGCGCAACCCATGCGTGCGCTCGCCAACGCCGCCTCGGTGCCGGCGTGTCCACCGCCCACCACGATCACATCAAAAGCCTGAGGAAAAAACATGATTGCCTTGCTTGGAAGCCAACAGGGATTGTAGGCAGTCGATCGATTTTTCGGGTTGCTGAACTTGGGCGTCGCATTGCACACTGTGCGTCCATTTTGCAACCGCCGTGTCTAAAACGCGTGCGGGTGATTTATGATGAGGGATGGGCAAAGTGTCATTCAAAGAGCAAATGCTGCGGTCGCGTGAAGAAGCGATCGTGACGGCCGCCAGCCGCCTGCTGGCGGACAAAGGCTTTGACCTCATGACCGTGGACGAGGTGGCGGCCGAAGTGGGGGTGGCAAAAGCCAGCCTCTACAAGCACTTTTCTTCCAAAGAGGCGCTGGCAGCGGCGGCCATGGTGCGCATTCTCGATCGGGCGCTGGCACATGCCCGCGGTCAGGTCATTCCCGAGCGCTTGTCTGGAGAGCATGCGCTTACTTTGCTCAAGAGCGTTGTGCATTGGACCATGGAAGTGCAGCTTGCCGGCGACATGCCCTCGTTGCCGGCGCAGAACTCGGTTTTGCGCGCAGTGCTGAGCGCACACACGCCTTACCTGGAACGCCTGATGGCGCTCAGCGACCTGTTGGGGGGTTGGATCGTGACCGCCCAAGCCGCGGGCTTGCTGCGGCAGGAGTTGCCCCCCGAGGTGATTTTGTACAGTTTCTTTGCCAAAGCCTGTGACCCCGTGCTGAGCGTGTTGAAAGCCAGCGGCAATTACACGAACGAGGCCATCATTGCCCTGTTGATGAAGACTTGCTTCGAGGGCGTGGCGACACCGAGGCCCGGGCCTTCAGCCACCAGTGGCAGCTGAGGCCACTCCAGCGTCAGGCCACGGGCGGGGTCGGGGGTGGTGCGGTGCCAGACGGCGCATTGAGCTGCAACCCCGCCCACAGCGGTGACAGTTGCAGCTTTTCCGTGTCGCCCAGGTTTTCCGACAGCAGCAAGCACTCGCGCTGCAAACCGCGCAAGCGCTGCTCCAACTCGCTGCCCGCCAAGGCCAGCTCGAACTGCTCGGAAGAGCGCAGCTCGGTTTGCGGCAGCCCCCACAAGCCCAGGGCGTTCCACGCCACACGCAGCCGGTCCAAGCGGGTCATGGCTTCCTCGACGATGTGCATCACCGCGGCCGAGCCGCGTTGGCGTTGCAGCGCGACCGCGAGCTCGCGGGTTTCCGCGAGCTGCGCGTCCAGGCGCTCCAGGGGGCCTGCGTCACGGGGGGTGCCGGCGGCATCGACCGGAGGAATCTCCCGAGCCCGCCGGGCCGCGTCGCACAAGAAGCCGGTCCAGGCGGGGTCGAATTCGCCTGGCACCACCCGCAGCGCGAAGCTGATCCGGGTCAGCGGCGCCTTGGGCGCCCTGAGGATGCCCAGGGCCACTTCCATGACCATCAACACCCGGCCCAGCGTGGAGATCTGGTCGCTGTTGAGTCGGGCTGGGTAGCCTGACCGGTCAAGCCGCTCGTGGTGCTCACCGATGCCGCGGGTCAGCGTCTTGGGGTAATCGGTCGTGGTATTCAACAGCATCTCGGCCACGCGCGGGTGCACCATCAGGTGCTTGTGGCCCAGTGTGTCCAGGGCGGTGGCGTAGTCGAGGTACTGGGGCTGGATGTAGACCTCGCCGATGTCGTGCAGCAAGCCGCCGAGCATGGCCAACCGGATCTCTGCCAAGGGCAGGTTGCGGCTGGCCACCATGGCGCCGGACAGCGCCATGCCCATGACCGCATGGGGCATGGAATTGGGCCGCGTGGCCATGGCGGCGGTCAGCAGCAGCTGGGCCACGGCATGCAGGGGCAGCTGCTTGGCTTGGTCGACCAGCAGCGACGACCAGGGCTTCAAAACGCTGGCCAGCGGGTTGTCCGACTCAAGCAGACTGCGCAGGTCGTCGACCAGGGTGAACAGCGTGGCGCCGCCTTCGGTCTGCAGGCAGGCTTCCATGGGATGCTGCAGTTTGCGTTCCAGCAGCCGCTGCTGCAGCTCGGCGGAGATGGGCTGGCCCCGGGCCCACAGCTTCACACCCCGGACGTCCACGATGTCTTGAGAGGCGACGATGGTGTGGGTGGCACTGGCCTTGACGATGGCATCCAGGGCGTGGGGATTGGTGGTGATTCCGGCGCCAGATGCTGAATTCATGAAGTCTCCGAAGTGCCCCACGTGCTGCTGGGTGTCAACCGCCGGCTCACGCCGCATGCACCACCCGCGCAGTATCGTATTTTGATGCTACCTCTGGTCTGTGTGTTGAACGGTCCAGCCCCCTAAGTTGAAATTGAGTGTGCATCCGTGGTAGGCACGACACGTTAAAGGGTGTGGTGAACTTGAGAAAGGGCTGCCCAATGCGAGGCCTGCCTGAATTCGTCACACCCTTCAAAGCCGTTGGCCCATGAAAAAAGCCCGTGAGACACGGGCTTCGTTGGGGAAACATCAGCGGTGTGATCAGCGTGCCAGGCACTGCTCCTGGCGGTCTGCGGCGGCGAACAAATCCGCTGCAATGCCGGGGTTGCGGGTCAGCAGCGTGTAAGCCAGCCGACGCTTGTGGTCGGCGGCGTTCAGGCTGCGTGGCTCGCCTTGCGGGTGGGGCAGGGCGGTGAACACCGAACGGGCGCTGTGAATCAGGGCAGAAAACATTTGAGTGGCGTGGTTCATGAGAGACTCCTTGTGGCCGTGGCCTGATGCGAAGTTTAGGGTAAACCCTAGTCCTTGTGGGCAGTGGTGTCACAAAACCACAGCACTTGTCCATGCCGTTTCCGCATTGATTCATGTGCTTGAACGAAAGTGAGTACATGCTTAGTGAACGATGTCACGTGATGCCGCGAGGAGGCGCATGACCCCACTCAAGGCCTGGCGCTGGTGGATGCTCGGCGTGGGCAGTGGCCTCGCTTGGGCGGCTTGTGCCCAGCCCACCGACCCTGGGTTGACTGCCAACCCAGCGCCGGGTTACCGGCTGGACCCAACCCACACCTTCGTGCATTGGGAGGTGCTGCACATGGACACGTCCACGATCCGTGGCCGGTTTGACCGGCTGCAGGGTCAGGTGGTGTTCGACGCGGCGGCCCGCCGGCTGGAGGTGGGAATTTCGGTCGACATGAAGTCAGTGAGCACCGGCTCTGCTGCTTTCGATGCGGTGCTGCGCGGGTCAACCTTGTTGGCCACTGAGGCGCATCCACAGGCGTACTTCACGGCACGCCAGGCCGAGTGGGATGGCGAGGCGCCGCGGGCGGTGAAAGGGGAGATCACCTTGCGCGGAATCAGCCAGCCGCTGACGCTGCAAGTCGTGCGCTGGAAATGTGGGTTCAACCCCCTCTTCCGAGCCCGCGTGTGCGGTGGCGACCTGGAGGCCACTTTGAAGCGCACGGATTTTGAATTGCACTTTGGCACCCCCTTGGTGGCCAACGAGGTGCAGCTGCGCATTCAGGTCGAAGCCCTGCCGCAAACCAGCGACAAAGCGGCCGACGCTGCCGCGCGCTGAGCGTTTTCACATTCGTTCCGAAAAAGTCGTGACAAGGTGTCACGAGCTGCTGCTTTGGCACCAAAGCTGCATTGGCTAGCCTGTACCCTCCGCCGCTGCCGCGTGTCGTGATGAATGTGGCAGATGGGGAGTCAGCGCTGACTTGAAGCGACAAAGCGCGTCAAGGTGGCCGCGGTTTATGACGACATGGTGAGACGGCCGCCGTGGCCTCGGGCAGTAATTAACGCAATCGGAACGACAGCATCATGCAGTGGATGAAAACCGTGTGGGCGGCCCGTGGTTGGCCGGCGATGTGGGCCCTGGCCGCACTGACAGCGTGTGGCGGTGGCGGTGGGGGCAGTGCGCCCACGACCGCCAGTGCCGACAGCAATGGAACGGTGGACGACATTGGCATCTACGTCAGTGCCATCCCGCCCGAGGTGCCGACGTCTGACCGGGATGCGGTCCGTCTGGCCGATCAGGCCAGCTTCGGTCCGACCGAGGCCTTGGTGGCGCAGATCAAGCGGGTGGGAGCGGCCCGCTGGGTGGCCGAGCAGATGCCGATGCGTTTTGCGAAGTACACCCACGGCGGCAACGGCTCGGTGCACCAGAACACCTCGACGGTGCCGTACTGTGACCAGCCGATCAACGCCAGCGCCGTCTGCTGGCGCGACAACATGTCGACCGAGCCGCTCGTGTGGAATTTCTATCGCAACGCGATGAGCCAGCCTGACCAGCTGCGTCAACGGGTGGCCTTGGCGTTGCAACAGATCCTCGTGATCAGTGGCGTGGAAGCCAACGGCACCTACGGGCACCGGGCCTACCAGAACATGGTGCTCAGCGAGTCGCTCGGCAACTACCGCGTGCTGCTGAAGAAGGTGGCGTTGTCGCCGGTGATGGGTGACTACCTGAACAACGCCAACAACGACAAGAGCGCGCCGAACGAGAACTTTGCGCGCGAGCTGTTGCAGCTGTTCACCATCGGCACCTGCGCGCTGCAGCCCGATGGCACGCTCACCAGCGGCACCTGCATCCCCACCTACACCAACGACACGGTGCGCGACTACGCCCATGCGTTGACCGGCTGGACGTATCCGGTCGGTGGCGGCACGCCGTGGGGCTGTTGGCCAGCCGGGGCCAACTGCACCTATCACGAGGGCGAGATGGTGCCGGTGGAGCGCTACCACGACAACGCCGCACGCACCTTGCTGTCGGGTGTCAGCCTGGGCGCAGGGCACACGGCGCCTGTGGCACTGGAGCGGGTGCTCGACAGCTTGATGGCGCACCCCAACACCGGGCCATTCATTGGCAAGCAGTTGATCCAGCACCTGGTGTCGAGCAACCCGTCGCCGGCGTATGTGGCGCGGGTGGCCGCGGCTTTCAATTCGGGCCGGTCGGGGGTGTTCGGCAGCGGCCAGCGCGGTGACCTCGCGGCCACGGTGGCGGCGGTGTTGCTGGACGCCGAGGCGCGTGGCGAGACCGTGCGCACGGCCGGCGGCAAGCTGCGCGAACCGGCACTGATGTTCACCGGCGTGTTGCGCGCGATGAACGGGCGCACCGACGGCGACGCGCTGAGCTGGTGGTGGGGTGAGCAGCTGCAGCAGCACATGTTCCGCCCACCGACGGTGTTCAATTACTACCCGGCCGACTATCCCGTGCCGGGCACCAGCCTGCTCGGCCCGACCTTCGGCATCCACAACGGCAACACCGCGTTGCAGCGTTTGAACTACCTGGCTTACATGATCGACTGGGGCGGCTCGAACCCGGATCCGATGACGCCGGAGGCCGTGGGCACGAAGGTCGAGTTCGGGGCCTTCCTGGGCGATGCGCCGGACGCGGGCAAGCTGGTGGACCGCATGTCGATGTTGGTGCTGGGGCATGTGCTGCCCCCCACGGCGCGTGCAGAGGTCGTCAGGGCCGTGTCCACGCGCACCGCCTCCACGGAGCGTGACTGGCAAATCGGGCGGGTGAAAACCGCCGCGTACTTGCTGTTCGCATCGCCTTCATACCAAGTGCAACGGTAGCGCCATGATGACCCATCCTCACCCTTCTTCAGCGCAACCTGCGGATCCCGCGCGTCGGCGCTGGCTTCAACGTTCATCGACCCTGGCGGGTTCTTTGGGCATGGGCCTGGGCCCGTTGCTCGGCGCCCAACAGGCGCTGGCCCAGACTACCGGCTACAAGGCGATGGTCTGCATCTTCTTGTACGGCGGCAACGACGGCACGAACACCGTGGTGCCCACCGACAGCCGCTACGACGCCTACAGCGCGGTGCGCGGCCCGATGGCGCTGCCGCGTGCCAGCCTGCTGCCGATCGCGGGCGTGCCTTTTGGCTTGCACCCGTCGCTGTCGGCGCTGGCGCCGTTGGCCAGTGCCGGTCGCATTGCGCCGGTGTTCAACGTCGGCCCGCTGGTGACACCGCTGACCAAGACGCAGTACCGCGGCTTGAGCAGCGGCGCGGCCACCTTGCCGAGCAATTTGTTTTCGCATTCCGACCAACAGGTGCTGTGGGAAACCAGCAGCGGCAACGCCAACGAGCGCACCGGTTGGGGTGGGCGCGCGTTGAGCGCCTTGAACAGCGCCATGCCGGTGATCTCGCTGAGTGGCACAGCCCGCTTCGGCTCGTCGACGACGCAAGCCCCCTTGGTGCTGCCCGGCCCGGGGGGCACTTTCGGCGCCGAAGGCTTGCAGCCAGGCGACATGGCGTGGGCGCCCACCGCGGCCCGCAAGGCCGCCTTGGATGTGCTGTATGCGCAGTCGCAAGACACCACCTTGGGCAGTGTGTACGCCCGCATGCAATCCGACGCGTTCGCCATGTCGACGCGCCTGGCCGCGCTGGTCAAGGTGCAGCCCGGCACGGCGGGCGCCTCCGCCGCCATCGACACGGCCTTTGCTCCCTTGATCGCCAACGGGCGCGTCACCACGTCTCTGGGTCAGCAGCTCTACCAGATCGCCAAGCTGATCGCCAACAACACCACGGTGGGCGGCTCGCGCCATCTGTACTTCGCGCAGCTGGGGGGCTTCGACACTCACGGCAACCAGGTGCAGGATGGCGACGTGCTGCGCGGTCAGCATGCGCTGTTGCTCAAGCAGTTGGGCGATGCGATGGCCTGCTTCCAGAACGCCATCAACAACCTGGCGCTGGCCAATGCGGTGACCACCTTCACCCAAAGCGATTTCGGCCGCACGCTCAAGCCCAACAACAGCTGGGGCACCGACCACGCCTGGGGCAATCACCACCTGGTGATGGGCGGTGCGGTGCAAGGCGGCGCCACCTACGGCACCTTCCCCGACTTGACCCTGGGCGGCCCGGACGACATCGGGCTGAACGCCTGGGAGCAACATGGCCGCTGGATTCCCACCACCTCGGTGGACCAATACGCCGCCACGCTGCTCAGCTGGTTCGGCTTGAACGATGCACAGCTCGGCACGGTGTTGCCGAACCTGCGCAATTTCTCGGTGCCCAAGCTGACCTTCGTCTGAGACCACCCTGCCGCGCCAGCGGCAGGTGAGGGGCAGTGCGCTCACCGGTGTTGCGGTGAGCGCGGCCCTCCCTTTCGCTTTGAGGTCGCCGCCCTCGTTTCAGAGCGTGACGCGTTGCACGGCAGCTTCCCATTCGGCCATCAAGGCGCTGGCTTGACCCGGTGCCAGGCTGGGCTGAAACACCCGCTCGACGTCCCACAGCGCGCTCAGTTGCGCCAGGTCGCTGTAAACGCCGCAGGACAGGCCGGCCAGGTAGGCCGCGCCCAAGGCGGTGGTCTCGGTCACCTTTGGACGCACCACCGGAATGCCCAACAGGTCGGCTTGGCATTGCATCAGCAGGTTGTTCACGCTGGCGCCGCCGTCGACCCGCAATTCGCTCAGCGGCACACCCCCCGCGGCCTGCACGTCGCGCGCCATGGCCTGCAGCAAGGCGGCGCTTTGGTAGGCGATGCTCTCCAGCGCGGCGCGCGCGATGTGGGCCCGCGTGCTGCCGCGGCTGAGGCCGAGGATGGCCGCGCGGGCCTCGGGCTTCCAGTAAGGTGCGCCCAGGCCGGTGAACGCTGGCACCACCCACACGCCGCCGCTGTCGCTGACCTGCTCGGCCAGGGCCTGCACCTCGTTGCTGTGGTGAATGAGCTGCAAGCCGTCGCGCAGCCACTGCACCACCGCGCCGCCCATGAACACGCTGCCCTCCAGGGCGTAGACCGGTGTGGGGCCGACCTGTGCGGCGGCGGTGCTGATGAGGCCGTTGTGCGAGGTTTGGCACTGGGTGCCGGTGTGCATCAGCGCGAAGCAGCCGGTGCCGTAGGTGTTCTTGGCCAGGCCGGGGGTGAAGCAGGCTTGGCCGAAGAGGGCACTTTGCTGGTCACCGGCGATGCCGCCAATCGGCACCGCCGCGCCGAGGCAGGCGGCCGTGCTGTGGCCATAGAGGTGGCTGGAGGGGTGGACGGTGGGCAAGACGCTGTCGGGAATGTCGAGCAGGCGCAGCAGCTGCGGGTCCCATTGCTGGGTGTGGATGTTGAACAGCAAGGTGCGCGAGGCGTTGCTGACGTCGGTGGCGTGCAGGCCGCCTTGCGGGCCGCCGGTGAGTTGCCACAAGAGCCAAGTGTCGACGGTGCCGAACGCCAGCTCGCCGCGCTCGGCCGCAGTGCGTGCGCCGGGCACTTCGTCCAGCAGCCAACGCAGTTTGGTGCCGGCGAAGTAAGGGTCGATGACCAGGCCGGTGGCGGCCTGCACCAGGGCGCTGGCGCCCTCGTCGCGCAGGCGGGCGCACAGGGGCTCGGTGCGCCGGTCTTGCCAGACGATGGCGCGGTGCACCGGCTCGCCGGTGCGGCGGTTCCACAGCAGCGTGGTCTCGCGTTGGTTGGTGATGCCCAGGCCACTCAAGCGATCGGCCGACAGGCCCGCTTGCGCCAGCGCCGAGCGGGCCGTGGCGAGCTGGGTGCGCCAGATCTCGGCCGGGTCGTGCTCGACCCAGCCCGGTTGGGGGAAGTGGGCGGTGAGGGGCTCCTGGGCCTGGGCCAGGATGTGGCCGCGCTCGTCGAAAACGATGGCGCGCGAGCTGGAGGTGCCTTGGTCCAGCGCCAGCAGGGTGTGCATCGGGTGGTCCTTCCAAGGGGGTACACGCCAGGCCAGGTTCGTTGGCCTCGACGGACGTCCATCAACGTCAGGGCATCACTTCGGCCGCGCAGAGGCAGCGTGCCCTTGACGACCCCAACGGCACAGATGCATGACGATCGCCATCGTTTCATTCAGTGTAGAACAGCCAGTGCCTTCACAGCGCAGGTGCCAAGGGCACCACGGCGCCATGGCCAGCGCCGCGGCTGGCCATGGCGCAGTTCAGAACCCCACGAACATGCCATACGCCGCAAACGCCATCACGGCCAGACCGAACAAGGACGCCAACAAATAGCCGTATTTGATGCCAGGGGTGAGCTCGGTTTCGCTCGGGTTCTTTCGGTCGACGTAGATCTCGATGACCTGCCTGGGTTGATACGGGGCGGTGGCCAGATCGATCAGCTCCGGCTTGAGTTGGCGGTGGCCGATGAACGCCTGTGCGGTGCGGGTGACCGAGCGGTGGTCATAGCGGTAATCCACGCGCAGCTGGTACCAGGTGGGGCCACCCGACCTTTGAAGGCTTTCTCGCACCACGTTGACGACGATGGCGTTGGTGCGCTCCCAACGCTGGGCATCCAGGCTGGCCCAGAACGGTGGACCGAAGGCGTACAGCAAGCCGGCGCCGACGCATGCACCGATCAGTAAGAACAAGGTGTCCACAGTGGCCTGCCTGGGTGCTGGTTGGCCTGTGTCTGCGCAGCGCACCGTGCAGACACAGGGCGGGAAGGGTCAGAGGCTGAGCGCGTCGTCGAGCACTTCCACCCAATGCCGCACCGGAATCTGCGTGCCGGTTTGCAAGTGCTGGATGCAGCCGATGTTGGCCGAGACGATGGCGTCGGGCGTCAACGGTTCGAGGTGGCTCAGCTTGCGGTCGCGCAGCTGGTGGGCGATCTCGGGCTGCAGCACCGAGTACGTGCCGGCCGACCCGCAGCACAGGTGGCTCTCGCTGCGTGCCAGCTGCACCTCCCACCCCAGCGCCCCCAAGCCGGCTTCGACGTCGCCACGGCGCTGCTGGCCGTGTTGCAGGGTGCAGGGCGGATGGAAGGCCAGGCGGCGGCCGGTCTTGGGCGTCGACAGCTTGCCCAGCAGCGCGGGCACGAGCATGGGCAGCAGTTCGCTGAGGTCGCGGGTGAGCGCGCTGATGCGCGCGGCGCGCTCGGCATAGGCCGGATCGTGGGCCAGCGCATGGCCATAGGACTTGACGGTGACGCCGCAGCCCGAGGCATTCATCACCAGGGCTTCGACGCTGCCGTCTTGCACCATCGGCCACCAGGCGTCGACGTTGCGGCGCATGTCGTTCAGGCCGCCTTCGTGGTCGTTCAAGTGGGTGCGCAACGCGCCGCAGCAACCGGCCTTGTCGGCCACCAGGGTCTGGATGCCGGCGGCGTCCAACACGCGGGCGGTGGCGCTGTTGATGTTGGGCATCATCGCCGGCTGCACGCAGCCGCTGAGCATCAGCACCTTGCGGGCGTGCTCGCGCTTGGGCCACTCGTGCGCACGCGGGCCGCTGGGGCCAGGCACCTTGTCGCGCAGGGCCGCGGGCAGCAGGGGCCGCATCATCTTGCCGAGCTTCATGGCGGGGCCGAAGGCGGCGGACGTGAGGCCTTCCTTCAGCAACCAGCGCACCGCTTTTTCCTGCGCGGGGCGCTCGACGCGCGCCTCGACGATCTCGCGGCCGATGTCGACCAGCTGGCCGTACTGCACGCCGGAAGGGCAGGTGGTTTCGCAGTTGCGGCAGGTCAGGCAGCGGTCGAGGTGCTCCTGGGTGGAGCGCGTCACCGGGGCGCCTTCAAGCACTTGCTTGATCAGGTAGATGCGGCCGCGCGGCCCGTCGAGCTCGTCGCCGAGCAACTGGTAGGTCGGGCAGGTGGCGGTGCAGAAACCGCAGTGCACGCACTTGCGCAAAATCGCCTCGGCGGCCTCGCCTTCGCGGGTGCCTTTGAACTCGGGAGCAAGTTGGGTTTGCATGGAAAGGCTCAGGCAGGAATCACGGACGAGGGGTACATGCGGCCCGGGTTGAACAGGCCGTGCGGGTCAAAGGAAAGTTTGAGGGCCTGGTGGATGCGGGCCAGCGGCGCCGACAGCGGCGCGAACACAGCGGCGCGCGCACCAGCGCCCGCGCGGAACAAGGTGGCGTGGCCGCCGACCTGCGCCGCGCACTGGCGCACGACCTCGGCCGAGGCCGCCGTGCGCAGCCAGCGCTGGGCCCCGCCCCACTCCATCAAGGTGCTGTCGGCGCTGCCGGGGTTGTCGGGCAGGGTGATTGGCGCGGTGGTGGCGGGCACCGACAAGCGCCACAGGGGCAGGGCCTCACCGCGCGTGTCGAAGAAGGGGTCGGTGTGGTCGCGCAGGCCGCTCCAAAATGCCTGGGCCACTTTCGGGTCGACGACCTCACCGCCCTGGGCCGCCGCCATTTGCCGGGCTGCGGTTTGCACGGCCGCCACCGCGCCCGACAGGCGCACGGTGAGCCGGCCTTGGTGCCAGGCGCTGGCGTTCAATGGCAAGGGTTGGCCGGCCCACGCGTTGAGCTGCTGCAAGGCGCCGGCGGCGTTCATCGCAAAACGCAGGGTGGTCGTGGCGGGCGGCAACGGCAGCACTTTGAGCGACACCTCAAGCAGCAGGCCCAGCGTGCCGAGCGAGCCGGCCAGCAGGCGCGAGACGTCGTAGCCGGCGACGTTCTTGATCACCTGGCCGCCGAAGCTCAAGACCTCGCCCTGGCCGTTGAGCAGCGTGGCCCCGAGCACATAGTCGCGCACCGAGCCGACGCTGGCGCGGGCCGGGCCCGACAGGCCGGCGGCCACCATGCCGCCGACGGTGCCGCCCGACGCGAAGCGCGGTGGCTCGAACGGCAGGTACTGGCCATGCTCGGCGAGGGCGGTCTCCAAGTCGGCCAGCAAGGTGCCGGTGCGCACCGAGACCACCAGTTCGCTCGGCTCGTGGCTGCTGATGCCGTGCAGGCCCCGGGTGTCGAGCACGGTGCCCTGGGCGGGCTCGCCGTAGAACTCCTTGGTGCCGCCACCGCGGATGCAGATCCGGGCACCGGCACCGTGCGCGCTTTGCACGCAGTCGATCATGTGTTTGAGAACAGGGTCCATGGGCACTTGAAAAGGTAGGAAAAGCGCTGCGTGGGCTCACAAGAAAACCGCCGGGCCGCCCCAAGGTTTTCTGGCCCCCTCGGGGGGGCCTGACGCGCAGTGGCAGGTCAGGGGGCTCTCACCAACGGGGCAGGTCGGGGAAAGGCAGCAGCCCGCGCTTGACGTGCATCTTGCCGTACTCGGCACAGCGCACGAGCGTGGGAATCACCTTGCCCGGGTTGAGCAGGCCGCGTGGATCGAAGGCCGCTTTCAAGGCCAGCATCTGGGTGCGCTCGGCGGGTGAGAACTGCACGCACATGGAGGCCAGTTTCTCCACGCCCACGCCGTGCTCACCGGTCACCGTGCCACCCATGGCGACGCTGGTCTCCAGGATGTCGGCACCGAAGAGTTCGGCGCGGTGCAGCTGGTCGGGGTCGTTGGCATCGAACAGGATGAGCGGGTGCAGGTTGCCGTCGCCGGCATGGAAGACGTTGCAGCAACGCAGCTGGTAGGTTTGCTCCATCTTGGCGATGGCCAACAAAATGTCGGCCAGGCGCTTGCGCGGGATGGTGCTGTCCATGCACATGTAGTCGGGGCTGATGCGCCCGCTGGCCGGGAATGCGTTCTTGCGGCCGCTCCAAAATTTCAAGCGCTGGGCTTCGTTCTCGCTCACCGTGATCTGGGTGGCGCCGCTGTTGCGCAGCACCTGCACCATGCGGCCGATTTCTTCTTCCACCTCTTCCGGCGTGCCGTCGCTTTCGCACAGCAAAATCGCGGCCGCTTCCAGGTCGTAGCCGGCGTGCACGAAGTCTTCGACCGCGGCGGTCATCGGCTTGTCCATCATCTCCAGCCCGGCGGGAATGATGCCGGCGCCGATCACGTTGGCCACCGCGTCGCCGGCTTTGCGCAGGTCGTCGAAGCTGGCCATGATGCAGCGCGCCACCTGGGGCTTGGGCACCAGCTTGACGGTCACCTCGGTGGTCACCGCGAGCATGCCTTCGCTGCCCACCAGCACCGCCAGCAGGTCGAGCCCAGCGGCATCCAAGGCCTCGCTGCCGAAGGTGACGGCTTCGCCTTCCATGGTGAAGCCGCGCACCTGCAGCACGTTGTGCAGCGTGAGGCCGTACTTGAGGCAGTGCACGCCGCCGGAGTTCTCGGCCACGTTGCCGCCGATGGTGCAGGCAATCTGGCTGCTGGGGTCGGGCGCGTAGTACAGGCCGTGCACGGCGGCCGCTTCGCTGATCGCCAGGTTGCGCACGCCGCATTGCACGACCGCGGTGCGGGCCAGGGGGTCGATGCGCACGATGCGGTTGAACTTGGCCAGGCTGAGGATGATGCCCTCGGTGTGCGGCATGGCCCCGCCACTGAGGCCTGTGCCCGCGCCGCGCGCCACCACCGGCACGTTCAGCGCGGAGCAGGTGCGCAGCACGGCGGCCACCTGCGCTTCGGTCTCCGGCAGCACCACTGCCATCGGCCGTGCGCGGTAGGCGGTCAGGCCGTCGCATTCATAGGGCGTGGTGTCTTCGGCCTGCCACAGCACGGCATGGGCCGGCAGCACGGTGCGCAGGGCGGCGACCGTGTCGGCCTGGCCGGTGCGGCGCGCGGGCGAACCGGTGGGGGTGCCGAGAGGTGGGGCCACCACGGACAAGGGGGTGGGGGGCGTCGATGAAGACGCGGCGAGGCTGGACGGCAGGGCGGACATGAACTCTCTCCCAGAATGCACCACACGCAAACGCGTCGTGCATTGTGATGCCCCTTTGCCCTTTTAGGGTATCCGTAACACCCTCTAAGCGCGTGGGGCGTCGTCTTGGCCGAGTGCTCGACACCACACGGTGAGCACGCCGGTGTAACCGTAGAGGTGCCGGCGGGCAATTTCTCCGCCGGCAAAGAAGCCGACCAGCGGCACCTCGCCGAGCGCATGCTGAACGATCGCCATCTCCGCGTTGGGGGCGCCGAAGTGCGGCCCACCACGCCCGGCGCAGCTCACGTACAGCGCCCCGGCGATGGCCTGGCCCGGCGCATGGTCGCGGCTGAGGTCGACGGCATCGCGGATCTCGGCGCAGATGCGCATCAGGTCGCGCCGTGCGGCGGCGGTGTCGCGGCTGCAGAAGGTCAGCCGCATGCCGGACTGCACCGCGTCGCCCAGGGCCACGCCCCGTCGCCGCGGCTCGAAACCGATGAGCTCGCGCACGCGGGTGTCGGTGCCGAAGGCGCCGGGGTGGGCGAGGGTGTCATCGCCCGGGTGGGTCAGGCCCGCCAAGGTGCGGCGCAGCCGCCGCAGGGCATCGGGCTGCTGCATGGACGGCAGGCCCAGGTCGGCCAGCAGGCAGTCGAGTGCAGGCTCGCCGTCGAGCGTGAACACCAGGTTGTGGTCGGCCTGGGTGATCTCGCGTGTGGGCCCGGTGGGCTGGCACCCTTGCGAGACGCGCGACAGCAGCGCCACCTCTTCGCTGAAACCCACCCCCGACAAGCCGCCCGACAGCACGCCGTCGGCAACGTGCAGGCAAGCCCTTGGGTCGCTGGCGTTGACCAGGCCACCGAAGAGGTAGCCGGTCTGGGTGCGGTCGGCCATCTCGGCAATCAGCTCACCGATGTCGGCGGTGTGCGGGTCGGCGTGCACCTGCGCGGTGGCGGCCTGGAAACCTGCGCGGGGCGTGGCTGGCAGGGGATGGCGACCCGAGAAGACGCGGAACTGCGAGCGCGGGATGTCGCACAGCATCACGGCGATGGCGGGCTCGTCGATGTACTCGGCCCCACTGGCCAGCACCCCGCGGCCCACGCCACCGACCCAGGCCACGCCTGGCCAGCGCGACTGCACCGCCTGCAGCAGCTCGCCGGCCGAGGCGGCCAGGTCGTCGGTGAGGTAGAGCCAGCCCAGCGTGGGTTGCTGCACCTTGTTCGGTTGGCGGCGCTGCGCTTCGATCTGCGTGGCCACCAGCGCCAGGGCCATCACCCAGTCAGGATGGGTGGCGTGGGCGTGCAGGAACTCCTTCATCGCCTCGCCGCTTTCACCAATCGCCCCAGCAGGCTTGCCACACAGGGCGGTCGTGCCCTGCCGTTCAAAGGCTTCGACACGCTCGACTCACGCCTTGGGCTTGGTCCGGCTGCGCAACGGCACCTTGGTGACGCCGCCCTTGGCCACCGGTCGACCGGCTTTCGGCGAGGGCGACGGGTCGGCCGCCCCGCGTGCGGCCTTGGCCGATGTGCCCTGTGAGGCCGATGCGGGCGCCGCCGCGGCGCCGGCGTCGTCGAGGGTCTGTGTGGCGGCGGCCACGCCTGGCTTCATGGCCTGCGCAGCCAACTGGGCAAACTGTTGGGTCAAGGCGCCCCACCACTGCATCGGGTCGACGCCGGGTGGCGGAGCGGCAGCACCGAGGTCGGGCATCGCTTCGGGCATCGGACGGATGGCCGGTGAGGGCGGCTCGGCGGGCATCGATTCCACGTCAGGCGCGGGGGCCAGGGGGCGACCGAAAAACCCGCCGCCGCTGGGGGCCTCGGGCATCTTGATCTTCAACGCGTCGCGCAGGTCTTCCATCTGCACGTTCATCGTCTTCAAGGTCGACAGCGTCATGCGCTGCACTTCCATGGCTTGGATGGTGGCGCCCAGCATGCGCGCGTTCTGCTCCAGCCAGAACTGCACCGTGCGCAATTCTTCAATGCGCTTTTCCAACTCCTGCGGGTTCAACGTGGGCGTGACCCACTGACCGATGCCCGGCATGGCGGTCCCAGCGTTGCTGACCAGGCCTTGCAGAAAATCGAAGCCTGGAACAAATTTGGCAAAGGGCGAGGTGTCGGCCATGCGGTCTCCGTCGTCAATGAAAGAAGTCGGTCGGGAATCAGGGAAAGCGATGCAAGGGGGCGCTGCGATCGCCGCTGATTGTGCGTCGTTTCGCCGCGTGCGCCCAGGCGGGGCTTTTGAGACGGCGTTGAGGCGGGTGCGCTTGGTGCTTGGCTGCGCGAAGTGCACGGCCCATGGCGTTGCCGCTTCTTGGAAAGACACCCCCTTGGAGGGGACGCGCAAGCTCAACCACAGCCAACGCGTGAGCCAGTGGCCGCGATTGTCGATGCCGAGTTTCAGTTCGACGCGCTTTGGCGCAGGTCCACGCGCAGCACGCCGTTGTGCTGGCTCCACCGCAGCTTGCCCAGCACGTCCATGCCCAGCAGCGGTTGGTCCGGGGCGCTGTCGAGGCCGGGCAGGGCGGTCAGCGTCAGGCGCTCCACCGTGACGCCCCCGCGCAGGCGCACGTCGGCCCGCACCCGTTGACCGCGGGTCACCCCGCCGGCGGTTTGCGCGCCCACGCTGCCTTGCGAGACCAACTGCAGGCGCGTGGCCAATGCGGCCGACATGGCGCTGGTGGTGGCCCCGGTGTCGATCAGGAAATCAACCGGCTCGTCGTCGATGTGGCCGGGCCAGTGGTAGTGCCCGTCTTGGCTGCGTCGAAGCTCGAGCACCTCGCCGTCGACCCGCAGGCGGGTTTGTCGCTGCGTGTGCAGCCCCCACTGAACGGCCAGGAACAAGGCCAGGCCAATCAGCAGCCACACCGTGACCACCTTGAAGGTGCGAGGCAGCTCCGTGTTCATGGGACGGCCGTTCTTCGGGTGGCCCGCGCTGCGCAGGCCGTCAAGCGCAGCGTCACTCCAGAGGCTTGCCCGGCAGGCGCTCAGCCCACGTGGACAACAACAGGCGGTTGGCGTCGGACAGCTCCACCCATTGGGCGCCGATGCGGTAGTCGTCGCCCCGGATGACCTGGAAGGCCACCTTGACGCGGCCGGTGATCACGGTGAAGTTGCCGGGGATGGTCAGGTGGGGCACCTGCAAGGCCAGCTGCACCACGCTGTTGGCCGGCATCGGTTGCCGTGAGGTCAGGCCCACACCCGAAACGCTGATGTCGGTCGTTTTGGCCTCGGAAATCATTCCCTGCGCCTGCATCAGGCGCGCCTTCCAGGTGACGTTGCGACGGAGGGCCACCCGGTTGTCGGCCGACCCGCCGATGACGGGTGCGGCGCCCAAGGCGCTCGGGCTGTCGGTTCCAGGAAAAGCAGGCGAAGTCACGTGGGCAGCGGTGTCACATCAAAACGGCCAGCAGGCAAGGCCTGCTGGCACCAGGTTGCAGGCACAAGCGGGCTGCAAAACCTTGAACCAGGGAACGCACACGATGCCACAAGTGGGCCGACACCGCACGGCCGAAATGTTGAATTTTCAACTCAGACTCTGGTGCGCCACACGCTGGCCAGGGCCTGCGTGACATTGTCGACGTTGCCAGCGTTCAGCCCCGCCACGCACATGCGCCCCGAGCGCACCAGGTACACCCCGTGCTCTTCACGCAGCCGGTCGACCTGGACCTCGCTCAGCCCGGTGTAGCTGAACATGCCGCGCTGGCTCAGGAAGCGGCTCACGTCTTGCCCGGGCAGCGCGGCCGCCAGCCCGTGGTTCAAACGCAGGCGCATGGTGTGGATGCGCTGGCGCATGGCATCGAGTTCGCTGGCCCACAACGGCTGCAGCGTGGGCGAGCGCAGCACCTGCGCAATCACCCGCGCGCCGTGCGTGGGTGGGCTGCTGTAGTTCTTGCGGACGGCGGCCTTGAGTTGACCCAACACCCTTGCGGCCTGCTCGGCATCCGGGCACACCACGCTGAGGGCACCGCAGCGTTCGCCGTACAGAGAGAAGCTTTTGGAAAACGAGCTGGCGCAAAAGAAGCTCAGTCCGGCTTCGGTGAGCAGGCGCACCGCCTGCGCATCCGCTTCCAGTCCGTCGCCGAAACCCTGGTAGGCGATGTCGACGTAGGGAATCAACCGCCGCGACTGCAGCACCGGGATCAGCGCGGCCCACTGTGCGGCCGTGAGGTCCACCCCGGTGGGGTTGTGGCAGCAGGCATGCAGCAGCACGATGCTTTGCTCGGGCAGCGTGCGCAGCGCGTCGAGCATGGCGTCAAACCGCAGGCCGCCGGTCTGCGGGTCGCAGTACGGATAGGTGTGCACCGCAAAGCCGGCACCCTCGAACATCGCCCGGTGGTTGTCCCAGGTGGGGTCGCTCACCCACACCGCACTGTGGGGGAAGTAGCGCTTGAGAAAATCACCACCGACCTTCAGACCGCCCGAGCCGCCCAGGGTTTGGATGGTGGCGATGCGCCCACTCGTGACGGCCTCGTGCTGTGCGCCCCACAGCAGCGTTTGCACTGCCTCGCGGTAGGCCGCCAATCCTTCCATGGGCAGGTACGGCCGCGCGCCCAGGGCCGGCGCCAATTCGGCCTCGGCCAGCTGCACCGCGCGCATCACCGGCAGGCGGCCCGCGTCGTCAAAGTAGATGCCGATTGACAGGTTGATCTTGTTCGGCCGCGGGTCGTGGCCGAAGGATTCGTTCAAGGTGAGGATGGGGTCACCGGGGTAGGGGTCGACGTGTTGGAACATGGTGGAACTCGCAGCAAGACAGGGAACAACGGAGGAGAACGAACAGGGCCCGAACAGGGCCGCCGTCAGCCAGCCATCAGGGTCGGCACGGACGGCGCGACAGCCCTCAAGGCGCCAAGGCGCGCTCGATGTCGCCCACCAGCGTTTCGGGTTTGTCGGCGGGAGCGTAGCGCTTGAGCACTTGCCCGTCGCGGCCGATCAAAAATTTCGTGAAGTTCCATTTCACCGACTGCGTGCCCAACAGGCCCGGCGCTTCCTGTGTCATCCATTTCCACAGCGGATGGGCCTGCGCCCCGTTGACCTTGACCTTGCTCATCATGGGAAAGCTCACCCCGTAGTTGAGCTTGCAGAACGTGGCGATCTCGGCGTCGCTGCCGGGGTCCTGGCTGCCGAACTCGTTGCTTGGAAAGCCCACCACCACCAGGCCCCGCTCGCGGTAGCGGTCCCAGACCTGCTCCAGGCCGGTGAACTGGGGCGTGTAGCCGCAGGCGCTGGCGGTGTTGACAATCAACAGCACTTTGCCGCGTTGGTCGGCAAACCGGAAGTTTTCTCCGGCGATGGACAGGGCTTCGAAATCGTGAGCGGTGGGCATGGCGGGTTCTCCTGAGCTGGGTGGACGCAAGGCGGGCCGGTAAAGGTAGCAGGAAAGCAGTGCAGGGCGGCTGGGGTGGGTGCGATGACCCGGACCGTGGGTCCCCGCCGCCCCCTCACACGTCCCCTTCCTCCTTCAGGCCGACGACTGCGGCTCCGGGTACAGCGACAGCAGCGCCGCCAGCAGGATCAGGCCGCCGCCCCACAGAATCTGGGGGTGCAACACGGTCGAATCCAGCCAGACGGACGACAAGGTGGCGAACAGCACCTCGCTCATCATGATCACGGCCGCCGCATTGGCCGGCAGCCGCGCCGCGCCGTATTGCAGCGCGAAGTTGCTGAACAGGAACACGCTCCCCAGTGCCAGCACGCCCGCCACCACCGGCCCGCTCAGCGGCCCGGGCCAGGGCACGACGTTGGCCGTGGCCAGCAAGGCGGCCGAAGCGCCGGCAATCACCGCCCCGCCCAGGAACATGGCCATGGCGCGCGAAGCGTCGCTGCGCGCCGCCTCGCGGCGCAGCAGCACGTTGTTGAGGGCAAAGAAAAAGCCCCCGGCGATGCCCAGGGCGTCGGGCAAAGTGCGCGGCAGCGGCCAGCCCCAGCCGGACCCGCTGGCCGGCGCCAGCACGGCGGCCGCACCGGCCAGGGCCAGCGCCACCCGCAGCAAGGTCAAGGCGGTGAGGCGCTCGCGAAGCAGCCACCGGGCCAGCACCACCGTCCACAAGGGCATCAGGTAGAACAGCAGCACCACGCGGACCACGTCGCCGATGGTCACCGCCCAGTTGAAGGCGGTGTTGGTGGCGCCCGAGGCCAGCAGCAAGGTCCACATCACGGGAGAGCGCAGCACCTCGCTAAGGGCGCGCGGCTGGGTCGCCACGATGACCAGGCAGGCGCAGGCAAAAACGTCCGCCGTGGTCCACAAGGGGTGCAGGCCGAGTCGGTCCATCTGGCGCAAGGGCCACCAGGCCAGCCCCCACGCCAAGGCGTTGAACGTCAGCGCCAGGCCGGGCAGCGCCTGCCCGGCCCACGAGGCCCGGGTGTTCACGTGTGGGAATCGCTGCGGGCCAGGGCCAGCAGGCGTTCGACTTCCTCAGGGTGATTCAACGAATTGCGCTTGTGCCACTGCTGGATGACCCACGACGTGACGGCCACGACCAGGCCGAAGATGGTGATCGAGTGGAAGGCCGACAAGCCCAGCCCGGTGACGCCGGTGTACAGGGCGCCCATGCCCAAAATGCAGGCCTGCTCGTTGAAGTTCTGCACCGCGATCGAGCGGCCGGCGCCCATCAGGTTGTGGCCGCGGTGTTGCAGCAAGGCGTTCATCGGCACCACCAGGAAGCCGCCCACGGCACCCAGCAACACCAGGAACGGCACGGCCACCCACACGTCGGTGATGAAGTTCATCAGGATCACCGACACGCCCATGATGATGCCGAGCGGCACCACCTTGTAGGCCTGGTCCAGGCGCATGCGCATCGCCGCCACCACCGCGCCGGCGGCGGTGCCAATGGCCACCACCCCCACCAGGGCCGAGGCCGGCCCTTCCGTGAACCCGAACACCGCGGCCGCCCACGCCAGCACGATGTAGCGCATGTTGCCCGACACCCCCCAGAACAAAGTGGTGGTGGCGAGGGAGATCTGGCCCAGCTTGTCGCGCCACAGCAGCATGTTGCACTGGTTGAATTCCTTGATGACCTGCAGCGGTTGGTAATTCAAGGGCTGCAGCACGGCCTCGGTGCGGGGGATGCGCAGGTTGAACGCCGCCGCGATGGCGTACAGCAGAATCAAGGTGGCGATGGCCAACTCGGTGGGCGAGTCGAGGCCGGTTTCCACCCAGGGCAGGTCGATCTTCATCAACAGTGCGGAAATCGTGGGCTCCGTCAATTGGCCGCCCACGACCGAGCCCAGAATGATCGAGGCGATCGTCAGCCCTTCGATCCAGCCATTGGCCTTGACCAGCTGCGAATTTGGCAGCAGCTCGGTGAGGATGCCGTATTTGGCCGGGGAGTAAGCCGCCGCCCCGAGCCCGACCAGCGCAATCGACAGCAACGGGTGCACGCCCAGCAGCATCATCACGCAGCCGACCACCTTGATCAGGTTGGAGACGAACATCACGCGGCCCTTGGGGAAGGCGTCGGCGATGGGGCCGAGGAACGGCGCCAGGATCACGTAGAACAACGCGAACATGGGGATCAACGCCGTGCGTTCCCACTCCGGCGCCCCCCCGACCCGCAGCACGGTCAAGGCGGTGACGAACAGCGCGTTGTCAGCCAGCGAGCTGAAAAACTGCGCCGACATGATGGTGGAAAACCCTTTTTTCATTCGACGTCGTGTGCTTAGAGGGTGTGATGAACTGGAGGCGGGGGTCGGGCAGCCCTTGAAGGGGTCGAATGCAAGGCGACGGCAACGCGACGCAACGTGGCGAGGTCACGGCAAGGTGCTGCCATGCGACCCCTGCCCAAGCCCCTCACACCCTCGGGTTGCATCGCCGGTGTTGGCCCGGCGCCAACCTGTTTCCGACATCTCCTTCTGCGGCGCGGGTTATAGCATGCGAGCCTTCCACGGTCGGGCGACTTTCACAGTGCAACGCAAGGCTTTGTCGAGGTTCACCGGCCCGCACTGAGCCCGCACTGGCTTGCACGGCCACTGGCACAATGTTCGCAGACCCGCTCGCACCATGCCCCGCCCCATCCAAGCCCTGATCCACGTCGACGCGTTGTCCCACAACCTGGCCCGCGCGCGCCAGGTTGCTCCCGACGCGCAGTGCTGGGCGGTGGTCAAAGCCAATGCCTATGGCCACGGAATTGAACGCGCTTACGCGGGCTTGCAAGGGGCGGACGGCTTTGCCTTGCTCGACCTGGATGAGGCGCAACGTGTGCGCTCACTGGGCTGGCGAGGGCCGATTTTGCTGCTGGAAGGCTGTTTCGAAGCCCGAGACCTGGAGCTGTGTTCCCGCTTGAGCCTGTGGCACACGGTGCACCGGGAGGCCCAGATCGACTGGCTGGCCGCCCACAAGACCACCTGGCCGCACCACGTGTTCCTGAAAATGAACAGCGGCATGAACCGCCTGGGTTTCACCCCGTCCGCGTTCCGCTCCGCCTGGCGTCGGTTAAGCGGTTTGACTCAAGTGGACCGCATCACCTTGATGACCCATTTCGCCGAGGCCGACGTGCCGGACACCGGCGCTGCCGACAGCCCCAGCACGGTGGCCGCCCAACGGGCGGTGTTCGAGGCCGCCACCCACGACCTGCCCGGCGAACGTTCCCTGTGCAACAGCGCGGCCGCATTGCGCTTCGCGCCATCCGACGGGGGCCTGCGGGGCGACTGGGTCCGGCCGGGGATCATGCTTTACGGCTCGTCTCCTGATTTCCCCGTTCACAGCGCCACCGACTGGGACCTGCGGCCCACCCAAACCTTGCGCAGCGAGCTGCTTGCCGTCCAACACTTGAAGGCCGGCGAGCGCGTTGGCTACGGCGGTGCTTTTGTGGCCGAGCAGGCCGTGCGCATCGGGGTGGTGGCCTGTGGCTACGCCGATGGCTACCCGCGCAGCGCGCCCACCGGCACGCCGGTGTTGGTGGCGGGCGTGCGCACGCGTGTGGTGGGGCGGGTGTCGATGGACATGGTCACCGTCGACCTCAGCGCCGTGCCCCAGGCCGACGTGGGCAGCGAGGTCACCCTCTGGGGCCAGGGCCCGGGCGGCCAGGTTTTGTCGATCGACGAGGTGGCGCGTGCGGCCGGCACCGTCGGCTATGAATTGATGTGCGCCCTGGCGCCGCGGGTGCCGGTGCAGGTGGTGCCGGCCGACGCGGGGCATTGACTGAATGGACCGGGGTGGTGTGACGTGCCGTTGAACCTCGATGAAGTCAGCTTCACCGCCGTGCGGGCGCAGGGCCCTGGTGGGCAGAACGTCAACAAGGTGTCCAGCGCGGTGCACCTGCGTTTCGACATCCTGGCGTCGTCGTTGCCCGAGGCGGTCAAGGAGCGGCTGCTGGCCCGGCGCGACCAGCGCATCAGCCAGGAGGGCGTGGTGCTGATCAAGGCGCAGCGGCACCGCAGCCAGGAGCAAAACCGCGAGGACGCCCTGCGGCGCCTGCAGGCCCTGGTCGACGAGGCCGTGCCGGCCCCGGTGGTTCGGCGCGCCACCCGGCCCGGGCGCGCTGCCCGCGAGCGCCGCCTGGCGCACAAGGCCCGGCGCAGCGAGGTGAAGACCTTGCGCGGGCGGGTGGACTGACGGTCACGGCAATGCCGCGGCGTGTCAGCGCACCGCCAGGCCGGAGGGGGGCAGGGGCGGGGTGGGTGCGGCGCTGTTGAACTCGAAGGCCCCCCGGTCCCATGCCCCGTCTTCGCCACGCAGGGCGCCGTCCATGTCGACCTGGTGGGGCGCTGGCAGCGTCATGCCGACGCTGGTGGCGGATTTCAGCCGGAAGTCCCTGCCTGCGAGCGAAACGAAGACGTCGCAAGCGGTCGTGCAGACGGTCTTGCTGGCGCTGGCGTCGCCGTCCTGCACGGTGCGGTGGTACCAGTTGTGGCTGATCGCGCCCACGAAGGAGTTGTTGGTCCGCACGCTGTCGTACCACAGGTTGTTGCGGACCTCGTTGCCGCTGCCACTTTGGATCACCACGCCGCTGTACGAGCCCTGGATGTTGACCAGGGTGTTGTTGTAGAACCGGATGCTGTTGCCGCGGTTGTTGTTGCTGGCGTCGTTGGCAATGAAGACCGCGCCGGCCACGCCGAAGTTGTGCCCCGCCCGCCGGCCGGTGCCGGCAACATAGGCCGGCGAATGCACGAACACATTGCCGTGGATCCTCCAGTTCGACGCCGTGCCGCCGTTGAGCCCGGCGATGAAGGCGGTGCCTTCGATGTCCTCCATGACGTTGTGGCTCCAGGTGACGTCGCTGCTGTCCGTCATTGACAGCATTTCGCCGTGGTTGGCGGGTGTGCTGGTGTTGCGGGCCAGGTAGGAGTGCGTCACCCGGAGGTTGCGCCAGTGGCCCCGCATCAGGAAGAGGGTGCGGTCCGAATCGCGCAGGGCGCAATACTGGAAGGTGATGTCGCTGTTGCCGGTGAGGCCGTAGATGACGTCGTCGCCCGCCCCGGTGTCGCGCCCGCCGCCTTGGATGTCGATGTAGCGGAAGCTGAGGTTGTCGCCGCCGCTGCCGGCGCCGTTGTCCAGTCGCACCGGGCCTGCGCCGGCCACACGGATGCCGTACTGCGAGGTGGCGCCTTCGCGCCAGTTGCCGTTGCGACGCTGGCCGTCGAACACGTAGTGGTCGGTCCAGACCTGCCAACCGGAGAACTGCGCCTGGCCGTCGCCGTAGCTGCTGGACCATCCCACGGTGCTGCCGTGGTCCTCTTCGGTGGCTTTTCTCACCGTGATGGTCATGCTGCCGTTGGGCGCGTCGTTGAACACCCGTTGCCCGTACTGGCCATCTGCGAGGTAGTACACGTCACCGCGCCGCAGGGTGCTGGGCAGGGCGGTGTGCGCGTGGGTCCAGTCCGACCCGTCGTTGCGCCCGGTGGCGCCGGGCCGCACGTGCACGTTCGCGGCCAGCGCG
>JAZKHH010000210.1:0-14516 GCA_040385465.1 Pseudomonadota bacterium | reverse complement strand
CTGCTGGCGACTTTTAGAAACGGAAGTGCGAGAAGGCCTTGTTGGCTTCTGCCATGCGGTGCACTTCGTCGCGCTTCTTCATCGCGCCGCCACGGCCTTCAACGGCCTCCAGCAGCTCATTGGCCAGACGCTGCGCCATGGATTTCTCACCGCGCTTGCGAGCGGACTCCTTCAACCAGCGCATGGCCAGTGCCATCCGGCGAACAGGGCGAACTTCCACGGGAACTTGGTAGTTCGCACCGCCCACGCGGCGAGACTTCACTTCGACCATCGGCTTGACGTTGTTCAAGGCCAGCAGGAAGATTTCCAGCGGCTCCTTGCCCGACTTCTTCTCGACTTGCTCGAGGGCACCATAAATGATGCGCTCGGCCACGGCTTTCTTGCCGGATTCCATGATGACGTTCATGAACTTGGAGAGGTCCACCGATCCGAACTTGGGATCGGGCAGGATGTCCCGTTTGGGGACTTCGCGACGACGAGGCATTTTTCTTCCTTTGCTTCTTCAGTTGGCAGGCAACGCGTGTGGCCCACCTCGGCTGCCGACGGGGCAGCAGCCACTTACTCGATGGGCTGTGGAGCCCACCGCACAACCCATGGACACCGAGACGGCGCCAACGGGCACGATGATTGTCTGGATCAGGCCTTCTTGGGGCGCTTGGCGCCGTACTTGGAGCGCGACTGCTTGCGGTCTTTCACGCCCTGCAAGTCGAGCGAGCCACGCACGATGTGGTAACGCACACCCGGCAAGTCCTTGACCCGGCCGCCACGAACCAGCACGACGCTGTGTTCCTGGAGGTTGTGGCCTTCACCGCCGATGTACGAGATGATCTCGAAACCGTTGGTCAGACGCACCTTGGCCACCTTGCGCAAAGCCGAGTTGGGCTTCTTGGGGGTGGTGGTGTAGACGCGGGTGCAAACGCCCCGGCGCTGAGGGCTCCCCTGCATGGCAGGCGATTTCGACTTCACGACTTCGGTTTCCCGGCCGTGACGCACGAGTTGATTGATGGTTGGCATGTTGGTAACTTGTTCCCGTTTGAAGTCACTTTGGGGCTGGGGCGACCCGCTTGGCCTCATCTGGCTTGCGCCAAAAGCCCCCGCATCCCTCGGCCACGAGGGGCTGCCGTTTTGTGTTCAAACATTGAAGAGGCCGCAGGTGCCGATGTCTTGGCAGGCGTCCACACAAAACCCGCGCACGAACGCCAGCTTCAGGCCGAAAAGCTTTCCATTATATTCAGCTCGTCCTGTGGCAGCAAGCAAGAAGAATCCAGGCAGCCAGGAGCACAGAGGAGAGGGTTGCCGCCCCAGAAACACCCTGAATACCCAAGTGCGGCTGCAGGTCTTTGTCGCAGTATTGAGACTGGCCATCCGGTTTCGAAACGCCAGTGTCCTCGAGGTGTTGCTCCCAGCGAGGGTGCGCTTGGCGCTTGACGTGCGGTCCGCCCACCCCGTCCAAGGTCCCTTCGTTGTTGTCCTATATTCGGCGCACTCAATGCCGCTGATCTACCGCCTTGAATTTGCCTACAGCCACTGACGAATCGACCCCATGCGTGGTGCTGGACACCAACGTCGTGCTGGACTGGCTGGTGTTCAATAACACAGCTTGTCACGAGCTGGCTGCCCGCATCGAATCGGGCACCTGGCGCTGGGTGGCCACACCGGCGATGGCGGGCGAATTGGACGCCGTGCTGGCGTACCCGGCGCTGGCCCGTTGGTCGCCCAACACCGTGCACGTGCGTCAGCGGTGGTCAGCGTTGGCGCAGACGGTCGAGTCTGCGCCCTTGTGTGCTTTGCGCTGCCGTGATGGCGATGACCAAAAGTTCATCGACACGGCGGTGGCCAGCCGGGCTCGGTGGTTGTTCACACGCGACCGCGACCTGTTGGTGCTGGCGCGCAAGGCACTGGCTTGGGGAGTGACCGTGCGGCCACCGCCGCCCCTCGCTCAAACGGACGCTGAAGCGGCCGCGGCGTTTTTAGCCTGAAGCTGCTCCGCCACGGAAGCGGTCACCTCCTTGCGGTAACGGTTGAGCTCCTGGACGCTGGCAAAGCTGCGCTCCATCAGCAGACTGAGGTTGTGCAGGATGCGCTCGACGACTTTATTTTCCCAGACCGCATCGAATTGGATCTGACGGTCGAGCCACTGCTCGAGCCATTCGGGGTTGGGCAACCGGCTTTGCACGGTGTCGCGTGGGAACAGGGCGACGTTGACGTGCAGGTTGGTGGGGTGCAGGGCTTGGGCGGTGCGCCGCGCGCTGGCCATCAACACCCCGACCTTGGCAAAGGCCGCCTTCGCTTCGTCGCCGAATTTCTGCATGGCCCGCTTCATATAGCGCAGGTAGGCGCCGCCGTGGCGGGCTTCGTCGCGCGCCAGGGTTTCGTAAATGGCCTTGATGACCGGCTCCGAATGCCATTCGGCCGCGCGGCGGTACCAATGGTTGAGGCGAATTTCGCCGCAAAAATGCAGCATCAGGGTCTCAAGGGCCGGCGCTGGGTCGAACTCGAAACGCACCTCGTGCAGCTCCTGCTCGGTGGGGACCAGTTCGGGCCGGAAGCGGCGCAGGTATTCCATCAGCACCAGCGAGTGTTTTTGCTCTTCGAAAAACCAGACGCTCATGAACGCGGAAAAGTCGCTGTCATCGCGGTTGTCGCGCAGGAACATCTCAGTGGCGGGCAGTGCCGCCCACTCGGTGATGGCGTTCATTTTGATGGTCTGCGCCTGCTCGTCACTGAGCTGGCTGGCGTCAAATCGGTCCCACGGAATGTCGGTGTCCATGCTCCAGCGCACCGCTTCGAGTTGCTTGAAAAGTTCGGGATAAAGCATGCTGGACATGGCGGACGTGGTTTTTTGGAGATGTCGGGATTCTAGTCGGAGTGAAATTTTCACCAATTTCAAGCCGGATGCGCCCAAAGGACATTGACCGTTGCGACGGCCGTTGATTCTGTCCCCAGCCGAGGGGGATCCCGCGGATACTGCTGCCCAGCCGTGGAAAAAATTTCACGGAACCTGGCCAGGCACAAAGCAGACTGATCAGTTATATTTCATACCGATTGGTAGAAAAGAGGTCTGTCATGTGCGCCGTGGAACGCTGCTTCTTGCTCAGTTGCCCATTGGCGACAAGGTTCTTGAATTTTGCGGAACCCTCGCTCGTTCTGCCCCTCCAACGGCACAGCGGCGCACTGATGCAGTGCTTTGTCCAGTGCTCATGAGTGCCGCCAAGCGTTTTTCGCTGTCGCGCAGCCAGCCGACTGGTTCGGCTGAGTCCCTCGGCGGGGTTTCTTTCTCCCTCCTCCCTCCCCTGTTCCCGGCGAGGTGCTGTGCGGCAGTTTTTCTTATTGGTTCCAGCCCGGCCTGGCTGGTTGAAAGCGTTGCTCCATGAGGCCGCGCATCGCGGTTGTGGGGTCCGGCATTTCAGGCCTGGCGGCGGCCTACCGGTTGGCCGACTGCGCCGAGGTGAGCCTGTTCGAGGCGGGCGCCTATTTTGGTGGCCACACCCACACCGTCGATGTTCGCATTGACAGCCCCAGCGGCCCGATCGTTCAGGGCGTGGACACGGGGTTCCTGGTCTTCAACGAGCGCACTTACCCGCAGCTGATCGCCCTTTTGGCGGAGTTGCAGGTTGAGACGGTCGTGTCCGACATGTCGTTCTCGGTTCAAGTGCCTGACCAGGGGCTGGAGTGGAGCGGGTCGGACCTGAACACGGTATTCGCCCAGCGGCGCAACCTGGCCCGGCCCCGCTTTTGGCGCATGCTGGCCGACATCGTGCGGTTCAACCGACTGGCCACCGCCCTGGTGGACACGCCACCGCCGGGGTTGCCAACGATCCAGGACTTCCTGGACGAGCACCGTTTCAGCCAAGCCTTTCGGGAAGGTTATTTCCTGCCAATGATTGGCAGCATCTGGTCGTGCCCGACGGACCAGATGCTGAGTTTTCCATTGGCCACGATGCTGCGGTTCTGCCACAACCATGGCTTGCTCCAGGTGAGTCAGCGACCGCGCTGGTTCACTGTCAAAGGTGGGGCACGGCACTACGTGGACAAAATGATCCAACGCCTGCCCCGTGCGCGGTTGAACTGCCCCGTTCGCAGCATCAGCCGGCCGGCCGAAGGCGGTGTGCTGGTGAAGACGGACGAGGGCACTCAGGCGTTCGACCAGGTGGTGCTGGCCTGTCACAGCGATCAGTCGCTGGCTTTGCTGGCAGATCCGAGCCTGGCCGAGCAACAGGTGTTGGGGGCCATTCGCTATCACCCTAACAAAGCGGTGTTGCACACCGACACCCGCGTGTTGCCGCGACGGCGGTTGGCCTGGGCGGCTTGGAACTATGAGCGCGCCTCCGAGCGGTCCCAGGAGCGCAATGCGGTCTGCCTTCACTATTTGATCAACCGCTTGCAGCCCTTGCCGTTCGACACGCCGGTGGTGGTGTCGCTGAACCCGGTGAAGCCCATCCGGCCGGAGACGGTCCAGGGCGAGTTCGATTACGCCCACCCGGTGTTCGACGCCGCGGCGATCGCTGCCCAGCAACGCGTGCCGCAGCTGCAGGGCGTGCGCAGCACCTGGTTTTGTGGGGCCTGGACGCGCTACGGCTTCCACGAGGACGGGTTGATGTCGGGCTTGGGCGTGGCCCAGGCGCTGCGCCCCTTGTGTGCAATGCCCCGCAGGGAGACCGTTTGAGCTTGCCGTCTGCCTTCCCACAGGCCCTGCTGGGCACGGGCCAGGTGCGGCACCGCCGCCTGCGCCCCCAGGCCAATCGCTTCGCCTACCCCACTTATTTTCTGATGCTGCCGATGCGGCAGTTGCGCGCACAGCCGAGCGAGGGGCTGCGCCGCAACCGGTGGGGGTTGATGAGTTTTTTCGACGCCGACCATGGCGATGGGCGCAGCGACAGCCTGGCCTGGCTGGAATCGGTCCTGGCGACCGAGGGGGTGCAGGATGCCATCGGTGAAGTCTGGCTGCACTGCTACCCCCGTGTGCTGGGCCACACCTTCAAACCGGTGAGTTTTTGGTATTGCCACCGGGCCGATGGGGGGCTGGCGGCGGTGGTGGTGGAAGTCAACAACACCTTCGGCGAGCGTCATTGCTACTTTCTGCAGGGGCCGGCCCTGGCCTTTGGGCAGGAGGTGGAGGCGCGCAAGGTGTTTCACGTGTCGCCGTTTTGCGAGGTGCAGGGGCGGTACCGCTTCCGCTTCATGCGCACCTTCACGGGAGATGCCGCCGGCAGCGGGCGCACGGTGGTTCGCATCGATCACGACGACGGCCAAGGGCCTTTGTTGCAAACCAGTGTGTCGGGCCGGGTGTCGCCGTTCACACCGCAGGCCGCGCGGGCGGCTTTCTTCAGCATGCCGCTCATGACGCTGGGCGTGGTGGCACGCATCCATTGGCAAGCCTTGCGGTTGACGCTCAAACGCGTGCCCTTCCTGCGCAAACCCCCGGCTCCCAGCCACTTCATCACGCGTTGACGTCGACACCATGATCACCACCACCGCCCCTTTTTCCCTGCCCGAATGCGCCCCTGCGAAGGCCGGCCCTGTCTTGCGCCTGATGCAGAAGCTGCAACACGGCGCCTTGGAGGTGCAATGGCCGGACGGCACGCATGCGCACTTCGGCAGCGCCACCGACGGCCAACCGCGCGCGTCGATTCGCTTGAAGAATTGGCATGTGTGCACCGCGGCCCTGAAGTCGGGCGACATTGGCTTTGCGGAGACCTACATCGCGGGCGACTGGAGCACGCCGGACCTGCCCAGTTTGCTGAAGTTGTTCATCGCCAACCGCGATGCGATGGAGCAGCTGGTGTATGGCACCTGGTGGGGGTCGCTGCTGTACCGGGTGCGGCACGTGTTCAACCGCAATTCCCGAGAGGGCAGCAAGAAGAACATCCACGCTCACTATGACCTGGGCAATGCGTTCTACAGCCTGTGGCTCGACCCGACGATGAACTACAGCAGCGCCTGGTTCAACGGCGACCCGGGGCAAACCATGGCCGACGCGCAAGCCGCCAAGATGCACCGCGTGTTGACGGAATGTCGGGTGGCACCGGGCCAGCGGGTGCTGGAGATCGGTTGCGGCTGGGGGGCGCTGGCAGAGCATGCCGCCAAGGCTTTTGGCGCCGAGGTGCGGGGCGTGACGCTGTCGGCCGAGCAGTTGCAGTGGGCTCAGACCCGCTTGCAGGGTCAGGGCTTGCCAGGCGACCTGCGCTTTCAGGATTACCGCGACATCGACGATGGTCCGTTTGACGCCATCGCCTCGGTGGAAATGTTCGAGGCAGTGGGTCGGGCCTACTGGCCGCAGTTCTTCGAGACGGTGAAGCGCCAGCTCAAGCCGGGTGGACGGGCGTGCATTCAGAGCATCACCATCCGGGACGATCTCTTCGACCGCTATGTGCGCTCGACGGACTTCATCCAGCAGTACATCTTTCCTGGTGGGCTGTTGCCCAGCACGCACGAGTTCCGACGCGCGGCCACTGCCGCAGGGTTGACGGTGGTCAACGAGCTGGCGTTCGGCACCGACTACGCCGACACCTTGCGCCGCTGGCGGGAGCGCTTTCTGAGCGAGGAGCAGGCGGTGCGCCAACTGGGTTTTGACACCCGGTTCATGCGCATCTGGGAGTTCTACCTGGCTTACTGCGAAGCGGCGTTTGCCACGGGCAACACCAACGTCGTGCAGTTCACCCTGCAGGCTTGACCGAGGCCATGGTGGACAGGTGCACACGCAGGCAATGGTTGTGGTTGACGGCCTTGGCCACTGGCTGCAGTGCCCTGCCGGCGGCCCCGGCTTGGGCTCAAGCGGCCCCGGCGTCCGTCGCCAGCAGCCTGCCGCCCGAAGAGATGGCCGCCTGGCAAGCTGCCCGGCTGCAGGGCAGCGGCCGGCTCACTTATTTCGGCCTGCATGTCTATGACGCCAGCTTGTGGGTGCAACCCGGCTGGCAGGCGGAGCGTTATGCGCAGACCCCCCTGCTGCTCGAGCTGCGCTACGCGCGCTCGTTGCCAGGCGGGCGCATTGCCGACCGCTCGTTGACGGAGATGCAACGCAGCGGCCGCGTCGGCGCTGAGCAAGGGCCGGTCTGGCTGGCGCAGATGAAGGCGCTGTTTCCGGACGTGCAGGCCGGCGACCGTCTGACCGGGTGGCTGCTGCCCAACGAAGGGGTGCGCTTTTTCTTCAATGCCCAGGCCCGGGGGACCGTGCGCGACGCGGTGTTCGCCGAACTCTTCTTCGGCATCTGGCTGGCCCCCACCACCTCGGAGCCAGCGCTGCGGGCGGCGCTGCTGGGCACAGAACGCAGGCCGCCAGCGTGACGGCCGTCGCCTCCACCGCCTGGCGCAACCGCTGGCAGGATGGCCTGCTGTATGGCGGCCTCGGCCTGCCCTTGGCTTTTGTGGCGCTGCCCTTGTATGTCTTGCTGCCGGACCACTATGCGCGGCAATTCGGCATGCCCTTGACGTCGTTGGCCGGTGTGTTGCTGGGGGCCCGGTTGCTGGATGCGTTCACCGACCCGCTGATCGGACGCTGGGTGGACGCCTGGCTGAACCGCTCGCCGGCATCGGCCTGGTGGGCCGCCTGGCCAGCGGCTGTGGCGCTGCTGTTGGGATTTTGGGCGCTGTTCTTTCCGCCCATCGCCTTGACCGGGTCGGCGGCGGGTCTGCTGGCCTGGTGTGCGGGCGCGCTGGTGGTGACCTACCTTGGCTTCAGCGTGCTGACGGTGCTGCACCAGGCCTGGGGCGCACGCTTGGGCGGTGACGAGGTGCAACGGGTGCGCATTGTGGCCTGGCGCGAGGGCCTGGCGCTGGTGGGCGTGCTGGTGGCCAGTGTGCTGCCGTCGATGACCAACCTGTCGGTGATGGTGGCCTGCTTCGGGGTGTTGCTGGCGGTGGCGTTGGGGGCCCTGGGGCGCGGGCCACGGCCCGAGGCCGCGCCCGCCACGGCGCCAGGTTTGTGGCGTGAAGACCTGGGTCGGCCCTGGCGCAACCCTGGGTTCTTGCGGCTGCTGCCCGTCTTTTTGCTCAACGGGATCGCGATGGCGATGCCGGCCAACCTGATGCTGTTTTTCGTGCAGGACCGGCTGCAGGCACCCACCCAGGTGCCCTTGTTTCTGGCCGCCTACTTCGCTGCGGCGGCGCTGTCGACGCCGATATGGAGTGCCTTGGTGCGGCGCCTGGGCCTGGTGCGCTGCTGGGCCTTGGGCATGGCGTTGTCGGTGGTGGCTTTCTTGGGCACCGCCTGGCTGGGTGCCGGTGACGTGGTGGCCTTCACCGTGGTGTGTTTGTTCAGTGGCATCGCGCTGGGCGCCGATCTGGCGTTGCCCGGGGCGTTGCTGGCCGGCGTGATCCAGCAGGCGCAACACCAGCAGGCCGAGGGCGCCTACTTTGGTTGGTGGAACTTTGCCACCAAGCTCAACCTGGCCCTGGCCGCGGGCGTGTCGCTGCCCGTGTTGGCGTGGCTCGGGTACGCGGCCGGCCGACAGGACCCGGACGCCCTGCAGGCCTTGACCGCGGCGTACTGCGTGGTGCCTTGCCTGCTCAAGGTGGGCGCTGGTGCGCTGTTGGCGCTGTGGTGGAGGCGCCCTGCCGCGGCGATGCTCCCGACTTCGGCTTCTTCCTCTTCTTTGTCTTCCTCTCCTGTGCCTCCAACCGAGACCTCGCCATGAACTTTCGACTTTTCACCGCGGGGGCGGCCGTGGCTTGCGGCCTGCTGCTCACGGCCTGCGCCTCCCCGGCCCCTTCTGATTACGCCCAGGAAAAACCGGTGCTCACCCTGTCGGAGTACTTCAATGGTGACGTCCGCGCCCATGGCGTGTTCACCGACCGCAGCGGCAAGGTGGTGCGCCGCTTCACCGTGCTGATGAAGTGCAGCTGGGACGGCGACAAGGGCGTGCTGGACGAAGACTTCACCTACAGCGACGGGGAAAAGCAGCGCCGCGTCTGGCACCTCACCAAGTTGGCCGACGGACGCTTTGTCGGGCGAGCCGACGACGTGGTGGGAGAAGCCCAGGGCGTGGCCTCGGGCAACGCGCTGCAGTGGCGCTACACCCTGCGCCTGCCGGTGAACGGTTCGGTCTACGACGTGCAGTTCAACGATTGGATGTACCTGATCGACGAGCGCGTCATGCTGAACAAGGCGGTGATGAGCAAGTTCGGGGTGACGCTGGGTGAGGTCACCTTGTCGTTCTACAAACCCTGAGCCGGTGAGCACGGCATGGCTTTGAATCCTTCCTTGCAGGACTGGAACCAGCGGGTGGTGTGGCTGGTGGGGGCGTCCACCGGCATTGGGCGCACGGTGGCCGAGCAACTGCACGCGCGCGGCGCGCGGGTGGTGATTTCAGCGCGCAACAGCTTGCCGCTCGAAGCCTTCGAGCTGGCCCACGAGGGCAGCCTCGGCATTCAGGTGGACGCCACCGATGCGGCGGCCATGCAGCGCGCGGTGCAACGCATCCTGGCCCACTTCGGCCGGCTGGACATGGCGGTTTATTGCGCCGGGCATTACAAGGCCATGCGCGCCACCACCTTCAACCTGAACGAAGCGTTGCTGCACAACCGGGTGAACTACGTGGGGGCGCTGCACATGCTGGACGCCGTGCTGCCGGTGCTGCTGCCCCAAGGCACGGGGCATGTGAGCCTGATCTCGAGCGTGGCCGGCTACGGTGGCCTGCCCATGGGCTTGGCGTACGGGCCCACCAAGGCGGCGTTGATCAACCTGGCCGAGTCGATGTACATGGACCTGGCGCCCCTGGGCATCGGCATGTCCTTGATCAACCCCGGCTTCGTTGAAACCCCGATGACGGCACAGAACAGCTTCACCATGCCGGCGCTGATCACCACCGACGAGGCCGCCCGCCACATTTTGCGGGGATGGGACAAGGGCCACTTCGAGATTCATTTTCCCAAGCGCTTCACCTTGTGGCTCAAGACGCTGCAATGGCTGCCACGATTTCTGTATTTCAAGGCCGTTCGCTCGGCCACCGGACTCTGATGACCGTTGTCTTGCCCCGATCCACCGACCCGCGGGTCGCCCGCCTGATTGTGTTTTTTGAAACCCTGCGACCCGGTGATGTGGCCTCGCTGGGCGATCACTATGCCGAGCAGGTCGACTTCAAGGACCCCTTCAACGAGGTGCACACCCTGGCCGACGTGCAGGCGGTGTTTCGCCACATGTTCGAGGCCCTCAACGAGCCGCGTTTTGTCGTGCACGACGTGCTGCTTCAGGGCGACCAGTGCATGCTGACCTGGGACTTCGTGTTCCGCTTCAAACGCTTCAGTGCGGAAGTGCAGACGGTGCGAGGCGCCAGCCATCTGCGTTTTGATGCGCAGGGCAAGATCTCGTGGCACCGGGACTATTGGGATGCGGCCGAAGAGTTGTACGAAAAGCTCCCGGTGGTGGGCGGGCTCATGCGCTGGTTGAAGCGGCAGGCGCGCGACCAAAGGGTGTGATGACCTGGGCAGGTGCCGCATGAAGGCATGCGCGGGCGTGGGCGGCAGCACCGCCCTGCCCCCTGTCCCGCTCAAACCTGGGCTCGCGCCGCGCCCACAAAAAAGGCCCCGAAGGGCCGTTCTTTTTAAAAGCATCGCTGGTGAGAGGCAACGAGCGCCACCCCCACCGCTTGACCGCCTCGACTTACTTCTTGCGAAACCGGCGCAGCGCGGCGATCTGCGCTGCCATGGCAGCGAACTCGCTCTGGGCTTTGGCAAAGTCGATGTCGGTCTTGGCGTTTTTCATCGCCTCTTCGGCCAGCTTTTTCGCCTCGGTGGCCTTGGCTTCGTCCAGGTCCTTGCCGCGGATGGCGGTGTCGGCCAGCACGGTGACGGTGCCGGGTTGAACCTCGAGAATGCCACCGGCCACGAAGACGAACTCTTCGCCGCCGTCGGCGCGCTCGATGCGCACCGCACCCGGACGGATGCGGGTGATCAGGGGGGTGTGACGCGGGTAGATGCCCAGCTCGCCCGTCTCACCCGGCAAGGCGACGAACTTCGCCTCACCAGAGAAGATCGACGCCTCGGCGGACACCACGTCCACTTGAATCGTTGCCATATCGTGTGTTCCTTCGGAAGTTGAAGCGCAGGTCAGACAGACGGGAGGTGAAGGGCATGGCTTGGTACAAGCCCCAGCCCCTCACCACAGCCCGGCTTACTGCATCTTCTTCGCCTTCTCGATGGCTTCGTCGATGGTGCCGACCATGTAGAAGGCCTGCTCGGGCATGCTGTCGCATTCGCCGGCCACGATCATCTTGAAGCCACGGATGGTTTCTTTCAGCGTCACGTACTTGCCGGGCGAGCCGGTGAAGACCTCGGCCACGTGGAACGGCTGGCTCAGGAAACGCTGGATCTTGCGGGCGCGGGCCACGGCCAGCTTGTCTTCCGGTGCCAACTCGTCCATGCCCAGAATCGCGATGATGTCGCGCAGTTCCTTGTAGCGCTGCAGGGTGCCTTGCACCGCGCGGGCCACTTGGTAGTGCTCTTCACCGACGACGTTCGGGTCCAGCTGGCGGCTGGTGGAGTCAAGCGGGTCGACCGCGGGGTAGATGCCCAGCGAAGCGATGTCACGCGACAGCACCACGGTGGAGTCCAGGTGGGCGAAGGTGGTGGCAGGCGACGGGTCGGTCAAGTCATCGGCCGGCACGTAGACGGCCTGGATCGAGGTGATCGAGCCGACCTTGGTCGAGGTGATGCGCTCTTGCAGGCGGCCCATTTCCTCGGCCAGCGTCGGCTGGTAGCCCACGGCGGAAGGCATGCGGCCCAGCAGCGCGGACACTTCGGTACCGGCCAGCGTGTAGCGGTAGATGTTGTCCACGAAGAACAGCACGTCACGGCCTTCGTCGCGGAACGACTCGGCGATGGTCAGGCCGGTCAGGGCCACGCGCAGGCGGTTGCCCGGAGGCTCGTTCATCTGGCCGTAGACCATGGCGACCTTGGAGTCTTCGAGCTTCTCGAGGTTCACGACGCCGGAGTCGGACATCTCGTGATAGAAGTCGTTGCCCTCCCGAGTGCGCTCGCCCACACCGGCGAACACGGACAAGCCGCTGTGCGCCTTGGCGATGTTGTTGATGAGCTCCATCATGTTCACGGTCTTGCCCACGCCGGCGCCGCCGAACAGGCCGACCTTGCCGCCCTTGGCGAACGGGCAGATCAAGTCGATCACCTTGATGCCGGTTTCCAGCAAGTCGGTGGAGGGGCTCAGCTCGTCGTACGACGGCGGCTTGCGGTGGATCGAGGCGGTGAGCTCTTGGCTCACGGGGCCGCGCTCGTCGATCGGGCTGCCCAGCACGTCCATGATGCGGCCGAGCGTGGCGCGACCGACCGGCACGGAAATCGGATTGAGGGTGTTGCGCACCATCAGGCCGCGGCGCAGGCCGTCGGACGAACCCAGGGCAATGGTGCGAACCACGCCGTCGCCCAGCTGCTGCTGGACTTCCAGGGTCAATTCGGTGCCTTCGAGCTTGAGGGCGTCATAAATCTTCGGCATCGAGCTGCGCGGAAATTCAACGTCGACCACAGCGCCAATGCACTGAACGATCTTGCCTACGTTTGCGGTTTGAGTGTCAGCCATGTTTGTATCCTTTGAAATTCGAATCGATTCTGCGAGCGTCGTCTTCAAACCGCGGCCGCACCGGCCACAATTTCCGAGAGCTCTTTGGTGATCGCGGCCTGGCGGGTCTTGTTGTAGACCAGCTTCAACTCGCCGATCACGCTGCCGGCGTTGTCGGTGGCGGACTTCATGGCCACCATGCGAGCGGACTGCTCGGAGGCCATGTTCTCCGCCACGGCCTGGTAGACCAAAGCTTCGGTGTAGCGCAGCAGGAGCTCGTCGATCACCGAGGCGGCGTCGGGCTCGTAGATGTAGTCCCAGTCGTGCTTGCTTTGGCCTTCAGCGCCCTTGTCGGCGCCGGTGTTCGTGGACAAGGCTTCCGCGGACAGGGGCAGCAGCTGCTGCACCACCGACTCCTGCTTCATCGTGTTGATGAAACGTGTGTAGCAGAGGTAGACCGCGCTCAGTCGACCTTCGGCGTAGGCGTCGAGCAAGACCTTGATGGGGCCGATGATCTTTTCCAGCTGGGGCTTGTCGCCCAGCTGGGTGATCTGCGACACCACCTTGGCGTTGACGCGGTTCATGAAGCTCAAGCCCTTGTTGCCGATGGCCACGGTCTCGATCTTCTGACCCTGGCCTTCAACGTCCTTGAACTTCTGCATCACGGCGCGCAGGATGTTGGTGTTCAAGCCACCGCACAGGCCCTTGTCGGTCGTGACCACGATGAAGCCGGTGGTCTTGGCGTCGACGTTGGACGCCATGAACGGGTGACGGTACTCGGGCGTGGCTTGGGACAGGTTGGCGGCCAGGCTGCGAACTTTCTCGCTGTAGGGCCGCGCCGCGCGCATGCGCTCCTGCGCCTTGCGCATTTTTGAGGCGGCGACCATTTCCATGGCTTTGGTGATCTTTTTCGTGTTCTCGACACTTTTGATCTTGCCGCGTATTTCCTTGCCTGCTGCCATGCGAAAAGCTCCTTGGTCAGCGCGTCATCAAGCGAAAGACTTCTTGAACGCCGTGATGGCGGCATTCAAATCGGCTTCGGCCTTCTGGCATGACTTCGCGAATGCGGCCTTTTCAGGGGCTGCGTCTTTCTTGGGTTCTTTGGCGTCCCACTTCTGCGCGTCTTTTTCCATCTGGGCCAGCAACGGGGCGTGGCTGGTCTTCAGGAACTGGTGCAGACCGTGCTCGAAGGACAAGACCTTCTTGACCTCGATGTCGTCCATGAAACCCTTGTTCACCGCGTACAACGTGGCGGCCATCAGGCTCGTGGGCAGCGGCGAGTACTGGGCTTGCTTGAGCAATTCGGTCACGCGGGCACCGCGGTCGAGCTGCTTGCGGGTGCTCTCGTCCAGGTCGGACGCGAACTGGGCGAAGGCGGCCAACTCACGGTACTGGGCCAAGTCGGTGCGGATGCCGCCGGACAGGCCTTTGACCAGGTTGGTCTGCGCAGCACCACCGACGCGCGACACCGAGATACCGGCGTTGATGGCGGGGCGGATGCCGGCGTTGAACAACGAGGTTTCCAGGAAGATCTGGCCGTCGGTGATCGAGATCACGTTGGTGGGCACGAAGGCCGACACGTCACCGGCTTGGGTCTCGATGATCGGCAGCGCGGTCAGCGAGCCGGTCTTGCCCTTGACGGCGCCGTTGGTGAACTTCTCGACGTAGTCGGCGTTCACGCGGGCGGCGCGCTCGAGCAGGCGGCTGTGGAGATAGAACACGTCGCCGGGATAGGCTTCACGGCCGGGGGGGCGGCGCAGCAGCAGCGAGATCTGGCGGTAGGCCACGGCTTGCTTGGACAGGTCGTCATAGACGATCAGGGCGTCTTCGCCGCGGTCGCGGAAGTACTCGCCCATGGTGCAGCCGGAGTAGGCCGACACGTACTGCATGGCGGCGGACTCGGCAGCCGACGCAGCCACGACGATGGTGTATTCCATCGCGCCGTTGGCTTCCAGGGCGCGCACCACGTTCTTGATCGACGACGCCTTCTGGCCGATGGCGACGTAGATGC
>JAZKHH010000209.1:0-1976 GCA_040385465.1 Pseudomonadota bacterium | reverse complement strand
ACATGAGCGTGTTCGACAACATGGCCTACGGCCTGAAGATCAAGAAGATGCCGATCGCCGAGATCAAGCAGCGCGTCGACAAGGCCGCCGGCATCCTCGAACTCGGCCACCTGCTGGACCGCAAGCCGCGCCAGCTCTCGGGCGGTCAGCGCCAGCGTGTGGCCATGGGCCGCGCCATCGTGCGCCAACCCCAGGTCTTCCTGTTCGACGAGCCCCTGTCCAACCTCGACGCCAAGCTGCGCGCGCAGACCCGGCTGGAAATACAGAAACTGCACCGCGAACTGGGCATCACCTCGCTGTTCGTCACCCACGACCAGGTCGAGGCCATGACCCTGGCACAACGCATGATCGTCATGAACGCCGGCAACATGGAGCAGTTCGGAACGCCCGAAGAGGTCTACCACTCGCCCGCCTCCACCTTCGTCGCCAGCTTCATCGGCTCGCCGCCCATGAACCTGCTGAAAAATGCGCCCGGCGGCAAACCCGGCACCATCCTGGGCATCCGGCCGGAGCACCTGGACGTGGGCAGCGAGGGCTGGGAAGTCAAGGTCGAAACCGTCGAACTGCTGGGCGCAGAACGCCTGATCTACGGCCGCGTGAACGGAGAACAACTGATCGTGCGGGTCGAAGAAGGCACCCATTCGCCCGCACCGGACGCCATCATCCACGTGGTTGCCCGCCCCGACCGGCTGCACTGGTTTGACGCGGAGACTGGAAAACGGCTTTGAAACCCTGGCCCTACCCGCGCTGGATCGCCCACCGCGGCGCCGGCAAGTTGGCCCCCGAGAACACGCTGGCGGCCTTTCGTCTGGGTGCAGCCCACGGGTATCGCATGTTCGAGTGTGATGTGAAGCTGAGCGCCGATGGCGTGCCCTTCCTGATGCACGACGCCACACTGGAACGCACGACCAGCGGCCATGGCACGGGCGGCGATCAGCCTTGGGGCCTGCTTTCGCAGCTGGATGCCGGAAGCTGGCATTCACGTGGCTATGCTGGCGAGCCGCTGTCCAGCCTGGAAAATGTCGCGCGTTACTGCCAGCACAACGGCTATTTCCTGAACATCGAGATCAAACCCACGCCCGGCCTGGAGGCCCAGACCGGCACCGCCGTGGCCGACGCCGCCGCGCGGCTCTGGCAAGGTCACGCTGTGCCACCGCTGCTGACCTCGTTTCAGCCCGAGGCCCTGGAGGCCGCAAGGGCAGCCCAGCCGCAGTTACCGCGCGGGCTGCTGCTCGACAGCCTCTGGATGGGGTGGCTGGAAACAGCGCTGACCCTCGATTGCACCGCACTGGTGTGCAATCACGCGCTGTGGGACCGCTCCTCGGTACTGCAGGCCAAAAGCGCGGGGTTCCGGACCTTGAGCTACACGGTCAACGACGACTGGGCGGCCCGGCGACTGCTGGACCTGGGCACGGACGGCATCATCACAGACCGGATTGACCTTTTTTCACCAGCGACCGATTAGGATCGAAGCCTGACTCAGGCTTGTGAAGACTCCGCCACATCGAAGCGTGTGAGCAGTGCGCCCAGGTTCAGCGTCGCCAACACCTCCCGCAAGCGCTGCTGCGCCTCGCGCGTCTTGGCCGCATGGGGTACAGCAGGCCGGCTGGCAATGATGAGTTCGTTTTTCATCGAATGCTCCCAGCCCACCAGTTCGGTCACCGTCACCTGGTAACTATTGGCTTCGAGTTGCAGGCAGCGCAGCACATTGGTGATCTGGCTGCCGAATTCGCGCGTGTGCAGCGGATGCCGCCAGAGCTCGGCCAGCGGGCTTTTCGACAGGCTCAGCGCCTTGTTCTTGCGCAGCACCCCGGCCACCTCGGCCTGGCAGCAGGGCACCAGCACCATGTGGCGCGCCTGCTTGGCCAGGCCAAAAGCGATGGCGTCGTCGGTGGCGGTATCGCAGGCGTGCAGCGCGGTGACGATGTCCACCTGCGCCGGCAACTCGGCCGAGGTCGTGGCCTGTTGCACCGACA
>JAZKHH010000208.1:0-5293 GCA_040385465.1 Pseudomonadota bacterium | reverse complement strand
CGGCCGACTGGGTGGCCATGGACCTGTTCAGCCAGGCCGAGCACGACGAGCTGGCCCAAAGCATCCTGTTGTGCCCCGATGCGGCTTACATCGACAAGGTGCAAGCCGCCATCGACCGCTTGCTGACCAACATGCCGCGCGAGCAGGTGATCCGGGCCTCGCTGGAAGGGCGGGGCGCGTTGGTGCTGACGCGCAGCATGGAAGAGGCCTGTGCCTTGAGCAACCGCATCGCCCCAGAGCACCTGGAGGTCAGCTCGCACGAGCCGCACCGGTGGGAGCCGCTGCTCAAACATGCCGGGGCGATTTTCCTGGGTGCCTACACCAGCGAGAGCCTGGGCGACTACTGCGCCGGTCCCAACCACGTGCTGCCCACCTCGGGCACCGCGCGCTTCAGCTCGCCGCTGGGGGTGTATGACTTTCAAAAACGCAGCAGCCTGATCGAAGTCAGCGAAGCCGGGGCGCGCACGCTCGGCGTGACGGCCGCCGAGCTGGCGTTCGGCGAAGGCCTGCAGGCCCATGCCCAGGCCGCGCTGATGCGCATGCGCTCGGGTGACGACGACAAGGCAGGTTCGTGATGTCCGCAGCAGCCCACGACACTGCCGCCACTCGGTTGGAGCGCCTGATCCGGCCCGAGGTGCGGGCGATGCAGCCTTATGCGGTGCAGGCCAGTGACGGCCTGATCAAGCTCGATGCCATGGAGAACCCCTTCACCTTGCCCCCGGCCTTGCAGGCCGCGCTCGGGCAGCGTTTGGGCCAGGTGGCGTTGAACCGGTACCCCGGCAGCCGGGTCGACGACCTGCGCGCCGCGCTGCGCCGCCATGCCGAGGTGCCGGACGACTGGGGCCTGGTGCTGGGCAACGGCTCCGACGAGTTGATCACCCTGCTCGGCGTGGCCTGTGACCAGCCTGGGGCGGTGGTGCTGGCCCCGGTGCCCGGTTTCGTGATGTACGAGCTGTCGGCGCGGCTGCAGGGCCTGCCCTTCGTGGGCGTGCCGCTGCAGGCCGATTTCGAGTTGGACGAGGCGGCGATGCTGGCCGCGATCCAGGCCCATCGGCCGGCGATCATTTACCTGGCCTGCCCAAACAACCCGACCGCCAACCTGTTCGACGCCGGCGCGGTCGAGCGCATCGTGCAGGCCGCCCCCGGTCTGGTGGTGATGGACGAGGCGTATCAGCCCTTCGCCTCCCGCGACCACCTGGCGCTGGCGCGCCGCCACTCGAACGTGCTGGTGATGCGCACCCTGAGCAAGTTCGGTTTGGCCGGCGTGCGCCTGGGTTACCTGCTCGGGCCCAAAGCCTGGATCGACGAGATCGACAAGGTGCGCCCGCCGTACAACGTCAGCGTGCTCAACACCGAGGCGGCGCTGTTTGCCCTGGAACACGCCGAGGAATTCGCGCGCCAGGCCGGGCTCATCCGCACCGAGCGCGAGCGCCTGGCCCAGGCCCTGCGGGCCTTGGGCCTGCAGCCTTGCCCGAGCGAAGCCAACATGATGCTGGTGCGCGTGCCCGATGCGCCGGCGGCCTTTGCGCAGCTCAAGCGCCGCGGCGTGCTGGTGAAAGATGTGTCGCGCCAGCATGCTTTGCTGGCAAACTGTTTGCGCCTGACGGTGGGCACACCGCAGGAAAATGATGTTTTGATCTCCGCTTTGAAAGCCTCGCTGTGACCACCCCCGCCCGCCAAGCCGACGTCCGCCGCAACACCGCGGAAACCCAGATCCGTGTCAGCGTCAACCTGGATGGCACCGGCCAGGCCCAGCTGCACACCGGCATCGGGTTCTTCGATCACATGCTCGACCAGATCGTCCGCCATGGGCTGATCGACCTGGTGATCGAGGCCCAGGGCGACCTGCACATCGACGGCCACCACACGGTGGAAGACGTCGGCATCACGCTGGGCCAGGCGGTGGCGTTGGCCGTGGGCGACAAGCGCGGGCTGCGCCGCTATGGTCATGCTTACGTGCCGCTGGACGAAGCGCTCTCGCGGGTGGTGGTCGATTTTTCCGGCCGCCCCGGGCTGGAGATGCACGTCGACTTCAAGAGCGGCATGATCGGCCAGCTCGACACCCAGCTCGTTTACGAATTTTTCCAGGGCTTCGTCAACCACGCGGGCGTCACGCTGCACATCGACAACCTGCGGGGCGACAACGCCCACCACCAGTGCGAGACCATCTTCAAGGCCTTCGCCCGCGCCCTGCGCATGGCCCTGGAGATCGATCCGCGCGCCGCCAACGTCATCCCGTCGACCAAGGGCAGTTTGTGAATTCCAGCGCCAGTCGCACGGTTGCCGTGGTCGACTACGGCATGGGCAACTTGCGCTCGGTGTCGCAAGCGGTGATGCACGTGGCCCAGGACAGCGGTTTGCAGGTGGTGGTCACCTCGGACCCCGACGCGGTGCGCTCGGCGGAGCGGGTGGTGCTGCCCGGCCAGGGCGCCATGCCCGACTGCATGCGCGAGCTGCGGCAATCGGGTTTGCTGGCCGCGGTGCGGGAGGCCGCGCGCGAGAAGCCCTTGATGGGCGTGTGCGTGGGCATGCAGATGATGCTGTCGCGCAGCGAGGAAGGCCCCACCGAGGGGCTGGACCTGATGGCCGGGGAGGTGCGTCGCTTTCAACTCGAGGGACAGAGCCAACCCGATGGCAGCCGGTTCAAGGTGCCCCAGATGGGCTGGAACCAGGTGCACCAAGCCCGGCCGCACGCCTTGTGGTCGGGAATTCCGGACGACTGTTACTTCTATTTCGTGCACAGTTACTACGCCCAGGTGAGCGACCCATGTCACAGTGCGGGGGAAACAGAATACGGTCAGCGCTTTACCTGCGCGCTGGCACGCGATAACATTTTTGCCACTCAGTTCCATCCTGAGAAAAGCGCCCGACACGGCCTGACCCTGTACCGCAACTTTTTGCACTGGACACCCTGATCCTTCTTTTTCCAGCCGCTGAGCCTGGCCGCACCGGCCACTGCCCCAGCCGGGAAGACACCCTCCACGCTGCCGCCCACCGCGCCCCCCTTTCTTCCACCACGTACGTCCAGTGCCACGGCCATGCTGCTGATTCCTGCCATCGATCTGAAAGACGGTAAATGCGTCCGCCTCAAACAGGGCGACATGAACGACTCCACCACCTTTGGCGAGGACCCTGCGGCCATGGCCCGACGATGGGTCGACGCCGGCGCACGCCGGCTGCACCTGGTGGATCTGAACGGCGCATTCGCGGGCAAGCCCATCAACGAGAGCGCCATCAAGGCGATCATCAGCGAGGTGGGCGAAGAAATCCCGGTGCAGCTGGGGGGGGGCATCCGTGACCTCGACACCATCGAGCGCTACCTGGACGACGGCCTGAGTTTTGTCATCATCGGCACGGCGGCGGTGAAGAACCCCGGTTTCCTGCGCGACGCCTGCACCGCGTTCGGTGGCCACATCCTGGTGGGGCTGGACGCACGCGACGGCAAGGTGGCCACCGACGGGTGGAGCAAGCTGACCGGCCACGAGGTGGTCGATCTGGCCAAGAAGTTCGAAGACTATGGTGTGGAAGGCGTGATCTACACCGACATCGGCCGCGACGGCATGCTCAGCGGCCTGAACATGGAGGCCACCGTGAAGCTCGCGCAGTCGTTGAGCATTCCGGTGATCGCCTCGGGTGGGCTCGGCGGCATGTCCGACATCGACCTGCTGTGCGCGGCCCAAGACCAGGGCGTCGAAGGCGTGATCTGTGGCCGGGCCATCTACACCGGCGACCTGGATTTCGCCGCTGCCCAGGCCCGCGCCGACCAACTCACCGAAGTTTGAGCATCTGCCACACCGGCCCTTGAAAGCCAGCCGGTGTGCGGCGCGGTGACCGCTGACGCCTCTCTCCCATTGGCCACTGACCGCCAACGGAGCTCTGCAACGTCAGCCTGCGCCAGGCCCCCGATTTCCGCCACTGAACGACTGACGAAGGACCCTCCCTTGCTTGCCAAACGCATCATTCCTTGCCTCGACGTCACCGGCGGCCGAGTGGTCAAGGGCGTGAACTTCGTCGAGCTGCGCGATGCCGGCGACCCGGTGGAGATCGCCGCCCGCTACAACGACCAGGGCGCTGACGAGTTGACCTTCCTCGACATCACCGCCACCAGCGACGGCCGGGACCTGATCCTGCACATCATTGAGGCGGTGGCCTCGCAGGTCTTCATCCCGCTGACCGTCGGCGGCGGGGTGCGCGCGGTGGAAGACGTGCGCCGCCTGCTCAATGCCGGCGCCGACAAGGTCAGCTTCAACTCCGCGGCGGTGGCCGAGCCCGAACTCATTCGCCAGGCTTCCAGCCGCTACGGTGCCCAGTGCATCGTGGTGGCCATCGACGCCAAGCGCCGTGAGCAAGGGACAGAGATGGGGCCCGGCTGGGACGTCTACACCCACGGTGGTCGCAAGAACACCGGCTTGGACGCGGTGGCCTGGGCTCAGCAAATGGCCGCTCTCGGTGCCGGCGAGATTTTGCTGACCAGCATGGACCGCGACGGCACCAAAAGCGGTTTCGATTTGGCGCTCACGCGGGCGGTCAGCGACGCCGTGAGCGTGCCGGTGATCGCCTCCGGCGGTGTGGGCTCCCTCGAGCACCTGGCCGACGGCATCCAGCTCGGTGGGGCCGACGCGGTGCTGGCGGCCAGCATCTTCCATTACGGCGAGTTCACGGTGGGCCAGGCCAAGGCCTGCATGGCCCAGCGCGGCATTCCGGTGCGGCCATGACGCTGCCAAAACCTGCGCACCAGGTGCGCCTCATTGCCGGTCAGTGCAAGCGCAGCAAACTGCCGGTGATCGACGCCCCTGGCTTGCGCCCCACGGCCGACCGGGTGCGGGTGACCCTGTTCAACTGGCTCGGTGCTGATCTGGCGGGCTGGCGCTGCCTGGACGCTTTTGCGGGCACTGGGGCGCTGGGGTTGGAGGCCGCGTCGCGCGGTGCCGCCGAAGTGGTGCTGCTGGAAACCCACCCGCAGGCCCTGCGCAGCCTGCAAACCACCCGCGAACGCCTGCAGCTCAGCCGCGTGCGGGTGCTGCGCGACGACGCTTTGTCGTTCATGCGCCGCGCGGCCGAGGCCTCGTTCGAGCTGGTGTTCCTCGACCCGCCCTTTGAGCAGGCCGCGTTGCGCCAGTCGGCCTTGCAGGCCGCCGTGCGCTTGGTGGTGCCCGACGGGCTGGTCTACCTGGAGGCGCCCGAGGCGGTAGGGCCGGAGACCGAAGTGCCGCCCGGGCTGGTGCTGCACCGCCAAGGCCGGGCCGGCGCGGTGCATTTCCACCTGTTTCGGGTGGTGCGCTGAGGCGGGGTC
>JAZKHH010000207.1:0-7127 GCA_040385465.1 Pseudomonadota bacterium | reverse complement strand
CGAAAGGTCACGACAATTCCAGTGTGGGTTTGCAACCTGTCGGTCGCCGGGGCCGATGCATTCTTACACCTTCGTCTCTTTCAAAGCCTTCTTCGAGCGCGCCGCAGTCCGTGGCCACACACCAGAGTTGGACGTTCTGCTGGCGCTCTCCGATCACCTGCCGCGCGGCGCACTGCTGGTGCAGGCCATCGAAGGCCGCCCAGTCCGTGGGACCCACCGCCGCGGCTGCGCAGGCCTGGCACGGTCCGCTGCACCTCGCCATGTGGCTGTGGTCCATCACTTGGTGCGCCAAGTGGCGCGCGCTCTCCAGTGCATCCGCACAAGTCGGTGCCGACGGTGAAGACTGGTCGAGCGAGCGCAGCGAGCCCGCGCTGGCCAGTGCCCGAGGCGTTCACCGGCGTGCCCTGGAGCACGCCGGTGGCAGCAGCTAGGGCCCCACTGTCACAACCTTGTGGCAGCCCCTGAACACACCGTCGAACCGAGGCTGTTCCTGCGGAAACGTCGATGGTCTTGTGCCTGCGGGCACCAGCCTGGAGCCAAGTTGTGTCACATCGATGTGACATCACGGCGCTGATCCTGGGACGTTCCGGTGTGCCAGCGCCGAAGGCGCGGTGCTGCCTGCAAGGCCTTTGGGCGCCCCTCGGTCGCGTCAACACCTTGTGACAGTTGACGCAAAAATCCCGTGCCCATGAATGCCTCGGTGGGCCGTCCCGAGGTCTTTGGAAGTACCGTTTTCCCTCGTGAGGCGACCTTTTGTCGACCGCAAGTTGCCGTTTGGCACCGAAGTTGCAGAGCACCCCTGATTTGCGCGTGCGCAACTCAACCCTGTTCCCATCCTTTTCAACATTTCATTCTTTCGGAGGACCTATGAAAAAGACTCTTCTGGCTTCTGCCATGGCAGTTGCGTTCGGGCTCAGTGGCGTTGCACAAGCCAACGAATCGACCCAGAACACCGACAACGGAAGCACCGCGACCGCAACCAACACCAGCACCCACACCAACGCGAACACAGACACCAACACCGAGACCACCACGACCACCACCACTGACTCCAGCACGAGGACCCGGACGCACACGAATGCGAACACGGACACCAACACCGAGACCACCACGACCACCGAAACCGACTCCAGCGTCAACAAGAACTCTGGCGCTGCAAATGCCGACGCTGCCCGTTCCGCTGCGATGAACAACGGTTCCACCGGCACGTTCAGCAATGCGTTCAACGTGACCACCGCCACCGCGTCCAGCAGCCTGAGTGGCACGGTCAGCGGCAATAGCGTGAGTGGCCTGGGCAACAGCGCCTACAACACCGGCAATGCCAACGGCGGCACGGGCTTTGGCGGCGATGGTGGTACCGGCAATGGCGGCAGCGCCAGCGGCTCGGGAACAGGCGGCACGGGCGCCGGTGGCGTGGGCGCCATGGGCGCGGTGGGGGGTGATGCCTCCAACGGCAATGCAACCAACGGCAGCGCCAGCAACGGCAGCGCCAACGCCGGCAAGGGCGGGCGGGGTGACGGAGGCGGCGCCAATGGGGGCGACAGCGGCGGGGAAGCCACCGCCAACGGCCATGGCCATGGCGATGGCGGCGGCACGGGCTCGGCCAACGGCGGCAGGGAGCGCGGCGCGGGCAACGCCGGTGCCGGGGGCTCATCCGGCGCTGGAGGCGCCTCCACACCCACCGGCACGGGCGGCACGGCCAGCTCCGCCGGTGGTGGCAGCACCCGCACGGCGGGCACCGGCACCGGCGGCGCAGGTGGCTCCAGCACCAACGGCAGCGCCACCAACGGCGGCGCCAGCAACGGCTCCAACGCAGCGGGCAATGGTGGTGCCGGTGGCAGTGGCACCGGCGGCACCGGGGGTGCCGGCAGTGGAGGCACCACCACCGCCAACGGCGGCACCGGCGGCACGGGCGAAGGCGGCAATGGTGGCGCAGGTGGATCCAACAACGTGAACGCCGGCACCTTCAGCTTTGCAAACTCCATGACCAGCGTCGGGCAATCCGCCGCCGGCATCATGGTTGCCAGCCAGAACAGCGGTATCGCCGCCCTGGTCCAGCAGAGCGTGAACGTGCAGGCCAATCTGTCCGTGGGCAACTGAACGCGTCGACAGACCACCACACCACCGCGCGGCGCGGGGCGACCTTGCCTCGATGGCCGCGCGGTGTTTCTGATCCCATTCCCGATGACGGAGGGCGCACCATGATCCCGATCCGACCCTTTTGCGCGGCCGTGTGCCTCCTGGGCGCAGTCCTGCACACCGGGCCTGCCAGTGCCCAGACGGCGGCGGTGTCCGAGCCGTCCGCTTTTGCAGCCCAGGCCGTTGACGCCGAAACACTCGCCAGTCAGCGCGGTGGCAGCACGCAAGTGAACAACGAGATGACATTGGCTGGAACCACGGCCGACAACACGGCCACCCACGTCACCACCGGCACCAACGCCATCAGTTCGGGCGCCTTCGCCAACATGAGCGGCATGCCTGTTGTCATTCAAAACTCGGGCGCCAATGTGCTGATCCAGAGCGCCGTGATTCTCAACCTGCAGATGAACTGACCAGGGTGGCTGTCATGCCCTTGCGCACGTTGCTTCTCACGCTGCTGAGCGCTGCCACGTCGGCGTTCGCGCAGAACGCGCACATTCCGGCGACGGGGGCGGGCGACGTGAACCTGCCCGTCGCCAGCATCCGCCAGGCCCGCTTGGCGGGCACGCTGCTGCAGCAATACGACTTCAGCTGCGGATCGGCGGCCATCGCCACGCTGCTGACCCACCACTACGGAACCCCGATCGACGAGAAGACCGTCTTCACCCGCATGTATGCCGAGGGTGACCAGGCCAAGATCCGCCGAGAGGGCTTTTCGTTGCTCGACATGAAGCGTTTCCTGGCCCGTCTCGGGTTCGAGGCCGACGGCTTCAAGCAACCCTTGCAGAAGCTGCTGGAAGCGCGCGTTCCCGCCATCGTGCTGATCAATCAGAACGGCTATCAGCACTTCGTTGTGGTCAAGGGCCTGCAGGACGACCGGGTGCTCGTGGGCGATCCATCGCAGGGCACGCGTTCCATGCCGCTCGACGTTTTCGAATCGCAGTGGCAGAGCAAGCTGCTGTTTGTCATACACAACCGCATGGAGCAGGCGCGCTTCAACCTGGCCGCCGACTGGCGCGTGGCGCCGCGGGCTCCCCTGGGTGGCGCCATGACCCGCGCCGGCCTCGGCGGACTGAGCCTGCCCAAAAACGGACCGGGAGATTTCTGATGCACACCACAACATTTCAACGCAGCGGCCGCGCCGCCGCGTGGCTCAGAGCCGGCTGCCTCTGTCTGCTGGGCACCGTGGCCGGCCTGGCGCAGGCTGCAGCACCCACACAGATCTGGCATGCCGTGAGCGACCGAACGCTGGACACGCAACGGGGCGGCTTCTCCTTCGGCGGTGGCCTGGAGGTGTCGTTCGGCATCACGCGTTCGGTGTTCATCAACGGCGAACTGATCACCGAAACCGTGCTCAACATCGCGCGCCTGGCCGACATCACCCCGGCCTGGGCGGCGCGCCTGCGCGAGGAACTGCAGTCACTCACGCTGGTGCAGAACGGGCCGGGCAACACCTTTGTCGCGGGCACCGCGCCCACCACCGTCCCGCCGGCCACAGCCACATACGGTGGCGCTTCCAGCAGCACACCCACCAGCACGGCTGGCAGCAGCGGCAATGGCATCAGCAATGCCAACACTGCCATTGCTGCCAGCACCAGGCCGCCCACTGCTGTTTCGCCGACCTACACCGCCGTCACCAGTGCCATCGCGGGCACGGCGAACGGCACGGTCATCCAGAACACGCTGAACAACCAGCAAATCCTGCACCAGACCATCATCAACGCGACCAGCAACGGGCTGGGCATGTTGAGGTTGTCGACCCTGCACAGCACGCTGTCAGAGGCGATCCGGCAGAGCGTGGGCTTGCAGTGATGCTCGACCACCGAGGTCGAAGCCAGCCCCGCCGAGGCCAAAGCCAGGCTCGCTGAAGCCTCGGTCGAAGGCACCTTTTCGGGTCCGTTCTACGGACCCGAAATCGGTCGCGTCTGTCGTCAGCAAACCCACACTTTTACCCTACAAAAGTTGTTGCTTTGTCCCAGAACCGGCAGTACCCTACCCCGCAGTCGATGTAGACAATTGGCGTAGTTTCTTCCTCGGGGCCAGAAAATGAAAAGCATCATTTATCGCCGAACATGGGGGGCGATGACCGGTTCGGTCATGGTCGTGTCCAGCACCTTGGTGCATGCCCAGGGATTGCCAGTTCAGAGAAGCGCTGCCGAGCGCATGGAGGCGCTTGAACAACTGGTCGTCGAGCAAGGGCGCCAGTTGGATGCCATGCGCCAGCAACTGCGCGAACAGACGACGCGCCAGCAGGAGCTGGAGCGCTCGGTGGCCGAAGCGGAACGAAACGCGCGCTCCACCTCGGTGGCCGCGACCCCGTCGGCCGCGCCGCCCGCCAGCGGCGAAAGCCGCCCGGTGCAGGTGGGGGCAGCCCCGCAGTCAGACCTGCAGCCACCGGCGGTGGCCCCCATATTCGACCAGCCCGGCATCCTCACGCAGCCTGGCAACTACGTGCTTGAACCGTCCATCCAGTACGGCTATTCGTCGAGCAACCGGGTGGCGCTGGTGGGGTACACCGTGATCCCGGCCCTGCTGATCGGCTTGATCGATGTGCGGGAAGTCAAGCGCAGCACGCTGACCGCGGCACTCACGGGTCGCTGGGGGCTGACCCGCCGTCTCGAGGTGGAAGCCAAGCTTCCCTATGTGTACCGCTCGGACGACTCCATCAGTCGCGAGATCTTCACCGGCACCGCGTCGGAGAGGGCGTTCAACGCGAGCGGCGATGCCATCGGCGACATCGAACTCGCGGCCCGCTACCAACTCAACCAGCCCCAGGGAAACAACCCCTTTCTGATCGGCTCGCTCCGCTTCAAGACCCGCACCGGCAAGGACCCGTTCGAGGTCGTGACCGACTGCGTGACCCGCTGCGAGGGCAACACCACCGGCACCGGTTTGCCGCTGGAGTTGCCCACGGGCTCGGGGTTCTATTCGCTGCAACCCGGACTCACCTGGCTCTTTCCATCGGACCCGGCCGTGTTCTTCGGAGGCATCAGCTACACCCACAATTTCGGCCGCAACAACGTGAGCCGCCGTGTGCTCGACGGCCAGCTGGAGTCCATTGGTTCAGTCAAGCCGGGCAATGTCTGGGGCATCAATTTCGGCATGGGTCTGGCGCTCAACGATCGCTCGTCATTCAGCATCGGGGTGGACCTGAACTCGGTCGGGCGCACGAAGCAGAACGGCGTGCCCGTGGCCTCGTCGGTGCGCACCCAGTTGTCGTCGCTGCTCCTGGGGTATTCGTACCGCTACAGCCCGAAGACGACCTTCAACGTGACAGTGGGCGCTGGGCTGACGCGCGACACACCCGACCTCACGCTGAGCGTGCGTGTGCCGATGTCGTTTTAAGAAAGCATGAGATGGTCGCGCGCAAGATTCTTTGCCTGGGCTTCGGCGAAGTGGTTGCGGCGGTGGAAGAGCACCTGCGGCGCACCGGATGGACCGTGACGCTTTGTGATGACGTACCCTCCGCTCGCCGCCAGATGGCCTTGCGGCGGTTCGAAGTGGCGGTGCTGGTGGCGGGCACCACGCCCACGCTGGACGCACCCACCGTGGCCGCGGTGGAGTCTTGCATTCACGCCTCGTCGCCCACGGAATGGGTGGCCCTGTGTGGCGCGGCCGATCTGGAGTCGACCGCCTTTCGCGCGCTGATCCTGGGCTGTTTCTTTGACCACCAGGTGCTGCCGCTGGATTGGCACGACCTCGACCGCATGCTCGAACACGCCGAACAGCGCGTGCTGCTGCGCAACCGGGCCGGCACCCCGGTGCCCAACGGCGACACCCTGGGCATGGTGGGGCAAGCCGATGTGATGGTGAAGTTGCGCCGCCAGATCCGCAAGGTGGCCGAGACCGGTGCACCGGTGCTGATCTTCGGCGAGAGTGGCACCGGCAAGGAACTGGCAGCCCAGGCTATCCACCGCTGCTCCCCGCGCAAGGACGGCCCGCTGGTGGAGGTCAATTGCGGCGCCATTGCGCCGTCATTGATCCAGTCTGAATTATTCGGCTATGTGCGCGGTGCCTTCACAGGCGCAACGGCGGACCGGCGCGGCCTCATCGAAGCGGCCGACGGCGGCACCATCTTTCTGGACGAGATCGGGGATCTGCCGCTGGAGCTGCAGGCCAACCTGCTGCGTTTCCTGCAAGAAAAATCCATCCAGCGCGTGGGAGCGGTGCGCAGCACACCCGTGGACGTGCGCGTGATCGCTGCCTCCCACGTCGACCTGGCCGATGCGGTGGCGGTGGGCCGCTTTCGGGAAGACCTGTACTACCGGCTCAATGTGTTACCGATCGAAGTGCCGCCCCTGCGCCAGCGCATGGAAGATGTGCCTTTGCTGGCACGGCATTTCCTCAAGACCTGCACAGCCGACAGGGCGCACCGCGTGGAAGGCTTCAGCCGGCAGGCGGTGGAGGCCATGACGGTCTACGCCTGGCCGGGCAATGTGCGCGAGCTCTACAACCGCGTGCAACGCGCGGTGGTCATGACCGACCAGCGTTGGATCGGCCCGCACGACCTCGGCCTGCAGCACGCTGACGGTGCGGTCGGCAACGACCTCGGCCAAGCGCGAACAGCGGCCGAGCGCGACGTGATCTGCCGCGCGCTCACCCGCGTGGGCAGCAACGTCACCTTGGCTGCGCGGGAGCTCGGCATTTCGCGCATGACCCTGTATCGGTTGATGGACAAGCATGGCATTGCCACCAGCCCTGCAGCGCTGGAGCAGCGGCATTGAGCCCGAGCACCCTGTAAGCCGGGTTTGCGGGGCCTGTCTCGAACAGATGCTTGACGCGCGTCATGGCGTGCGAGGGCGTGCTGGGCTAGGGTTGCCAGATGACCCTTGCAGCAGATCCTTCATCAGACGCCCCGCATGCACGCGCCAGCAAGCTTGTGCTGCGGGGTCTGAACAGCGCCGACACCGGCCTCACCCCCACCCAGGCCGCTGAGCGCCTGGCGCAGCACGGCCCCAACCGCATCGAGCAGGTGGTGCACACCCGCC
>JAZKHH010000206.1:0-3503 GCA_040385465.1 Pseudomonadota bacterium | reverse complement strand
ATGCCTTCGCGCTAGACCGCTCAGATGAACCCGGTGATGCGTGCCCTGCGGGGCACGCATTGTTGTGTGCGGGGTCAACCGATGATGGTTGCCTTGTTGTGTTCCGCCTTGAGGCGGATCAACAAGGCCTCCAGCACATGCGGCTCTACAGGTTTGGTCAGGTGCGCATTAAAGCCGGCCTTGGTGGTGCGGGCCCGGTCCTGGTCGGCGCCCCATCCGGTTAGGGCAACGATGAACGCGTTTCGCAGTGTCGGGTCCTCGCGCAATACGCGCGCCACCCCAAATCCGTCCATTCCGGGGAGGCCAAGGTCCAGCAGCACCACCTCGGGTTTGAAGCTGTGCGCCATCTCAACCGCGGCCAGTCCGTCCGCCGCGCCGGCCACCGTGTAGCCCATCGCGTCGAGCAGGGCCATCAGGGTATCCAGGCCGTCCTTGTTGTCTTCCACAACCAGCACACGGGTGCCGCCGCCGTCGCCGGGTGCTGCCAGGGTGGATGTGCCTGCGGGGGCTGCTTCCGCGACGCTTTGCGCCAGCGGAATCCGCAGGGTAAAGGTGCTGCCTTCGTCGAGCCCGGCGCTGGCAGCCACGACCTGGCCGCCGTGCATTTCCACCAGTGTCCGGACCAGCGCGAGACCTATGCCCAGTCCGCCCTGCGTGCGGCCAGCTGTATGCGGCAACTGGCTGAACATCTGAAACAACTTGCCCTGGTGCTCGCCGGGAATGCCAATGCCGTTGTCCGCCACCGCAATCAGCGCATCACCTTCATCACGCCGGGCTGACACACGGATCTCGCCTCCGTCCGGTGTGTATTTGGCAGCGTTGGTGAGGAGGTTGCCGATGACCTGCACCAAACGGGCAGGGTCGGCCTCCAGCCACAAATCTTCATCCCCCAGCTGCACTTCCAGCTGATGGCGGGCGGCATCAATCGCGGGGGCGGCCGTGGCGACGCCCTGGCGTATCAATTCGGCCACCAGCACCCGCTGCGGCTTGAGCTGGATGAGTCCGCGGTTGATGCGCGACAGGTCCAGCAGGTCGTCGATCAGACGGGCCATGTGGCTGACCTGGCGGTCTATCACCTCATGCGCCTTGGCCGCATACGCACCATCCGTGCTCTTGCGCATCATGGCAATAGCGTACTTGATGGGCGCAAGCGGATTGCGCAGCTCATGGGCCAGGGTGGCCAGGAATTCGTCTTTGCGGCGGTCCTGCTCGCGCAGCATGGCGTTGTCGCGCACGCGTTCGATGTGTGCCCAGCAGCGGTCCACCACTTCTTCGATCACGGCGATCTCGTGGTCGCTCCAGTGGCGGGGTACGGCCTGATGCACGGCCATCAGCGCCACCAGCCGGCCGTCCTTGACCAGCCCGGCGCAGACGATCGCCTTAATGCCGATGGCATTGAACATTCGGCCACCGCCTTCATCGCCCAGTTCGCGGTCGACATCGTGCACCACCAAATGCTCGCCGCGCCGAAGGTTGGAGGTGGCCTGGGGGCCGAACAGGTCCAGCGTATACACGCCGGCGCTGCTGGGCACGCCCTCGACCGACCAGTCACTGCGAATAGTGAAGCGGTTACTGTCGGCCTCGACATCGGCATAGGCGCAGCGCGTGGCGCCCAGGTGTTGGCCCAGCATGCGCGCGGTGACAGCCATCACCTGGGTGGCATCGGTCAATGCGCGCGTGGCCTGGCCCAGGCTGTCCAGAAACGCAAGCTTTTCCTGGCTGGCTTGCAGCGCTGCTTGTGCTGCTTTGGTGGCAGTTGTGTCTATGCACAAACCCACCCACTCGCGAACCATTCCATTGTCGATCACTGGCGCGCCCTGGGCTGCCATGTCACGGTAGGTGCCGTCGTGGCGGCGCAAGCGGTACTGCATCTCCATCAGCCTGCCTGACGCCACGCTGGCTTGCCACGTGGCCACGGTGGCCTCCTGATCTTCGGGGTGAATGGCATCCAGCCATCCCGCGCCGCGGCACTGCTCAAACGTCTGCCCCGTGAAGGCTTGCCAGGAAGGGTTGGGCGTGAGCACCGAGCCGTCGGCCGCGGTGTGCCAGACCAGCGCGGAGGTGGTGGTCGCCAGTGTACGCAGGCGGGCATCGCTCGACTGCAACTCGTCTTCGGGAAGGCGGGGCTCTGGAATCATGAAGCGAATGATGCCATGCACCTGTGGAGCCAGCTGTAGGCCACTGCCGTTTGAGGTTAATGGGGGCAAACCCGGCATTGCCTGCGCGGCACGGTCAATCTGCCAATTAGGACTTCCTTGGCAAAAGAGCTCTCCTGTCCGCATGTCCCGGGCGAAGTATGCTATCAATTCAGGAGTGCATCAACCGCCCAAGGTTTGGTCCTGCAGGCTAAACCAGCCCAGTGCCTCCTGCAGGTGGGATGGCTGGAAGTCCGGCCAGTAGGCATCCAGCACGAAGATGTCGGCATAGACCGATTGCACGGGCAGGAACCCGCTGAGGCGGCGTCCGCCTCCCCAGCGCACGATCAGGTCAAGCCGCGACACATCGGCTGAGCGCAGGCTACCTTCGCGCAGCCCGTCCAGGTCCCATTCCCAGCCGTAGTTCACCAGAAAGTTGACCTTGATGCCGGCCCCTTCGCGTGTGCGGAAACGCGCCAACTCAGGCGGAAACTGGGCCGAGCGTTCATCACCGACGACCAGCAGTGCGGCACCCCGGCGGCTGATCTCGAGCGCGAAGTCGACACAGGCCGCACGAAAATGCTGTGTCTGCACCGAGGGCCTGCGTGTGTTGTCCTGCGTAAAACCGTAGACCGAGACTTCCTCGATGCCCAGGTGTTTGCAGCTTTCAAACAGCGCCAGGCCGGGCGAGATTCCGCTGGCGTAGCCCGCCTCCTTGGGCAGCGAGTGCTTCACCGCCCAGCGGCGGTTGCCGTCGGGTATGAAGCCGATGTGGCGGGGCAGGTTTTTGCGGGTCATGTGTGGCTGGTGCAGCGGTCAGGTGGGCTCGTCCCATGGAAGTATTTTTGGCGGAGCGTGGCTCGGCCGTAGGACGGCAGGACGCTTCATTGGCGGTGCAGCACTTGGGTGGGGCGCTAGCCGCCTTGCCCTGTTAAGGTGGTCGCATGTGCCCGCTCTCCCGTTTGGTAAAGCTCATGTGGGCTGCGCCCTGTTCCCTGGTCGGCCTGATGTTGGCGGCACCGCTGTTTGTGCTCGGCGCACGGGCCCGCTGCTCCGCGGGCACGGTCGACGTGACCCTGCGGAAAAGCCTTGCAAGTTGCCGGCGCTGGGAGCACGCACTGCCTTACCGAGCCATCACTTTCGGGCACGTCATCCTCGCCGTTACCGATGAGGAGCTGGCGCAGCACCGGCGCCACGAACAGGTTCACGTGCGGCAATACGAGTGCTGGGGCGTCTTCTTCTTTCCGGCCTACGCGGCCTCCAGTGCATGGCAACTCCTGCGGGGCAGAAACGCCTACTGGGACAATTATTTCGAGGTGCAGGCGAGGGCGCTTTGCATGCATCCCCCGCCGGGCGAGGCCAGTTAGC
>JAZKHH010000205.1:18098-19208 GCA_040385465.1 Pseudomonadota bacterium | reverse complement strand
TCCGGCGTCAGCGTGCAACGGCGTGTGCCGGCCCTGTCGCTGGTGCCCTCCGGCACGGCCGCATCGCTCAAACCGCCGGCCCCTGCGGCCTCTACGCTGCAAGCCGCGCCCGCGGTCGGCATCCCGGCACGGTTCGAGCTGCCAGGCCGACCGCACCTCGAAGCTTTTTTCAACCAGCATGTCATTGAAGTGGTGTCCGATGCGCAGGGGCGGCGCACGCCGCGCGTGCTGGGTCCGGTGGTCTTGCACGGCCCCCCGGGTTGCGGCAAAACTTTTGCGATCGACCGCCTGGTGGCGCACCTCGGATGGCCTTGCTCGCGCATCGAGGCGGCCACCCTGGCCAGTGCTTTCGAGCAAGACGCGGCGCGCCGGGTGGCGCGGGCTTTCGACGAGGCGCTGGACCGCGCGCCGTCGGTGCTGGTGCTGGATGGCATGGACCGCTTTTTCCCCGACGCCGAGCAGAGCGTGGAACCCGGCGCAGCCCCAGCTCAGGACGCCCTGGACCTGCTGCGCCGCATGTCTGAAGCGGCGGCCAAAAACGTCCTGGTGATCGGCACCACCCACCATCGTCCCCTCATTGACCCCGCCTTGTGGCCGCGCGGCCGCGTGGCCCACGTGGTGCAGACCGAACCGGCCACCGAGGGCGATGTGCGGGCCGTGCTCGACAAGCTGCTGTCTTCATTGCCCCGTGCCGCCGATGTGGACACCGCCGTGCTGGCCCAGCGCCTGGTCGGGCGGCCGTTGGCCGATGTGGCCTTTGTGGTGCGCGAGGGCGCGCGCTTGTCGGCCCGTGCCGGTTGTGCCCAGGTCGAGCAGGCCCGCTTGTTGCAGGCCGTGGACGCCGCGCCGCCGTCGCCGCGCTCGGGGCCCGCACGGCGTTCGGGCAGCCAGTGAGGACCCTGAGATGAAGGACGCATCCAATCCGCCGAAGCCGTCAGCGCCCCAGGGCTTTGCGGGCCTGGCACAGCTGTTTCCGCACGGTCTGGATGGCACCAGCGCGCCTGAAAAGGCCCTCGAGCAGCGCGTCGAGCCTCCCCCCCGTTCTCCGGTGGCGCGGTCGGCCTACGTGGCGCCCAGCGCTTACGTGCTGCCCAGCTCGTTCCAGGTGCC
>JAZKHH010000205.1:14098-17998 GCA_040385465.1 Pseudomonadota bacterium | reverse complement strand
GGTCGGCCTACGTGGCGCCCAGCGCTTACGTGCTGCCCAGCTCGTTCCAGGTGCCAACTGCCTTTGCTTCGCCCCATGCCACGGCTGCATTGACTGCCCGCGCACCTGGCGTGCCGGCCATGCCTGCCCCGGCGGCCGACGTGACCCCGCAGCGGCTCCCGGCAGCGCCCACGCCTGTCGCCGCGCCGCTGCCGCCACCACCGCCACCGCCACCGCCACCGCCACAGGCACCTGCGGCGGTGCCAGCCATGCCACCGGTCTCTGCCGTGCCTCCTGCGGTGATCGCTGCGGCGGCTGCCACGGTGGCGCCTGCGACGTCGGCAGCGCCGTCAGCCTGGTCCAGCCTGCAGCCCGGCACGCCGTCCGCGGCGCCCCCGGCGATGCCGTTCGCCTCGCCGCCGCGCGCGCCGGCATTGCCCCCTGAATTACCGCCGATCACGGTGTCTGGCGAACCGGAGGAGCCTCCTGCCGCGCCGCTGCCGCCCTCCGCTCCAGCGGTTCGGCGTGTGGAGCCGAAATGGCGGGAGGGCCAAACGCCGCCGGTGACCCTCGACCCGCCGCCCTTGGCGCCGATGTTCCCACCGGTGCTGGCGGCGATGCCGTCCGCTGCCGCGCCACCGGACCTTTTGCCGCCGGCGATGGCACCGACGGCACCATTGGCCGCTCCGACGGCGATGCCGCCGTTGCTGCCAGGCGTTCAGTTGGGCATGCCTGCAGCCGTGCCCGCGCCGATCGCGCCACCCATGACGCCGCCGGTGGCCGCGCCGTTGCCGATGGCACCGGTCTTCGCTCCCGTGCCTCCGCCTCCGCCCCTGTGGCCCCCGGCGCCACCGCCGATGTCGGCGGTGGCCGGCGAAGCCCGCCTGCCAGGTTTTCGACCCAGGAGCTCGGGCGCTTCGGTGTGGCTGTGGCTCATTGGCAGCCTGGTGTTGATTGGCCTGCTGGCTTTTGGTTTGGTGCAGTGGTTTGCACGTTATGACCGCCCCGGTGCGCGAACCGAACTCGCGGGCGCCAAGACCAGCACCGAGAACGTCCCGACCGTGGTCACCACGCCCCCCCCGGCGCCAACCCCTGCGCCGGCGCCGCCGCCGCCAGCCGCCCCCCCCGATGTGTCGGCAGCGCCGCCCCCGCCTGAGGTGGCAGTGCCAGCTCCGGCTCCGGCCCCTGCGCCTGCACCCGTTGTGCCGCCTGTGGCCGAGACGCCTGCTCCCGCACCGGCCACCGTGCCACCGCCGGCCACCAGCCCCGTGCCCGTGCCCGTGGAGCGTCCTGCCGAACCCCCGCGTGCCGCCGACTTGCCGCGCGAAGTCAAGCCACCGGTGGGCGAAGGGCGCCTGTTCGACGCTGGGCAAATCCGCTATTGCGTCGCCCAGAACATGCGCCTGAGCGTGCAGAACAAGCTGGTGCGTGCCGAGTCCACCCCGGAGGTCAACCGCTACAACGACCTGCTGGGCGACTACAACCTGCGCTGCCGCAACTTCAAGTACGAGCGCGGGGAGCTGCAGCGTGTGCTGGCCGCCGTGGAAACCGACCGCCCTGCGATCGAAGCCCAGGCCAAGGTCGAGTGGCAGGCGCAGCGCAAAGACGTGCTGGACGACGTGCAGGAATTGCAGCCAGCCCGTCCGTCCGGGGGCACACCGCCGCGCCCGCGTCGGGTCGAGCCGGCCGAGCGTCCGCTGTGGTGGTGCCTGCCCGGCCCTGAAAACAAATGCGTGCCCATGTGAGCGCCGCGCCCCGAACGGCCCACCCGATGCCGACGCCTCCTCTCCTCGTCCCTGCACGCACTGTCCGGCACCGCCATGGTCAGCGGGCTCCAGCACGTCAGGGCCGGCCAGGCCGCGCCGTTGCAGTGGCCGGGGCCACCCCCAACCGCGGTTTCTGAACCCATGCGCGCACCTGCTCCCCCCTCCGCCTCCGCTGGGCCCGACCTGCTGGCCTCCAACGCCTTCGCCGTGCTCGGTGTCACGCCGCTCGACGAGCGGCTGACCATCATCGAGCAGGCCGAAGAGCGCGGGCTGCATGGCGACCCGGCGGTGTGCCAGCGGGCCCGCTCCGATCTCACCAACCCCCGCACCCGGCTGCAGGCCGAGCTGGGCTGGTTCCCCGGCGTCGAAGCCGCCTTGGTGGAGCAATTGCGCGCCGCGTTGCAGGCCGACCCCCTAAGGGTGATGGCCAGCCCGGCTGGCCTGCCACCCTTGGCGCGCGCCAACCTCATGTGCGCGGGTTTTGAGCGCATGGCACCGCAGGCCACCGACGCCGCCCGCATCGCCGAATACATGCGTGAATTCGGCGATGTCGTGGAGCGGCTCGAGCTCACCGCCATCGTCACCAGCGTGAACGACGCCCGCAAGGTGTCCGGCTTTCCGGAAGTGCAGGACCTCAGCGCCGTTGACGAAGCCCTGACGGGCCTGCGCAAGCAATACAAGAACGCCCTGCTCGACTTGCTCGACCGCATGCCGTCGGCCATGCTGGTCGAGACCATGACCTTGCTGGTCAGCCGGGCCACCGCCAACGGCTCGGTCACCGCGACCGCGCTGGTCGACGACCTGGTGGATGCCTATGCGCTGGAAACCCAGGCCCTGCTGGAAACCGAGCGCGAGAACATGGCCAAGATGGCCGAGCGGCTGCTGGCCCGGGGTGGGGAAGGGGAAGACAAGGTCAACGCAGCGGCCGATCAGATCCTGATGATCTCGCGCCACTGGTGCCACATCGCCCGGCCCATTCAGCTCAGCATGAAGGCCCGTGGCATGTCGAACCAGCACAGCGAGCAGCTGGCCGGTGAGCTGCGCGAACTCGGCGTGGCCTTGTTCAACAAGCACGGTCTGTTCACGGTGGCCAACCGCATGACCGGGCTGTTGCTCGAAACCTTTGCCAGCGTGCCCCGGGCCCGCGAGCAGTTGGAGGCCGACGCCCTGCGGCTGCGGGAAATCGAAGAAGAGCGTTTGCAGGTTCAGCGTTGGGACGCCGAGTGGCGCCGCGCCATTTCCTTCCAAGCCCCGGCCGGGCTGTGGACCCGCCACCCGTTGCGCATCGACCCCGAGGGCGTGAGCTGGCAAGGCCAGCACCTGCGTTTGAGCGACATCCGCCGGGTGCGCTGGAGCAGCCAGCCGCAGTGGTTCGATGGCAAGTTGCCCGTGGGCAGTCACCACGCGGTGGACGTGTCGGACGACAAAACCGTGATCCGCATCCGCATGCGCGACACCGCCGCCCACACCGCCTTCGTTCACAGTTTGTGGCGCGCCGTGTGCGTGCGCCTGATGTTCGAAACCGCTCAAGCGCTTCAGTCCGGCAAGACGCTGAGTTTCGACAAACTGAAAATCACCGATGACACCCTGGTGATGCGCGCGGGTCGCGACGTCGACGTGCCCTTGAAGTGGAGCGAACTCAAGCTGTCGTCCACGCAAGGCCGCCTGGTGATCGAGTCCCGCCAGGGCACGGTGCGCACGGAGCTGCCCTACGCCACCGTGTGGAACGCGCATGTGTTGGAGCAGCTGGTGCGCACCGCCATCGACAAAGGCGCCGGCAAGCTCAGCGACTACCTGGCCGACCCGGACGCTGCATGAGCCGGTGACAGCCTCGGCAGGGGCAGCGTCCTGCTCATCCGCAGCAGGCGGGCCGCAACCACAGGCAGGAAAGAGCAGGCAAAGTCCGTTATCGTGACAGGCTGTGCGTGCTCTGGCCCTGCTTCCATGAACCCTTTGCTGCCCTCCTCCCGCGCCCGGTCCTGGTGTTGGACGGCCACCGTGATGCGCACCGCGCGTGCCGGCGTGACCGGCTTGGCTGTGCTGCTCATGACAGCCTGCGACCCGGCGCCTGGCGAGTCCGCGTCCGTGTCGGCGGCCCCCTCGGCGGCGGTGAACGAACCCGATCCCGGCCCCCTGAGCTGGCCGGCACCGCGCA
>JAZKHH010000205.1:4198-13998 GCA_040385465.1 Pseudomonadota bacterium | reverse complement strand
TCGGCGGCGGTGAACGAACCCGATCCCGGCCCCCTGAGCTGGCCGGCACCGCGCAATGCGGCCCGTGTCTTCATCTCCGGCCACAGCCTCACCGACGTGCCCATGCCGGGCGATCTGGCGGCCATCGCCAACAGCCTGGCGACCCCCGCGTGGGTCAACCACCAGCTGGTGGTGGGCTCAACCTTGAAAGCCCGCACCCGGGGGGTGGGGGAGGGGAATGCTCCTTGGTCGGGCTATCGCCAGGGCGTCAACCGCGAGGGGCAGGGCATGGACGTGCTGGCCGAGCTGCGCGCGCCGAAAACCGTGCCAGGCGGGCCTTACAACGTGCTCCTGGTCACGGAACGGCATGACCTCGGCGGTGTGGTGGTGTGGGAAGACAGCGTGCGCGCCCTGCGGCATGTCCACGAGCAGGCGCTGGCGGCCAACCCGAAGGCGCAGACTTACCTTTTTGAGCCCTGGTCGGACATCCGCGACAAGGCCGACCCTGCCGACTGGCTGCGTTATGAACGCCGTGCCTCCCCCATGTGGCGTTGCCTGGCGACCCGGGTCAACGTGTCGCTGGCGGCCGAGGGCCGTGCGGACCGCCTCCACACCGTGCCCGCGGGCGCCGCCTTGGCCGAACTCATCGAGCGCGCGGTGAGCCCCCCGGGCCTGCCTGGCCTGCTGCCGCCAAGTTCGGGCGAGGTGGTGTCCCAATTGGTGCGCGACAAGGTCCACCTCACCCGCCTGGGCAGTTACTACATGGCCCTGGTGAACTACGCCACGATCTACCGGCGCCCGACACAAGGCGCTTGGGCCCCTGCAGAGGTCAGTGCAGAACAGGCGCGCTCGCTGCAGACCGTGGCCGACGCCTTCGTGACCGCCCATCAAACGCTCACCACCGGCGCACCCAGCGACCTGGCCGCCTGCCGGGCCGAATGGCCTGCGTTTTGCGACGCTTTCTGGGACCAATGGGCCCAGCGCGAGGAGCCTGGCTTGCGCAACACCTGGAAAACTTACCGTCACGCCCGGCAGTGCAAAGCCGAACTCGATCCGGCCCGGGCAGGCAACCCCTTCGTGTTCAATGCCTCGGCCGACCGGGATTGGTGGTGGCCGGCCCCCTCGGCACCGTGATCAGGTCTTCGCCTTCGCCTGACCGCTGCGGCATCCCCCACCGCATGGGCGCAAGGGGAAGCCGCTTTTCCTACAATCCAAGACACCGTTTAAAGGTTACTGACCGAATTCGAACCGACAGCGTTTTGACAGCTGTGCCTGAGTTCCTCAAATTGGGGCCACCGGCGCTTGACAATGTGTTGGCGAGTGACCACCCCCCCTTTGGGGGCATGGTCGGTTTGATGAGTGTCAAACCGCACGCACTCCCCCGAATTAAGGGGAAGGGGCGGGTCCCGGAAGGCGTGCCCGCCGCCGATAATGCACACCTGCCCGTCTGGCGATGAGGGCAAACGCTTACTGTGGTCGGAAGCTTTCCGCCCATTCCCCCGAATTACCGCCAATCCCTTTGAGGGGTTGGTTTTGAAATTGAAATATTACTTTTCTGCATTGAAACGAACAACATGACCAATTCCTGGCGCTGTGTCCTGATCGGCTCCGAGTCCTTGCTGATCCAATGTGCCCAGACGTTGGAGCAGGCCGGCCATCACATCATCGCCGTCGTGTCCACCGCCCCCGCCATCAAGCGCTGGGCGGCCGAGCGCGGCATCCGTGTCTTGGAGAACGCCCAGGCCATGTTGTCCAGCCAGGACCTGCGGCCGTTCGATTACCTTTTCAGCATCACCAACCTGTCGGTGCTGCCGGCCGATGTCATCGCCTTGCCCACCCGCGCCGCGATCAACTTCCACGACGGCCCCTTGCCGGCCTATGCCGGGTTGAACACACCTGTGTGGGCGTTGCTCAATGGCGAGACCGAGCACGGCATCACCTGGCACCTGATGACGCAGCAAGTCGACCAGGGCGCCATCCTGGCCCAACGCCGCGTCAGCCTCACCCCGCAAGCCACCGCCTTGACGCTGAACACCCAGTGCTTTGAAGCCGGCATGGAGAGTTTTGAGCCGCTGGTTCAGGGTCTCGCCGATGGCAGCCTCCAAGGCCAGCCCCAAACCGAGCCCATCGCCCACTACTACGGCCGCAAGGACCGGCCTGCCGCGGCCTGTGCCATCGACTGGACGCAAGACGCCGCGCGCATCGCCACCTTGATCCGCGCGCTCGACTTCGGCACCTATGCCAACCCGATGGGTGGCGCCAAAGCCAGCTGGTCTGGCCAGCCCCTGATCGTTGCCGGTGTGACGGTGTTGGACACGTCGTCCGGCACCCCGCATGGCACCGTGGTGAGTGTGGAGGCCCAAGGCCTCACCGTCTCCACCGGCAGCACGGACCTGCTGCTGCAACGCTTGGAAAGCCTGGACGGCAAAGTCCTGACCGCCCTGGAGGCCGCCAGCCATTTCGGTTTGCGCGCAGGCGCTGCGTTCGACCCGTTGCCGTCCGCCTTGGCCGATCGTTTGAGCACCTTGAACACCCAGGTGGCGGCTTCTGAAGGATTTTGGCAACGCCGACTGGCCACGCAGACGGCCGTGGAGTTGCCCTACATCGACCGCAGCGCGCCGGTGCAAGCCCCTCGCTTTGAGCATGTCGACACCGGCGTGCCCACGGCGCCCCTGGGCGTGGCCGATCGCGCCGACAACCTCGTCGCCTTGACCTTGGCCTACTTGGCACGCCTGACCGACAAAGACAGCTTCGACGTCGGCTTTGCCGACCCGGCGCTGGACACCGCGGTGCAGGGTTTGCAAGCCTGGTTTGCCAGCCAGGTGCCGTTGCGCCTCCATCTCGACTTCGCACAAGGTGCGGCGGCCGTCGAGCAAACGGTCAAGACCGAACTCGCAGAGTTGCGCAAGCGCCTCACCTACGCCACCGACCTGGTCGCCCGAGCGCCCGAACTGCGCGCCTTGGCCCAGACCGCCAACCCGCGCGTGCTGCCAGTCGCCGTGGTGCTGGTCGACAGCCTCGACGCCTGCGTGCCGCAGGCTGGCAGCGAGCTCACCATTGCCTTCAACCGCCAGGGCGATGCCAGCCGCTGGTGCTTCGATGCCAGCAAGCTCGACATCGGGGTGATCACCCAGCTTCAAGCCCAGTGGCTCACCCTGCTGCGCGCGGCCGACGCGGACCCGCAGCGTCACCTGGCCGAACTGCCTTTGCTGGACGCGGCCGAGCAGACCCGCGTGCTGGAGCAGTGGAATGCCACCGAAGCGCCGTGGCGCAGCGACGCCTGCGTGCACCGCCTGATCGAAGAGCAGGCCGCTCGCACGCCCGATCAAACCGCCTTGGTGTGCGAAGACCAGTCGCTGAGCTACGGTGAGCTCGACCGCCGCGCCAACCAACTGGCCCGTCGCCTGGCCGCGCTCGGCGTGGGCCCCGATGTGCTGGTGGGCTTGTGCCTGGAGCGCTCCATCGAGATGATGGTCGGCCTGCTGGCCATCCAAAAAGCCGGCGGCGCTTACCTGCCGCTCGACCCCACCTACCCCAAGGACCGCATCGCCTACATGGTGGAAGACGCCAAGGTGCCGGTGCTGCTGACCCAGGAGCGCCTGCGCGGCGACCTGCCGCCGCACCGCGCCACCGTCATCGCCCTCGATGCCGACTGGGACAGCATTATTGCCAAGGAGTCGGCCGAGCCCTTCGATGGCGGCGCCGAGCCGCGCCACCTGGCCTACGTCATCTACACCTCCGGCTCCACCGGCAAGCCCAAGGGCGTGATGGTGGAGCACCGCAACGCCGTCAACTTCTTCGCCGGCATGGACGACAAGCTGGCGCCGTCGCAAGGCGCCACGCCGGGCGTGTGGCTGGCCGTCACCAGCCTGAGCTTCGACATCTCGGTGCTCGAGCTGTGCTGGACGCTGACCCGCGGCTTCAAGGTCGTGATCGCCACCCAGGAAGACCGTTCCACCGCCACCCCGGCGCGTGGGCCTCACGCCGCCCGCCCGATCGATTTCAGCCTGTTCTATTTCTCCAGCGACGAATCCGGCAACAGCGACAACAAGTACAAGCTGCTGCTTGACGGCGCACGTTATGGCGACGCCCACGGCTTTGCCGCCGTGTGGACCCCGGAGCGCCATTTCCACGCCTTCGGCGGCCTGTACCCCAACCCAGCGGTCACCAGCGCCGCCATTGCTGCCGTCACCGAGCGCATCAAGATCCGCGCCGGCAGCGTGGTGCTGCCCTTGCACCACCCGATCCGGGTGGCCGAAGACTGGTCGGTGGTCGACAACATCTCGCGCGGCCGCGTGGGCATCTCCTTCGCCTCCGGCTGGCAGCCGAACGACTTTGTGCTGCGCCCTGAAAACTTCGCCACCAACAAGCAGGTCATGCTGCGCGACATCGAGGTCGTGCGCAAACTCTGGCGCGGCGAGAAGGTCAGCTTCCCTGGCGCCACGGGTGAGCCGGTGGACATCAGCATCCTGCCGCGCCCCGTGCAAAAAGAGCTGCCGATCTGGGTCACCTCCGCCGGCAACCCCGAGACCTTCGCCGCCGCGGGCCGCCTCGGCGCCCACGTGCTGACCCACTTGCTGGGCCAAAGCATCGACGAGCTCACTGACAAACTGGCCGCCTACCGCCAGGCTTGGAAAGACGCCGGCCACCCAGGCGAAGGCTATGTGTCGCTGATGCTGCACACCCTGGTCGGCCCCGACGAAGCCGACGTGCGCGAAAAAGTGCGCCTGCCCTTGATCGAGTACCTGCGCAGCTCGGTGAGCCTGATCAAGCAGTACGCCTGGTCCTTCCCAGCCTTCAAGAAGCGCGACGGGATGGACACGTCTGCAGCCGGCGTCGACCTGCAGAGCCTGAGCGACGACGAGATGACCGGCTTGCTGGAGCACTCCTTCAACCGTTACTACGAAACCAGCGGCCTGTTTGGCACCCCCGAGGGCTGCCTGGCCATGGTCGACCGGCTCAAGGCCATCGGCGTCGACGACATCGCCTGCCTGATCGACTTCGGCATCGACGCCGCCACGGTGATGGAGCACCTGAGCCACCTGAACCAGCTGCGCAAAATCGCCACGCCGCGCCGTGCCGCCAACGGCGACCATTCGCTGCCGGCGCTGATGCAGCGCCATGCGGTCACCCATCTGCAATGCACCCCGTCCATGGCCCGCATGCTGTTGCTCGACGACCAGGCCAAAGCCGGCCTGGCCCAGCTGCAACGCATGATGATCGGCGGCGAGGCCTTTCCGCCTTCGTTGGCTCAGGAACTCCAAAGCCTGTTGTCAAACGGCGAGGTGATGAACATGTACGGCCCCACCGAGACCACCATCTGGTCGGCGGTGCACAAGGTCGAGCAGGTCGACGGCATCGTGCCGCTGGGCCGCCCGCTGGTGAACCAGGCGCTTTATGTGCTCGACACCCGCCAGCAGCCCGTGCCCGTTGGCGTGCCAGGCGAGCTCATCATCGGCGGGCGCGGCGTGGTGCGCGGGTACCTGCACCGGCCCGACCTCACCGCCGAGCGCTTCATTGCGCACCCGGTGCTGGGCGCGGCCGGCGGCCGGGTCTACCGCACCGGCGATTTGGCCAAGTTCCGCCCTGATGGCACGGTGGAGTTCCTCGGCCGCCTTGACCACCAGGTCAAGGTGCGGGGCTACCGCATCGAGCTGGGTGAAATTGAAGCGGCGTTGCTGACCCACGTCGCGGTGCGCGAAACCGTGGTCGTGGCCCGCGAAGACGTGCCCGGCGACCTGCGCCTGGTGGCGTATTTCGTGGTGGCCGGCCAGCAGGCCCCCAACGTTGCGGAGCTCAAGGAGCACCTGCGCGACCGCCTGCCGGACTACATGGTGCCCTCGCACTTCGTGACCCTGGCGGCGCTGCCGCAGACGCCCAACGGCAAGGTCGACCGCAAGGCGCTGCCCGCACCCGACGTGGCGCTGGCCCCGGTGGTGGCCGCCTACGTGCCGCCCGCTGGCGACACCGAGCAGACGATTGCCACCGTGTGGAAGGACGTGCTCAACCTGCCGCAGGTCGGTACCCGCGACAACTTCTTCGACCTCGGCGGCCATTCCTTGCTCGCCGTGCAGGTGCACCGCAAGCTGCGCGACGTGCTGCAGCGCGAGCTGTCGATCACCGACATTTTCCGGTTCCCGACCATCCAGAGCTTGAGCGCCTACCTGTCGCAAGACGGTGCCGACGGCGCGGCCGCCCAGCAAGGCAAGGACCGCGCGGAAGGCCGGCGCGCCGCGTTGCAGCGGCGCCAGGTGCGGCCCACGGCCGGCCAGCCTCGCCCTTGATCCTTGACGAACGAACGGGGAATGGCGCAGTCTGACAGTGGGATGAGACGACGACGACGACAACGACAGGTGCTGCCGGCCCTCAGGCCGAGCAGCACAACCAGGGGTGGCGCGCTGAACCGGCTCGCCACCCCGCCGATTTTTCCTGATGGAATGTGGTATTGAACCGGGTCAGGGGCCGAGCGTGAACCGCATGACGGACCCCGCCTGTGTAATGAGAGTGACATGAGCGACGCGTACACCAGTGACACCTTCGACACCGACATCGCCGTGGTCGGCATGGCCGGGCGCTTCCCGGGTGCCCGCACGATTTCCCAGTACTGGGACAACCTGCGCAACGGCGTGGAGTCCCTGACCACCTTCACCGACGAAGAGCTGCTCGCCGCCGGGGTCAGCCCGGCCATGTTGGACAACCCCAACTACGTCAAGCGCGGCGCCGTGCTGCCCGACATGGAGATGTTCGACGCGCCGTTCTTCGGCTTCAGCCCGCGCGAAGCGTCCATCATGGACCCCCAGCACCGCCACTTTCTCGAGTGCGCCTGGGAAGCGTTGGAAGACGCCGGCCACGTGCCCAGCCGCTTTCCCGGCGCCATCGGCGTGTTCGGTGGCTCCGGCCACAACGCCTACATGCCCTACAACCTGCTGACCAACCCGAAGTTGATGCAGGCCGTCGGTTTCTTCCTGGTGCGCCACACCGGCAACGACAAAGACTTCCTGACCACCCGCGTTTCCTACCTGTTGAACCTCAAGGGCCCGAGCGTCAACGTGCAGACCGCCTGCTCGACCTCGCTGGTGGCCATCCACACCGGTGTGCAAAGCCTGCTCAACCGCGAATGCGACATGGCCCTGGCCGGTGGCGTCACGATCGAGCTGCCGCACCGCCACGGCTACCTCTACCACGAGGGCGAGATCCTGTCGCCCGATGGCCACTGCCATGCCTTCGATGCCGACTCCAAAGGCACGGTGTTCGGCAGCGCGGTGGGCGTCGTGGTGCTGCGCCGTCTGGCCGATGCGATTCAAGACGGCGACCACATCCACGCCGTCATCAAAGGCTCTGCCATCAACAACGACGGCTCCGGCAAGATGGGCTACCTCGCGCCCAGCGTCGACGGCCAGGCGCAAGCCATCGCCGAAGCGCTGGCCTTGGCCAACGTTTCGCCGGAAACCATCTCCTACATCGAGACCCACGGCACCGGCACGCCCGTGGGCGACCCGATCGAGATCGCCGCCCTGAGCCAGGCCTTCCGCCAGGGCACCGATGCGCGCGGTTTTTGCGGCATCGGCTCGGTCAAGAGCAACATTGGCCACACCGACACCGCCGCCGGCGTGGCCAGCTTCATCAAGGTCGCCCTGGCCATGCAGCACCGGGAGCTGCCCGCCTCGCTGCACTTCAAGTCACCCAACCCGGCCTGCGAGTTCGAGCGCAGCCCGTTCTACGTCAATGCCGCGCTCAAGCCGTGGACACCGCCGGTGGGCCAGCCGCGCCGCGCCGGTGTCAGCTCGCTCGGCGTGGGCGGCACCAACGCCCACATCGTGCTCGAAGAAGCCCCGGCCCGCGCGCCGTCCGGCCTGGCCCGCGAGCACCAGGTGCTGCTGCTGTCAGCCCGCACCGCCAGCGCGCTCGACGCCAACACCGCTGCGCTGTCCGCCCACCTGGCCCGCCATCCTGAGGTGTCGCTGGCCGATGCCGCCTACACGCTCGAGGTCGGCCGCGAAGCCATGACCCACCGCAGGGTGCTCGTCAGCAGCTCGCCGGCAGAAGCCGCCCAGGCGCTGGCGAATCCAGATCCAAAACGCGTGTTCACCGAAACCGCGCCCGATGGCGGCCGCACAGTGGCCTTTATGTTCGCCGGGGGGGGCGCCCAGTACCCCACCATGGGCGCCGGCCTGTACGCCAGCGAGCCGGTGTTCCGCCAGGCGGTCGATGAATGCCTGGCCTTGCTGGCCCGCCACGAGAAAGCCGATTTCAAGAGCCTGCTGTTTCCTGCCGCCGGCCAGGAAAAGCTGGCGGCGCAAACCCTCGAGCGTCCGTCCATGGCGCTGCCCTGTCTGCTGACGGTGCAGTACGCGCAGGCCAAGCTCTGGATGTCCTGGGGCCTGCAACCCGGTGCCATGATCGGCCACAGCATGGGCGAGTACACGGCGGCCCACCTGGCTGGCGTGTTCAGCCTGGAAGACGCCTTGCGCCTGGTGGCTTTGCGCGGCCGCTTGTTTGAAACGTTGCCCGAGGGCGGCATGCTCAGCGTGCCCTTGCCGGAAGCCGAGCTCAAGGCCCTGATGGGCCCTGACTTGTCCATCGCCGCGCTCAACGGCCCTCAGCTCTCGGTGGCCTCGGGCCCTGTGGCCGCCATCGACGCCTTGCAGCAAAAGCTCGCAGCCCAGGAGATCGATGCCGCGCGCGTGCGCATCTCGGTCGCCGCCCACTCGCTGATGCTCGAGCCGATTCTGAAAGAGTTCGGTGCCTTCTTTCAGCGCATCGCCATGAAGGCGCCCACGCTGCCGTTGATCTCCAACGTCACCGGCACCTGGATGACCGCCGAGCAAGCCACCGATCCGCAATATTGGGTCAACCACCTGCGCCACACCGTGCGTTTCGCCGAAGGCCTGCAGGCCTTGCTGGCCGACCAGAACACGGTGTTGCTCGAGGTCGGCCCCGGCCGCACCCTGGCCTCGCTGGCCCGCCAACACCCGGCGCGCGCCCCCGACCAGCCGGTCTTCAATTCGCTGCGCCACCCCGACGAGCAAGTCGCCGACCAGGCCTTCGTGCTGGGCGTGCTGGGCCGTTTGTGGGGCGTGGGTGCGCCGGTCGATTGGGCCCAGGTGCGCGGTGCTGAGAAGCGCCTGCGCGTGCCGCTGCCCACCTACCAATTCGACCACCAGCGCCATTGGGTCGAGCCCGGCCAAAGCCTCACCTTGGCCGCCGAACCCACGCTCGACAAACGCGCCGACCTGGCGCAGTGGTTCTACCAGCCGGTCTGGCAGCAACGCGACCTGCCACGCCCTGTGGCCGAGCCGGTGGGTGAGGCCAACGCTGAAGTTCCACTCGCTCGGTCGGTCTGGGTGTTGGCCGACGGCAGTGCCCTGTGCGCCCGCCTGATCCAACGCCTGCGCAGCGACGGTGCCCACGTCACCGTGGTGCGCACCGGCAAGGCCTACCTGCGCAAGGGCGACGAGTTCACCCTTCAGCCTGCCCAGGCGGCTCAGTGGGACAAACTGCTGGGCACGGTGAGTGTAGAAGGCCATGCCCCGCAAGACCTGTACCACTTCTGGACGCTCACCGGCACCCAGCCGCTCGACGCCGGCCCCCGCGGCATTGAAGAGATGCGCCGCCTCGGCTTCGACAGCTTGCTGAACCTGGCCCAGGCCGTTGGCCGCGAAGACCTGAGCGAGCCGATGCGCTGGTGCGTCGTCACCGACCACCTGCAACGCGTGGCCGGTGAAACCCTGCTGCAGCCCGCCAAAGCCACCTTGCTGGGCCCTTGCAAAGTGATCCCCCGCGAGTTCCCCCACATCCGCTGCCACAGCATCGACCTGCTG
>JAZKHH010000205.1:0-4098 GCA_040385465.1 Pseudomonadota bacterium | reverse complement strand
CTGATCGGCCGCAGCGCCTTGCCCGACCGCAAAGACTGGGCCGGTTGGCTGCAGTCGCACGACGCGCGCGACGCCCAAGCCAAGCGCATCCGCCAGATCCAGGCGCTGGAAGCGCAGGGCGCCGAGGTGATGGTGGCCGCGGCCGACGTCACTGATTTGGCGCAGATGAAAGCCGTCCTCAAGCAAGCCCGTGCGCGCTTCGGCGCCGTGCATGGCGTGCTGCACACCGCCGGCGTGCTCAACGACGGCGTGATCCAGCTCAAAGACAGCGCCACCGTCTCCTCCGTCTGGGCTCCCAAGGTGCAAGGCACCGTGGTGTTGGAGGCTGCCTTGCAGGCCGTTCAACCCGACGCGCCCCTCGACTTTCTCGTGCTGTTCTCGTCCATCAGCTCGTTCGCCGGTTTGGCAGGCCAGGTCGACTACGCGGCCGCCAACGCCTTCCTCGACGCCTATGCGCAAGACCGCATGATGCGCGACGGCACCCACACGGTGGCCGTCAACTGGAGCCAGTGGCAAGAGGTCGGCATGGCCGCCACCTTGGCGCAGCAGCTCGGCTTGTCGCCCCAGGCCAGCACCCCGGTCGGCCACCCCTTGGTGAGCGACTGCGTCAAGGACGCCGTCGACGAGCGCGAGTACAGCACCCATTTCAGCATCGCCAGCCACTGGCTGCTGGATGAGCACCGCATCAAAGGCGGTGAAGCCCTCATCCCCGGCACCGGCTACCTGGAGCTGGTGCGGGCCGCCTTCGCCCACCACCCGGCCGCGGCCGGTCAGGTGATCGAGCTGCGCGACGTCACCTTCCTGTCGCCCTTCGTGGTTCACGGCGGCGAAGACAAAGAGCTGCGGGTGCAGTTCCGCCGCACCGGGCAGGGCCAGCAGCACTTCACCGTCATGGGCCACCAGCCCGGCGTGCCTGAAGACAGCGCCTGGCTCGAGAACGTTCGCGGCGAGGTGGCTTACGTGGCCTGCGGCACCCAGCAGCCCGCGCCCCTGGCCGACATCGCCCGGCGGTGCCAGTCGCGTGCCCAGATCTTCAACGGCACCGAAAAGCCCCTGCACCTCGACTTCGGCCCGCGCTGGAGCAACCTGCGCCGCATCGATTTCGGTGTTCAGGAAGCCCTGGCCCGCCTGAGCCTGCCCGCGCCTTTTGTCGCCGACTTGGCGCAGTTCGAACTGCACCCGGCGATGATGGACATGGCCACCGCCGGCGCCCAGGCGCTGATCCCCGGCTTCGACGAAGGCCGCGACTTCTTCGTGCCGGCCTCCTATGGCCGTGTCCGCATCCTGGCCCCCCTGCCGGTCAACATCCTCAGCCACATCCGCTACCGCGGCGACAACGGCTCGAGCGGTGACCTGGCGCTCTACGACATCACCGTGATGGACGAGCAGGGCAGGGTGCTGGTCGACATCGAAGAGTTCACGATGATCCGCGTGCGCGACAAGGCCCTGCTGGCCGGCGGCGGTGCCGCCGCCCCCACGCACCACGTCACGCCGTCCACCGCCCGGCCCAAGGCCGTGGCCAACGAGCTTCTCGCCTTGGGCCTGACCCAAGGCATCCTCAGCGCCGAAGGCGCCCAGGCCTTGCAGCGCATCCTGGCGGCCGGCGCCGGCCCGCAGGTGGTGGTGTCGCCGCAAGACCTCAAGGCGGTGCTGGCACCGCTGCACCAGCCGCCCGCCGCCAGCCGCGCGGCCGACGATGCCGCCGCGGCCCACGACGACCCGAATTGGGTGGCGCCCACCACCGCCACCGAGATCCTGATCGCCGAGATGTGGGGCGACATGCTGGGCGTGGCCCGTGTCAGCGCCACCGCCAACTTCTTCGACCTGGGTGGCCATTCCTTGCTGGCCTTGCAGGTCATCAACAAGCTGAAAAAGCGCACCGGCAAAACGCTGCCGTTGACGGCCTTGCTGGAAGCGCCCACCGTGGAAACACTGGCCGGGCTGATCGAACCCAAGCCAGCGCCGGGAGAAGCCGGCGCCACCGTCGCAGGTGCGTCAGATGCCTTGGCGTCCCACAAGGCTTCGGTGGTCCGCCTGCCGTTCAGCAAGACCTTGATCACCATCCGTCCGGCGCCACCGCAGGGTGCATCGCGACCGCCCTTGTTCTTTGTGCACGACGGCAATGGCGAGACGCTGCTTTACCGCACGCTGGCGATGACGCTGCGCCACGAACAGGCCGTCTACGGTCTGCAACCCGACATGCGCGGTGACGGCTCGGTCGTCAACACCACCATCGAGGCCATGGCCGCCGCGCATGTGGCGCAGGTCCGCAAGGTGCAGCCCCATGGGCCGTATTTCCTGACCGGTTTGTGCGCCGGTGGGGTGATTGCGTTCGAGATGGCCCGCCAGCTCGAAGACGTGGGCGAGGCCACCCGTTTCGTCGGCATCATCGACGCAGGCGACGTCGAGGCGCAGGAGCGCCCCTTCCGCATCGCCGGGGCGCGGCTGAACCGGTTCCTGAGCTCCCTCAGCGAAGACACCGGCGAGCCGGCGCTGGTTCGCTGGAGCAAGGTGATTCCCAAGGTGCTGCGCAAGACCAGCAACCTGGCGCGGTTCGAGGTCCGCTCGCGCGTTGACCGGTTCCGCAATGCCCGCAAGGTGCACCAGCTGCGGGAGCAGGGCGTGGTCGAGCACGACACCGTCGAGGCGTTGGCCGAAGCCATCCCCGAGATCGCCTACCTCAAGGTCTACGAATACGCTCACAAGGAGCACAAGCCCAGGGGCCTGTTCCGCAGTGGCGACGTGGTCGTCTTCCGCGCCCTCAAGGGCGACGGATCGGTCGCCGACATGCCCTACATCGAAAAATTCGTCGACCCCTTGCTGGGCTGGCAACTGCGCGTGGCGTCTGCGGTGGCCGCGGAAGACATCCCCGGAGGGCATTCGAGCCTGCTGCAAGAACCCAATGTGCAGGTGCTGGCCCAGCGCATGCAGCACCATCTGGACGCTGCCTGGGCCAAGGTGCCGGCCCCGGCGCTCGTCCCCGAGCCGGTCGCTGTGCCGCAGATCGTCTCCGTGGGCACCCCTTCATGAGCAGCCCATCCCCCACCACCCTGATCGTCATCGTCAACTACCGCAGCGGCCGCCTGGTGGCGGACTGCTTGCAATCTCTCGAGCCCGAGGTCCGGGCCAATCCTGGCACCCAAGTGGTGGTGGTCGACAACTGCTCGGGCGACGGCTCTGCCGACGTGATCGCCCAGCACATCCAAACCCAGCAGGCCGCTGGTTGGGCAGAGCTGGTCCGCGCCGAGCTCAACGGCGGTTTCTCTTATGGCAACAACGTGGCCATCCGGCCGTCGTTTCACTCGGCAGCACCGGCCGACTACTACTGGCTCGTCAACCCCGACACGATGGTGCGGCCCGGCGCACTGCGTGCCTTGCTGGACTTCATGACCGCACGCCCCCGTGTGGGCATCACCGGCAGCAGCTTGGAAGATGAAAACGGTGAACCCTGGCCGTGGGCCTTCCGCTTCCCCAGCGTGTGGAGCGAGATCGACGGCGGCCTGCGCCTGGGTGTGGTGAGCAAACTCCTGTCGCGCTGGACACTGGCCCGGAAAATGGGCGCTGAGCCGGAACAAGTCGACTGGCTGCCCGGCGCCAGCATGATGATTCGCCGCGAAGTGTTCCAGTCGGTGGGTTTGATGGACGAGTCGTATTTCCTGTACTACGAGGAAACCGACTTCTGCCGCCAGGCCCGGCTGGCCGGGTGGGACTGCTGGTACGTGCCGCAAAGCCGCGTCATGCACATCGCCGGCCAAAGCACCGGCGTCACCGTCAAGACCGACCGCCCCAAGCGCCTGCCAGCCTACTGGTTCGAGTCGCGTCGCCGTTATTTCGTCAAGAACCACGGGCGTTTGTATGCCGTCGTCGCCGACCTGTTCTGGATGGGGGCGTATGCACTGTGGCGCTTGCGCCGTCTGATTCAGCGCAAGCCCGACACCGACCCGCCCAAACACCTGATTGATTTTTTCCAACACTCCGCGCTTTGGAAATCCCGCATTGACGTGGGTGTGGTTCCACCGCCGGCGCGTTGATTAGAGGGTGTGATGAACTTAGGCAGGGGTCGCGCAGCCCCGGGAAGGGGTCGAATGCAAGGCGACG
>JAZKHH010000204.1:0-16905 GCA_040385465.1 Pseudomonadota bacterium | reverse complement strand
TCGTTCATGGACACTTGCTGATGAGTCATCTGCTTCTCCACCATCTGATGAGCGCCAGCCAGTCTGGCAGAGGCGGCGGGTGGAATCAAGCTCCGGTCTCGGCATTGCGGGTCTGTGGCACGACCCAGCTGCGCACAGAATCAGTCAAACGCCTTCCACGACCAGCAGGCCGTAGAACAGCGAAGCCAGAAAGGCCGTTTCGGCCACCATCAGGGCCACCGGTTTCCATCCCACGGTGAGGATGTCTTTCAGGTGCGTCTTCATGCCGATGGCCGCCATGGCCGCCACCAGGCAGATCTGCGACAGGCCCTGACCGGTTTGCACCACCCGCTCAGGCAGCCAGCCGGTGCTGTTGATCAGCACCAGGAGCGCAAACGCCACGGCGAACCAGGGCAGGAGCGGCGGGCGCGGGCCCATGGCCGCGGCGTCACCCTGCGCCACCAGGTGCCGCTGTGTCAGCCAGGCGGCCAGCGCGATCACGGGCAGCAGCATGGCCACGCGCATGAGTTTGATGAGGGTGGCGGCGTCTCCTGCCTCGTGCGACAGGCTGTAGCCCGCACCCACCACCTGCGCCACGTCGTGGATGGTGCCGCCGATGAAGTAGCCCGCGGCCACCGGCTCCATGCCCAGCGCGCGCGTGATCATCGGATAGAGCACCATGGCCAGGGTCGAAAGCGTGCTAACGCCGATCACGGTGAACAGCGTGGCGCGTTCCTTTTGCGGGTGTGCGGGCATGGCCGCGGCCAGTGCCAGCGCAGCCGAGGCGCCGCAGATCGCCACCGCGCCACCGGTGAGCAGACCGAAGAACATCTGAAATCCCAGCAGCCTGGCCAGCACAATGCCCACAACGATGGTCAGCACCACCGCCAGCACCACCATGGCCACCGGCTCCCAGCCCAGCGACATCACCTGTGTCGTGGTAATGCGCAGGCCCAGCAGGGCCACGCCGATGCGCAGCACCTGGCGGGCGGCCAGGTCGATGCCTGGCGCGCTCCGGCCTTCCTGCGACAGGAAGTTCAGCGCCATGCCCAGCAGCAGCGCAAACAGCATCACCGGCGCCCCATAGTGCGCACCCAGGAACATGGCAGCGATGGCTGCGATGCCACAAATCAGCAGGCCTGGAAACCAGAGGGCCGCCAGGGCCTGGAGCTTGTGCATGGTCAGTCCTTGTGAAGCAGATACCCGCCGTGCTGCTCGCGCAGCCGGTTCTTGAGCATCTTGCCTGTGGCGCCCAGCGGGATGGCGTCCACGAACACCACGTCGTCCGGGGTCCACCATTTGGCGATCTTGCCTTCAAAAAAGGCCAGCAGTTCGTCGCGCTCCAGGCCCGCGCCGGGCTTGCGCACCACCACCAGCAGCGGGCGTTCGTCCCACTTGGGGTGGCGCGCGGCAATGCAGGCGGCCATGGCCACGGCCGGGTGTGCCATGGCGATGTTCTCGAGGTCGATCGAACCGATCCATTCACCGCCCGACTTGATCACGTCCTTGGCGCGGTCGGTGATCTGCATGAAGCCGTCGGCGTCGATGGTGGCCACGTCGCCGGTGGGGAACCAGCCCTGACCGTTCCTGTGCACGAGCGGGCCGGGTTCACCTTCGTGGTCTGCCTTCAAGTAGCGATCGACCACCCAGGCACCGCGCACCAGCAGCTCGCCGCTGGCGCGACCATCCCAGGGCAGTTCTTCGCCTTCGTCATCGACGATCTTCATGTCGATCCCGAAGACGCCGCGGCCCTGCTTGGCCTGGATGGCACGCCGCTGCTCGCGCGGCAGGTCTTGCTGGTGGCCCTTGAGGATGCCGACCGTGCCGATGGGGCTGAGCTCGGTCATGCCCCAGGCGTGGATCACCTGCACCCCGTGCGTGTCCTCGAAGGCCTCCATCATGGCCGGGGGACAGGCCGAACCGCCGATGACGGTGCGGCGCATGGTGCTGAACGTCAGGCCCTGGCTCTGCACGTGCGCCAGCAGGCCCTGCCACACGGTGGGCACACCGGCCGAGAGGGTCACGCCCTCGGTCTCGAACAGTTCGTGCAGGCTCTTGCCGTCCAGCCCCGGTCCGGGCAGCACCAGCTTGGCGCCGACCATGCAGGCCGAATACGGCAGGCCCCAGGCGTTGACGTGGAACATCGGCACCACCGGCAGGATCACGTCGCGCGCACCGAGGTTGAGCGCATCGGGCAGGGCCGAGGCGAAGGTGTGCAGCACGGTCGAGCGGTGGCTGTAGAGCACGCCCTTGGGGTGGCCGGTGGTGCCGCTGGTGTAGCACAGGCTGGACGCCGTGTTCTCGTCGAACGCGGGCCATTCGAAGCCCTCGTCCGCCTGGCCATCGATCAGGTCTTCGTAGCAGAGCAAGCCCGGGATGGCGGTGGATGCCGGCATGTGGTCGCGGTCGGCCATCAGCACGAAATGCCTGACCGTGGTCAGGCGCTGCGCCACCGACTCCACCAGGGGAAGAAAGGTCTTGTCAAAGCACAGCACCTGGTCTTCGGCGTGGTCGGCGATCCAGGTCAGCTGGTCGGCGTGCAGGCGCGGGTTGAGCGTGTGCAGCACCGCGCCCGAACCCGAGACCGCGTAGTACAGCTCCAGGTGGCGGTAGCCATTCCAGGCGATGGTGCCGACGCGCTGGCCCGGGGCCACGCCGAGCGCGACCATGGCCCGGGCCATGCGGCGCGATCGCGCGGCCAGTTCGGCATAGGTGCAGCGGTGGATGTCGCCCTCGACGCGGCGCGACACCACTTCCTGCGTGGCGTGGTGGCGCTCGGCGTGGCGCAGCAGAGTCGAGATCAGCAGGGGCTGATCCATCATGAGGCCGTTCATCGTTCGAAGCTCCTGGGCAACGCGGGATTCAGAAGCGGTGGTTCAGGCCCACGGCCAGGCCGCGCATGGAGTTGCCGCTGATGGCCATGGTGGCCGGGTTGATGAGGCCCAGCACGGACAGGCTGGTGGGATCGGCCGCAAAAGCGCCCGACAGGCTGTTGTTGAACACGCCGAAGTTCAGGCTGGTGCGCTTGGAGAACGCGTAGTCCCCCATCACGGCGGTGGTTTGGCGCTTGCCATCGCGGCCCGCCACACCGCCCACGTCGCTGCCGCGGTCCTGGTAGTAAGCAGCGCGCACCGTGAGCGCCGCCGTCACGGGGTAGGCCACGCCCAGGCCCAGCACCCTGTCGGACTGCCGGGTCGCACCGCCAGCCGACTTGTCGTGCTCGGCGTTCATGTAGTGCGCAAAGACGCGACCTCCGCCCAGCGCCAGGTTTCCACCGAGCCCCCATGTGCGCTGACGCAGTTGGGTGGTGCTGCTGTGGTGGTTCAGCAGGTACGCGCCCACGCCGTAGCTGGCGGTCTGCTGGCCCACGTCCAGCGACGAGGAGCGACCGAATCGTCCTGCAATGGCCGGCGCCACACTCAGGCCCGCCTTGAAGCCAGCCGGCAGCTGGGCGCGCAGTTTGATCACCTGGTCGCCACGGGTGTCGAAGCCCCCGAAGGTGTTGGTGGCGTTGAGCGCCAGCACGGAGAGCAGCAGCTTGCCGTCGGCATTGGCGTAGAACACATCCATGGTCTCGGCGATGCGGTCGATGCCGGCATGCAGCTGGCGGCCCATGGTCAGGTTGAACGTCTGGTTGCCGATGCCCACCCAGCTGGCCTTGTCGAATGTCTTGTGGGTTCCCAGCACGGTGCGTCCGCCCGTGCCCGAGTCGCCCTCCACCGAGGACTCCAGCCGGAACGTGACGTTGAGACCGTCACCCAGCGACTCGCTGCCACGCAGACCCCAGGACGGGGCCGTCCACGGGCCGGCCACCATGCGGCTGCCTCCGCCGGTGGCCTGGTTGCTCAGGTTCAGGACAGACACGGCCAGCGAGCCGAACACCTGCACATTGGAATCCTGGGCCAGTGCCCAAGGCGTGGCGCCCAGCAACAGGGCAGCGGCCACGCTGGTGGGGCGGCAGATCGCCATGGAACGGCGGCGCAAGGTCATGCTGATTCGGGCTTTCATCGGAAGTCTCCAGGAGAGCTGGGCGCGGGTGGGCGCGGGTTTTTGGGACGAGACAGGTCCTGGCCAGCGGGATTGCGGCCCAGGAAAGGGAACGGGGGAAGAAGCGGCGGTGGGCGAGGACCCGGCGGGTCGTCTGCTAACCGGGTCGGTGCATCACTGGGTGAGCTTGATGTCGAAGGTCTTGACGATCGTGGCGTTGCGCTCGAAATCGGCACGCAGGGCCCTGGTCATCTGTTCGGGCGTTTCATCGCCGCCCGCATCAAAGCCCGCGCCGAGCAGGCGGTCGCGCACCTTGGGCGATGCCGCCGCCTTGTCCACCGCAGCATTGATCTTGTCCACCGTCGCGGCAGGCACGCCGGTCGCCACGATGATGCCGACCCAGTTGCTGAAATCGAGTTCGGGGTACCCCAGTTCGGTCAGCGTGGGCACGTTGGGAAGGTGCTGCGAACGCTGTCTCGCCGCGACGCCGTAGGCCTGAACCTTGCCGGCGTTGATCATGCCGCGGGCGGTGGGCATGCCGTCGAACATCAGCGGGATCTGGCCGCCCATCACCTGGGCCAGCGCGGGCGGCGAGCCGGCGAAGGGCACGTGCTGCATGTCCAGACCGGCCTTCTGGTTGAGGATCATGCCGGCGTAGTGGGAACTGGTGCCGGCGCTGTAGGAGGCGAAGCTGACTGTGCCGGGATGGGCCTTAACCCAGGCGATCACGCCCTTGAGGTCCTTGGCCGGGACGTTGGGCGCGCCGATCATCACCATGCTGGCGCGGGCAATGGCGGTGACCGGCTTGACGTCCTTGAGCGGATCGAAAGCGGTCTTCATCACGTGCGGGATTTCGGTGAGGATGTTGCTCGCCGTCATCATGATGGTGTTGCCGTCGGGCGGCGCAGAGATCATGACCTGTACCGCGATGGCACCGCCTGCACCGGCGCGGTTTTCCACCACCACCGGTTGGCCGATGTCGGCTTGCAGCTGATCGGCCACGATGCGGGCCACCACGTCCATGGTGCCGCCGGCCGGTGCGGGCACGATCATGCGGACGGGCTTGTCGGTCCAGGCCATCGCGGCGGGCAGGGTCAGGGCGAGCGCAGTGGCGCACATGAGGCGGCGCAACGGCGGGAAAGTGTCTTGGGTCATGTGTGTCTCCAGTCGGTGTAATGCGTGGACCGCGGTGCCTGTCCCCGGCGGTCTCTTGGCTTGACCGTGGGGTGAATCCTAGGTTTTGATCGGCCGCCCTGCTTGATAATGTGAGACACCGATTTTCGAATTTGGGACACCCATGGATTACCCCTACGTGCCCGTCGTGCGCAGCGCCAGCCTCGCTGGATATGTCGATCTTGCGCAATCGGTGGGGCTCGACGCGAAGGCCATGTTGCGCCATGCCGGGCTCTCGCAGCGCAGCCTGGAAGATCCCGAAACCCCGCTGAGCACCGTCGCCGTGCGCGCGCTGCTCGAAGACAGCGCGCAAGCCAGCGGCGTGGAGGATTTCGCGCTGCGCCTGGCCAGCCGGCGCCAGCTCTCCAACCTCGGGCCGATCAGCCTGGTGCTCAAGGAGGAGCCCACGGCGCGCGCCGCGCTCGATACCTTGTGCCGTTACCTGCGCCTGCTCAATGCCTCGCTGCTCACGCGCATCGAGGAGCATGGCAACCTGCTGGTGATCCGTGAAGAGATCCTGGTGGCGCAGGCCGCCAGCACGCGGCAGTCGATGGAGCTGGCCGTGGGCGTCATGTACCGCATCGTGCGCGAGCTGCTGGGGCCGCAGTGGAAGCCGGTGCGCGTGTGTTTCAACCACCGCCCGCCGCGCGATGCCGGCGCGCACCGCGCGTTCTTCGGCACCACGGTGGACTTCAACAGCGAGTTCAACGGCATTGTCTGCAACGCGGCCGACCTGCTGGTGCCGCAACAGGGCGCCAATCCCGAGATGGCCCGGTTCGCGCGGCAGTATCTCGACCGTGCGCTGTCGGGCCAGCACCAGGGAACCCAGGCCACGGTGCGCCAGCTCATCGCGGCGCTGCTGCCCGGCGGGCGCTGCACCTCGCAGCAGGTGGCGCAGCATCTGGGGGTGGACCGCCGCACCATCCACCGCCACCTCGCGCGCGACGGCCAGACCTTTGCCAAGCTGCTGCAGTCGGTGCGCTCGGAACTGGTGATGCGGCAGGTGCAGGACAGCGACCTGCCGCTGAGCGAGGTGGCCGCGCTGCTGGGTTTCGCCTCGCCCGCGGCGTTCTCGCACTGGTTTCGCAGCACCTTCGGCAGCAGCGTCACGCGCTGGCGCCAGCAGCGGGCGGCGCGCTCAGCCTGAGGCGGACGCGGAGCGGGCCTCGTGGCTGCGGCGCGCGGCCTGCGGCGTGGTCCCGAACTGCCCGCTGAACCAGCGCGTGAACGAGCCCGGCGTGCTGTAGCCCAGCAGTTCCGACACCCGGGCCATCGAGTAGCGCGGGTTCTCGATGTAGCGCTGCGCCAGTTCGCGCCTCACCTCACCCAGCACGTCGCTGAAACTCACGCCCGCCATGTCGAGCTGGCGCTGCAGCGTGCGCACGCTCAGGCCCAGCCCCTGGGCCACGTATTCGACGGTGGCGCGCCCGGCCGGCAGCATGAGGTACACCGCCTTGCGCACCTCCAGCACCATGGAGGCATCGCTCACCGGCAACAGCGTTTCCACAAAACGTTGCGCATAGCGGGCCATCACCGGGTCGGCCGCGGGGTTGGGCGCCTCCAGGTCGGCCGCGGGGATCACGATGCCGTTGAACTCGCAGCCGAACTCGAGCCGGCAGGCGAACAGGCGCTTGTGCAGCCGCAGGTCGGCTGGCGCCTGATGGCTGAAGTTGACGCTGTGCGGCCGCCAGCGCGAGCCCAGCAGCGCCGCACACATGCGGAACAGCACACCGATGGCCAGCTCGTTGGCCTGGCGCGCGGGCACCTGCGCCACCACCTCCTCGCGCACGATCACCATGGGGCCCGCATCCTCGATCTGCATCGCCAGCGTGTCGTTGAGCAGATGGCGGTGCGAGATGGTGATGTTGAGCGCGGCGCGCAGCGTGGCTTGGTGGCTGATGAGCAGGCTCATCACGCCGAAGTCCGAGAGCTGACGCGACTCGGCCATGCGCAGCCCGAAGTTCGGGCAGTTGCCGGCCTGCGCCGCGCGTTCCAGCACAGTCACGGCGGCCTCGGCGGGAATGCGCAGCTCGGGGTCGTCGATCAGCGCGTGCGACAGGCCCACGCTGCGCAGCAAGGCATGCGGATCGAGCCCACGCTCCCGTGCCACCTCGGTGAAGTTGGTGAGTACGGCGGCGCGCACCAGGGTGGGCATCGGCGGGGCATCCGGTTGCGTTGAAGGGCTCGGGTTTGCCCGAGTTGGCACGAAATGATAAGTCCATGGCGTGCCATGCACAGCGACGGAGCTGGCAAATCCCTACATTGCACCACTCGACAGCGGCCCTTTCACGGGCCTCCACACAGGAGACAAGACCATGGCGAAAGCAGTGCGCATCCACGAAACCGGCGGCCCCGATGTGCTCCAGCTCGAAGAGGTGGACGTGGGCGAACCCGGCCCCGGCGAGGTCCGTCTGCGCCATGTCGCGGTCGGCCTCAACTACGCCGACACCTATTTCCGCAACGGCACCTATCCCGTCCCGCTGCCCGCCGGCATGGGCGTGGAAGCGGCCGGCGTGGTGCAGGCGGTGGGCGAGGGTGTGACCCAGGTGTCGGTGGGCGATCGCGTCACCTACACCGGCTTTCTCAACACGCTGGGGGCCTACAGCACCGAGCGCCTGATCGCCGCCGCGCCGCTGATCCAGCTGCCCGACTCGATCGGCTTCGAGACCGCCGCCGCCATGACCATGCGTGGCCTGACGTCGGCCTACCTCATGCGCCGCATCCACCCGTTCAAGGCCGGCGACACGCTGCTACTGCACGCGGCGGCGGGTGGCGTGGGCCTGATCGTGTCGCAGTGGGCACGGCTGCTCGGCATCAACGTCATCGGCACCGTTTCCACCGACGAAAAAGCCGAGGTGGCCCGGGCCCACGGTTGCACCCACACCATCAACTACAGCCACGAAGACGTGGCCAAACGCGTGCGCGAACTTACCGACGGCCGTGGCGCCGACGTGGTGTTCGACAGCGTGGGCAAGAGCACCTTCATGGCTTCGCTGGATTCGCTCAAGCGCCGCGGCCTCATGGTCTGTGTGGGCACAGCCAGCGGACCCATCGACGGCTTCAACCCCAACCTGCTGGCCATGAAGGGCTCGCTCTACCTCACCCGCCCGGCGCTGGCCGACTACATCGCCGATCCGGCCGAGAAAGCCGCGCTTGCGGCCGAGGTGTTCGGCCACGTGGCCGCCGGCCGCATCCGGATCGACATCCACCAGCACTACGCGCTCGAAGACGCGGCCCAGGCGCACCGCGACCTGGAGTCCCGCAAGACCACCGGCTCGTCGATCTTCGTGGTCTGACCTCGCCCCCACACAGAAGGAGACTGGATCATGAAAATCGAACAACTGACCTGCGCCATCGGCGCGGAGCTCTCCGGCGTCGACCTGGCCGAGGCGGCGCGTGACGATGGCCTGTTCGCCGAGATCAGGGCGGCGCTGCTCAAGCACAAGGTTCTGTTCCTGCGCGACCAGACCATCAGCCGCGCGGACCATGTGGCCTTCGCGCGCCGTTTCGGCGAGCTGGAAGACCACCCGGTGGCCGGCAGCGACCCCGACCACCCCGGCCTGGTGCGCATCTACAAGACGCCCGACGCACCGAACGACCGTTACGAAAACGCCTGGCACACCGACGCCACCTGGCGCGAAAGCCCGCCCATGGGTTGTGTGCTGCGCTGCGTGGAATGCCCGCCCGTGGGCGGCGACACGATGTGGGCCAACATGGCGCTGGCGTACGAGCGCCTGCCCGATGCGGTGAAGGCCCAGATCGCCCATCTGCGCGCGCGCCACAGCATCGAAGCCAGCTTTGGCGCGGCCATGCCGATGGAAAAGCGCCTGGCACTCAAGGCGCAGTTTCCGGACCCCGAGCACCCCGTGGTGCGCACCCACCCCGAGACCGGCGAGAAGGTGTTGTTCGTGAACGCCTTCACCACCCACTTCACCAACTTCCACACGCCCGACAACGTGCGTGTGGGACAGGACTACACGCAGGGCGGCAGCGCGCTGCTGCAGTACCTGATCAACCAGGCACTGATCCCCGAATACCAGGTCCGCTGGCGCTGGAAGCCCGGCAGCATGGCGATCTGGGACAACCGGTCCACGCAGCACTACGCGGTGATGGACTACCCGCCTTGCCACCGCAAGATGGAACGCGCCGGCATCGTGGGCACCCCCACTTTCTGACTCTCTTCACATTCACCCCGACCCCGGAGACACAACCATGAACTTTCTCGACGGCTCGCTCTTCCCCGAGAACCAGGACAAGCTGGTCATCACCGCAGCACCGTATGGCCCTGAGTGGATTCCGTCGGACTTCCCCGAGGACATTGCCGTGACCATGGAAGAACAGGTGCAGAAGGCGGTGGACTGCTACAACGCGGGCGCCTCGGTGCTTCACCTGCACGTGCGCGAGCTCGACGGCAAGGGAAGCAAACGCCTGTCGATGTTCAACGAGTTGATTGCCGGTGTGCGCAAGGCGGTGCCCGACATGATCATCCAGGTCGGAGGCTCCATCAGCTTCGCGCCGGAGAACGACGGGGCCTTGGCCAAGTGGCTCTCGGACGACACCCGCCACATGCTGGCCGAGCTGGACCCCCAGCCCGACCAGGTGACGGTCACCGTCAACACCACGCAGATGAACGTGACGGAGCACATGGAAGAGGCCGACATCGCCGGCACCTCCATGGCCACGCCGGAGGGGCGCCGCGCCTACACCGAAATGGTCGTTCCCTCCAATCCCAGCTTCGTCGAAGAGCATGTGCGCCGCCTCAGCGCAGCCGGCATCCAGAGCGCATTCCAGTTCTACAACATCAACAGTTTCGAGACGGTGGAGCGCCTCATCCGCCGTGGCATCTACAAAGGCCCGCTGGTGTGCAACTGGGTGGCCATCAGCGGCGGCATGGACGCCCCCAACATCTACAACCTGGCCAACTTCGTGCGCGCCATCCCCGACGGCACCATGCTCACGGTGGAAAGCAGCATGCGCAACGTGCTGCCCATCAACATGATGGGCATGGCCATGGGCCTGCATGTGCGCTGCGGCATCGAGGACAACATCTGGAACCAGTCGCGCACGGAGAAGATGGGCACGGTGCGGCAGGTCGAACAACTGGTGCGCATCGCCGGGGAGTTCGGGCGCCCCGTGGCCAATGGCAAGGAAGCGCGCGAGATCCTCAAGATCGGCGTGTTCTACGACACCGTGGAAGAAACCCTGGCCGCCAACGGCTTCGCGCCCAACGCGCCGGGCCGCCAGCAGGGCTTCCTGCGCAAGGTGGCGTGAGCGCAGGAACCACTCAGGCCCCGGCGCTGCAGATCGACGTCTGGTTCGACCTGATCTGCCCTTGGTGCCTGATCGGCAAGCGTCACCTCGACTCCGCCCTGGCCGAGTGGCGCCGACAACGGCCCACCGATGCGGTGGCCGTGCGCTGGCACCCCGTCCGCCTGATCGACGGTGTACCAGCCGAAGGCTGGGACTACGCCGTCTTCTACGAACGGCGACTGGGCAGCGCCCAGGCCGTCATCGCCCGTCAGGCTCAGGTGCGCCTGGCGGCGCAGCAGGCGGGCCTGGCCATTGCGTTTGAACGGATCCAGCGTTTCCCGGACACCGCGCCTGCGCACCAGTTGCTTGCACTCGCCGGGCGGCAGCTTGGCCCGCAGGCCCAGGAGACCTTGGTGGATCGGCTGTTCCAGGGCTATTTTCAGCAGGGCCAGGACCTCGGCAGCCACAGCTGGTTGCTGCAGATCGCCGCCGAATCGGGGCTGGACCTTGCAGAAGCCCAGGCACAGCTGGGCCTGAATCTGCCCAGTGCGCCTCCGGTCCCTGGCGTGCCATTTTTTGTCTTCTACGAACGCCTTGCGCTCTCGGGCGCTCAGCCGCCAGCGGCGCTGCTGGAAGCCATGCACAACGCCTTAGCCGATGCGTCGGCCGCCGCCCGATGATCCGGCCTCTAGCACCTTGTCTCAACCTCGATGCGGCGGTCTGCGCCCTGAACAAACATCATGACCAGAGAAGTTGTTGTCGTCAGCCTCAACATGCGCTGGGGTGCGCGCATGCAGGAGGCCGCTGAGTGACACAGGCCTCGATGCCCATCACGATGGTCTGTGTGGTGTTGCGGCGCAGGGCATCGAAATCGCCCCACGCAAACCGCCGATTCACCAGGCGCGCGTGCAGGTAGCCAACCATCAAGGCCAGCCGAAGGTCGCGCGCTTCCTCGTGCCGGGCCGGATCGCCGCCCACTTCCCGGATGAAATCGTCGATGAGCTGCGAGCCCAGACGCGTGGCGTTCTGATAGGCCGGGTTCTCGATCAGACCACTGCCTTCTGCCGGGGAGAGCGTGTGGGTGTACGTGAAGACGAGCCGGTAGTGGTCCGGTTCACGTTCCCAGTAGTCCAGGAACGCGTCGATGCCCGCCGCCAGGCGCGCACGGGCAGTCTGGCCCTTGAAGGCGGCCGCGCTGGTGTATGACAGTGCCTCTGTCAGCACCTGTTCCCACATGGCTTGAAGCACGGCGTCCTTGCCGGAAAAGTAGCGATAGAGGCCCATGGCGCTGAGACCCACCTGTTCAGCCAGCGAGCGCATGGACAGGTTTTCGAAACCACCTTGCTCCTTCTGCAGCTTGAACGCTGCCAGGAGGATCTGTTGCCGGATCGCCGTGTGATCGTCGACATTGCCACGGCGAGCACGAAGTCGAGGTGCGGGTTGACGTTTGACGGTTTTGGTGGATGTCGCTGGTTTCGTCATTTGTTTACGCCGTAAGTGGATCAGGCAACAGGATGCTGTGGCCCATGTTAACGGCTCGCACTACCCCCTGAACTCCAGAGCGCCAGAGCTTCAGAACGTCAGAGCACGCTAAGGACCGGGCGCCACACGGCGGGCCAGTCTCGAAATCGCATCGAGCAGATCGGTGCCGGTGTTGGTCTTGTGAATGAGCTCGGTGATGCCGGCCTGTGGCGCGTTGCGGCGCAGCTCTTCTGAAATGAGCCCTGACGTGATGGCCACCGGTTTGTCCGGATGCAGGCGCCGCAAAGCCTTGGCCAGTTCAAGCCCGTTCATGCCCGGCATCGTGTAGTCCACCACAGCGAGATCGTAGCCAGCGGCACCCGATCGAACGTCGTCCAGCGCTTTGCTCGAGCTGGCGTACATGTGCACGGGGAACCCCGCCCGTTTGAGCATGCGCTCCACCAGTCCGGTGATCAGTTCGTCGTCATCCACATACAGGATGGTGCTCAGCGGAGCGCCGGGCGTGCGGGGGAGGTCACCGACCGCGACATCGTCCAGCAACTCCTGAGCTTGCACATTCGCATCGTCCTGGGTGTCTGCCGCTCGAAAGATCACGGTGAACACCGAGCCCGCATCGGGCCTGGTCTTCACGGTGATGGCCGCCTGGTGATCACGCAGGATGCCGTGCACCACCGGCATGCGGCCGGTTCAAGCCGTGGCACAAGTGCATCCATGCATCGCCATAGCCTCGATCCAGACCCGATTCGCGGCGCTTATCGACGTCTGACAATATGAGCGTACATCGTAAAGTTATTTGTTCGGATGTCGATACACGGTTTGCCGGCTGTCGAGAACCGGTTTGACCATCCCATTCCGACCCCCAGAAGGGTCATCCATTCTTTACAGGAGTCCCCATGGGCTTTCTCAACAACCTCCGGATGCGCACCCGTTTGCTGGGTGCATTCGCCATCACCACCTTGATCACGCTGCTGGTTGGCCTGCTCGGCATGAATTCGACAAGCCAGCAGGCTGCCGCGATGAGTTCGATGTATGAGAACCGGTTGCTTCCGATCCAGGATGTTGCCGGCGCCAACAAGCAAGCGCTTTATGTGAGCCGCAATCTGAGCACCTATGTGATCCTGACCGACCCGGCAGACATTTCCAAGCTCAAGGGCCGGATCGAAGAGCGCATGCAGAACTACCGGGTGTTGATGACAAAGTACCAGGCCACCGAACTCGCACCGCAGGAAACCGCGCTGCTCAGCAAATTGATGGAGGCATGGCGCCCTTACCTTGCAGCACAGGCCAAGGTGTTCAAACTGGCCGACGAAGGCCGGGATGCGGAAGCCTATGCCGTGATTACCGAGGAAGCCATGCCCGCGTTTCAAGTGGCCGACGACCTGCTGAGCGAGCTGGTCCAGGTGAACGCCGAACTTGCCAAAGCTTCGAATCTGGCCAGCGACCAGAACTATGCGCAGGTGAGAAACATCATCATCGCGGCCATCGCCATTGCCGTGGTGTTGTCCGCTGCGCTGGCCATGGTCATCACGGCCAGCGTCATTGGCCCGCTGGCACAGGGCGTCCAGGTTGCCGAATCGGTGGCCGCAGGTGATCTGACTGTTGAAGTCAAGAGCCAGGGCTCCGACGAGGTGGCCCAACTGCTCAACGCGATGGGCAAGATGAAAGACGGCCTGGTCAGCGTGGTCAGCCGCGTGCGCACTGGTTCCGAGTCGGTGTCCAGCGCCAGCATCCAGATTGCCGAAGGCAACCAGGACCTGAGCTCGCGCACCGAGCAGCAGGCCAGCGCGCTGGAAGAAACCGCTGCCTCGATGGAAGAGCTGTCTTCCACCGTCAAGCAGAACGCCGACAACGCTCAGCAGGCCAACCAACTGGCCCAGACCGCTTCCACCGTGGCCATCCAGGGCGGACAAGTGGTCTCGCAAGTGGTGGACACCATGAAGGGCATCGAGACCAGCTCCAAGAAGATCGCCGACATCATCAGCGTGATCGACGGCATCGCGTTCCAGACCAACATCTTGGCCCTGAACGCGGCGGTGGAGGCCGCGCGTGCCGGTGAACAGGGTCGCGGCTTTGCGGTTGTGGCCGGAGAAGTGCGCAACCTGGCCCAGCGCAGCGCCAGCGCGGCCAAGGAGATCAAGGAGCTCATCACCGAGAGCGTGGAGCGCGTCTCCAGCGGCACGGTGCTGGTGGACAAGGCCGGCAGCACCATGCACGAGGTGGTGGACAGCGTGCGCCGGGTCACGGACATCATGGCCGAGATCAGCGCAGCCAGCAAAGAGCAGAGCGACGGTGTGGCCCAGATTGGTGAAGCCGTCACGCAGATGGACCAGGCCACGCAGCAGAACGCTGCGCTGGTCGAAGAAATGGCCGCCGCAGCCAGCAGCCTGCGCACGCAGGCCACCGATCTGGTGGAGACCGTGGCCGTGTTCCGGCTGGACAACCGCGAGGTCGGCTTCAGCGCCGTCTCGCCGGTGGTGCGCAGCGAGCCCGGCAAGGTGTCGTGCACCCAAGCCAGCAGCCGCCCGGCCCTGAAGAAGCCCGCAGCACGCGCAGCCGCGCTGCCCGCGTCCAGCAAACCCGCGCCCCACACCCAGCCCGCCACGGCAAATGCTGCTGGCGACTGGGAATCTTTCTGATTCGGTAGCCGCCATGCGCCATGACAAACACAGCGAAGACGGCGGCCGCGGCCGCACCGCCGAGTTCCTCAGCTTTCGCCTGGGGGGTGAGGAATACGGCATCGACATCCTGAAGGTGCAGGAGATCCGCGGCTACGAGCAGCCCACCCGGATGGTGAACGCCCCCGAGTACATCAAGGGCGTGCAGAACCTGCGCGGTGTGATCGTGCCGGTGATCGACATGCGCCTGAAGTTCGGCCTGCCTGATGCGCCCTACAACAGCCAGACCGTGACCATCGTGCTGACCATCTCCGGGCGGGTGGTGGGCATGGTGGTGGACTCAGTGTCGGACGTGATCGCGCTCGATGAGAGCCAGATCCGTCCCGCTCCGGAGTTCACCTCGACGGTGAGCACCGAGCACGTGATCGGCATCGCCAGCCCCGACGCCGCGCACCCCGAGCAGATGATCATCCTGATGGACATCGAACGCCTGATGGGCGGCGCGGACATAGGCCTGATGGCCTCTCTGGACGCGCCCGCCACCCAGGCGTCTGGCCTAGTGCCGGCCTGACGAACGCGGGTCGCCAAGTCTGCTGCCGGCCGCAACCGCATTGAGGGGCGTAGGTTGCGTTGACGGATCCAATTGACCCGCGTTTCTCCCCATGGCGCTTCGCGCGGAGACGAAGGAGGATGCCGATATGGTCGATCCCATACAACTGATGAGCGACACCCGGGCGGTGCTGGGTGCTGCGGTGGCCATGCTGGGATTGACCTTCATCCGCTACGGGATCAGTCGCAAGACGCCCGCCGTGATCTGGTTGTCCTTGTCCAGCTCGTACTACGGACTGGGTCAACTGGCCATGCGCCTGATCGAGCTGCTGCTGTCGGTGAGCAACCCCCTGAACGGCTGGATGGGCATCATCATCGGCCTGCCGCCCCTGGCGGGGTTCGTGGCCGGCACCATCGCGCTGATCGTGCGACAGCATTCAGGCTGGCTCCCTTTTTTGGTCACGCTGCTGGGGTTGCCTGCGGCCTTCCTCGCCTGGCGAGGGTGGCATGGCGCCGCGCCCTATCAGTGGCAGTCTCTGGTGGCTCTCGTCTTTGTGTCGCTGTCGGCGTGGGCCTTGCTGAACGGCAGCATCCGGGAGCGACCCGGGAGACTGGGACTGCCCATGGTCTTGCTACTCTATCCCGCAGCGCTCCTGTACTGCCACCTCGTCGGTTCGCCCGTCCAGGACTTCCGCCGGCTTGCCATTGTGGCCGTCAGCCTCAAGTTCCTATACCTCATGACACTCATCCTGCAGGATGACGCGCGCCTCCTGCTGTCGGAGCTGCGCAGCAAAAGGGAAGCGCAGACGGCCTTGCGCCTGCTCGCAGACAGCCTGGAGGAGAAGGTCGAGGAAAGAACTCGGCAACTGCAGGCACTCAATCAGGGCCTGCGCTCGTTTGCAGGCATGGTGTCGCACGATCTGCGCGGTCCGGTCCGCAATATCGGTGGCCTGGCCAGCATGGCTCGGGAGAGCTTGCATGACAAAGACATCGAAGGCACGGAGGCAGCTCTAGTCCGCATCGAAACCGAGGCCCTGCGGGCCGGCGACATGACCACCGACCTGCTTGCCCTGGCCTCGGCAGAGCAAGGCAACATACATCTCGAGTGGGTGGACATGCAGGTGCTTTGCAACACTGTCATCGACACCTTGTCGATGCAGTATCCTGCCGCACCCAGCGTTGTCGAAGTCCACCAGTTGCCCACGGTTTTCGCCGACCGGGACCTGATGTCCCACGTGTTGACCAACCTGCTCTCCAACGCTCTGAAGTTCGGCAGTTCCCGTGAAGACCTCAAGGTCACGGTCGAGGCCAGTCGAATCGACCAGACTTGGCGCTTCGAGGTCACCGACAACGGCGCCGGTTTTGATCCCGCAAAAGCCGATCAGCTCTTCAAACCCTTCGCCCGGTTGGGCAGATGCGACGTGCCCGGAACAGGCTTGGGGCTGCTGGTGGTGCACCGCGTGGTGCAAGCCCATGGAGGAAGGGTGGGTGCCTCATCCTGCGCTGGGGAGGGGACGACGTTCTGGTGGACGTTGGTCGACATGGACGATGCGTCGGCCAGGTGTTTCGCGACCAGCACTTGAACGAATACTGGTTCGTGACCGTGCACCAGACCAGTATGGCAGTGGTCGCCTGGCGCACGGACTACCACGACGTGATCTCGGTCCATGATCGATCAATGGCGCCCTTGTCCAACCGTGTGTCGCGCCCAATCGGTGGGTTCAGTTGCGAGAGAGAAGATGAGTCTTGCACGCTGTGCGCGTGCACTTGCTCGAAAGGCAAGTCTGGTGCGGCTGGCGGGGATCGAACCCACGATGGCTTCGGAGTATAGAAAGGTTGTTCAACAACAGCATGCAGCTTAGGCCGGCAC
>JAZKHH010000203.1:0-3525 GCA_040385465.1 Pseudomonadota bacterium | reverse complement strand
TGGCTCAGCAGATTGCCAACGAGACCGAAAAATTCGGCAAGCTGGTGAAGGAAGCAAAAGTCGTGATCGACTGAATCCGCGGGGCAAAGCCAGGGTCGGCTCAATCCGCTGTGGACATCCTCACGCGCTCCACCAGCAAGTCCACGAAGGCCCGCACCTTGGCTGGCCGAAAGCGTGCCGTTGGAAACACGGCGTGGATGCCGCCCGAAGGCAGACCCCAGTCCGGCAGCACCTGGATGAGCCGTCCCGTGGCCAGATCATTCGCGATGGCGTAGTCCGGGAGCACCGACAGCCCGACCCCCTCCCGCACGGCCTCGCGAACGGCGAGGGTCGCGTCCAGAAAGATGACGGGGTGCACACGCACCTGGCGCTGCCGGGTCGCGGTGCGCTTGAAGCTCCAGGCCGAGTGATCGCGCAAGGCGGTGTTGGCCACGAACGGCAACGCCGCGATGTCATCCGGTCCGGCCAGCCGCGCCACCTGTTCCCGCCAGCTCGGCGCCGCGACCAGAAGTTGTCTGAACGTGCCGATCTGTCGCGCCTGCAGGTGCAGTTCCGTCAACCAGCCCACGCGGATGGCCAGCTCCACCTGGCCGGACATCAGATCCAGTGACTGGTCGGTGAAGATGGCGTCCACCTTGCATTGGCTGTGCCGTTGTGTGAAGGCCGCGATCGCGGGCACCAGGGTGCTGATGCCATAGTCCAGCGGCGCGGTGAGCCGCAGCGTCCCGGCGGGTTCTTCCGCCGTTTCGGCGAGCTCGTCGAAGGCATCGCCCGCCTCGCGCAGGATCAGCGCGCAGCGCTGGTAGAAGGCCTTGCCGGCCTCTGTGGGCAGCACCTTGCGCGTTGTGCGCGTCAGCAGCGTGGTCCGGAAATCACCCTCCAGCCGCGCCACCTGCTGGCTGACCACGGCCTTGGTGATGCCCAGGCGGTCTGCGGCCGCCGTGAACGACCCCGTTTCCACCACAGCAGCGAAGTACGCCAGCCGTTTGAGATTGGCGAAGTTGCCCAGGACCGGTTCGTCGTGATTGTTTGCTTTTGACATACGGTATATCTATTTCATACGCCTTTATCTGTCAATGCTTCTTGCCTACAGTCGCGCCATCGACCCACCGAAGGTGCCCCATGAGCAAGATCCTCCACTATGTTTTTGACCCCCTGTGCGGCTGGTGCTACGGCGCCAGCGCCACGGTGTCGGCCCTGTCCGAGAACCCCGGGATCCAGTTGCGCTTGCTGCCCAGTGGCCTGTTCTCCGGCGAGGGTGCGCGATCGATGGACGAGGGCTTCGCCAGCTACGCGTGGGCCAATGACCAGCGCATCGCGAGCCTGACAGGTCAGACCTTCAGCGAGCGCTACCGCAGCGGGGTGCTGGCCGATCGCCAGCAGGTGTTCGACAGCGGCCCCGCCACCTTGGCCCTGAGCGCCGTCGCGCTGACGGCGCCGCAGCGCGAACTGGATGCGCTCAAGGCCATCCAGCGCGCCCGCTACGTCGATGGCCTGGACGTCACGCGTGCGGACACGCTGGCCACCGTGTTGAAAGCGCTCGGGCTGGATGAGGCCGCAGCACGGATGGCCATGCCCGACGCGCAACTGCGCCAGGCCAACCACGCACGCATCGACCAGGCGCAGGCCCTGCTGCAGACCTTCGGCGCGCGCGGCGTGCCCGCTTTCATCCTGGAAGAGGACGGGCGTCGCGAGCTGTTGCAGACCAGCTCGGTCTATTCGGATCCCCAGGCCTTCGTGGATCAGTTCGCCACCGCCTGAGGCCAGACCCGCAGGGCCTTCACCGCTTTTCCCGTTCGCTCCATCACCCCACCTCACTCCACTTCAGCCAAGGAAGACCATGATGACCCGCAGAGACTTCGTTCAAACCACCGCCGCCACCGCAGCCTCGGCACTCGGCACCAGCGCCCTGGCCGCCACCCCGCTGCAATGGCAGCACTTCCCCGCCGGCGAGCGCGGCTTCTTCCGTGCGCCGGTGCTGCTGTCGGGCGCCAGGGAAGCCATCCTCATCGATGCCGGCTTCTCCCTGCCCGATGGCCGCGCCGTGGCCGAGGCGATCAAGGCATCCGGCAAGACGCTGACCACCATCTACATCAGCCAGAGCGATCCGGACTACTACTTCAGCCTGGGCCCCATCAAGGCGGCCTTCCCGGCGGCCAAAGTGATCGCGGCATCCGCCACGATCGCAGCCATCAAGGGCAACGTGGAGAAGAAGATCGCCACCTGGGCGCCACAGCTGAAAGAGAACGGCCCGCAACAGCTCTCGGACATCGTGTTCCCCGAAGCCTTCGACGGCGCCTCGCTGAGTCTGGAAGGCCACACCATCGAGATCGTGGACGCCGCTGGACTGGAGAACCGCCGCTACCTGTGGGTGCCGTCGCTGAACGCCGTGTTCGGCGGTGTGCTGGTGTTCTCGAACCTGCACGTCTGGACGGCCGACACCCCCACGCCACCAGCCCGCGCGGCGTGGATCAAGACGCTGGACGCGATCGCTGCGCGCAAGCCGACCGTGGTCGTGCCGGGCCACATGGCCGTCAAGGGTGCGCTGGATGTCTCCGCCATCGCCTACACCCGCAGCTACCTGCGGGCCTTTGAAGAAGAGCTGGCCAAGGCTGCGGACGCGGCCGCCCTGATCGCCGCGATGACCCAACGCTACCCCGACGCCGGCCTGGCCCCTGCGCTGCAGATCGGCGCCAAGGTGGCCAAGGGCGAGATGCAGTGGGGTTGATCGCGATGCCGACCAACCTGGACATCATCCGCTCGACCTACGAAGGTTCGTCGGAAGACAACGGCAGGAACCTGCTGGCCGTGCTGGCGCCCGACGCCAGCTGGACCGAGGCCGCCGGCTTCCCTTATGCGGGGACCTACATCGGGCCCGAGGCCATCGTCGCCGGCGTGTTCAAGCGCCTGGCGACCGAATGGGAGGGCTACCAGGCCAAGGTCCACACCTACCTGGCCGATGGCGACCGGGTGGCCGCCTTCGGCGTCTACTCCGGCACCTACCGGGCAACGGGCAAAGCCATGACGGCGACGTTCGCGCATCTCTACCGCATCCAGGATGGCAAGATCGCCACCATGGAACAGTACGTGGACAGCCACAAGGTGCAGTTGGCGATCCAGGGTGCCTGAAGGCGAGTGATGGTCACCCTGCGCCACATCGTGGACCTCATGCGCCAGGGGGACTGGCGGCAAGCGCACGACCTCGTTCAGGACGACGGGTCTCCGCTGGCCGCCTGGCTGCACGGCATCCTGCACATCCAGGAGGGTGATCTGGAGGACGCGGAGTACTGGTACGGCAACGCCAACCGGCACTTTCGCAGCCGAGGGACGCTGGAGGAGGAGCTGGCGCTGTTCGAGGCCACATTGGAGTCCGAACGCTGAGAGGGGAGCCATCGCTGGACACGGGTGGGTCTTTCATATACTGTACGCACATACAGTATTTGTTTGATCTCTCAAACCCCACCCGAACACCCCGCCATGCATCCCGCCCTCGACTGGCAGGAGGACGATCCGTCTTCCGCGCTG
>JAZKHH010000202.1:0-12531 GCA_040385465.1 Pseudomonadota bacterium | reverse complement strand
CGCGTTGCTCACCTTGCCCAGACGCCCAGTCTGGGCGGCGGCTCGCGCCTTGCTCCGTGCCTTACCAGCTACCTTCGCACTGGCTTCCGTCGTGTTAACAGGCCCTAGCGCGGGGTTGCCAACCGAGCCAGGCGGGCCCGCCACGCCCGGCTTTTCTTGAGCCCTTGGCGCGGGCTTGGGGCCCAAGACCAGGCCCCGACCTGGGCGGTCTAAAATCGACGCCATGTCGCAGCACCCTGTCAATTTCACGAACCAATTCCTGATCGCCATGCCCGGCCTGGGCAGCGACGCTTTCGCGGGGTCGGTCATCTACCTGTGCGAGCACACCGAAAACGGCGCGCTCGGCCTGGTGATCAACAAGCCGATCGACATCAAGCTGCGCAATCTGTTCGAGAAAGTCGACCTGGCGCTGGAGCGAACCGACCTGTCGGACGCCCCGGTGTACTTCGGCGGCCCGGTGCAGACCGAGCGCGGCTTCGTGCTCCACGACCAGCTGGACGAGGAGGGGGGCCACTACAGCTCCTCGCTGAAGATCCCCGGCGGCCTGGAGATGACCACCAGCAAAGACGTGCTCGAAGCCATGGCCAACGGCGCCGGCCCCCGGCGGGTGCTGGTGACCCTGGGCTACAGCGGCTGGGGCGCGGGGCAGCTCGAAGACGAGATGGGCCGCAACAACTGGATCAACGTCGTGGCCGAGCCCGGCATCATCTTCGACACCCCGGTGGCCGAGCGCTACGACAGGGCGTTGTCGCTGCTCGGCATCGACCCGCGCATGCTGAGCCAAGCGGCGGGCCATGCATGACCCGGGCCCTTTACAGCGCCAGCGCAGGGGCCGCCTGATTGATGACACGCCCTGATGCCGTCCAGTCGTTCCTCGCGTTCGACTTCGGCGCCCGCCGCGTGGGCGTGGCCACTGGCAACACCTTGATGCGCCAGGCCCAGGGCCTGAAAACCATCGCCCTGCAGGGCGACGCCCGCTTCGAGGCCATCGGGCGGTTGATCAAAGAGTGGCAGCCCGACGCCCTGGTGGTCGGCGTGCCCTTCCACCCCGACGGCGCCGAGCACGAAAACACCTTGCGCGCGCGCCGCTTTGCGCGCCAACTGCATGGGCGTTTCCGGCTCGTGGTGCACGAGGTCGACGAGCGTTATTCCACCACCGAGGCCCAGTCCAGCGGGGCTGCCGACCTGGACGCTGCCTCGGCCGCCATCATCCTCAACCAATACCTGCAGGCGGTGCCGCCGCCGGCCGCCGCCCCCTCGCCATGAACCTGCCCCTGCCTCCCGATGCCGCCACGGCGCCTGCGTCCATTCCGCCCCCGTTGGACGCGGAACGGCTCTATGCCGAGGTGCTGGCGGCCGTGCCGCGCCTGCTGACGCCGGACGCCGTGCTGGTCGGCATCTGGTCGGGCGGGGCCTGGGTGGCCGAGCGGCTGCAGCGCGACCTGGGCCGCCCGGGTGCCTGCGGCGTCATCTCCAGCACCCTGCACCGCGACGACTTCAGCTCGCGCGGCCTGGCCGGCGCCGACCCGACGCACCTGCCGGTGTCGATCGAAGGCCGCCACGTGGTGCTGGTCGACGACGTCATCTACACCGGCCGCACCATCCGCGCGGTCATCAACGAGCTGTTCGACTTCGGCCGCCCGGCCCGCGTCACCCTGGTGGCGCTGGCCGACCGCGGCGGGCGCGAGCTGCCGATCCAGCCCGACTTCGTGGCCGCCCGGCTGGACCTGGCGCCCACGCAAAAGCTGGCCCTGGCGCGCGACGAGGCCGGCCGCTTTGCCTTTTCCTTCAAGGAGAACGCTTGATGCTGTCACGCCGCAACCCGCAGCTCAACAAGCACGGTGAACTCATCCACCTGCTGTCGATGGAAGGGCTGCCCAAGGCGGTGCTGACCCAGATCCTCGACACCGCGGGCACCTTCCTCAGCGTCAATGACCGCGATGTCAAAAAGGTGCCGCTGCTGCGCGGCAAGAGCGTGTTCAACCTGTTCTTCGAGAACAGCACCCGCACCCGCACCACCTTCGAGATCGCCGCCAAGCGCCTGAGCGCCGACGTCATCAACCTCGACATCGCCCGCTCCAGCACCGCCAAGGGAGAGAGCCTGCTCGACACCATCGCCAACCTCTCGGCCATGCACGCCGACATGTTCGTGGTGCGCCATGGCGAGAGCGGCGCGCCCTACCTGATCGCCCAGCACTGCGCGCCGCACGTGCACGTCGTCAACGCCGGCGACGGGCGCCATGCGCACCCCACGCAGGCGCTGCTCGACATGTACACCATCCGGCACTACAAGAAAGATTTTGCCAACCTGCGGGTGGCCATCGTCGGCGACATCGTGCATTCGCGCGTGGCCCGCTCCGACATTCACGCCCTGACCACCCTGGGCGTGGCCGAAGTGCGCGCAGTGGGGCCCAAGACGCTGGTGCCCAACGACCTGCAGGCCATGGGCGTGCGGGTGTGCCACAGCATGGCCGACGGCATTCGGGATGCCGACGTCATCATCATGTTGCGCCTGCAAAACGAGCGCATGAGCGGGGCGATGCTGCCCAGCGCCGGCGAGTTCTTCAAACGCTACGGCCTGACCGCCGAGAAGCTGGCCTTGGCCGCTCCCGATGCCATCGTCATGCACCCCGGCCCCATCAACCGCGGCGTGGAAATCGCGTCCAGCGTGGCCGACGGCAACCACAGCGTGATCCTGCCGCAGGTCACCTTCGGCATCGCGGTGCGCATGGCAGTCATGTCGACCCTGGCAGGAAACGAAGCATGAAATTTCTCATCAAGAACGGCCGTGTGATCGACCCGGCCTCCGGGCGCGACGAGCTCGCCGACGTGGCCATCGCCAGCGGCCGCATCGTGGCCATCGGCTCGGTGCCCCCCGACTTCGGCGCCACCCGCACCCTCGACGCCCGCGGCCTCGTCGTCATGCCCGGTCTGGTGGACCTGGCCGCGCGCTTGCGCGAACCCGGCCACGAGCACGAGGGCATGCTCGAGAGCGAGCTCAACGCCGCCGCCGCCGGGGGCGTGACCAGCCTGGTCTGCCTGCCCGACACCGACCCCACGCTCGACGAGCCCGGCCTGGTCGAGATGCTGAAATTCCGCGCCCGCAACCTGAGCCTGTGCCGCCTGTTCCCGCTGGGGGCGCTGACCCGCGGCCTGCAAGGCCAGGTGCTCACCGAGATGGCCGAGTTGACCGAGGCAGGCTGCGTCGGTTTCTCCCAGGCCGACGTGCCGATCGTCGACACCTTGATCCTGATGCGCGCCCTGCAGTACGCCGCCACGGTGGGCACCACCGTGTGGCTGCGGGCGAACGATCCGTGGCTGGGCAAGGGCGTGGCCGCCAGCGGCCCCCTGGCCACCCGCATGGGCTTGTCCGGCGTGCCGGTGGCCGCGGAGACCCTGGCCTTGCACACGATTTTCGAGCTGGTGCGCAGCACCGGCGCGCGGGTCCACCTGTGCCGCCTGAGCAGCGCGGCCGGCGTGGCCCTGCTGCGCGCCGCCAAGGCCGAAGGCCTGCCCATCACCGCCGACGTCAGCATCAACTCGCTGCACCTGACCGACGTCGACATGGGTTACTTCAACGCCGACATGCGGGTCTCGCCGCCGCTGCGCCAGGGGCCCGACCGCGAGGCCCTGCGCGCGGCCCTGGCCGACGGCACCATCGACGCCCTGGTCTCCGACCACACCCCGGTGGACGACGACGCCAAGAACCTGCCGTTCGGCGAGGCCGAGCCCGGCGCCAGCGGCCTTGAGCTGCTGCTGAGCCTGACATTGAAGTGGGGCCAGTCGCATGGCCTGAAGCCGGTGCAAAGCCTGGCGCGGGTGACCTGCGACCCGGTCCGCGTGATCGGCGAAACTTTGGGCTCGCTGGCGTCCAGTGCCGGCCGCCTGGTGCCCGGCGGTGTGGCCGACCTGTGCGTCTTCGACCCCGACACCGAGTGGCAGGTGGTGCCCGAGCAACTGCTCAGCCAGGGCAAGCACACGCCGTTCGCCTTCGCCTCCACCGGCATGGCCCTGCCGGGCCGCGTGCGCTACACCCTGGTGGCCGGCACCCTGGCCTTCGAAGCCCCCGCGCCCTCGCCCTCGGCTGCATGAGGGGGCTCCTGCGCGCGGCCGCGCGCCTGCTGCGCCTGGCGGCCCACCTGGTGCGCGGCGCCTGGGTGCTGCGCTGGCGGTTCGCCCACCTGCCGTTGCCCCAACAACACCAAAAGGTGCAAGTCTGGTCGGCCCGCACCCTGGCCTTGCTGGGCGTGGAGCTGGCGGTGGAAGGGCCGTTCCCAAGTGCCGACCAGCCGGTGCTGGTGGTGGCCAACCATGTCTCCTGGCTTGACATCGCCACCTTGCACGCGGTGCTGCCGCAGGCGCGTTTTGTGGCCAAAGCGGAAGTGCGGCATTGGCCACTCGTGGGGGGGTTGTGCCGGGGCGTGCGCACCGTGTTCATCGAGCGCGACCGCAAGCGCGATGCCATGCGGGTGGTCCACGACGTGGCGCAGGCCTTGCGCGATGGCGACACCGTGGCCTTCTTCCCGGAAGGCACCACCGCCGACGGCCATGCCTTGCTGCCGTTTCACGCCAACCTGCTGCAAGCCGCCAGCGCCAGTGGCCGGCCGGTGCTGCCGGTGGCCCTGCGCTTTTCAGACCCCGAGCATGCGGTCAGCCCGGTGGTGGCCTACGTCGGGTCAACCACCTTGCTGCAGAGCCTGGCCCGTGTGTTGCGGGCGCCGCGCTTGCGCGCGACCGTGCTGGCCTGCACGCCCTTGGACAGCCAGGGTCAGGAGCGCCGCGCGCTGGCCCAACGCTGCCAGGCGGCGATCGCCGCACGCCTGCAGTCGATCGTCCCGCCACCACCCGGTCGGTGGGACTGACCGATCGCCACGCCGGCCTGCGGTGTCGCTGCCGCCGGCCGGCCGCTCACTTTCACTTCAAGCAGCCGTGGAAGGCGCCCGCTCCGGTGGCCCCGCTGGCGCTGACCCGGCTGACTCCCAGCAGGTCGACCTCGACGGCACGCCGGTGGGTGACCACCTGCTGCGCCGCACTGGTGCACGGCACCTGGAAGCGCTCGGGCCCGGTTTCCACCAGACGCGGGTCGGTTTCCAGCGAGCGCGCGTCTTTCAGGCTGGCGCTGCGCCAGGCCGGCAGGCCCACCACCGGTGCGGACACCGTCTCGAACACCGTGCGCCCGGTGCGGCGGAAGAACAGGTTCTCGTCGCTGGTGTAGGGCGCAGTGCTCTTGATGCGGTAGTCGGGCCGGTTGTTGCTCAGCGTGCCCAGGTTGAGCAGCAGGTTGCCGTAAACCGCCAGGCCGTCCATGCCCCCTCGGCTGCCGCTGGAGCCTTCCAGGCCCAGGCTGGGCGCGGTCTTGAGCACGGTGTTGAAGGCCATCGTGCCCTGCCGGGATTCGGAGAAATAGATCGCCCGCAGGTTCAGGTTGGCCGCCCGGCCGTCGTTGACCACGATGTTGTTCATCACCTGGGCGTTGGGTGTCACCTCGACGAGGATCTGCGCCTCGCCGGCGTTGCCGTGCAGGTAGTTGCCGTCGACCTGAACACCTTCGGTGCGGGTGCCGACGGCGAAGTCAAGCCAAACACCTGGCCCATCGTTGTCGTAGGCGTGGTTGCCGACCACCTGCCCAGTGGCGCCCGAGGTCATCTTCAAGGCGCCGGCTTCCCACAGCGGATTGAAGCCGCGCCGGTTGTTGCCGTGCAGGATGTTGGAGCGCACGCTGACGCGGGTCGCGGTCGTGATCATGCCCAACTGCCCGTTGTGGCGAATCAGGCTGTACAGCAGGCGCCCGTTGCTGCCGATCGACACGCCGGCCAGGTCGTTCCACTCCACCGTCGAGTTGGCCAAGGTGCCGTGGCTGGGCAGGGTCACCGCCGCCATCTGCCGGCTGTGGGCCGAGCCGTTGCCGTGGCGGAAGGTCAGCCCCTCGACGCACACGTGGCCGGTCGAGTTCGGATAGAAGAACAGCACCCGGCGATGCTGGGCGACTTCCACCATGTGGCCGGAGGGTGCGCTGCCGTCGGCCAGGTGCAGGTACAGCATCTGCGAGGCCGCGTCGAAGAAGAAGCTGCCCGGCGTGGCCAGCACGTCGCCCAGGCCGGTGCCCACCGCGCGGCGGCACCAGTCGCGCGTGGCGTCCGGGCAGGCAGGGTGCACGGCGTCGAGCACGCCGGCCACTTGCTGCAAGGGGGCACCGTTCACGAACACCTGCTGCGGCGCCTTGCGGGTGACGACCTCGGGCCCGCTGTAGCCCGTCACCACCTGGTTTGGATTCCAAGGCAGCTGCCACACCGGACCGTTGTGGCGCGTCCAGCCTGTGGCCACCGCCGAGCCCGACACCACCGGGCTGGCACCGGCTTCGGCGCGCAGGGTGATGGGGGCGGCGGCCGTGCCGCCGACACCGGTCTCGATGCCCTCGCGGTACACGCCATTGGCCAGGTGGATCACATCGCCGGGGCGCGCCGCCTGCATCGCCACGCCCACCGATTTCAAGGCCCGGCCTCGGGCCAGGCCGTCGTTGGCGTCGCTGCCGGAGGGCGACACATAGCGGTTGATCCCAGCCCCCGAGGGAAGCTCGGGGCACACCCTGCCTTGCGGCAGGCTCAAGGACAGCGGCGACAACCGCGCCGACGCGGTCGACACGCCGGTTGGCTCCAACGAGGAGGCCGCGCCGGGGTCCCCGATGAGCGGGACCGCAGTTTCGAGGGCGGAGGTCGAGGCCGAGGCCGAGGTCGAGGTCGAGGTCGAGGTCGCGTTGGGCGTGTCGCCGTCGCCCGAACACCCGGCCAGGGCAAGGCACAAGGACCCGGCGCCGGCGGCAGCGCGGATCACCGTGGACACAAACGAAGAAGGGGCAAAACGGGTGGGGTGATGCATGTCGGCTCCCGGCATGGACGACTCATGCCTCTTTGAGCGTCGATTATGGCTGGCACCTGCCAGCGGTTGGCGCACCACAGGGTCGATGGCGCTGTTCTCTGTGCCAGAAGTCACTGCCGGTGACAGCCTCCATCAGCCCCTGCCTCGGCGGGCCGCTCAACGAGCGCACCCGGGCGGGCAGAGCGGCGATGGTTGATCGTCAGTGCTTCTTGCCTTGTTGCGCCACGGCCGCGGCGGCGTGAGCCGCTTGGGCGGGGTCGCCCAAATAATAGTGACGCAGCGGCTGCAGGTTGGCGTCCAGCTCGTAGACCAGGGGAATGCCGTTGGGGATGTTCACCCCGACGATGTCGTCGTCGGAAATGTGGTCGAGGTACTTCACCAGCGCGCGGATGCTGTTGCCGTGGGCGGCGATCACCAGGCGCTGGCCGGCGCGGATGGCCGGGGCGAGCTCGTCGTTCCACAGCGGCAGCACCCGGTTCACGGTGTCCTTCAGGCACTCGGTGAGCGGAATGTCGCTCGGCGCCAGGTGGGCGTAGCGCGGATCGCTGCGCTCGCTGCGCGGGTCGTCCTCGGCCAGGGCCAGCGGCGGGGTGTCGTAGCTGCGGCGCCAGACCAGCACCTGCTCGTCGCCGTACTTTTGCGCCGTCTCGGCCTTGTTCAACCCTTGCAGGCCGCCGTAGTGGCGCTCGTTGAGGCGCCAGCGGTTGTTCACCGGCAGCCAGGTGCGCTCCATTTTGTCCAGGCAGTGCCACAGGGTCCAGATGGCGCGTTTGAGCACGGAAGTGTAGGCGGCGTCGAACTCGAACCCGGCCTCCTTCAACAGGCGGCCGGCTTGCTGGGCCTGGGCCACGCCGGTGTCCGTGAGGTCCACGTCGGTCCAGCCGGTGAAGCGGTTTTCCAGATTCCAGGTGGACTCGCCGTGGCGAATGAGAACAAGTTTGTACATGGTTGAAGCCTTGAGACCCAGGTCAAAAGGGTAAATTCTATAATCGACCCTTTGCCGGCCTGCTGCCGCCCGCTGGGTGCTGCGCTGGCTTGTCTTTGACGCACAAGGCCTCACCGTGAACTTCCTTCTCGAAAACTACAACTGGGCTTTGCTGTTGGCCGCGCTGGCATCGGGTGCCTTTTTGGCCCTGCCGCTGCTGCGCAAGGCCCAAGGCGGCTCCCTGAGCACGAACCAGGCGGTGATGCTGATCAACCGGGAAAAGGCCGTGATGATCGACATCAGCGAGCCCGCCGACTACGCCCGAGGCCATGCCGCCGGGGCCAAGAACGTGCCCCTGGGCCAGCTCGAGGCCGCCAACAACGGCTTGCCGAAGAAGAAAAACCTGCCCGTGATTGTGTTGTGCGCCACCGGCACCCGCTCCGTGCGCGCTGTGGCCGTGCTCAAGAAATTGGGCTACGAACAAAGCCACGCCCTGAGCGGCGGCACCCAGGCCTGGCGCCAAGCCGGCCTGCCGATCGACCGGGCCACTGCCCAACCCCAAACCGCCTGAGGCGGCCCTCTTTTTTTTGACCCGTATTCCCAACCAGGATCCAGCCATGGCCCACGTGAAGATGTACACCACCCAGGTGTGTCCCTACTGCCAACGCGCCAAGATGTTGCTGCAACAGCGCGGCGTGCAAGACGTGGAAGAGATCCGCATCGACCTGCTGCCGGAGGCGCGCGACGCCATGGTCCAGCTCACCGGCAAGCGCACCGTGCCCCAGATCTTCATCGGCGACACCCACGTCGGCGGCTGCGACGAGCTGATGGCCCTCGACCAGCGCGGCGGCTTGTTGCCGCTGCTGCAAGCCGGCTGATCGGTTGATCGATCGATCAATGGGTGATCGACTGACGGTGCGCCTGCGCCGATTCCGAGCCGCTGAGCGCTGCTGAGCGCGCCGGCTCCCAGGGATCGGCAGGGTCCACAGAGTCTGTTTGTTTCTCTCCTCCTCTTCTCTCTCTTTTGCTTTTTTTCCACCGAGACTTCTCCCATGGCCGACACCGACAACGACATCAACGCCAACGCCCCCGTGTTCCAGATCCAGCGCATCTATTTGAAGGACCTGTCGCTCGAGCAGCCGAACTCGCCGCAGATCCTGCTCGAGCAAGCCCAGCCGCAGGTCGACATCAACCTGAACCTGGGCGCGCAGGCCGTGGCCGATGGCGTCTATGAAGTGGCCGTCACCGCCACCGTCACCACTAAGGTCAACGACAAGGTGCTGTTCCTGGTCGAAGCCAAGCAAGCCGGCATCTTCGAGATCCGCAACATTCCCGAAGAGCAGCTGCAGCCGATCATCGCCATCGCCTGCCCGAACATCATCTACCCCTACCTGCGCGCCGTGGTGTCCGACGTCTGCACCCGCGCGGGCTTTCCGCCGGTGCTGCTCAGCGAAGTGAATTTCCAGGGCATGTTCGAGGCGCAGCAAGCGGAAGCCGCTGCGGCCGGCATCGCAGGCGCCAGCCCGAACGGTTCGGCCGCGAACTGAGTTGGCCACCGCTGCGGCTGCGGCCGCCCCGTCCGGTGCGCCGCCCCGACTGACCGTGTTGGGGGCGGGCGCCTGGGGCACCGCGCTGGCGGTCCAGGCGGCGCACCGCCACCCGGTGTGCCTGTGGGCGCGAGACGCGGCGCAGGCGCAAGCCATGGCCGAGCAGCGCGAGAACGTGCCTTATCTGCCCGGCGTGGTGCTGCCGCCGGCGCTGCACATCACCGGCGACTTCGAGGCTGCGCTGGCCCAAGCCGCCGGGGGTTTGCTGATCGTGGCCACGCCGATGGCCGGGTTGTCGGACATGCTGGTGCGCATCCAGCAGCGGGCCGTGCCAGGCCAGCCGCCGGCCCGGGTGCTGTGGCTGTGCAAAGGCTTTCAGCACGCCACCGGCGCCCTCGGCCATGAAGTGGCCCAGGCCGTGGCCCCGTCGCTGCGCGTCGGGGTGCTGTCGGGCCCGAGCTTCGCGCTCGAGGTCGCCCGCGGCCAGCCCACCGCCCTGGTGGCGGCCAGCACCGACGAGGCCCTGTGCGTTGACGCCGTGGCCGCCCTGCACGGGGGCGCCCTGCGGGTCTACACCTGCAGCGACCCGGTCGGCGTTGAGGTCGGTGGTGCGGTGAAAAACGTGCTGGCCATCGGCACCGGCATCGCCGACGGCTACCAGCAGTCGCGTGACACCCCGGGCTCCAGCGGCCTGGGCATGAACGCGCGCGCCGCGCTCATCACCCGCGGCCTGGCCGAGATGACCCGCCTGGGCGTGGCCCTGGGCGCGCGCCCGGACACCTTCATGGGCCTGTCCGGCCTGGGCGACCTGGTGCTCACCACCACCGGCGACCTGTCGCGCAACCGGCAGGTCGGCCTGCGCCTGGCACAGGGCCTGCCGTTGGCGCGCATCCTCACCGAGCTGGGCCATGTGGCCGAGGGTGTGCGCAGTGCGCCCATGGTGCTGCAGCGCGCCCGTGCCTGCGGCATCGAGATGCCCATCACCGAAGCCGTGGTGCGGGTGCTGGCCGGCGAGCAGACCGTGGCCAAGGCGCTGGAAACCTTGATGGAGCGTCGCGCCCGACCCGAGCGCGACGAGCGCTGACAATCCCCTCCACGCTCAGCGAGCGAGCGGGGGCTCCGCCTCCGGCAGGTACTGCACCAGCAGCTCGAAGAAGCGGTCGTAGAACGCCTCGTTGCCCACCGTCTCGCTGCTGACCTTGACCAGGGAATCGGTGCTGGCCGGCAGCGGCAGCGACACCGAGCCCAGCACCCCCACGCCCAAGCTCGCCGAGTTGTTGTTCTTCTTCAGCGCATACACATCCTGCTGCGCGCTGGCGAAGGCGATCGACGGCCGGGGCTCCAGCTGGGCCGCGGCGCACACCACCCGGAACTCCAGCTCCAGGTGGGTTTCCTGGGCCGGCTGAAAGCTCTTGCGCGCCGTCACCATGCTGGTGTTGGTGATGGCCGAGGTCACCACATAACCCTGGCTCAACAAGGCCCGCCGTGCCGCCTCGCAGGTCTGCATCTCCGTGGCTGCGAAGGTGCGCGAGTGCTTGTTGGTCGAGACGAACTCGTCCGGGGGCAGGCCCGGGGGCTTGGCCGGCATCCACGTGCAACCGGTGAGCAGGCAAGCGGTCCAACACCCCAGGCCCAGCAGCCAGCGGCGACTCCAAGAGCTCGACGATACCCTGGCGGGTCGCCAACTGCACAACAGGCCCATGGATGACACCCTTTGAAATGAACTGGCCCACAAACAGGCGCCGATGCTAGCCCGAATCCCTCGGCCTGCGGGCTCAGTGGTTGTCGTGCGCCAGCGCCAGCCGGGGCTCCTTGCGTGCAGCCGCAGGTGGGCGGGCGCGCGCCGGGCTGAGCCGCCGCACCAGTTGCTCGCCGCTGAGCCACACGCTGCCTGCGAAGGCCAGCGACACCAGGAACAGGTAGCCCGTCATGAACTCGTGCCACTGCAGCTGGTCGGCCAACACCCGGGCCACGCCCAGGAAGCTGATGTAGAGCCACGACACCGAGCTCACCGCGCCCAGCAAGCACAGCGCCACTGCCGTGCGGCGGGGGCGGGCCGACTTGCGCTGCAGGGCCGGAAAGGCAAAGCAGTGCAACAGCACCCCGTTGAGCAGCAGCACCGCCACCACCGTCAGCTTGGCCATCAGCTTGGGCTGGGCCAGCCACTGCGCGGCCTCCGCGCCGAAGTCACACCAGCCCAGCCCCAGCCCCGTGGCCAGCAGCACCGCGGTGCCGGGAACGACCGTGCGGCTGGTGGCCTGCAGGCGGGCGGTGGTCAGCGAACCAAAACCTTGGGTGAGCAGGCGAAAGTCTTCCCGCACCACCACGCTGACGGTCAGGGCGAAGGCGATCAGGTGGGCATACAGCAGCAGCAATCGGATCAGTTCGGGCATGTCGGTGGACCTGGCTTCACGCTCATCGCACCCCTGCGCAAGCACCCAGCGGCGCCGGTTGACAGGGGCTGGGCCCCACAGGACCGAGCGGTTGGAAAAAGGCACGAAAGAGTCACGGGCCTGCCAGGTTGTCGAGCTGGCACGGTGCCTGTTGCGCACGGCTCCAGTGTGCCGACCCGCTGTGCCTTCAAGCGTGAAAGATGGCCGCCAAAAAGCCCCTGTTTTCACGGTTTTCGCCGCGGCCGTGGGCCGCTGCCAGCCCCAGCGCCTCGCTCGCAGGCAAGCGGGGGTGAACAGCTTGCCGCTGGCGCAGCGGAGGTGTCACCGCCTGCTCGGCCACTGGGGCGGGGCCCAGCGTCAGGGCTGAGGTCTTTCTAGGATCCGCTCGCCGACTCACCGGGTGAACCGCACCGAGCTCGTCAACTGGATGCGGCGGGTGCTGGCGGTGGGCGAGTCGATGTGCACTGTGAGCGACGGCTCGCTTTTCTCGTTGGCCAGCAGCAGGAACATCACCTCCTTGCCGTTGGAGTTGTCCACCATCCGCCCCTTGCCTGCCAGAGCGCGCAACTGGTCGCGGTAGAACTTGGCCACCAACTCCGCAGGCTCGCTCGTCTCGAGCACCACGACGACCGTGCGCTGCTCCGGCGTGTGGACGCGCTGGTTTTCCCGGACCATTACTTGAGCGCCCGGGTAAAACGGCAACCCCACCTCGGAGGCCTCGACCTGGGCACCTCCCCGCTGCACGACCGCAGGCCGACCCAACGGTGCCTGCGCAGGGGCGCTGCCCGGC
>JAZKHH010000201.1:0-11378 GCA_040385465.1 Pseudomonadota bacterium | reverse complement strand
CCACCGCCCACGATGGTCACGGTGAGCCGGCCGCTGCCCGACTCGCGCGGCACGCTTTGCGCCCGGATGCAGGCATTGATCAAGCGGTCATTGAAGCGTTTGGCTGCGGCGGGGCTGTCGAGTTTGATGGTGTGCTCGGCCGCGCCCAGGGTGCCAAAGTCGTTGGTCTGGCTGCCCACGGCGATCACCAGCGTGTCGTAGTCCAGCACCTGGGCCGGGGTGATCTCCATCCCGGTGTCGTCGAAGCTGGGCGCCAGGTGGACCTTGCGCTGGGCGCGGTCCACGCCGGTCAGGCTGCCGAGGCGGAAGCGGAAGTGGTTCCAGCGCGCCTGGGCCAGGAATTCGATCTCCTCGGCATGGGTGTCAAAGCTGCCCGCGGCCAGCTGGTGCAGCAACGGCTTCCAAACGTGGGTGCGGGCGGCATCCACCAAGATGATCTCCGCCTTGCCCTGCTTGCCCAGCCGCTGGCCCAACTGCGTTGCCAGCGCCAGGCCCCCGGCGCCGCCTCCCACGATCACGATGCGGTGCATCTTGAAATCCCATCCAGGTGTTTTTCTGACGCCGGCGCGCCCCATCTTTGTGCAGAGCCAGGCCGACGTGCGTTTGTGCACATCCTAGCCGAGGTCCCACCCGCCGCAGAGGAGGGGACAGACAAAGCCCCTCAATAGGGGGATACCCGAGTGGGAATCCTCACCCATCACTTTCATAGGACAGGTCAAGTGCTTGTTTTTGAATGATATTTTCCGCAATCCCCTGTTTCGGGGGGGCTCTGTAAGTCATTGATTCCATTGAATTTTTTTTAAGCGCCACGTTGACCCAGAAGCAACGCATGGGCTAAAGTGGCGACAAGTGCACTTTTGTGGGATTCCGTGGCAACTATTGTGTTTCAAGGCGCCTCCGCGTTGACGGTCGACGGCAAAGGGCGAATCGCCATGCCGGCGCGTCACCGCGAGGTCTTGGCCGCAATGTCGGTGAGCCAGCTCACCATCACCAAGCACCCCGAAGGTTCACTGATGATTTTCCCCCGTCCCGCTTGGGAGTCTTTTCGCGACCGCGTCGCCGCCTTGCCCATGTCAGCCAGTGGCTGGAAGCGCATCTTCTTGGGCAACGCCATGGACGTCGAGATGGACGCCTCGTCGCGGGTGCTGATTTCGCCGGAGCTGCGCGCAGCGGCGGGCCTGAGCCGTGACGTGATGATGCTCGGCATGGGCAGCCACTTCGAGTTGTGGGACGCGGCACGCTATGCCGAGCACGAAGCCAAGGTCATGCAGTCCGACATGCCCGACGCTTTGAAAGATTTCAGCTTCTGAGCTGGATCGTGGACACCTTTGGCTCCCCATTCACCCACACCACCGTCTTGCTGAACGAGGCGGTGGAAGGGCTCGCGGTGCGCGCGGACGGGGTGTATGTGGACGGCACCTTTGGCCGCGGCGGCCATTCACGCCTGGTGTTGGCGCGGTTGGGGAGGGCCGGTCGGCTGCTCGCCTTTGACCGCGATCCCCAGGCGGTCGCTGCGGCGACGACGGGCACAACGCGGGTTGATGACCCGCGTTTTTCCATTGAGCACTCCGCCTTTAGCGAGCTGGTGCCGGTGCTGGCCGCGCGCGGCGTGACCCAGGTCGACGGCGTCTTGCTGGACCTGGGCGTGTCTTCGCCGCAGATTGACAACCCCGAGCGCGGCTTCAGCTTCCGCTTCGACGGCCCGCTCGACATGCGCATGGACACCGAGCACGGCGAAACCGCGGCCGACTTTTTGAGCCGCGCCGACGAACGCCAAATCGCCGACGTCATCCGTGACTACGGCGAGGAGCGCTTTGCGGTGCAGATCGCCCGCACCCTGGTGGCCCAACGCGAAGCCGGCCAGCCGGTGCGCACCACCCGCGACCTGCAGGCGCTGGTGGCGCGCTGCGTGAAAACCCGTGAGCCTGGGCAGGATCCGGCCACCCGCACCTTCCAGGCGCTGCGCATCTTCGTCAATGCCGAGCTGCAGGAACTCGAGCAGGCCCTGAACAGCGCCTTGCAGGTGCTGAGCCCGGGCGGGCGGCTGGTCGTGATCAGCTTCCACTCGCTCGAAGACCGAATCGTCAAGACCTTTATGGCGCGCGAAAGCAAGCCGGTGTTCGACCGCCGCGCCCCGTTTGCCGAGCCCCAGCCCACCCGGCTCAAGGCCATCGCCCGTGTCAAGCCCGGTGCCGCCGAAGTGCAGGCCAACCCCCGCTCCCGCTCGGCGGTGATGCGAGTGGCTGAGCGCACCTTGGTGCCGGCGGCCGTTGTTCACGCGGGAGGTCGCCCATGACCCGGCTGAACCTGTTGATGCTGGTGGCCCTGCTGGTCAGCAGCGTGTACCTGGTGCGGGTCTCTTATGAGGCGCGCCGCCTGTTCAGTGACCTGGACAAGGCGCAGACCCTGCACCGCCAACTCAACGTCGAACACGAGCGGCTGCAGGCCGAACGCCAGGCCCAGGCCACGCCGTCACGGGTCGAGAAGACCGCCCGCGAGAAGCTGGCCATGCGCAGTGCCATTCCGGCCGTCACCCATTACGTCCACGTGCCCGCCCCGGTGCTCGCGCCGACCGCCCCTTCCATCCCGCCTGCAGGAGGCCGCCCATGAACGCTCCCATTCCCCGCCACGGCAAGGGCAACGGCGCCAAGAACAACGGCGCCGTGCGCAGCGTCAACTACTCGAGCAGCCCGTTGCTGGCGTCGAAAACCCCCCCGTGGCGGTCGAAGTTCCTGGTGGTGCTGGTGGGCCTGAGCTTTTGCGTGCTGCTCGGCCAGGCGGCCAATGTGCAGATCATCGACTCCGGCTTCTTCCAGAAGCAGGGCGAGATGCGCTACAGCCGCACCGTGGCCCTGAAGGCCAGCCGGGGCCGCATCACCGACCGCAACGGCGTGCTGCTGGCCGCCAGCGTGCCGGCCCCCTCGCTGTGGGCGATTCCCAAGGAATTCGAGGCCACCCCGGCCCAGCGCCGTGATCTGGCCAAGCTGCTGGGCATGACCGTCACCGACCTGGGCAACCGCCTGGACGACAGCCCCACCTTCGTCTGGCTGCGCCGCGGGATGGAGGACAACGTGGCCGAGCGGGTGCTGGCCATGGGCCTCAAGGGCGTGCACCAGATGAGCGAGTACAAGCGCCAGTACCCCGAGGGCGAGCCGGTGGCCCACGTGGTCGGCTTCACCAACGTCGAAGACCGCGGCCAGGAAGGCATGGAGCTGGCCTACCAGGACGAGCTGGCCGGCCACGACGGCCAGCGCCGCGTCCTGAAAGACCGCCTGGGCCGCGTGGTGGAAGACGTGGGCGAGGCCGTCGCGCCCATGGAAGGCCAGGACCTGACCTTGTCGATCGACTCCAAGGTGCAGTTCTTCGCCTACCAGCGCCTGCGCGAAGCGGTGCAGGAGCACAAGGCCAAGGCCGGCAGCGTGGTGGTGCTGGATTCGCGCACCGGCGAGGTGCTGGCCCTGGCCAACTACCCCAGCTATTCCCCGGCCGACCGCCGCAACATGACCGGCGCGCAGTTGCGCAACCGCGCCCTGACCGACACCTTCGAGCCCGGCTCGACGATGAAGCCCTTCGTCATCGCCCTGGCCATGCAAAGCGGCCGCGTCAAACCCAACACCCTGATCGCCACGGCCCCCGGCCGGCTGACCATCACCGGTGCGACCATCAGCGACTCCCACCCGCACGGCGACCTGACGGTGGAGCAGGTGATCCAGAAGTCGAGCAACGTCGGCACGGTGAAGATGGCCATGCAGATGCAGCCACGCGAGATGCACGAGATGTTCACCGAGGTGGGCTTCGGTCAAAAGCCGCCGCTGAATTTCCCGGGCACCGTCACCGGCCGCCTGCGCCCCTACAAGACCTGGAAGCCGATCGAGCAGGCCACCATGAGCTACGGCTACGGCCTGTCGTCGTCCTTGTTCCAGCTGGCCCGGGCCTACACCGTGTTCGCCAACGACGGCGAGCTCGTTCCTGTGTCGCTGACCAAGACCACCCAGCCCACGCCGGGCATCCGCGTGTTCAACCCCAAGGTTGCGCGCGACGTGCGTCACATGCTGCAAATGGCGGCCGGGCAGGGCGGCACCGCGCCCCGCGCCCAGGCCATGGGCTACTCGGTGGGCGGCAAGACCGGCACCGCGCGCAAGCAGGAAGGCCGCGGTTACGCCGACCGCAAGTACCGCGCCTGGTTCGTTGGCATGGCCCCGGTGAGCGACCCACGCATCGTCGTGGCCGTGATGGTCGACGAGCCCAGCAACGGCAAGTTCTTCGGCGGCGACGTGGCCGCGCCGGTCTTCAGCGAAGTCGTGCAGCAGACCCTGCGCACGATGAATGTCAAGCCCGACCTCGAGGTCAAGCCCTTCATCACCACCAACGAGCTGCCTGCCGTCGAGGAGAGCTTCTGATGGGCGTGCGGGAACTGCACAGCGTGGGGGACGCCGTGGCCTGGTTGGCCGAGCGGGACGTCCGTGCGCTGACGTCCGACAGCCGGCGCGTGGGCGCCGGCGATGCCTTCATCGCCTGGCCCGGCCAGGCGGTCGACGGCCGCCGTTACCTGCCGCAGGCGCTGCAGGCCGGCGCCGTGGCCTGCTTGATCGAACACGAGGGCGCCGAGGCCTTTGCCCAGTCGGACGATGGGGCCGTGGCCACCCTGCGCGGCTTGAAGGCCCACACCGGTGCGCTGGCCAGTGCGTTCTGGCAGCACCCCAGCCGCGCCCTGCAGGTGCTGGCCGTCACCGGCACCAACGGCAAAACCTCCACCGCCTGGTGGCTGGCGCAAGCGCTGTCCGCCCTGAGCCGCCGCTGCGGCATGGTCGGCACCCTGGGCATCGGCCAGCCCAGCTTCGAGCTGGTGAGCGACGGCCTGACCACCCCCGATCCGGTCACCCTGCAAGCCGCCTTCCGCCGCTTCGTCGACCAGGGCTTTGCGGCCTGCGCCATCGAGGCCTCGTCCATCGGCCTCAATGAACACCGCCTCGCCGGCACCCAGCTGGAAGTGGCCCTGTTCACCAATTTCACCCAGGACCACCTCGACTACCACGGCGACATGGGCCGCTACTGGGCCGCCAAGGCGCAGCTGTTTGCCTGGCCCGGCCTGAAGGCCGTGGTTTTGAACCTGGACGACACCCAGGGTGCGGCCCTGGCCCAGTCGCTGCTGGGCAGCGAGCTGGCCGTGTGGTCCTATGCCCTTCACCGGCCTGCCCGGTTGCAAGCCCGCCTGTTGGCGGCCGACCCCGGCCACACCGGCCTGTGCTTTGAAGTGCAGGAAGACGGCGCTCAGGTGGCCCCGGTGCGCACCGACTTGATCGGCGACTACAACGTGGCCAACCTGCTGGCCGTGATCGGCGGGCTGCGCGCCCTGGGCGTGCCGCTCGCCGAGGCCGCGGCCGTGTGCAGCCTGCTCACCCCTGTGCCCGGCCGCATGCAGCGCGTGCCCGCACCGGGCGAGGTGCGTGGCCCAGAAGTGGTGGTCGACTACGCCCACACGCCCGACGCACTGGAAAAAGTGCTGCAGGCCCTGCGCCCGCTGGCGCAAGCCCGTGGCGGCAAGCTGTGGTGCGTGTTCGGCTGCGGCGGCAACCGCGACGCCGGCAAGCGCGCCGTGATGGGGGCCCAGGCCCAGCGTTTCGCCGACCAGGTCGTCGTCACCAGCGACAACCCGCGCGACGAGTCGCCGCAGCACATCCTGCGGCAAATCGTGGCCGGCATGGCGCCGGCGCCCACGGTGATCGAAGACCGGGCCGAAGCCATCGCCCATGCCGTCGGCGTTGCCGCCGAGGCGGATCTGATTTTGCTGGCCGGCAAGGGGCATGAGGACTACCAGGAAGTGGCCGGCGTGAAGCGGCCGTTCTCCGACGTGGCCCAGGCCCGCGCTGCGCTGGCCCACAAGGAGACCGTCGCATGATGACGCTGGCCGAAGCCCACGCCCTGTTGCCCCAGTCCATCCTGGTGGCCGACGCCGAGGCGGCGCGCCGCACGGTGCTGCGCGTGCACAGCGACACCCGCACCCTGCAGGCCGGCGATCTGTTCATCGCCCTGCGCGGCGAGCGCTTCGATGCCCACGACTTCCTGCCCCAGGCGCAGGCCGCCGGCGCGGTGGCCGCTTTGGCCGAAACCGGGCTCAGCGAAGACGGCCTGCCGGGCCTGCAGGTGCCCGACACCCGCCTGGCTTTGGGCCAGCTGGCCGCCGCCTGGCGCCGCCGTTTCAAGATGCCGCTGATCGCCGTGACCGGCAGCAACGGCAAGACCACCGTGACCCAGATGATCGCCAGCATCCTGGGCGCCTGGGTGGGCGAGGGCGCCTTTTCGACCCAAGGCAACTTCAACAACGACATCGGCGTGCCGCTGACCTTGCTGCGCCTGCGCCAGGACGACACCGCCCATCACCGCGCCGGTGTGGTGGAGCTTGGCATGAACCACCCGGGCGAGATCGCCCAGCTGGCCGCCCTGGTGGCGCCCACGGTGGCCTTGGTGAACAACGCCCAGCGTGAGCACCAGGAGTTCATGTCCAGTGTGGAAGCCGTGGCCCGCGAGAACGGTTGCGTGCTCGAAGCCCTGCCGGCCGATGGCGTGGCGGTGTTCCCGGCCGACGATGAATTCTCCGACCGCTGGCGCACCCTGGCCGGTGCCCGGCCGCAGATGACCTTCGCCCTCGAGGGCCCGGCCAGCGTGACCTGCGAATCCCAGTGGGACACCGACCACTGGGACCTGAGCTTGAACACCCCGGTCGGCAAAGCCCCGGTGCGCCTGCGTGTGGCCGGCACCCACAACGTCAAGAACGCCCTGGCCGCGGCCGCCTGCGCCTTGGCCGCTGGCTGCCCGCTGGCCGCGGTGGCCACCGGCCTGAGCGAGTTCACGCCCGTCAAGGGACGCTCGCAGATCAAGACCTGGCGCCGCCGCGGCCAGGCCGTGACCCTGATCGACGACACCTACAACGCCAACCCCGATTCCGTTCGTGCCGCCATCGACGTGCTGGCCTCGCTGCCCGGCCCGCGTTGGCTGGTGCTGGGCGACATGGGCGAGGTCGGCGCCCATGGCCCGGCCTTCCACGCCGAAGTCGGCGCCTATGCCCAGGCGCGCGGCGTGCAGACCCTGTGGGTCGTCGGTGCGTTGTCGGTGCACGCGGCCAAGGCCTTTGACGGTGCGCGCCACTTCGAGGCGGTGGACGACCTGATCGACGCCTTGTCGGAGGCCCCGGCCTGCTCCGCGGTGGTCGTCAAAGGATCGCGCTTCATGAAGATGGAGCGGGTGGTCAGCGCGCTGCTGGCCTTGTCCGAGTCGACCAACCTGGCGGGGGCCTGACCGATGCTCTTGAGCCTGGCCGAGTGGTTGCAGACACAGTCGCCGGAATGGAGCTTCCTGCGGGTGTTCCAGTACCTGACGTTTCGCGCGGTGATGGCTGCCATGACCGCCTTGCTGATCGGCCTGGCCTTGGGGCCCTGGCTGATCCGCCGGCTGGCCGCCCTCAAGATCGGCCAGCCGGTGCGCGAGTACGCCATGCAGACGCACCTGGTCAAGCAAGGCACGCCCACCATGGGTGGCGTGCTCATCCTGCTCGGCATCGCCATCAGCACGCTGCTGTGGTTCGACTGGACCAACCGCTTTGTCTGGGTCGTGATGATCGTCACCCTGGGCTTCGGCGCCATCGGCTGGGTCGACGACTGGCGCAAGGTGGTCGACAAGAACCCCGAAGGCATGCGCTCGCGGGACAAATTTCTCTGGCAGTCGGCCATCGGCCTGGTTGCCGCGTTCTATCTGGCGTTCAGCGTGTCGGAGACGTCCAACGCCCGCGTGCTCGAACTCTTCGTCCGCTGGGTGCAAAGCGGCTTCACCAACGACCTGCCTCCCGCCGCCGACCTCATCGTGCCGTTCTTCAAAAGCATCAGCTATCCCTTGGGCGTGGCGGGCTTCATCACCCTGACCTTCATCGTCATCGTCGGCTCCAGCAACGCGGTGAACTTCACCGACGGCCTGGACGGCCTGGCCATCATGCCGGTGGTGCTGGTGGGCTCGGCCCTGGGTGCGTTTGCCTACCTCACCGGCAACGCGGTGTTTTCCAAGTACCTGCTGATTCCCTACATCCCGGGCGCTGGCGAGCTGCTGGTGTTTTGCGCCGCCATGGCGGGTGCTGGCCTGGCCTTCCTGTGGTTCAACACCCATCCGGCCCAAGTCTTCATGGGCGATGTCGGCGCGCTGTCGCTGGGCGGGGCGCTGGGCACCATTGCCGTCATCACCCGCCAGGAAATCGTCCTCGGCATCATGGGCGGCGTGTTCGTGGCCGAAGTGCTGTCGGTGATGCTGCAGGTGGGCTACTTCAAGTACACCAAGAAGCGCTTCGGCGCCGGCCGCCGCTTGTTGAAGATGGCCCCCTTGCACCACCACTTCGAGAAATCCGGTTGGAAGGAAACGCAGGTCGTGGTGCGTTTTTGGATCGTCACCATGCTGTTGTGTCTGGTGGGCCTGGCCAGCTTGAAGCTGCGTTGACATGAGCGACGACACCGTCATGACCCACCCCGTGAACGCTCCCTGCGTCCTGAGCCAGTCGACCGTGCTGGTGCTGGGCCTGGGCGCGTCCGGGCTGGCCATGGCACGGTGGTGCGCCCGCGGTGGTGCCCAGGTGCGGGTGTGGGATTCGCGCGAGAACCCACCGCAGGCCGAGGCGCTGCGTGCAGCCGCACCGCATGCCTTGGTGCTGAGCGGTGCCCTGGAAGGCCCGGCTTTGTCGGCCGCCCTCAACGGCGTCGATCGGGTGTTCAAGAGCCCCGGCCTGGCGCCCGCCGACGAGCGCCTGGCCGCCTTGTTCGCCCAGGCGGCGACCCAAGGCGTGCCGGTGCAAGGCGAATTGGACCTGTTCGTCGAGGCGCTGAGCGAGTTGAAGCGCACCCACGGCTACGCGCCCAAGGTGGTGGCCATCACCGGCACCAATGGCAAAACGACCACCACCGCCATGACCCACCTGCTGATCGGGCGCACGGGTTTGCGCACCGTGATGGCTGGCAACATCGGGCCGACGATGCTGCAGACCCTGTCGGACGCGCTGGACCTCGAGGCCCTGCCGGCCGGGGGCAAGGTCGCCGAGGCGCTTGAAGAAGCCGCCGCTGCGGTGAACGACGTCGTCGAGCCTGAATTTGCCGACAACCTCGCTGTGGATGATGCCGACCGCCTGAGCGCCGACGACGTGCTGCCCGTGCTCGACCCCGAAGCGCCGCTGCTCGACCTGCTGGTCCCACCGCCTGCCGCCCCGGTGTTCACCCACCTGCCGCAGGTCTGGGTGCTGGAGCTGTCCAGCTTCCAACTGCACGGCGTGGTCGGTTTCGAGCCGAGTGCGGCCACCGTGCTCAACATCACCGAAGACCACCTCGACTGGCACGGCAGCCTGGCAGCCTATGCGGCCGACAAGGCCTGCATCTTCGGCGCCAGCACCGTGCGCGTGGTCAACCAGGACGACCCGATGGTCTTGGCCCTGGCGGACCCCGCCCCGGCTGCGCTGGTGGCCGTGCCCAGCGCCAGTGGCCGTGGTCGGCCCAAGCTGCCCAAGCCCGTCAAAACCGTGCCCCGCCCGATCGTGCGCTTCAGCCTGCACGCGCCGCAGCGCCCGGGCGACTTCGGCCTGGTGACCGAGCAGGGCGTGGCCTGGTTGGTGCGCGCCCGCGAGCTCGACGAGACGATCAAGCCCAAGCGCGGCGCGGCCCGCGTGGAAGAAGAGCTGCTGATCCAGCGCCTGATGCCCGCCGACGCCTTGCGCGTGCGCGGCCGGCACAACGCCGCCAACGCCCTGGCCGCACTGGCCTTGGCCACCGCCATCGGCTGCCCCTTGGCGCCCATGCTGCACGGCCTGCGCGAGTACACCGGTGAGCCCCACCGCGTGGCGTTCGTGGCCACGCTCAACGGCGTCGACCTGGTCGATGACAGCAAGGGCACCAACGTGGGCGCCACCGTGGCCGCCATCCTCGGCCTGGGCGCCGACCGCGCGCCGGCCCGGCTGGTGGTGATTTTGGGGGGCGACGGCAAAGGCCAGAACTTCGAGCCGCTGCGCGAGCCGCTGCAGGCCCATGGCCGCGCGGTGGCCACACTCGGCCGCGACGCCGAGCGCATCGAGGCGATCGTGGCCAGCCTGGCCCTGCCGATGCAGCGCTTTGACACGCTGCCCACCGCCACCCGTTGGGCGGTGCAGCAAGCCCAGCCGGGCGACACGGTGCTGCTCAGCCCGGCTTGCGCCAGTTTGGACATGTTCGACAACTACCAGCACCGGGCCCAGGTCTTCGTCGACGAGGTGCGGGCCATGGCCCAGGAACAAGGCGAGGTGATCGCATGATCGGTGCACGACGTTCTGCGGCTGGCACCTCGGGCGTGCCGGTGATGGGCTTGTGGGGCCAGGTGCGCCGGCGCTTCTCGCGCCGCGCCGCCACCGAAGCCAACCCGGTGCCCATCCGCGACTGGGTCAACGTCGGCCAAGGCTCGACCACCAAGATGGCCGGCTTCGACCAGGCCATGGTCTGGGTGGTCATGGGTTTGCTGGCGCTGGGCATGGTGATGGTCTACAGCGCCTCGATCGCGCTGCCCGACAACCCCCGCTTTGCCAACTACCAGCCGACCCACTTCCTCACCCGCCACCTGTTGGCCCTGACGATCGCGATGCTGACGGCGCTGGTCGTGGTGCAGATTCCGCTCAACATCTGGGAGAAGGCGGCGCCCTGGATCTTCGTCATCTCCCTCATCTTGTTGGTGATGGTGCTGATTCCCGGCATTGGCAAGGTGGTGAACAAGTCGCGCCGCTGGATTCCCATGGGCGTGATGAACTTTCAGCCCAGCGAGCTGGCCAAGGTGGCAATGTGCATGTACGCCGCCAGCTACATGGTGCGAAAGATGGAAGCCCGCGAGAACTTCGTGCGTGCCGTCTGGCCGATGGCCATTGCGCTGGGCTTTACCGGCGTGCTGCTGCTGCGCGAGCCGGACATGGGTGCTTTCATGGTGGTGGCGCTGATCTCCATGGGCGTGTTGTTCCTGGGCGGCGTCAACGGGCGCATGTTCTTCCTCAGCGCCGCCATGCTGATCGGCACCTTCGTGCTGGTGATCACGTTCAGCGATGAAAAGCGCGAGCGGATCTTCGCTTACCTGCAGCCGTGGGACCCCGCCTTTGCGCAGGGCAAGGCCTACCAGTTGACCCACTCGCTCATCGCCTTCGGCCGCGGCGAGTGGTTCGGGCAGGGCCTCGGCGGCTCGCTCGAAAAGCTGCATTACCTGCCCGAAGCGCACACCGACTTCCTGCTTGCCGTGATCGGTGAGGAGCTGGGCTTTGTCGGCGTGGCCTGCGTCATCGTCGCCTTCTTCTGGCTGACCCGCCGCATCTTCCACGTCGGCCGCCAGGCCATCGCCCTCGACCG
>JAZKHH010000200.1:0-17611 GCA_040385465.1 Pseudomonadota bacterium | reverse complement strand
AGCCGGAGTAGCTGTTGAGCATCGACACCACCACCGGCATGTCGGCGCCGCCGATGGGGATGATGATCAGCACGCCCAGCACGAAGGCCAAGGCCAGCAGCACCAGGAACGACGGCCAGTGACCGGTCGCCATGAAGTAGCCGCCCAGGCCCAAGGTGGCCAGTCCCAGCACCAGGTTGAGCAAATGCTGACCTTTGAACTGAACCGGCGCGCCTTGGAACAGCCGGAACTTGTACTTGCCCGAGAGCTTGCCGAAGGCGATCACCGAGCCGCTGAACGTGATGGCACCGATGGCCGCACCGAGGAACAGCTCGAGACGGTTGCCCGGCGGAATCAAATCGGAACTGGCAGCGATGTTGAAAGCCTGAGGCTCGACCACGGCGGCCACCGCGATGAACACCGCGGCCAGGCCGATCATGCTGTGCATGAACGCCACCAGCTCCGGCATCTTGGTCATCTCGACGCGTTGCGCCATGACCGCGCCGGCACTGCCGCCAATCAGCAGCCCCAGCAACACGTAGCCCAGGCCCATGGCCGACTCACCCGCCAACTGGTAGATGAGGGCGGCGGTGGTGGCCACCGCCAGGCCCATGCCGACCATGCCGAACAAGTTGCCGCGGATCGAGGTGGTGGGGTGGCTCAAGCCCTTGAGGGCCTGGATAAAGCACACGCTGGCGGCGAGGTAGAGCAGGGTGACGACGTTGAGGCTCATGAGCGAGGCTCCGGCAAGGGGAAAGGGAGACGACAGCGAAAGGCAAGGGCGGCGCGGCGTGACCGCCGGGCCTGCACGCGTGGGCCGGTCAAGGCTGAGGCGCTGCTGTTTTCTTTTCCTTCTTTCTGAACATCTCCAGCATGCGGCGGGTGACCAGGAAGCCACCGAATACGTTCACCGCGGCCAGGGCCACCGCCAGCACGCCCATCGTCTTGCCCAACGGTGTGACGGTCAACGCGGCAGCCAGCATGGCGCCGACGATCACGATGGCCGAGATGGCGTTGGTGACCGCCATCAGCGGCGTGTGCAGGGCCGGGGTGACGGTCCACACCACGTGGTAGCCCACGTAGATGGCCAGCACGAAGATGATCAGGTTGGTGACGGTGGGCGACAGCAGGTCCATGGCGATTCCTCGAAAAAGGGTGGGGCGGGGAACACGAAACGCAAACAACAGCGCAGGGTGACGAGGCAGGCCGCTGGCAAGCCGGCGCGCCCGACGCCATCAACGGAACTGACGCACTTCCTTGACCCGGTTGGCATCGTCGAGCAACACCACGCTCGGCTGGTACTGCGCGATCTGCTCATCGGTCATCGGTGCGTAGGTGCAGATGATGAGCAGATCACCGACCTGCGCCCGGCGTGCCGCGGCGCCATTGAGCGAAATGACGCCCGAGCCCGGTGCCGCCTGGATGGCATAGGTGGAAAAGCGTTCGCCGTTGTTGATGTTGTAGAGCTCGATGCGCTCGAACTCTTTGATGTTGGCCCGCTCCAGCAGCTCGGCGTCGATGCCGCAGGAACCTTCGTAGTGCAAGTCGGCTTCGGTCACCGTGGCCCGGTGCAGCTTGGCTCGCAGCATCACCCGGGTGGGCGGCGAAAAGGGGGTCGCGCTCATGGTCGTTTGACTTCACCTTGTTGCGTCATCAGGCAGGCCACCACGATGTCGTCATCCGGAGGGATGTGCAGCGTGGCGTCCTGGGTGATGATCAGTTTCAGAAAATCGAGAACATTGCGGGCGTAGAGGGCGGAGGCGTCGGCCGCCACCAGGGCCGGCAGGTTGGTCTCGCCCACCAGCGTGACGCCGTGTTTGACGACGGTCTGCCCCGGCTCGGTGAGCGGGCAGTTGCCCCCGGCGGGGGCGGCCAAGTCGACCAGCACCGAGCCGGGCTTCATGGCCTGCACCATCTCGGGCGTCACCAGCACGGGCGCGGCCCGGCCGGGAATCAGGGCGGTCGTGATGACCACATCGGCCTGGGCGACCCGCTTGGCCACTTCGACCCGCTGGCGCGCCAACCAGCTCTCTGGCATCGGCCGGGCGTAGCCGCCCACGCCTTCAGCGGCGGACTTTTCTTCCTCTGTCTCGAAGGGCACGTCGATGAACTTCGCGCCGAGCGACTCCACCTGCTCCTTCACGCTGGGCCGCACGTCGCTGGCTTCGATCACCGCGCCGAGCCGCTTGGCCGTGGCAATGGCCTGCAGGCCCGCCACACCCACGCCCAGCACGACGACGCGCGCGGCTTTGACCGTGCCGGCCGCCGTCATCAGCATGGGGAAGAAACGCTGGTAGTGGTGCACCGCCAGCATCACCGCCTTGTAGCCGGCGATGTTGGCCTGGCTGGACAGCACGTCCATGCTCTGAGCGCGGGTGGTGCGGGGGGCTGCCTCCAGCGCGAAACTGGTCAGGCCGGCTTGGGCCAGGCGCTGCAGGCCGTCGCGGTCAAAGGGGTTGAGCATGCCCACCAGCACGGTGTCACGCGGATACAGGGGCAGCTCGGCGGCACTGGGGGCGCGCACCTTGAGCACCAGGCCGCAGCCACAGGCGCCGGCGGCATCGCTGACTTCAGCGCCCGCGGCCTGGTAAGCCGCATCCACCACACTGGCGGACACGCCCGCACCGGATTGCACCCGCACGGTGTGGCCTTGGGACACCAGCTTCTTCACGGTTTCGGGCGTGGCAGCCACTCGGGTCTCTCCGGGGGCTGTTTCCAGCGGAACACCGATCAGCATGGGTCTCTCCTGAGGCTGGGGAATGGCACGAGACTTTAAGCGATTACCGCCATGGCCTCATGGCCGCGCTGGCGCGCCGTGGCGGTCCGGATCCCCGCGACCCTTGGCACTGTCCGGTCAACCCGGTCCCACCTGCCCACGTTCGCGAGGTCATGCCGGGTGGCACCGCGGCGCGCTCGCGCGGGCGCGATGCTGCAGACTCCGGTGCCACCGAATAGACTTGCCACCCATATGAGCGATCGTTGGAAACCCCACGTCACCGTGGCCGCATTGGTGGCCCGGCCCCGGCCTGGCCGGCCGGTCGACGACCCTGCCACCGCGTTCTTGCTGGTCGAGGAAGACACCCTGGAAGGCCCGCGCCTGAACAACCCCGCCGGTCACCTGGAGCTGGGCGAGTCGCCGCTGGAAGCGGTGGTGCGCGAGGCGCTGGAAGAGACCGCTTGTGTGTTCAGCCCCGAGTGCCTGGTGGGGGTTTACATGTCGCGCCACCTGCGCCCGCGCCAGCAGTTGGACATCACCTACCTGCGCTTGGCTTTCGGGGGCACCGTCAGCGAGCCGGATCCCCGTCTGCGGTTGGACACCGGCATCCGCCGCACCCTGTGGATGACCCTGGACGAGCTGAGGGCCTGCCGCCCGCAGCACCGCAGTGCCCTGGTGCTGCGCAGCCTGGAGGACATGGTGGCCGGGCAGCGTTTGCCGTTGTCGGCGGTGTCCATCGACCGCTCCTTGTACGAGCCGGAAATCAAGGGTCCGCCATGACCTCGGCCCAGCCCAAGCGCCGGGTGGTGGTCGGTTTGAGCGGCGGGGTCGACTCGGCCGTCAGTGCCCACTTGCTCAAGGCGGCGGGGCACGAGGTCGTGGGCTTGTTCATGAAGAACTGGGAAGACGACGACGACAGCGAGTACTGCGCGTCCAACGCCGACTTCATCGACGCGGCCGCGGTGGCCGACGTCATCGGCATCGAGATCGAGCACGTCAATTTCGCCGCCGACTACAAAGACCGGGTGTTCGCCGAATTCCTGCGCGAGTACCAGGCGGGGCGCACGCCGAACCCCGACGTGCTGTGCAACGCGGAGATCAAGTTCAAGGCCTTTTTGGACCATGCCCTGCGCCTGGGCGCCGAACAGATCGCCACCGGCCATTACGCCCGCGTGCGCCAGCGCGGCGACCACCAGCGCTTCGAGTTGCTCAAAGGCTTGGACCCGCTGAAAGACCAAAGCTATTTTTTGCACCGCCTCAACCAGGCACAGCTGTCGCGCACCTGTTTCCCGGTGGGGGCGTTGCCGAAGACCGAGGTGCGCCGCGTGGCCGAGGAGATCGGCCTGCCCAATGCGCGCAAGAAAGACAGCACCGGCATCTGCTTCATCGGCGAGCGGCCGTTTCGAGAATTTTTGAACCGTTACCTGGCGAACACGCCTGGCCCGATCCTCGACGACCGTGGCCGGCATTTGGGCGAGCACGTCGGCTTGAGCTTCTACACCTTGGGGCAGCGCAAGGGCATCGGCATCGGCGGTGTGCGTGACGACGCAGGCCAGCGCGGTGGCCACGACCACGAGCCCTGGTTCGTGGCGCGCAAGGACATGGCGACCAACACGCTGTACGTGGTGCAGGGCCATGGCCACGCATGGCTGCAGTCACAAGCCCTGCAGGCCAGCGATGCGCACTGGGTGGCCGGCACGCCGCCCGACACGCCCGGGTTGTCGGCCAAGACACGCTATCGGCAAACCGACGCCGCTTGCCGCTTCACCGCGGCCCCTGCCGGGTTGACCGAAGGCAGTGCCTTCGGCTTGCAGTTCGACCAGCCGCAGTGGGCGGTCACGCCGGGGCAGTATGCGGTGCTGTACGACGGCGAGGTGTGTCTGGGCGGCGGCGTGATTGCGAAGGCAAAAGCTCAGGCGCAGGACACGCCGTCGGCTTGAGGCTCAACGCTGGCTCAGCGCACCGAACCAGCTGTCGCTCACCGCATCCGGGTGCGAACGGGTGACGATCAGCGCCGATTGCAGGTAGATGGCATTGAGCAGCCGGCTGGCCCGCTCGGTGTCCAGGCCCGGCCACTCGGCCAGGCTGCGCAGGTTGGTGGTTTCGCGGCGCAGCCGCTCGACGGCGTTGACCAGCAGGTCGCTGTTGAGCATCGGGGTGAGGTCGATGGCCGGCGCAATGCGGTAGGCCGCACTGCCGGCAATCTCCGGCAGCAGGGCGTCGCGCGCGCCACGCAGTGCCAGCGCCCACAGCAGCGGTGCCAGCGGGTGGTAGAGCTGCGGCTGCCCGATCGGGTTGTCGTCGCCGCTGTGCGGGGGATGCAAGGCGGCCGGCTCGATGTGGATCACGCGCATCTCGTGCATCGGCATCGACAGCAACTCTTCCATCGGCAGCGGGCTGTAGGCCAGCCGCTCCTGGGGAAACACCGTCAGGGGCACCACGTGCTGGCCGCAGTGCAACTGCATTGTCAGCCGCTCGCTGTGGCGCACGCAGGCGGCCATCACCTCCAGCATCTCCGCGCCGCCTTCATGCTGGTCGAAGCGCGAGAGATCATCACGCAGCGATGGCGACAGATCGCCATGCGTGCTCAGGCCGGGCGCGTTGGGCTGAGTGGTCTCGCCTTTCAAATACCGAACGTACTTGCTGGCGCGCATCAGCTCCGGTTCGCCGGGCGGGATGGTGGATTCGAACATCGTGCTCATGACGCGGGCCTAGAGCCTGTTCACACCACGCAGGCCAATGTGAACGCGGCCTCAAAGGCACAGGGCCAGGCATGGGCCCCGCCCCAATTGCGGTGTGCGCCGGGCGCACGGCTTTTCGGGTTCAAACGCATCTGGCTTCCGTGGTGTGGACAGGCCCTGGGGCGAATCCTTGCAGTGGAGGGGGCCGGAAATCGGCGACAGCGAACTTTACCGCGATCGCTTCTGTTTCCCGCCGAGTCCTTGCCCCCCTCGAACGGGTGGTCGAGCCGGCCAGTGTGACTCAAGTGATACAGCGGGCCAGCGTTTTCCAAAACCTGGCGTCCTGGGTGGTGGCGAAGTTGATGCGCATGAGCGAGGTGGGCCGGTGGCTGGCATGGAACAAGGCACCCGGCGCCAGCAGCCAGCCCTCGTCGAGCATGCGCTGCGCCAGACGTTCGGTGTCGGTGCCCATGTCGACCCAGCCAAACAAACCGCGCGGCGGCGACACGAAGCGCGCGCCGTGCCGCTCGGCCAGCTGCACTGAGCGGGCGCGGGCCTGGTCGAGTTTTTGCACCACGCGCTGCGCGTGGCGGCGCAGCCAGCCTTGCTCCAGGCAGTGCGCCAGCGCCTGCTCCATCACGCTGGGGGTGGTCAGGGTGGTGAGGATCTTGGTGTCGACCAGGCGGTCAACCCAGTCCTTCGGCGCAGCGATGAAGCCGACCCGCCAGCCCGGCGTCAGGATCTTGGAAAAGCCCGACACGTACAGCGTGCGCTCCAAGGCGTCCAGCGCGCTCAGGCGGGGCAGGTGCGCGGGGGCGAGGTGGGCATAGCTGTCGTCTTCGATGATGTGGAAGTCGTGCTGCTGGGCCAACTGCAGCACCCGGTGCGCGGTGGGCAGCGACAAGGAGGTGCCGGTCGGGTTGTGCAACACGCTCACCGTCACGTACAGCCGGGGTCGCTGCTCGGGCGGTTGGCTGCGGATGAGCTGCTCCATCACCGCCAGGTCGGGGCCGTCGTCACGCCGGGGCACCGGCAGCAGGCGCAGCCCGAGGGCGCTCAAGCGGGCGAACTCGATCGACCAACCCGGCTCGTCGACCAGCACGCTGTCGCCGGGCCGGGTGAGGGTCCGGGTGACGATGTCCAGGGCCTGCGTCGCGCCCACGGTGGTGATGATTTGCGCTGGCTCGGCCTGCACGCCATGGTCTTGCAGGCGGATCGACAAAGCCTGGCGCAAGCGCAGATCGCCAGCGGGCTCGCCGTATTCCAAGGCCTGCCGCTGCTGCGCCGGCGTGCACACTTTCTTCAAGGCCTGGCTCAGCAGCTGGGGGTCCAGCCAATCGACGGGCAGGGTGCCCAGACCTGGCATAGGCCGCGCGCCCTGCGGTTGCAGCATGCCGCGCAACAGCGTGGTGGCATTGAGCGGAATGCGCGCCGGACGGGCAGCGTGCGGCATGGCCGGGTCCTGCACCAAGGCGGCGGTCTCAGGTGGCGTGCGCACGAAGAAGCCGCGTTGCGGCCGTGCCTCGACCAGGCCCTGCGCCAACAGGCGGTCGTAGGCCGCGACCACGGTGCTGGGGCTGACCTCGTGGCGTGCGGCGCAGGCCCGCACCGAGGGCAGGCGGGCGCCGCCGGCCAGCAGGCGCTGGCGAATGCGGTCGGCGAACAGCTCGGAGAGCTGGTCGGTTAGCGAAGCATCGGCTTGGCGCGACAACGGCGATGGAGTAGGTGTGTGGGGCATGGTGCAAAGGTGTGTGGTGCGCGCCGCCAATACAGAAGACGCAAGGTGTGTGAAAACTGTATCGTATTTGTGTGGTTGTGCGTGCCTAGACTAAGTCATGCCCACTTCGCCAGACACCCTTGTGAACCCCCACCTTCCGTGGAAGCGACGTTGGTCGGCGCTGTCGGACGAATCCCGGGGGTGGGTCTGGGGTCTGCTGGGCGTGCTGATGTTTGCCGTCACGTTGCCCATGACGCGCCTGGCCGTTGGCACGGCCGAGGCGCCGCAGTGGTCGCCGCTGTTCGTGATGGCCGGCCGGGCCGCGGTGGCCGCTGCCTTGAGTGCGGCTTACCTGCTCGCGGTTCGCGCCGCCTGGCCACCGCGTCACCTGATTGCGCACCTGCTGGCCTGTGGCGTCGGCACGGTGCTGGGCTTTCCTGGCTGCCTGGCGATCGCCTTGCGCCACGTGGACGCTTCGCATGCCGCCGTCATCACCGGGGTGCTGCCGCTGGCCACGGCGGTGTTGGCGGTGGGCTTGACACGCCGACGGGCAGGCCGGGGGTTCTGGTTGTGTGCGCTGGTGGGCGCGGGCCTGGTGCTGGCGTATGCCGTCCACAGCGCCAGCGGGGCCCCCGGGTGGGCCGATGGGCTGCTGCTGTTGGCGGTGCTGTTTGCCGCGGGGGGCTACGTGGCGGGGGCCAAGGCGTCAGCGGAGCTTCCGGCCGCCCAGGTCACCTGCTGGGTGTTGGTGTTGGCCATGCCGGTGACCTTGCCCTGGGCTTGGCTCACCTGGCCTGCGCAACCGGCGGCCATTGCGCCCTCGGCCTGGGTCGGCCTGGCCTACGTCAGCTTGTTTTCCATGTGGCTGGGGTTCTTCGCCTGGTACCACGGCCTGGCGTTGGGCGGGGCTGCACGGGTCAGCCAGGTGCAACTGCTGCAGCCGTTCTTCAGCCTCCTGGCCGCCGTGCCGCTGTTGCAGGAAAGCCTGGACGGCGCGGCCGTGGGCTGTGCCCTGGCCGTCGGCGCCGTGGTGTGGGTGGCGCGGCGGATGCCAGCGCCGGCGCCTGAGGCGCTGTGGGTTGCGAGCGTTTCCGCCGGCTTGCCGCCCATCGCCGGGGCCGCCCTGCCTGCCGAACCCGAACCCGAACGCCCACCCCATTCCCCTTGTCACCCGTGAGCCTGACCACCATGTCGACGTCGCCCTTCACCTTGTCCCGCCGCTCTGCCGCCCTCGCACCCAGTGCCCTGCGTGAGATCTTCAGGCTCACCGAACGCGCCGACATCGTGTCCCTGGCCGGTGGCCTGCCGCCGGCGGCGTGTTTTCCGCTCGACGCTTTGCGCGACGCCACGCAGCGGGTGCTGGCCGACCCCTCGAACACCGCGTTGCAATACGGTCCGAGCGAGGGTCACCGGCCGCTGCGCGAATGGGTGGCCGCCGACCTGTGCCGGCGTGGCATGCCGGTCTCCAGCGACCAGGTGCTGATCACCACCGGCTCGCAGCAGGGCCTGGACCTGGTCGGCAAGGTGCTCGTCGACCCCGGCTCTCCGGTGGCTGTGGAGGCGCCCACCTACCTGGGCGCGCTGCAGGCCTTCTCCATGTCGCAGCCGCGTTGGTGTGCATTGGAAGCCGATGAAGAAGGCCCCCTGCCGCAGGCGCTGGACGCCGTCGAGGGCGCGCGCTTCATGTACCTGCTGCCGAATTTCCAAAACCCCACCGGGCGCAGCATCAGCGCGGCGCGTCGCCTGAGCCTGATGGCGGCCGCACAGGCCGCCGACGTGCCGGTGGTGGAAGACGACCCCTACGGCGAGCTGTGGTTCGACGAACCACCCCCGCCGCCGCTGGGCGCCTGCTGGCCGCAGGGCACCGTGTACCTCGGCTCCTTCTCCAAGGTCTTGGCCCCCGGGCTGCGGCTGGGCTACCTGGTGGCGCCCGACGCCTTGATGCCGAAGATCGTCCAGGCCAAGCAGGCGGCCGACCTGCATTCCCCCAGCTTCGACCAGCGGGTGGTGCACGAGGTGCTGCAAAGCGGCTGCATGGCCACCCACCTGCCGCGGTTGCGGGCGCACTACCGCAGCCAGCGCGACCGCATGCAACAGGCGCTCGCCGAGCACCTGCCCGCCGGCTGCCAGTGGCAGGTGCCCCAGGGTGGCATGTTCTTCTGGGTCACCCTGCCGGTGGGCTGGGACGCCCAGGCCCTGTTCCCTTGGGCCGTGGAGCAGGGCGTGGCCTTCGTACCGGGTGCGTCGTTTTACGCCTTGCAGGCGGCGCACAACACCCTGCGTCTGAGTTTCGTCACAGTGCCGCCCGACCGCATGCAAGCGGCCGTGGCCGCCTTGGCCGAGGCCATGGCACGCTATGCGGCGCAACGGCAGCGTGAGCCGCACCGGGAGGCCTTCCATGCCGAGCTTTGATTTCCACCAGGTCGATGTGTTCACCACCCGCCCACTGCGGGGCAATGCCCTGGCCGTGGTCCGCGGTGCCGAGGCCTGGTCTGTGGACGACATGGCGGCCCTGGCCCGCTGGACCCAGCTCTCGGAAACCACGTTTTTGCTGCCGCCCACCCAGGCTGAGGCCGACTACCGGGTGCGCATCTTCACCCCGGACCGCGAGCTGCCGTTTGCCGGTCACCCCACCTTGGGCAGCTGCCATGTGTGGCTGGGCACCGGGGGGCGCCCACGCCGCAGCCGGATCATGCAGGAGTGCCCCGCCGGGCTGATTCCGATTCGGCCCCAAGCCGGCGGGCGCCTCGCGTTCCGTGCCCCGCCCCGGGTGCGCAGTGGCCCGGTCGAGCCGGAGCTGCTGGGTCGCATTGCCCACGGGCTGGGCGTGCCCCTCAGGGCATTGGTGGCCGCCGAGTGGGTCGACAACGGCCCGGGTTGGCTGGGCTTGATGCTGGCCAGTCGGGCGGAGCTGCTGGCCTTGCGCCCCGACTTCGCCCAACTGGCCGGTCTCCAACTGGGCTTGATCGCCCCGTGGAGCGCCGCGGAACGTGGCGACGACGAGGCTGCGCCGCTTTTCGAGGTGCGGGCGTTCATGTCCATGGGCGGCGCCCATGAAGACCCGGTCACCGGCAGCTTGAACGCCAGCCTGGCGCAGTGGCTGACCGGCGCCGGCCTGGCCCCCTCGCGCTACCTGGTGAGCCAGGGCACGGTCTTGGGTCGGGAAGGGCGGGTGCACATCGAGCGCGACGGCGAGGAGGTGTGGGTCGGTGGGCACACCTGCGACTGCGTGCAGGGCCGCCTGAGCTTGTGACGCGCCTGCCGGTGGAGGCGCGCCCAAGAAGGGGCGATGACGGTGCGTGGGCCGGGCCGCCCGTCGGACGGCCCGCGCAGGTCATTATTCCTTGCGATACGTGTCGTGGCAGCCTTTGCAGCTTTGCGCGGCACCGCCAAAAGCCGCTTTGAGCGCTTCGGGCTTGCCGGTTTGAGCGGCCGCATTCAGCTTGACCACCTCTTCCTGCATCTTGGCCGCCGCGGCTTTGAATTTTTCCGGCTCGGACCACACCTCGGCCTTGGCGCGGGTGTCGCCCTTGTCAGTCCCTTCGCCAAACGCTGCATAGGGCAACGCCGACATCTGCAGCACGATGGCCGCATTGTCGGCCGCGGCCTTGGCATCGTAAGGCGCCTTGCCGTTGGCCATGGCCCCCAGCCGACCGAAGTGCGCCGCCATGACCGTGAAGGCCGCCTTGCGGTACTTAATGGCGTCTTCCGGTTTGGCAAATTGGGCGGCAGACGGCTGGCTCATGAGGGCCAGCAAAGTGCCGGTGGCGGCCAGCAGGCCGAGGCGTTGTTTCATGCGTAAGCTCCAAAAGGGTGGGACAGCTGACAACAAAACGAATGACGACGTCGGAGAGGCTCCCGGGCCAAGCTGGCCGCCCGACCCGCGCAGTGTACGCACGGCACCACCCCAATCAATTGGCGATTGCCAGGAGACAAACCCCTGCACCACAGCCCCCCTCCGTCGCTCACGGGGTTGGCGCTGCCGGCGTGCCATCCGCCCCGCCGGCCAGCCGCTGTCGGGCCCGTTCCCGTCCGCCCGTTGCCGGCATCAATCGGCCGACGCGGCCCAAGCCAAAGGCGGGCATGCCGCTGTACACCGACTCGTGCCCGTTCGCCTGCACCTGGTAGGTTTCGTGCCAGATCCCCACGTCGCCGCGGGCCCGATGCAGCCGTTGGTTGAAACGTTTCCACGCGGGCAGGTGCTGGTGCTCGCCGCTGCGCGCGTACGCCTCCAGGTGCTCAAACGAGCGCCAGTACTGCACCGACACGCGCAGGCCGGGAATGTGGCCCAGCAGCCCCAATTCAGGCTGGGCGCTGAGTTCCCGCAGCATGCGCGGCATTTCCAGCACCACCGGCAACCAGCGATGCACCTTCCAAGGCTTGTTGATGCGCAAGCCGATCAAGAACACGACGAAGTCATGGTCGACGACGGCGCTCAGCCGCTCGGTGTGAAGGGGGTTCATGGACGGTGCTCCCGAAACAAATCACAAAAAAAGCAAAAAGAAGAAGCCTGGACAAGGTGTTGTGAACTTGGGCAGGGTGAGTTTCGAAGATGCCCGCATCACGCACAATCGCCAAATCGTCCTAAAAGCTATGCGAAATTGCATGACCGATCCTGCACCGCCTCACTGGCTCGGATTTGACTGGCACCTGGTGCGTGCGTACCTCGCCACGCTCGAGGCCGGCAGCGTCAGCGCGGCCGCGGTGCGCCTGCAAGCCCAACAATCCACCCTCAGCCGTCACCTGGCCGAGCTGGAGGCACAACTGGGTGCGCCGCTCTTCGAGCGCACTGGTCGCGGGGTGGCGCCCACGGCGTTGGGCCGGGCCATTGCCGAGAGCGCACGGCAGATGCAAGCGGGTGCCGAATCACTGTCCCAGGTCGCAGCCCTGCGGCGCAGCGCCGCAGGCGGCACCGTGCGCATTTCAGCCAGCCAGCTCATGGCCGTCTATGTGCTGCCGGCGGCCCTCGCGCCCCTGGCAGGGGTGAGCGGCTTGCAGCTGGAGATTGTGGCCTCCAACGCTGTGCACAACCTGCTTCGCCGCGAAGCGGACATCGCCTTGCGGATGGTGCGTCCCGACCAATCCTCCTTGATCGCCCGGCGAGTGGGCCAGGTCGGCGTGGGGGCCTACGCTCACGACAGCTACCTGCAGCGCGCCGGCACCCCGCTCGTGCCCAACGACCTGGCCCACCACACGCTCGTTGGCTACGCCAGCAGCGACCTCATCGAGCGCGGCGCCGCCGCGGCAGGCCACGTGCTGACCCGTGCCCAGTTCGCCTTGCGCACCGACGACCACATCACCTACGGCCGGCTCGTTGCCGAAGGCGCCGGCATCGGGTTTCTTGCGCACTTCAACGCTCGCCAATGGGGGCTGCGCCCCGTCCTGCCCGACCTGCCGATCGCGCCCCACCCCTGCTGGTTGGTGGTGCACCGGGAAATCCGCAGCGACAAAGCCATCCGTCAGGTCTTCGACCACCTGGCCGCAGTGGTGCCGGGGTTGTTGCAGGAGGCCGCACCCGTTCAGTCGCCCGGCATGGTGTAAAACAGCGAACCGTTCTTGTTCGAGGTCCGTGCGTGTCGCTCCCCGTCCCGCCGTCAGTCTCTCCGTCTGTCGACCCTTCCAGCGCTCCCCGGGTGCGTGTCTGGGATTTGCCGACCCGCCTGTTCCACGTTGCTTTGGCGGTCAGCGTGGTGGGCTCCGTGGTCACCGCCAACATCGGCGGCAACGCCATGGCCTGGCATTTCCGCTTCGGCTACCTCATCTTCGCCCTGTTGCTGTTCCGCTTGCTCTGGGGTTTCGTCGGCGGCCGCTGGTCGCGCTTTGGCCAATTCCTCTATCACCCAGTCGTTGTGTGGCGCTTCGTGCGCGGCCAGTCGGCGCCCGCAGGCGTGCACTGGGACGTGGGTCACAGCCCGCTGGGCGCTTTGTCCGTCTGGGCGCTGTTGGTCGGGCTGGCCGTGCAGGTCGGCACCGGCTTGATGGCCGACGACGACATCGCCAACGCCGGCCCCTGGGTGCAATTCGTGTCCTCTGCCACCAGCCGCCTGGCCACTGGTTGGCACACCAACACCGGCCAATATTTGGTCATGGGCCTGGTGGCCTTGCATGTCGCCGCCATCCTCTTCTACCGTTGGCGCGGCCAGAACCTGGTCACCGCCATGATCACCGGTGACAAGCACCTGCCGTTGTCGGTCCCGCCCTCGCAAGACGGCCCCCGTCATCGCCTGCTGGCCGCGCTGCTGCTGGCCGCCAGCGCAGGTGTCGTTGCCGGGCTGATCGGCCTGGGCACGGCGTAGACTGCAATCGCGTCCGATTCTCGCCATGCACCACCCTGACACCATCGAAGTCCAGCTCCTGTCGCCCCAGACAGCCGAGGGTTTGCAGGCCGCCCGCGAGATCTTCCAGGAGTACGCCGACAGCCTCGGCATCGATCTCGGCTTTCAAAACTTCGACGCCGAACTCGCCACCTTGCCCGGTGAGTACGCCGCGCCCCAAGGCCACCTGCTGCTGGCGCTGGTCGACGGCCAGGTGGCCGGTTGCGGCGCCTTCCGGTCCTTCCCCGATGCCGATCACGCCAACGCCTGCGAGATGAAGCGCCTCTTCGTGCGCCCTGCCTTCCGCCGCTTCGGCCTGGGCCGCCAACTGGCCCAGGCCCTCCTCGACGAGGCCCGCCGCGCGGGTTACTCCGCTGTGCTGCTCGACACCCTGGACGACATGGAAGCCGCACGCGAGCTCTACGCCTCCCTGGGCTTTGAAGAAATTCCGCCGTACTACTTCAGCCCGCTGCCGGGCGCGCATTACCTCAAAGCCGATCTGCTTTGAGCCTGCTTTCTCCACCACCTGCCCGGCCCGACCTCGGCCTTGACCGCGCCGCCCAATGGGCCGAGCTGCGCCGAAGCGGCCGCTGGGACCTCGTGGTCATCGGTGGCGGTGCCACCGGTCTGGGCGTGGCGCTCGACGCCGCTGCGCGGGGTTGGCGCGTGGCCTTGTTCGAAACTCACGACCTGGCCGAAGGCACTTCGTCGCGCAGCACCAAGCTCCTGCACGGCGGCGTGCGCTACCTGGCCCAGGGCCACTGGCCCTTGGTGCGCGAGGCTTTGCACGAGCGCGCCGCCGTGCTGGCGCACGCGCCCCACTTGGCCCAGCCCTTGCCCTTCGTGGTGCCGGCTTATGGCTGGGTCCGCCAAGCTTTGCACGCCGTGGGGCTGTCGGCCTACGGCTGGCTCGCCGGCCGCCGCGGCCTGGGCGCCACCGAAATCCTCTCGGCCCGCCAAACCCGCGCGTGCCTGCCGACCGTGCAAGCCCACCGCCTGCGTGGCAGCGTCAAATACTGGGACGGCCAGTTCGACGACGCCCGCCTGGCACTGGCACTGGCGCGCACCGCCGCCGCACACGGCGCGCTGGTGCTCAATCACTGCCCCGTGGTGGCCTTCACCCACGTGGGCGGGCGCCTCACGGGCGTCGAGGTCCAGGACCGCGAAAGTGGCGAGCGCCTGTCGGTGTCGGCCGCCTGCGTGATCAATGCGACCGGCGTGTGGGTCGACGCCGTGCAGCGCTTGGGTGGCGGCGCCCTCAGCGCCGCCAAGGTCACGCCGAGTCAAGGGGTGCACCTGGTGGTGGACCGTGCCTTCTTGCCGGGCGGCCATGCCCTGCTGGTCCCGAAAACCAGCGACGGCCGGGTGCTGTTCGCCATTCCCTGGCTCGGCAAAACCCTGCTCGGCACCACCGACACGGCCCGCTCCGACGTGCCCTACGAGCCCGAGCCCACCGCGGCCGAGGTGGACTTCATCCTGCAAGAGGCTGGCCGGGTGTTGCAACAAGCGCCCACGCGCGCCGATGTGCGCTCGGTGTGGGTTGGCTTGCGGCCCCTGGTCCGCGCCCCGCACAGCAGCGACGCCACCGCCAGCCTGTCGCGCGAGCACAGCGTTTGGACCAACCCCGACGGCCTGGTCAGCGTCACCGGTGGCAAATGGACCACCTACCGCGCCATGGCAGAAGACGTCTTGGCCCACTGCCAACGCAATGGGTCATTGCCGCCCGCGCCTCCGGTGACCGAGCACTTGCCGCTGTGGGGCCGCCCCAGCGCCCCGACCCGGCCCCTGGTTCCTCTGAGCGAATGGCCTGGCCTGCACAGCTATGGCAGCGACGCGACGCACATCAGCACGCTGCCCGGCGCCGACCGCCCCTTGTGGACCGAGAACGGTCAGGTCTGCTTGAATGAGGCCATGGTGCGCCACGCCGTGCGCAGCGAGATGGCCCGCACGGTGAGTGACGTGCTGGCGCGCCGCTGCCGGCTGTTGTTCCTGGACGCCCAACGCGCCCATGACCTCGCGCCCCGTGTGGGCGAATTGCTGGCCGAAGAACTGGGTCCTCACTTCGACGCTATCGCCAGCGTGCAAGCCTGCCAAGCCCTCGCCCAGCGTTACTTGACACTGCCCTGAACAGGCCAGGGCCTGTCCAGACGATGCAAGCCAGTGCGAAGGTGGCTGGTAAGGCACAGAGCAAGGCGCGAACCGCCGCCCAGACTGGGCGTCTGGGACAAGGTGAGCAACGCGGCGCTGTGCCTTACCAGCCACCTTCCCGGAGGGTTTGGACCAGAAAAGCCGTGCGCACCGCCCCGGCTGCGTTTTGCGCCTGGCTCACGGCTTTTCTGGTCCAAACGCATCTGGCTTGCGTCGTGTGAACCGGCCCCAACGCGGTCAGATCCGCCGGCCGATTTCACGTCGCCGCAACAAACCTCGGCCATGACGTACGGGTTTACACATATAATTCCGAGGCTTTGTACTTGGTGACCCCGGATTTTGAGTCCTGCCATGACTGACCGCATCGATCGTGGCCGACTCCTTTCCGACACCAAGGCCCAGGCACCCCGTCCAGCGTTGGAAGATGAGGTGGAAGCCCCTCCTTTCAAGCCCCTCACGCGACAAGAGGCACAGGCCCTTCAGGCCCGTCACCCGCCTTTGTCACCCTGGGTGGTGCTGGGCGTTCAGGCACTGGTCGGGCTGCTGCTCAGTGCCGGTGTCTGGGTGATCTGGCGGCAAGGCAACATGGCCTGGTCGGCGCTTTACGGCGCCGCCGCCGTGGTGATTCCCGGAGCCCTGATGGCCCGCGGGATGTCCAGACAAGCTGGCAAGACGAACCCGGGTGAGGCCATGGTCGGCTTCATGGTGTGGGAGTTTGCCAAGGTGTTGGCGGCAGTGGCCATGCTGGTGGCTGCCGTCAAGGTGGTGCCGGGCCTGCATTGGCCGGCGCTGCTGGTGACCATGATTGTGAGTTTGAAAGTGAACTGGTTGGTGCTGCTGTGGCACCGGCCTTCGACCCCGAAGCCAGAACAAGAGATTCAACAACATGTCCGCTGACGCACAAGCCGCCAACGCCCCCAAAGCTGGTGAATACATCCAGCATCACCTGCAGCACCTGCAGATGAATTTCTCCTTTGAAGGTGTCAAGCAGACGTCGATCGTCGACTTCAGCCTCTTCAACGTCGATTCCGTGTTTTTCGCGATCGTGCTGGGCTCGCTGGGTTGCCTGGTGATGTGGATGGCCGCGCGCCGCGCCACCGCGGGCGTTCCCGGCCGTTTCCAGGCGCTGGTCGAAATGCTCTATGAGCTGGTCGACAACCAAGCCAAAGGCGTGATCCACAACGCCACCAGCCGCAAGCTGGTGGCCCCGCTGGCCTTGACCGTGTTCGTCTGGATTTTCCTGATGAATGCCATGGACATGCTGCCGGTCGATTTGATCCCCGCGTTCTGGCACGCCGCCGGCCCGGCCCTGGGCGCCCAAGACTACATGCGCGTGGTGCCCACCGCCGACCTGTCGACCACGCTCGGTCTGTCGTGCAGCGTGCTCGTCGTGTGCCTGGTCTACAACATCAAGATCAAGGGCCTGGGCGGCTGGAGCCACGAGCTGATTGCGGCCCCCTTTGGTGACCACCCCGTTTTGTACCCGGTGAACTTCTTGATGCAGATGATCGAGTTCACCGCCAAAACCGTCTCCCATGGCATGCGACTCTTCGGCAACATGTTCGCCGGCGAGTTGGTGTTCATGCTCATCGCGCTCATGGGCGGGGTGTGGGCCTGGCAGTTCAACCCGACTGAGGGCATGTTCTGGCTGGGTGTGGGGCACGTGGTGGCGGGCACGGTGTGGACGCTGTTCCACATCCTGGTCATTACCTTGCAGGCCTTCATCTTCATGATGTTGACCCTGATTTATGTGGGGCAGGCCCACGACGCTCACTGACCTCCACCGGTTGCTGCTGCGCGTTCTTCTCGAAGTTTTGCTTTTCTCTCCCTTTCTTTCTTTTCTCTCGACTTTCATTTCACCTTTAGGAGCTAAACATGGAAAACGTCCTCGGTCTCGTCGCGCTGGCTTGTGGTTTGATTGTGGGCCTGGGCGCTGTTGGCGCCTCCATCGGCATCGCTTTGATGGGCGGCAAATTCCTCGAGGCCTCGGCACGTCAGCCTGAACTCATGAACGACCTGCAAACCAAGATGTTCATCTTGGCCGGTCTGATCGACG
>JAZKHH010000199.1:0-4755 GCA_040385465.1 Pseudomonadota bacterium | reverse complement strand
CTGCTTGGCGTCGGTGATCATGTCCATGGTGATGCTCTCGGTGAATCAATGAAAAGGATGGCGCAAGCGCTCGGTCAGTGGGTCGGGTCAAAACGGGGCAAAGCAGGGCAGGGCTACAGCGCAAGGCCTGCCGTCAAAAATTTTCCCATTCGTCACTGACCGCGCTGGCCGCTGGCGCAGGGGGTGTCGAGGGGGGGGGTGCCGGCACGGCCGTGCGAACAGCCGCCACCGGCTTGGCACGGGCCACGGCATTCGGTGCGTGGCTCTTGGGCGCTGGTTTCGCTAGGCTGCGGGTCGGGGCTGAAGGCAAAGCGCGGGTAGCGGCTGCCGCAGGGGCCTGGGCCACGGCGGTGTCGTCGCCGGCACCCAGCTTGAAGGTGTTGACCACCCGGGTCAGGCGCTGGGCCTGGTCGCGCAGGCTTTCAGCAGCGGCAGCGCCTTCTTCGACCAGGGCGGCGTTTTGCTGGGTCATTTCGTCCAGTTGCACCACCGAGGTGTTGACCTGGCTGATGCCGTCGCTCTGCTCGGCAGCAGCGGCGCTGATCTCGCCAATGATGTCGGAGACGCGCTGCACCGAGGTGACGATCTCCTGCATGGTGGTGCCGGCGTCTTCGACCAAGCGCGAGCCGGTTTCCACCCGCTCCACACTGGCGCCAATCAGGCTCTTGATTTCCTTGGCCGCCTCGGCCGAGCGCCCAGCCAGGCTGCGCACCTCGCTGGCGACCACCGCAAAGCCCCGGCCTTGCTCGCCGGCGCGGGCGGCTTCGACCGCGGCGTTGAGCGCCAAGATGTTGGTTTGGAAAGCGATGCCATCGATGACGCCGATGATGTCGGAGATTTTCTTCGAGCTGGCGTTGATCTCGTCCATGGTGCTGACCACCTGAGAGACCACTTGGCCGCCGCGGGCCGCCACTTCGGCGGCGTTGGAAGCCAGTTGGTTGGCCTGGCGGGCGTTGTCGGCACTGTGTTTGACGTTGGTCGTCAAATGGTCCATGGACGCCGTGGTTTGCTGAAGGTTCGAGGCGGTCTGCTCGGTGCGTTGGCCCAGATCCAGGTTGCCCGTGGCGATCTCGACGCTGGCGGTGCTGATGCTGTCGGTTGATTCGCGGATGTTGCTCACCAGTTGGCGCAACGACTCCTGCATGGCCCCCAGATTGACCTGCAGTTGGCTGAGCTCGTCCCTGCCTTCGACGGCGACTTTGCGAGAGAGATCGCCTGAGGCGATGGTCTGGGTGGCTTTCACGGCCCGCTCGATTGGGCCGATCACGGAGCGTGTGATGAACCGGGTCATGATGGCGCCGACCGCAATGCCGCTGACCACCAGGATGAGCATCAACCACTCTGAACGCTCGATGCCAGCCAGAACACGTACCGCGCGCTGGGCCACCAGGTCCTTTTGATGCTGTGCGAGCTCGTCGATGGATGCCGTGTAGTTCTGCGCAGCAGGCACCAGCTTGGTTTTGACGGCGTCGGTGATGGCGGGACCCTCGGTCAGTTTGAAAGCCTCCTCCCGTGCGCTGATGTAGAGCCTGCGCTGATCGGCGATTTCACCCATCAGCGCTTTTTCCTTGTCCGACGTCAACGCGGTTTCCATCTCTTTTTGGATGGCGTTGATCTGCTCGGTGGTGACCTTGATCTGGGGCGCGAAATAACCACTCACCTCCGGATTGCTCTGAGACAGCAGAATCCCCATCGAACGGCTGAGGTTGACGTTGGTCAATTGCCGCCACTCGCTGGCCAGGGCGGCCCGCCGCTCTTGTTGCTCTGACAAGCCTTGTTCGGCGCGGATGCTTTCCTGCTGGAAGTAAGCCACGCCGGCCAGCAAAATCATGATGGCCCAGACCAGCCCAAACGCCAGGTTCAAGCGAAGTCCGATTTTCAATTGATTCAGTTTCATGGCGACGGGGATGCTTGATGAGGTGAGAAAAAGGGGGCAGGTGGCCGTGTAGAGGTCAATGAAGGCTCATGGCGTCGACCAACCCCATCTCGGCGCTGGACATGAGGTTTTCGATGTCCATCAGGATGAGCATGCGGTCGTTGAGGGAGCCGATGCCCGTGATGTACTGGGTGTCCACCGAAGCATTCATGGCCGGTGCCGGCTTGATGACGCTTTGCGAGAGTTCCAGCACGTCGGAGACCGAATCCACCACGGCGCCCACGGTGCGGCCCTGCACGCTGAGGACGATGACCACGGTGAAACTGTTGTATTCCGCGCGGGCACTGCGCAGCTTGAGGCGCAGGTCGACGATCGGCACGATGACGCCGCGCAAATTGACGACGCCCTTGATGAACGCCGGTGCGTTGGCAATGCGGGTCGGGTGTTCATAAGAACGAATTTCCTGGACCTTCAAGATGTCGATGCCGTATTCCTCGCCGCCGAGTCGGAAGGTGAGGAACTCACCGCCGTGGGCCAGTTGAGCGGGCGCAGTGTGGGCGGCAGCGGCGGTGGTGGAAGAGGTGTTCATGTCCATGGGGTGCTTTCGAGGAAGAACTGCCGGGGTTCAGAAGGTTTCCCACTCGTCTTGCGCAGTGCTGGGGGTGCTGGGCGTGGCCAGCGGAGGGGTGGGCCTGGCCACGGCAGCGGCCGGTGCTGCGGGCGTTTTGGCGCGTGCCACAGGCAGGCGGGTGGGCTTGTGGAATGGGGTGGGCGCTGTAGCAGCGCGGGGTGTGCGCGCGGGAAGCGGCCGATGGGCAGGGGCGGCCGCGCTGCTGGCCATGCCGTCCAGCTTGAAGGTGCCCACCAGGGTGGCCAGGTTCTTCGCCTGGTCTTTGAGGCTTTCGGCCGCTGAAGCGCCCTGGGACACCAGCGAGGCATTTTGCTGGGTCATTTGATCCAGCTGCATCACCGAGGTGTTGACCGAGCTGATGCCGTCGCTTTGCTCGGCGGAGGCCGCGCTGATCTCGCCGATGATGTCGGACACCCGCTGCACCGAGGTGACGATCTCCTGCATGGTGGCGCCGGCGTCTTCGACCAGGCGCGAGCCGGTTTCCACCCGCTCCACACTGGCGCCAATCAGGCTCTTGATTTCCTTGGCCGCCTCGGCCGAGCGCCCAGCCAGGCTGCGCACCTCGCTGGCGACCACCGCAAAGCCCCGGCCTTGCTCGCCGGCGCGGGCGGCTTCGACCGCGGCGTTGAGCGCCAAGATGTTGGTTTGGAAAGCGATGCCATCGATGACGCCGATGATGTCGGAGATTTTCTTCGAGCTGGCGTTGATCTCGTCCATGGTGCTGACCACCTGGGAGACCACCTGGCCGCCGCGTGCCGCCACTTCGGCGGCGTTAGAAGCCAGTTGGTTGGCTTGGCGGGCACTGTCGGCGCTTTGCTTGACGGTCGTTGTCAGTTGCTCCATCGAGGAAGCGGCGCGCTCCAGGCTGCCGGTGGTTTGTTCCGTGCGCAAGCTCAAGTCGGCATTGCCTTCGGCGATCTTGGTGCTGGCGCCGCTGATGTTGTCGGTCGACTGCCGGACCTGCGAGACGATGCTGCGCAGCGAGGTCTGCATCTCCGACAGTGAGCGCAGCAGGCGGGCCACTTCGTCACTGCCTTGGGTGTCGATCACCCGCTCCGTCAGGTCGCCCTGGGCGATCGACTGGGCCAAGGCCTGGGCCTGGTCGATCGGCTGGCAGATGGAGTGCATGTTGAGCAACGTCAACGGGACGATCACCAGCACCCCGGCCAGCAGGGTGACACCGATCACCGTCACCACCAGGGTGAAGGTGGTTCGCATGCCGCTGATGCTTTGGTCGGCCGCCGCCTGCAGCGACGATTCGAGTTTGCCGATCACGGCTTGCGCAGCGTTGTATTCGCCGTATTCCTTTTTCAGCACCGCAGAGGCAATGGCAGCGGTGTCGAACTGCATGCCTTCGAGCTTGGCAATGACCGGATTGAGCTTGAGCTTGTAGGCGTCCATGTGGGTCAGGACCTGCTCCACGGCCACGCGGCCCTCGTCGGTGGGCACGACGGTGCCCAGCGCCCGGGCAGACGCCATGATGGATTCGAAGGTCTGCAGCCAGTCTTTCTTCGTCGTTCCCAACTCGACGCTGTTCTGGAACTGGGCGACCATCTCTTTTTCGTGCTGGCGCAGGATGCTCATGCTGTTGCGCAGCTCTGAGATCTTCGTCATGGCCGCGAATTCTTTCGTGATGAAGGATTCGCTGTTGGAACGCGCTTGGATCTGAGCGTTGATGCCCACGCCGCCCAAGGTGAGCAAGGCCACCATCACGACCGCAATGGAGCCCCACATGCGGGCACGGATCGTGAAATTGCGCATCATCGCGTTCAGGTTCATGCAACTCTCCCTCTTCACTCGTTTGAAAGCCCAGGCGGCGCTCAGGCGCGCCCCATGGATATCGGCCATCCGGAGGAAAACTCAAGCCGCCCGGGGCGATTTTGGGAGGAGTACGGCACAGCCGGTCCGTGCAGAAACGGTGCGATCGCTGGGCAATTCGGCAGGCCGAATGAGCCCAGCGCCTTGGGGAGGTGATGAACTGTCGAAAGCGGCTGTGCGGCTTCTCAGGGGAGCCGCCCGCTTGACGTTCAGAGGCGGGGCCTGTTCAAGCGTTGCGGCGACGTTCTCGCACCCGGTTCACCGCACCCTTGAGATGCCAAAACGGCCTGCAAGGCCGTTTTGGGAAGAAGCGCGGTGGCCGATGAACGAGCGAGTCGCCCGGCCCAAAGGGGCACCGTGGAGGGGTTGATGCGAGCTCAGCCGTCCATGAGGCCCATGTCGGTGGAGGACATGAGGTTTTCGATGTCCA
>JAZKHH010000198.1:0-13184 GCA_040385465.1 Pseudomonadota bacterium | reverse complement strand
TCCTGGGCGAGGTCGATCATCAGGGTCTCGCGCCCGGGGTGCTCGATCTTGTGCCGGTGCAGCAGCGCATAAGCCAGCGCCTGGTCACGCACCCGCGAGCCGTAGTCGCCGAGCCATTCGTTCCAGTAGTCCTGCGCGTAACGGCTGTGTGGGCCATCGTTGCGCGGCTGAATGCCGTAGGGCCGCTTTATCGCGTCGTCAAACGCCACCTTCGCACGCGCCTCGTCGCCCATCAACTTGAGCGCCAGGCCCAGGTGCACCAGCACGAGCGGCGAACGCGCGTTGACACGGTAATCGTCGTGCAGGGTGCGCAACGTGGCCAAGGGCGCTTTTTGCTGGCGCGCCAGGATGTAGCCAGCGTGTGCAGCGTCGGCCAGCCGCTGGTGCGCCAACCGCACGGTCTCCACTTCCCGGTAGTCAAAGCCGGTGGTGTTGCGTTGAAACTCCTTCGGCAAGGTCGTCTGGTGGTTGGGCGCACGCTGGAAGTGTTCGAGCAGCGAGGCCATGGCGCGGTCGTGCAGGGTGTCGGGCACGGCGAAACCAGCGTCACGGGCATCCTGCAGGAAGCCGGTCACGTAGGCGCTCAGCCAGGCCTCATACGGGTTGTTGGCGGCCCACAAACCAAAGCCTCCGTTCGGCTGCTGCATGCCGGCCAGGCGGCCGAAGGCAGTGTCAAGCCGCTTGGCGCGCTCCTCGCGCGACAGCGGTGTCAGTCGGACCGCCTTGGCGCCCTCTTCGTCGATGAAGATCAGCGGGTAGGCGCTGCTGGTGGTTTGCTCCAGGCAGCCGTAGGGGTACATCAGCAAGCCCTTCACCACCGAGTGCACGTCGATCGGGGGCTTGTTGGAGAAGGTGATGTCCACGCTGGCCGAGCCAGGCCACAGGTTATCGGCCAAGGCGGCATCGAGCTTGTAGCTGCCGTTCGGCTCGATGCGCACACGGCGCTTGTCTCGCATCCGTGGCGTGGCGGGTTGCACTTGGAGCGCGGCCTCGCGCACCACTTTGAGCTTGCCGGCACTCACGGTCACCTTGATCGGCGCCAGGCCCTCGGCGTCGATCGCCTCGGCTTGGAATCGCAGGATGGTGCGCTGCTTGTCGGCCAGCTTGACGGGGGCCTGGGGCGTGCCGGTGATGCGCAGCGGCGAGGCGGCGTCGATCTTGACGCTGACCTGCTGTTCGCTGCCCGACAGGTTGGTCACGTCGAGCGCGATGGTCGCCACGTCGCCGGGGGCGATGAAGCGCGGCATCGACAGCTCCGCCACCAGCGGTGCGGCCACCACCATCTCGGCTTGGGCATTGGCATAGCTGTCGGCCGTGCTGGCCACCGCCATCAGGCGCAAGGTGCCGTTGAAGTCCGGCAGGTGCAGCGGGATGCTGGCTTCGCCGTTGGCGTCGAGTGCGACCGGGCCGCTGAACAGATCCACCAGGCGCACCTTGCGCGGCATGCTTTGGCTGTCGCGCATGCCGGCGTCGCCGCCGAAGCGCTGCTTGGCGAGGTTGCCCTCCATCTTCTCGATCACTTTGCCGTACAGGTCGAGCAAGTCGGCGCCGAAGCGGTGCTTGCCGAAAAAATAGCCGAGCGGGTCGGGGGCGGCATAGTTGGTGATGTTGAGGATCCCCACGTCCACCGCCGACACGGTGACCATGGCCTTGCTCGGCCCTCCAGCCACCGGCTTGCCAGCGGCGTCGGTCAGCTTGAGCTTGATGGGCACGGCCTGCTCGGGCACGCTCTTGGCCGGTGCGTCCATCGCCAGCTTCAACTTGCGGGTTTCGCGGTTCAGCGGCAGGTGAACCAGGCCCAGGGCGCGTGCCGGGGTGACACGGTCGCCTTGGCTGCCGGGGCGGAACGCCACCACGCTGATGTACAGGTCGTGGCGCTGCCAGGCAGCATCGATCGGGATCTCCAGGCGGGTGCCGCTGGTGCGCACCGACAAGCGGCGCTGGAACAGCACGCGATCGCCCTCCACCGTGACCAGCGCTTCGCCGTCGTGCGGTGGCGTGATGGTGAGCTTGGCTTTGTCGCCCGCCTTGAACGGCGCGCCTTCGAGCTTGAGCTGCACGCGGTCCGGGCGGTTGCCGACGTCGTCGGCATCCTGCGCGCCCCAACCGGCGTAAAAACGGTAGCGCGAGGTTTGCCGGGTTTGCGGGTCGGTGATTTCCAGGCGGTAACGGCCGTAGGTCACTGGCAGGCCGATCTTCGCGCGCTCGGTCAGCGCCAGGCTGCGAGACTCGATCAACTCCTCCTGGAGGTTGTAGCCGCTGTTCCAGCCGCGGCCGTCGTCATAGCGCCAGTACCAGCTGCGCTCCTCGCGCACGAGCCGGACCTGGAGGTCCTTGGACGGCACGAACTTGCCATTGGCGTCGATGCGCGTCAGCTCGAACTCAGCCTGACCGCCTTCTTGCGCCACGTCGCGGTCAAACAGCGGGCGCACGCCCACCAACTGCTCAGCGGGCCACCAGGTGCGCTCGATGGAGCGCACCACCGGCCGGCCACCCGACTCCAGCAAACTGAAGCTGGCGCGGACCTTCATTGGCGAGTTGCGTTTGGCCATGTCGAACGGCACGTTGACCTCGGCTTTGCCGCTGTCGTCGAGCTCGGTCTCAGGAATCTCTTGGCGTTTGGCGGCGCTGTCGTCGTTGACGTCGCCAAAGATGAAGTTGGGCCACAGCTTGGGCAGCGGATTGCGCTGGCGTTCGGTGGCCAGGCTGCCCAACAGCCGGTTGGCCGACGCCGGCGCGCCATAGAGGTAGCTGCCCTCCACGTCGACGGTGAGGGCCGCGTTTTGCAGCGGCGCCTCGGGGGCGTTGAGCACCAATTTCATGCGTTCGGGCAAGAACTCTTCGACCGAGAAGCTCCATTGCGTGTCGGCGCGCTTGGCGCCGGGGTCGGTTTTGGCTTCCAGCAGCCAGCGGCCGGTGGGCGCATTGACCGGCAGCTTGATGGCGTACTGGTAGTAAGCCGTGCCGGCGGCATGAGGGCGCACCAGCTGGGTCTGCACTTGTTCGCCATCGGGCTTTTTCACGACCAGGGTGATGGGCGCGGCGGCACCGCCTTGGGCCACGGGCAGCGGGTGGCCGTCGGCGTCGCGTGCCAGCACCGAGACGGTGAACTGCTCGCCGGGCCGATAAAGGTCACGGCCCGAGTACACGAACAGCTTCTGGTTGCGCGAGGGATGGCCGCCAACGTCGAACTCCGACAAATCGAGCGCCGGGTCGCGCAGGCCGATCACCGACAGCTCCTTGCCGCGGCGTGCCAGGACCGCGCGGGCGTCGCCGGTGTTGCCGTCGAAAACGGCATGGCCGTCGGCGTCGGTTTGCACCTGCGCCAGCGACTTGCCCTCGCCGTCGATCAGGCTGATCTCGACGTCACGCAGCGCACTTCCTTTTTTGAGCGAGGTGGCAAACACGTCCATCTGCGCTGCATGGCGGTGCACGTGCAAGCCGATGTCGGTGACGTAAAAGTAGGTCACTTGAAAATCCCAGCCGAAGCGCCCCGGCGTGTTCATCACAGCGATGTAGACGCCTGGCTCCTGGAGTTCCTTGATTTTCTCGACGGGCAGGTGGCTGACGTTGCGGCGATTCTTGCGGTCGTCGGTGGTAAAGCGGCTGGTGTAGACGCTGGTCGCGGTGTCGCGCAGTTGGTCCAGCGCGTAGCCTGACACAGAGCCTTTCATCTGGTGGTCGTTGGAGCCGTGGTCGTAGTCGCCTTCGCCTTCGCCTTCGTCACCCGCGTCGTCACGGCTGCTGCTGCTGCGGCGCTCGCGCCGCCCGCCCACCTGTTCCAGGAAGGCCGCCATTCCCTCTGGCTTGACGCGCAGAAACTGCACGTCGACTTCGGGTGTGTTGACCGTCACCACAGGCAGGCCGCCGTTTTGGCCAGCGGGCAGCACCACGCCACGGCTGGCGAAATAGAACGACTCCGGCATGGCTTCACTTTTCACGCTGCAGGCCTGCGGCGTGGCCAGGGTGCCGGCGCTGGCCGCTTTCAGGTCGGCCGACAGCTCGATGCGGTAGTCGCGGTCCGGCGTCACAAAGGGCAGGTACAGCACGCGTGGGTTGTCGCCCAGCACCCAACGGCCCTGCACCACCGCCGAAGCCTTGCCTTCACTCACCTTCACGAGCTTGGCCCAATCTTGCGAACGGGCCAGGGGTTGGGTGAACATCACCGCCACGGCGGGTGAGCCCTCGAACATGCGCGGCTTGCAATCGGCCAGGGCAAACCCTTCTGGTGCGCCGCCCACCTCCGCCCGGTTTGGCCCCTTGCGCTGCTGGCCACCGCCTTGCTGGAGGGACCAACCCACCGCGATGGCGGCCAGCAGGACGAAGAAGCCAAGAGCCCATTTGATGCGCACGTTCATGAGGCAGTCACCCGATGTGATGGAACGAAAAGAAAAAAGGAAAAAGGAGCCAGTGGGACCAGGGAGCGGTGCGGAGTCTAGCCAGACTCAAGCCTCGCCACCACGCAATGTGGGCCTGATTCGTGAAGTGCGGATGATGTGGCCGTGAACAGTGCGGCCCCGCGTCCAAGAGGCCGGCACCGTGGCGTGAATTCAAGCCCTGCCCGACGGCGGCGTGCCGAGCGTTTTCCCGGGCCACTCGCCTGCGCGAGGCGCCGATGTCACCTCACCCGCTGGCCACGGCACCGCCTTCGCTGTGGCGAATGTCACGCAAGTCGTTGTTGCGGGGGCAGGATGGACGCCGGTCGGTGCGCAAACAAGCCGTGGACAACGGCTCATTTCAAGGCTTTGGAAGCTTCGAGTTTGAGCACGATGGTGGCGTCTAGGTTTCGCCGACATCGAGAACCTCGCCTGATGAACGTCACCTCGCTCAACGCCTCGGCCCTCTCGCCTTACGCCGCGCCCCTGCTCGATCAGCGGTCGGAGGACTCGGCGTTGCCGTTGACGTCCATCCTGGCCACCCCGCCGTTGGACCTGAGCGGCATCGACATGGCGGCGCTGCAGGCTGAAAGCCAGCGTGGCCTCAACGCCCAAAAGGCCCAGGAACGGCTGGACCAGCAGCAAGCCGAGCTGGGCCAGGCGCTGTTGACGGGCCTGGCGCGGCAAGGCACCGCGTTGTCACAGCGGGTCTCTTTCTCAATGGGTGCAGACGGCGGGCTCTCGGTCACCGGCGCACCCTCCGATGTGGACAAGCTTCGGTCGGTCTTTCAACGCGATACGTCCCAGCCCCGTCTGCAGGACCGTTTGAGGGACATGCTGGACAGCACCCTCGCCCTGTCGACCAGCGTCCAATCCAGCAACGCGCGCCCCATGGCGGGCCGGTCTGCCGGGTCGGCGTCCAACGTGATGGCCTTGTACGGTCAGCTCACCCCTCGCCAGGAGGAAGCCGCGGCCACGCTGACGTTGTCGGCGCAGGGCAGCTCGCTCAGCTACCCGGGAATGTTCAGCTCCAAGGCTTGACAGGCCCAGCGGCATGAGCGGTTTCAAGCCACTGGCATGGATGGCGCCGCTTTCTTCCTCAAACTGAGGAACAGCCAGGTGACGCCCACACTCCCCAAAGCCAAAGCCAGGATCCACGTCATCACGCCGCCTTGCCCCAGGGCTTGATCAGGTTCAGCGCCCTGCGTCCACGACAGCAAAGTGACGGCGGTGTTGAAAAACGCATGCAGGGCAATGCAGGGAATAAGGGACCGCGAACGCTCGTAGATCCAACCGGCCAGCCCACCAAGGAGGAATGCCAGGACAAACTGGTACAGGTTCAGGTGGGCAAAGCCAAAGAACAGGGCCGACTGCCAAATTGCCAGGGTCGGCGGGTAGCGGTGCAAGAAGGCACGCAGGATCACGCCGCGGAACAGCATTTCCTCCAGCACCGGCGCCAGAACGCACACCGCCACGAAGGTCGGCAAGTTGCGCTGTGCCATGCGCTCGAAGGCCTGCTCCTCCCAGCCGGACAGCGGCACCAGCGCTACCAAGACCCCCGAGACCACGCTGTCAAGCAGCAGGATGGCTGGCAAGATCAGTGCAATGGGGACCAGCAGGATGGCGGCCGCGCCCATTGAATGGGGCGAATCGTGGAACACGCTCCGGTAGGAACGCCCGGTGCGCTGCAGCAGCACCGTGAACAACACACCGTGGCCCAGCAGGCGGACATACACCCCACGCTCATCGTCAGACGAGCCCAACAAGTCCTGGAGGTCGTAAAGCAAGGCCCCGAGCAACACCTCCAGCATGAACAGCGCCAGCAACAGCCAGACGGCTTGAGGTGCTGAGGGGAAGTGATCGTTTTTCATTCAGTGCACAGCCCTTGACCAGGCCAACGAACGATGGGCCGCGACAATGCCACAAGAAGCGGCGTCTGAGCGTTGACCTCGTGCGCGAATGTCAGCGCCGCGTGAGGTTGTGCTCCAGCCTCATAGGCCCGTGAGGGTTGCCTCGCTCCGCCGATGCCCGGGTCAGGCACCACCCGACGCTGCGCGACGGGCGTTACCACCGTGGCCGCGACCGCTGCCTGGGTTGCTGCGCCAGCGGCCGCTTGCCTTTCAGGTGCCGCTCGATGCCGTCGTTGAGCCGGTGGCGCAGGTCGGTGACGGTGTCGAGCAAGCCGAAGACGGTGGGAAAGCGCAGGTCCAGCCAGAGCCACAGGGTGCACGAGCGCAGGGCCTGCTCCATGCGGTCGAGGCGGCTGTGTTCGTCGACTTCCTCCAGGAACCAGGGCCGGCCGGCCTTGCCGGTGAGGGCGTGGGCATTCGTCCAGGCCAGAAACTCCTTCACCTGGGATTCGGTGCGGCTGTCCACCGGCGCTTGGGCATAGATGAAGCGGTTCTTCAGGGAGAGCTGGCCGGCGCTGCGGTCAAGCTGCTCGGCCAGCTCGAGCATTTGCTCCAGCTCGGCCACCTCGAAGTGGGCGTTGTCGAGTTTGAGCTGCTCCATGAACACGCCCAGCACCTCGCGCAGTGCGGTCTTGCCCAGGCGCGACGAGATGGTGTCGATGTGCCACCAGTTGGGGGCCACAGGGGCCTTGAACTGGCGCGGCGCCCGGGGCATTTTGGGCAGCAGCTCCTTCAAGGCGCGGGCCGCTGACGGCTCGGCCTCGCTGAGCACCCCCACGAAGCCTTCCTCGTGCATGCCGAAGCGGCCCGCCCGGCCGGCGATCTGGTGCACCTCGGATTCGTTCAACGCGCGGTCTGCTTGCCCATCGAACTTGGTCATGGTGCTGAACAGCACACGGCGGATCGGCAGGTTCAAGCCCATGCCGATGGCATCGGTGGCCACCAGCACATGCGACTCGCCCTGCGCAAAACGCTCGGCCTCGCGGCGGCGCACCTCTGGCGGCAGCGCGCCGTAGATCACCGACACTGGGTGGCCCTTGGCGGCGATCTGGTCGCGCAGGGTCAACACGTCGCGGCGGCTGAACGCCACCACCGCGTCGCCCTTCTTCACCGCGGCGATGGGCACCGGGCCGGGCAGCTGCTGCACGTGCTGTTTGCGCTCGAAGGTTCGCACCTCACACCGCTCGCCGCACAGGCGCAACAGGTTCTCGATGGCGGGCACCGCGTAAGCAGAGCAGATGATGATGACCTCGTTGGCCGGCACGCCCACGATGGCCTGTGTCCAGGCCCAACCGCGGAAGGGGTCAAAGATCATTTGCGCTTCGTCGATCACCGCCACGTCGATCGCGCGGCGGGTGTTGACCATCTCGATGGTGCTGGACACGGCACGGGCGTCCGGCGCTTTGACGCTTTCTTCGCCGGTGAGCAGCGAGCAAGGCACGCCCCGGCCCACCAGGCGATCCCGGCCTTCGAGCGCCAGCAGCCGCAACGGCGCCAGGTAGGCCCCGTCGTGCGCCTGCGCCAGCCGCTCAAAGGCCACATGGGTCTTGCCGCTGTTCGGTGGCCCCACGTACAACTTGACACTGCGCTGCAGGTGGCGCGCGGTGGTGAAGGAATCCGGGTAACCCTGGAAGGCGAGGTCCAGGGTCAGGCCTTCCAAGGCTTCCAGTTCGGCCACCCGGTGCTCCCAACGGTCCTGAGCCCGGCTGCAGGCCGCCTTGAGCTGCTCAAACGGCTGGGGGATGGCGCACTCGGCCAACAGCCGCGGCAGCAGGGATCCCAAATGGCTCGGGTTGAAAGCAGCGCTGCGCGCGACCAGCGACTCGAGGTGCGCCCCGAGGTCGTCGGCGTGGGAGTAAGGAGGCACCGGGCCCAACGCCAAGATCAACGCAGCCCTGTCGCCGGTGCGAAAGAACATCCAGACCAGGGCGGCATCCAGCGCGGTGCGGAACGTCACCGGCACGCGCCAACCGGGTGTGGACAGCGACAGCGCTTGGGCGGCGGTGCGCTGCCAGCCGAGGCCCTGCCGGGTCACGCCCAGCGTTTCCAACACGGCCGAGCGTTCGGCCATCGCCGCCCGCACGGCCGGGCCGTTGCCCACCGTGTCGAGGTGTTTCAAGGCCTCGTCCATGGCCTCCGGCGCGATCCACCGGCTGGGGCGCGCACCTGCCCCTTTTTGCAGCATCACGAGGCCCAGCTTGTCGAGGTGGGCGTCCGGGTCGGGCGCGGTGTCGGGCAGGAAATCGGCAGGCTTGAGCACCTGCGGCAGGTTGTAGGCGGCCTGACGCAGGCGCGCCAGCCCTTCGGATTGGGCCGCCAGCTGCGGCGGAAGCCGGCTCATGTGGCGTGGGATGGGGAGCTCGGAGGCGTCTGGCTTGGAGGTGGCGGACATGAAGGTGGACAACCAGGTTGCCGTTTTCGCCAACGGAGTGAACGTGAAACGGTGGGAGATGGCAGCGCAGTGAAACGCTTCGCTGGGCAGACACCACGGGTCCGCTCCGCGTTGGGGGAACCCGCGCAGACCAGGATGGCCGGCTCGAAGCGCCAAAGTTGCGCGCAATGGATGCGCACTGACACGTCGCGTCCGCTGCGGATTGTAGGGGTCGGTGCGAAGTGCCCAGTCTCTGAAAGCCGCGCATGAGGGGTCGGCCTCCAAGGTTCACACATCGAGGCCGCCTGCACCCGCCACACCCAGCCGCCAAACCCCGCGAGCTGCCTGGATGCGGTGCCACGCCGGGTTGGCTGCTCAGGTTGCCAGGCCGGTGTGGCCCGTGGGACGCCCGTTCGCGGATGGGCAACCCACCGCTGGTGGCCACCCGGTGCTTCGCAGGCCGGTCAGTCGGTGACTTGGGTGTCCACCAGCGCGCCGCTGCGGTCGTAGAACTCGCATTGGTAGGTGAAGGCTGCGGCGGCCATGCCCGGCGCGCGCTGCACACCGCCCTGGCCTTGCAGCAGCGTGCGTTCGGGCGTGGCGGAGGCCTTGAGCTGGCGCGACTGGGCGTCAAAGGCAATGCGGCCCACGCGCGGATGCCGATTTTTCAACGCCGCCGCCACCGCGGCTTCACAGGCTTCCGGGCTCAAACGGGCCAGGTCAGGCTGTCTGGGACGGCCATCGCCCGCCCCGTCGCCGGCCGTGGCGGACCGGCCGGCCGTGGCCGCTTGGCTGTCGCTGATGACCACCCCGTTGGTCTTGCCCGTGCGCACGTTGTAGTTGCAGGCGTAGGTGAAAGGCACTGCCGCCCCTTTCGCGCTGCGGTTGGCATACCGGCCTGAACCTTTTAACGGCACTTCCTCATCCTGCCGTGCGATGACGACCGGCTGGCTGCGGTTGAACTCGATCCGCTGGACGCCCGGCCCGCGCAGGGTGTTCAGGCTGTCGGTCACGGCGGCTTCGCAAGCGTCCAAGGCTTGGGCCGAGAGAACCTTCCTGTCACCTGCGGCCGCCTCTGGCACCGGCGTGGGCACCGGGGTGGGCATCGGCATCGAAGACGCCCGCGCCGCCGGTGCTTCAACCGGGTCGGCAGCCACCACGGCCACAGGGGTCGCGCCTGCAAGGCACATCACAAGCAACATCGGTACACGGCTGGACAACGACATAAGGTACTCCGGTCTGAACAAAGGATGCGCGCGTTCGCGCGGTGGCGGGCGGCCGCAAACCAAGGGTTTTTCCCTGCCCCCGGAAGGCGACCCAACCTGCCTTGATTGTCTTACAACACCTTTCAAGCGGGGGGCCTGCCTGCGCACGGGACACAAAGAACTGCCAGGACCGGGCGACGCCCTCACCCACCGCCTAGGAACGGGCCGCCAGCAACGAGCCGATCGACACACTCATCAGCCGCGGTGCGATGTAGCGCCGATGGGTGGAGGCGATGAGGGCCATGTACACACGTCCGAACAGGTTGCGACAGGCCACGCGCGTGGCCAGCGAGAACTCGACGCCGCCGTCTGGCAGACACCGCACCTCCACGCACGAGCGGAACACCAGGTGCTTGTCGTCCGCACCCAGCACCACCTGGGCGGTGCGCCGGTCGGGCGACACCGCCTGGGCCAGCACGGGGTAGCGGCCGGCGTACACGTCGGGCGAGGTGTCGGACAGCAAAGACGAAACGGGGCAGGCCAGCGGTGAGGTGCGCAATTTGAACGGACGAACCACCAGGTTGCGCAAGGCCATCAGCCGGGTGACGCCGCCGTGCCGGCTGGCCAGGAAGTGACCGAGCAGGTCGGCGAGCCACTGGCCGGCATCCTGCGAGGCAAGCCCCAAGGCGGCTGGCGCGACGGTCAAGGTGAAACGGTCCTGGTGGTGGACCTTGCGGTCCGTCAGCATCTGCGACAGCAGCGAGTCGGACGCCAGCTCATCGCGCTCGACGACTTGCATGGGCCGCACCTCGCTGACAAAACCGGGCCGGGCGAAGAGATTCACCCAGCCGGCTCGCAGGTGTCCGGCCACCGAACGGGTGCGGCGGCAGAGGACCTCCATCCAACCGCCAGGGCGGTCGTTGAGCGAGAGCACCGTCGTGGGCACCTGCTGCGCGTTCACCGGTGAGCGCGTCAACAGCGCCAACACCGTGGGGGGCAGCAGCTCGGTCAGGGCGGGAATGTTGGCGCGGTTTTCGATCACCTGTTGCCGCAGCGCCTCGCTGAGCTGGCCGCCCAGTTCGTTGGTGTGGGTCGACAAGGCGAAGAAGGCCGGGTGGCGGGTGCCCAAACGCAGCGGCGCGAACTGATGCCAGGTTTCGCCGGAGAAGCGCACGGTGAAGATGCAATCGGGCGGCACGTCGACGTGCCGCAGGGCCCGCACGAAGCTGGCCGGGTCGGCCTCCAGCTCAGCAGGCGTGGCACTGGAAAACCGCAGCTGCGCCCCACTGCTGCCTGAGATCGCCGTGAAGACCCGGTGACCGGCATGCCGATGAAAGGGGTGACCGCCGTGGCCGACGCTGAAGGAATACAGCGCAGTGGCATCGCCCTTGGCGAAGTCGCTGCCACCGAGCTTGGCGGAAGGCTCGTCGAGCTCGTCCACGAAACGGCTGTGCTGGCGCTGGCGGGCCAGCATGGCATGGAACAACTGGGTGCCCACGCCGGGACTGAGCTGTGCCACCAGGCTCACTTCAATCGACGGTGCGCCCACCGGCCCTGGCAACGAGACGAAGGGGAAAGTCGCCGTCGGCTCGGTGACTCGGGAGGACAACAACAGCGGCAGCGCGGAAACGGCGGTCATGGCAAGGATCCTTCAACATCGTCTGCCGCCTTGCGGCGGCGCTTGGCTTTGGTTTGCTGAAGCAAACCGCTTTCTTTCTTGAGCGGGGCGCCCACGGGGCAGAACGTCGCGAGGAAGTCGTGCAGCGTCGCCAGCAGGTTGTCGTCGGCAAGGCGGTAATGGACAAACTGCCCCCGCTTGTCGCTGTGGACCAACCCGGCTTGCTCAAGGATTTGCAAGTGCTTGGACAGCGAGGGCTTGGTCATCGCGAACCGCTCGGCCAACTCGCCTGCGGTCAGGGACGTCTTGGAGAGGTAGGCCAGGATTTTGCGACGGGGGGTGGAGGCCAGCGCCGCGAAAACGTTTTCTTCCTTCATCATCGGTGCGATTGTATTTAGCTAATTAGCGAAATAATGAAACATTTTTGTGACGAAATGTGCGCTGCTCTGGGCTCCGTTCCACGGCGAGGGCGAAGGCTTACTTCGCCCAAAAATGGGTGCCGCGCGCCTGGGCAGCGTCACAGGCGCCGAAGCATGGTGGGTCTTGGTGTCAATGGCTGAAGGTGAGACCGCCAGCCGACAGAGCGCTTTGCCTCAACGGACCGCCCTGCCCTGCCCGGCGGGCACCTGCTGCCTCACCCAGGCCACCAGCTGTGGCGCCGTCATCGCGCCCGACACGCGCGACACCTCTGCCCCACCTTTGAACAAGACCAAAGTCGGGATGCTGCGGATTCCATGCCGGGCGCAGGCTTGCGGCGCGTCATCGCTGTTCACCTTGACAAAGCGCACCTCCCGCAACTGCCGCGCCGCGGTGGCGAACTGCGGCGCCATCTGCTTGCAGGGCCCGCACCACTCCGCCCAGAAATCCACCAGGACCGGCAGGTCGGTTTTGGCGAGGTAGCCGGGCAGCGTGGCATCGCTCAAGTCCACCGGCTGATCGGGTGCCAGCGCGGCGGCGCAACGGCCACACACCGGGCCATCTTGCAAGCGTTCGTCGGCAATGCGGTTGGTGGTGCCACAGGCAGGGCAAACGAGGTGCATGGCGTGTTTCCTGAATGACAGACGATTGAACCACCCCCGAATGGGCCTGACGGGGGGCGTTGAATTCTTGCACTTTGCCTGGCCTGATGCCGCACAGGTTGCAGTCACCTGCGCGGCCTTGTCGGCATCAACATGGCCCCCGCGGCGCCTTGGCGGCCATCGATGGCAACCCACTTGCAGGCGTACGCAGTGCTTCCTGGTTTACCACCCCCCTGGATTTCGTACTGCGAGCCAATCACGTGGGCATGACCGAAGTGGAGGCTGCGCGCCGCTGCAGGGATCCACCAACCTGGGCCCATGGGTTGGGTGCAGCGCCGGAGTGAAAATCACCTCTCCCTGGACACGCCAGGCTGAGGAAGATCAAGCAAGCAAACGCTGGATCGGACCCATGGAAACCTGCTTGGCGGAGCGGAACCCGCTGAACGCTCACTCGCCGTCTGGTGCGACCACATCGATGGTCTTTTCGATCACCTTGCCGGTGACGCCGACTGCGGCACTGACCACCGCGCCCGTCACCGAGATCGCCGCGCCGGCGGCGGCACCCGCCACCGTGATCACGGCACAGCCGGACACCGCCAGCGGCAGCAGCAAAACCAGGCACCAGACAGAGAGGGACCGGCTTGCGCCGAGCAGCAGCTTCATGGGTTGTTTCCTTGGTTGACAG
>JAZKHH010000197.1:7648-15756 GCA_040385465.1 Pseudomonadota bacterium | reverse complement strand
TGATCGGCGGCATGAGTTGGGAGTCCACCGTGCCGTATTACCGCCTCATCAACGAGACCGTCAAAGCGCGGCTTGGCGGGCTGCATTCGGCGCGGGTGGTGCTGTACAGCGTTGATTTCCACGACATCGAGCGCTTGCAGCATGCGGGGGATTGGGCGGCGGCGGGCGAAGCCTTGGCGCAAGTGGCGCGGTCGCTGGAGGCCGCGGGCGCGGATTTTCTGGTGCTGTGCACGAACACCATGCACAAGGTGGCGCCGCAGATTGAGGCCGGCAGCGGGCTGCCCCTGCTGCACATCGCCGACCCCACGGCGCAGGCCATTCGGCAGGCCGGGCACACCCGCATCGGGCTGCTGGGCACCCGCTTCACCATGGAGCAGCCGTTCTACCGCGAGCGGCTGGAGGCCCGGCATGGCCTGGAGGTGTTGGTGCCCGAGGAGGCCGACCGGCAAGCGGTTCACCACGTCATTTATGAAGAGCTGTGCTTGGGCGTGGTCACGGCGGCCGCGCGTCTGACGTACCAGCGCGTCATGGCCGACCTGGTGGACCGCGGCGCGCAGGCCATCATCCTGGGGTGCACGGAAATTTCGCTGCTCGTGGGTGCCCAAGATGCCGGCGTGCCCCTGTTTGACACCACCGCCTTGCATGCCCGCGCCGCCGCGGAGCAGGCCCTGGCGCCTTGATTTCATCGAACCCTGACTTTTTCCATGTACAGCCCCTCCCAGTTTCACCAGCTTGACCCCGCCGCCCTGCAATCCTTGGTGGTGGACCACCCCTTGGCCACCTTGGTGCTGCAGTCGCCTCAAGGCCTGAGCGCAGACCACGTGCCGCTGATGCTGCGGCCACAAGAGGGCGGCCTGGGCGCCTTGGCAGGGCATGTGGCCCGAGCCAACCCGCTGTGGCGTCTGGCCAGCCCGACAGTGGACGTGCTGGCGGTGTTCCAAGGGCCGCAGGCCTACATCTCGCCGCAGTGGTATGCCACCAAGCCGCGTGACGGGCGGGCGGTGCCGACCTGGAATTACGCGGTGGTGCATGTGCAGGGCCAGTTGCGGGCCATGGAAGACCCGGTGTGGCTGCGCGCGCAACTTGACGAATTGACGGCGCAGCAAGAGCGGCGGTTCCTGCAGCCTTGGTCGCTGGCCGACGCGCCGCCTGAATACACCGACCGCCTGCTGCAGGCCATCGTCGGCATCGAGATCACGATCACTGGCTGGAGCGGCAAGTGGAAAGTCAGCCAAAATCAGCCGCCGGTCAACCAGCGCAGCGTGGTGGTGGGCTTGCAGGCCCAGGCCACCGAGGCTGCCAGCACCATGGCGGACTGGGTGGTGCAGGCGTGCCCGGGGGCGCGGTCCGAGCCGGCGGCGCTGGCGCCTGACGCGGCGACTTGAAAGTGGCCTGGGGCGGGGGATCGGCCTTGCCTTGGGTCGGGCGGAGAAAGTCTGTCATGTGTGACTCAAGTCCGGTGTCAGGGTGGCCGATAACCCGGACACAGACCTGTCGACGAATGTGATCCTCGCCCTCGTGCCCACCATGAACCGTTTCGCCCCCTTTGCGCTTTGCCTGTCGTTGCTGGCCACCCTGGCCGGCTGCGACATGCTGGGCATCGAGTCGCCCGACAAGCTGGCGGCCGCCCGTGAGGCCGAAGGGCGCGCGGTCGGCGGCGCCTGCCGCCATGCCGGGCGGGCCATCGAGGATTGCTACACCCTGAACCGCAAGACCGACAAGGCGTCGGTGTTCGCCGGGTGGCGCGACATGAACGATTACATGCGCGAGAACAAGATCGACCCGGTGCCGCCCGTGCTGCCCACGCAGGTGGCGGCGAGCAAGGTGGCCGATGCCGAGCCGGCAAGTGCCAAGAAAGACACGGCCAAGCCACCGCCCAAGGTGGACAAACCCACCGGCTCGTGAGCGGCGCCACATGGCGTTGTCGCTTTCACGCACGCTTCATGCGGCGTGTGCTTTTGTCCTGCAAGATGTGTTTCCACCGGGCCGACCTGCCCGTGGCTCTCCAGAAAACGCCGGGCCGCCCCAAGTTTTCTGATCCCCCTCGGGGGGCGGGCTGGGCGCAGCCCGGACCTGGGGGCGCTCTCAGATCAAATCGTCCAGGTGACAAGGGTTTGCAACGATGGGACTGCTGACAAGCGTTTGGACGGGGATTTGTGCGGTGGTGCGCTTGTTGCTGGGCCATTGGAGCGCACCGCCTTGGCTGCGCTGGTGCTTCGGTGGCCTGAGCAGCGCGGGCCAGTCGGTCGCCCATCAACTGCGTGCACGTCCGGGCGCCAGTGTGTTCTGGCTGCTGGTGTTGTTGGCGCTGGTGTTCGCTGGCGAGCGCAGCTGGCGCTGGTGGCAAGCCCGGCCGAAGCCGGTGGAAGTGGGCCTGGAGGTCAAGCAACCCGCGCTGACCGATTACGCCAACCAAGGCGTCCCCCAGCCCCTGGTGTTGCAGTTCTCGGCCTCCGTGGCGCCGTTGGCCGACGTGGGCAAGGTGGTGACGGGCGTGACCCTGATGCCGGCGATGGACGGCGAATGGCGCTGGGCGGACGACCGCCAGCTCGTGTTCCAGCCGCGCACCGACTGGCCCGTGGGCGGCCGCTTCAAAGGGGTGCTGGCGCATGCCCTGGTGGCGCCGCAGGTGACGCTGAAGAGCCGTGAGTTTCACCTCGGCACCGCGCCGTTCGAGGCGAGTGTGGTCCAAGCCCAGTTCTACCAGGACCCGGTCAACCCGAGCACCAAGAAAGCCGTCATCGACGTCGGCTTCAGCCACCCGGTCAACACCCAGGAATTCGAGAAGCGCGTGGGCCTGCGCCTGGCCGCCACCGGCGGCGGCGTGATGGGCCTGGGCCGCGCGGCCACCCCGTTCACCGTGACCTACGACAAGGCCAAGCTGCGGGCCTCGGTGCATTCGGCGGTGTTGCCGATTCCCAAGGAAGCCTCGACCCTCGAGCTGACACTGGACAAGGGCGCGATTGCCCAAGCCGGTGGGCCAGGCACCACCATGCCGCTGACGGCCTCCGTCGACGTGCCAGGCCTGTACGGGCTGACCATCGACGAGGTGAGCAGCACCGTGGTGACGAACGAGCAGTTCGAGCCCGAGCAGGTGCTGCTGGTGCGCACCTCGCAAAGCGTGCACGAACGCGAGCTGGCCAAACAGGTGAGTGCCTGGGTGCTGCCGCTGCACAAGCCGCGCGAGAAGAAAGAAGACGCCGACGCGCCGGTGCCCACCGAGCCCTACGCCTGGGGTGACCTGCGCGAGGTCACCGCCAAGGTGCTGGCCGACGCCACCAAGCTCGACCTGCAAGCCGTGCCCGGCGAACGCGAGCACGGCGACTTGCATTCCTTCAAGCTGCAGGCCGATGTGGGCCGGGTGGTGTACGTGCAGGTCGAGCCGCAGCTCAAGTCCTTCGGCGGCTACCTGCTGGCCAAGCGCTCGGCGCACTTGCTGCCGATGGCGCCTTACCCCGCCGAGCTGCGCATCCTCAGCCAAGGGGCGCTGCTGCCCTTGAGTGGCGAGAAGAAGGTGGCCGTGCTGGCGCGCGACCTGCCGGGCTTGAAGATCGAGATCGGCCGGGTGCAGCCGCAGCAACTGCAGCACTTGGTGTCGCAGGCGCAGGGCACCTTCGCCAACCCCGAATTTCTGGGGCGCTTCAACGCCGACCACATCACCGACCGCTTCGAGCGCGAGGTGACGCTGCCCAAGCTGGCGCCTGGCAAGGCGCACTACGAAAGCATCGACCTGGCCGAGTACCTGGCCAAGGAGACCAAAGACGGCGACCCGCGGCGCGGGCTGTTCCTGCTCAAAATCCAGGGCTTCAATCCGCCGGCCGCCGCCGAGGCTGCTGCTGCGGCCTCCCAACCCGCGCAGGCGGGCGATGAAGCGCCTGGCGAGGGTGAAGGTGAAGGCGAAAGCGATGAACACGATACGCACCACGGCGCCGACGGGGTCGACCCGGCCAGCCAGCAAGAGCGCCGGCTGGTGCTGGTCACCGACCTCGGGCTGGTGATGAAGCACTCGGTCGACGGGGGCCGTGACGTCTTTGTGCAGTCGCTGTTCACCGGCCTGCCGGTGGCGGGTGCGACCGTGGAGATCGTGGCCAAGAACGGCAGCACCGTGTTCAGTGCGCAAACCGATACCGCCGGCCATGTGCGCTTCGACAAGTTCGAGGGCTTGACCCGCGAACGCTCGCCGTTGATGGTGGTGGCCCGCAAGGCCGGCGACATGAGCTTCCTGCCCTTGAACCGCAAAGAGCGCAGCTTGGACGTTTCGCGCTTCGACGTGGGCGGCTTGCGCAACGACCGCACTGCCGACCAGCTCAGCGCCTACCTGTTCTCCGACCGCGGCATCTACCGCCCGGGCGAGACGATGCGCCTGGGCCTGATCGTCAAGGCCGCCGACTGGCGCAAGCCGCTGGAAGGCGTGCCCCTGGAAGCCGAGGTGCTCGACGCGCGTGGGTTGACGGTCAAGCGCGAGCGCATTCGCCTGGAAGCGGGCGGCTTCTCCGAGCTGTCGCACACCACGCTGGAGACCTCGCCCACGGGCAACTACACGGTGAACCTGAACATCGTCAAGAACGGCACGGTGGAGCGCCAGATTGGCACCACCACGGTGAAGGTGCAAGAGTTCATGCCCGACCGCATGAAGGTCTCGGCGCAGTTGTCGTCACTGTCGCTGGACGGCTGGGTGCACCCCAAGGACCTGAAGGCCCGCATCAACGCGCAGAACCTGTTCGGCACGGCCGCCGAGAACCGCCGCGTCGAAGTCAGCATGAGCCTGAGCCCGGCGTGGCCGGCGTTCAAGGCTTTTCCGGAGCACAGCTTTTATGACCCGCAGCGGGCGTTGGAAGGCATCACCGAAGACCTGCCCGAAGGCCGCACCGACGAGAACGGCGACGCCGTGTTCGACCTCAACCTCGGCCGCTTCGCCAAGGCCACCTACCGCCTCAGCTTGCTTGGCAAAGCCTTCGAGCCCGAAGGCGGGCGCAGCGTGAGTGCCGAGACCAACACCTTGGTCTCCGAGCTGCCTTTCCTGGTCGGCGTCAAGCACGACGGTGACCTGGGGTACATGTCATTGGGCGCGCGGCGGGTGAGTCAGCTGATTGCCATCGACCCGCAGGCCAAGAAGCGGGCGGTGGAGGGCTTGCTGCTGCAGCTGGTGGAGCGCAAGACCGTCTCGGTGCTGCTGCGCCAGCCCAACGACACCTACCGGTACGAGTCGCGCCGCAAAGACACGCTGGTGTCCGAGACACCGCTGAACCTGCCGCTGGCGGGCCACGCCTTGACCTTGGACACGCACAAGGCCGGCAACTTCAGCTACGTGGTGCGCGACGCCGCGGGCCTGGAGCTCAACCGCCTCGACTTCAGCGTGGCCGGGCAGGGCAACGTCACCCGCTCGCTCGAGCGCAACGCCGAATTGCAGCTGACGCTGAACAAGGCCGACTACGTGCCGGGCGAAGAGATCGAGGTCAGCATCCGCGCGCCGTACGTGGGCGCCGGCCTGATCACCATCGAGCGCGACAAGGTCTACACCCAGGCCTGGTTCAAGACCACCACCACCGCCTCGGTGCAAAAGATCAAGCTGCCCGCCGACTTCGAGGGCAACGGCTACCTGAGCGTGCATTTCGTGCGCGACCCGGGCTCGGACGAAATCTTCATGAGCCCGTTGAGCCACGGCGTGGTGCCCTTTGCCACCAGCCTGGGCGCGCGCACCAACACCTTGAAGCTGGAAGTGCCGGAGATGACCCGGCCCGGGCAGACCTTGAAGATCAAGCTCACCAGCAGCCGGCCGACGCGGGCGGTGGTGTTCGCCGTCGACGAGGGCATTCTGCAGGTCGCGCGCTACAAGAACGCCGACCCCTTGGGCCACTTCTTCCAGAAGCGCGCCCTGGAGGTCAAGACCTCGCAGATCCTCGACCTGCTGCTGCCCGAGTTCAAGCGGCTGATGGCCGCCTCGGCCCCGGGTGGTGACGATGCTGGCGCCAACGCCCGCTTCCTGAACCCGTTCAAGCGCAAGGGCGAGGCGCCCGCGGTGTACTGGTCGGGCATCGTCGACGTGCCGGGCGACCGCGACTTCAGCTACACCGTGCCCGACCACTTCAATGGCAGCCTGCGGGTGATGGCGGTGGCGGTGAACGAGTCCACCGTGGGGGTGACCCAGGCCAAGGCACTGGTGCGCGGTGACTTCGTGCTCTCGCCCAACCTGCCGTTGATGGTGTCGCCGGGCGACGTCTTCGAGGTGTCGGTGGGCGTGGCCAACAACGTCACCGACGCCGCGCCCGATGCGCCGGTGCAGGTGTCGTTGAAGGTGCCGCCAACCCTGGAGGTGCAGGGCGCTGCCACCCAGACGCTGAAAATCGGCCCGCTGCGCGAAGGCGTGGCGATGTACAAGATCAAGGTGAAGGAGGCGCAGAACGCCACGCTGGGTTCCACCACGCTGCGGTTTTCCGCCAGCCTGGGCGCCAAGTCGAGCCTGCGGCGCATGGACGTGAGCGTGCGCCCGGCTTCGCCGAAAGCCACCACCGTGGCGCTGGGCCAATTCAAGGACTCCCTGGAGGTGCCGGTGCCGCGCGATTTGGTGCCCGAATTCCGCAAGCAGGAGGTCGCGATGTCGGTGCTGCCACTGGCGCTGGCGCCGGGCTTGATGAGCTACCTCGAGAGCTTCCCGCACCAGTGCACCGAGCAGCTGATCAGCCGTGCGCTGCCGAGCCTGGTGATGGCCAAGCGGCCGGAGTTCTCGGTGGTCACCCCACAAGGTGCGGCCAAGTTGTTTGACGACGCGCTGCGGGTGCTGCGCTCCCGGCAGAACGCCGACGGAGGGTATGGCTTGTGGTCGGCTGGCGTCAACGCAGACGAGTTCGCCTCGGTGTACGCCACCCACCTGCTGCTGGAGGCGGCGGAGCTGGAGCTGCCCGGCGTCAGCGTGCCGCCCGACATGCTGAAGTCGAGCCTGGCTTACCTGCAGGCACTGGCCGCCAGCCACCCGGCCGACCTGAGCGCGGCACGCACCCGCGCCTATGCCGTGTACCTGCTGACGCGCCAGGGCCAAGTCACGACGCCTTTGCTCACCACGTTGCGCGAGTCGCTCGACGGCCAGTTCGCCGCCACCTGGAAGATGGATGCCACCGCCGGCTTCGTGGCCGCCACCTACCAGCTGCTCAAGCAGGACAAGCCCGCCGCCGAATTGATGACCGGCTTGCTGGCGCAGTTCGACAAGGGCGCCGAGCCGCCGAATGCGCCTTACAGCTGGAGCGCTTACCACGACCCGGTGGTGCGCGACGCGCAGATGCTGTACCTGGTGTCGCGCCACTTTCCGGCGCGGCTCAAGGGCATCAAGCCCGAGGCCATGGCGCGCTTCATGGCGCCGCTGAACCAGGGCCACTACAACACCCTGTCCTCGGCCTACACCGTGCTGGCGCTCGATGCCATGGCGCGGGCCAGCGGCACCCAGGCCCTGGGCAAATTGTCGGTGGAGCAGTTCAACGCGCAGGGCGAGGGCAGCCCCTTGGAGCTGCCGGCCAACCTGCTGCCGCGGGCCGAGATTCCGTCGGGCGCGGTGCGCTTGAAGCTGGCCAATCAGACGCCGATGAGCACCTATTACGCGGTCACCCAAAGCGGTTTTGACCGCACGCCGCCCACCTCGGAGCTCAAGGCCGGCATGGAGGTGGTTCGCGAGTACCTGGGCACCGATGGCAAGCCCGCCACCAGCGTCAAGGTGGGCGACGAGCTGGTCGTGCGCCTGACCTTGCGCGGCCTGGGCGCCACGCCGGCCGCCGCGGTGGTCAACAACGTGGCGCTCACCGACCTGTTGCCTGGTGGCTTCGAGCCGGTGCAAAGCCGCGACGAGCAGGGGGCCGCCAGCACCGTCAGCGGCCCGGGGTTGGAGTATGCCGACGTGCGCGAAGACCGGGTGGTGCTGTACAGCCGGGCCACGGCCAATGCGCAGACCTACACCTACCGCATCCGCGCCACCAACACCGGCGAGTTCACCGTGCCGCCGGCCTACGCCGAGTCGATGTACGAGCGCACCAAGCAAGCCCGCTCGCTGGCCGGCAAGATGAGCGTGATGCCGGCGGGCAAGCGGTGAACAGCGGTGGCCGCGCTGGTCAGCTCGAAGGCGA
>JAZKHH010000197.1:0-7548 GCA_040385465.1 Pseudomonadota bacterium | reverse complement strand
GGCGAGGGCGAGGGCGAGGGCGAGGGCGAGGGCGGGTGCCTGTGCCCCTGAGGGGGCGCAGGGCCTTCGGCCTCGAGTCGGCAGGCTGACACGATGAGTGTGCGTGACAAGGCCCTCCGTTGGCGCCCAGGCCGACGCGCCGCCCTCGTGCTGGCACTGACGATGCTGGCCTTGCTCGGCCTGCGCTTCGCCTTCCCGGCCACCCCGCTGCGGGAACACGCCAGCCTGTCGCGCGCGTTTTTCAGCAGCGACGGCACTTTGTTGCGAATGACGTTGAGTGCCGACGAGCAGTACCGCGTGTGGACGCCGCTGGAAGCGATGTCGCCTCAACTGATCGAGGCCGTGAAACTGTACGAAGACCGCTGGTTCGACGGGCACCCCGGCGTCAACCCTTTCAGCCTCGCGCGCGGCGCCTGGACCACCTTCACCGGCGGCACCCGGCGCGGCGCATCGACCTTGACGATGCAGCTCGCGCGCCGCGTGCTGGACATCGACAGCCGCACCATGTGGGGCAAGGCGCAGCAGGTGGGCGGTGCCGTGTGGCTCGAAGCCCGCCACAGCAAGCACGACCTGCTCGAGGCCTACCTCAACCTGGCGCCTTATGGCGGCAACATCGAGGGCGTGGGCGCCGCCAGCCTGATCTATTTCAACAAGCGCGCCGACCGCCTCACCCTGCCCGAGGCGTTGACGCTGGCCGTGATCCCGCAGAACCCGAACCGGCGTGCCGCCGTGGCTGCGTCCGGCGACACCTGGCCGCTGGCCTTGAGCGCCGCCCGCGAGCGGCTGTGGCAAGCCTGGCAGCAGGCCCACCCGGCGCAGGCTGGCGCGCCGGAGCAGGTGGCCGCACAGGCCGCGCTCACCCAGCCGCTGCACCTGCGCAGCCCGCGGCAGTTGCCCTTCCTCGCGCCGCACGCCGTGCAAGCCGCCATCCAGCGCCTGCCGGCGCGAAGCGAAACCGTGCTGAGCCTGCATGCGCCCACGCAGGCTGCGGTGGAGCGCAGCCTGCGCCAGTTCGTGCAAAGCCGGCGCGCGGTGGGCGTGCGCAATGCATCGGCCTTGCTGGTCGACACCCACAGCCTGGAGGTCAAGGCCTGGGTCGGCTCCCACAACCACTTCGATGCCGACATCGACGGCCAGGTCAACGGCACCACCGCCAAGCGCTCGCCCGGCTCGACCCTCAAGCCCTTCATCTACGGCCTGGCGCTGGACCAGGGCTTGATCCACCCGCGAAGCGTCCTGCGCGACGCGCCCACCTCGTTCGGCACCTACAGCCCCGAAAATTTCGACGGCCGCTTCGAAGGCCCCATCACCGCCCAGGACGCGTTGATCAAAAGCCGCAACATCCCGGCGGTGGGTTTGTCGGCCCGGCTGGCCCAACCCAGCCTGTATGAGTTTTTGCAGCGTGCCCAGGTGCGCCAGCTGGCCAGTGAGCGGCACTACGGACTGGCCTTGACCCTGGGTGGCGGCGAGGTGACGATGGAAGAGCTGGCCGGCCTGTACGCCATGCTGGCCAACGGAGGCGGGTGGGCGCCCCTGCGCTACGCGGCGGCCCCGTGGCCAGGCGACGCTGTACCTTCTCAGCCCTTGCTCAGCCCCGAGGCCGCCCACATCACGCTCGACATGCTTCAGCGCAACCCACGGCCCGACACCGGCCGGCCCGCCTCGCCCCCGGTGGCTTGGAAAACCGGCACCTCTTGGGGCTTTCGCGACGCCTGGACCGCGGGCGTCTTTGGACGCTACGTGCTGGTGGTCTGGGTGGGCGAGTTCGATGGCCGCTCCAACCCGGCCTTCGTCGGCATCCAGACCGCGGCCCCGCTGTTCTTCCAGATCGTCGACAGCCTGCGCAGCCAAGGCCTGGACCCTGGCCCGCTGGCCCGGGCAGCGCCTGCCAACCTCGCGCGCGTGCCGGTCTGCGCCGCCAGCGGCGACCTGCCCAACGCGCATTGCAAAGACCTGGCCGAGACCTGGTTCATCCCCGGCAAGTCGCCCATCCGGGTCAGCACCCTGCACCGCGCGGTGTGGGTGGATGCACAGGGGCGTGCGGCTTGCGGTCCCGGGCCTGGCGTGCGCGAAGAAATTTTTGAACACTGGGGCAGCGACATGCTGCAGGTCTTTGCCCAGGCCGGCATGCCCCGCCGCCCACCGCCCGCGCCGCCCCGCTGTGACGCCGCCACGGGCACCGGCACCGCGCTGCTTGTGGCCGGCGACGTGCCACGCATCGTCTCGCCGCTGCAGGGCGCGCAGTACCTCCTGCGGCTGAGCCAGCCCACGCCATTGAACCTGCGCGCCAACGCCGCGCGCGCCGGCACGCCGCTGTACTGGTTCGCCGAGGCCGCCTACCTCGGGCAATCGGCGCCGGGCAAGGACCTGCCGTGGACCCCGCCGGCCGCGGGGCGCTACCTGCTCAGCGCCGTCGACGACCAAGGCCAGACCGACACCCGCGAGGTGCAGGTCGAGTTCGCACCCTGAAGACTCGTGCGCGGTCGAGCCAGCGCAGGTGCCCGTGGAGCCCAACCCTGCGCCCACCCGGTTCTGCGTTGGCACGCTCGCCACACCCGAACCCTTGGGCGCGCACGGCCAGGCCGCCGTCTGCCACACTGCCTGGGTGAACCTGAGCACCCTCACCGCAGGCCTGTCGCACCCGCAGTTCCGCGCGGGTTTCAAAGCCATGTCGACCATCACCCCGGGCATTGCGGCGTGGGGCCTGGTCACCGGCGTGGCGATGGTCAAAAGCGGCCTGTCGGTGCCCCTGGCCTTGTGCATGACCTTCACCGTCTTCGCCGGCAGCGCCCAGTTGGCCGCCTTGCCGCTGCTGGCCGCCGGCGCGCCCTTGTGGGTCATCTGGGCCACCGCCTTTTGCGTCAACCTGCGCTTTGTGATCTTCAGCGCCCAGATGCGACCGTACGTGCTGCGCTTTTCCTGGCCCCGGCGTTTGATCCTCGGCTATTTCACCGCCGACCTGACCTACGTCTTGTTCACCCAGCGCTTCAAGACACCGCGCACCGACGAAGGCCAGATCGAATACTTCCTGGGCGGCACGGCGGTCAACTGGCTGTCTTGGCAGATTCCCTCGGTGGCGGGCATCTTGCTGGCCGACGTCATTCCCTTGCAATGGGGTCTGGGCTTTGCCGGGGTGCTGGCCTTGCTTGGGCTGATGTGCTCCATGCTGTCGGACCGGGCCACCTGGGTGGCGGCCGGGGTCGCCGCTGTGGCCTCGGTGGCCGCTTACGCCTTGCCGCTCAAGCTCAACATCGTGGTGGCCATCGTGGTCGCCGTGTGCGCCGGTCTGGCCATGGAGGGCAAGTCCGCCCCCTTGCCCCCGCTGTCGCAGCTGCCCGACGACGATGACCCCCCGCCATGAGTGACGGTGAAATCCTGCTGGCGCTGCTGGGCCTGACCGTGATCACCGTCGTCACCCGGTCGTTCTTCTTCTTGTCGCGCCGCGAGCCGGTGCTGCCGGAGCGGGTGCGCCGCGGCTTGCGCTATGCCCCCTTGGCCGCCTTGGTCGCCGTGGTGGTGCCCGAGGTGGTGCTGACCCAAGGGGAGTTCATCGAGACCTGGCAAGACCCCCGCCTGTTCGCTGCTGTCGCGAGCGCGGCCTATTACTTTTGGCGCCGCGGTCTGCTGGGCACCATCCTCGTGGGCATGGTGGTGCTGTTGGGGCTGAAGCTGCTTTGGGGGTGAGGGGCGGGGTGCTTGCGCACCCGGGTCTGTCCCCGCGGTTTGAGGGCAACGCCTGGCGTGGTCTGGCATCGTGTCAAATAGAGGGTTCTGGCTGGCGCACGGCCTTCCCCCTTTATTGACTCCTTAGCACCCACTCCTATGAACGTCCTCCGATTCCAAGACCTCGTTTCCCAAGGCAAAGTGGCCGGCCAGCGCGTGTTCATTCGCGCCGATTTGAACGTGCCGCAAGACGACAGCGGCCGCATCACCGAAGACACCCGCATCCGCGCCTCGCTGCCCTGCATCGAGCTGGCGCTGAACGCCGGCGCCGCGGTGATGGTGACCTCGCACCTGGGCCGCCCCACGGAAGGCGAGTTCAAGCCCTCGGATTCGCTGGCCCCGGTGGCGCAGCGCCTGACGGAACTGCTGGGCCGCCCAGTGAGCCTGAAGTCCAACTGGGTTGACGGCGTGCAGGTGGCCCCGGGTGAAGTGGTGTTGCTGGAAAATTGCCGCGTGAACAAAGGCGAGAAGAAGAACGACGAAGCCCTGGCTCGCAAGATGGCCGCGCTGTGCGACGTCTTCGTGCACGATGCCTTCGGCACCGCCCACCGCGCCGAAGCCTCGACCTACGGCATCGCCCAGTTCGCCAAAATCGCCTGCGCCGGCCCCCTGCTGGCCGCCGAGATCGACGCCATCAGCAAGGCCCTCAAGGCGCCCAAGCGCCCGCTGGTGGCCATCGTGGCCGGCTCCAAGGTCAGCTCCAAGCTGACCATCCTCAAGGCCCTGGCCGCCAACGTCGACCAGCTGATCGTCGGCGGCGGCATTGCCAACACCTTCCTGCTGGCCCAGGGCCTGCCCATCGGCAAGTCGCTCGCCGAGGCCGACCTGGTCAACGAAGCCAAAGCCATCATCCAGATGATGGCAGCCCGCGGCGCGGCCGTGCCGATTCCCACCGACGTGGTGGTGGCCAAGGTGCCAGCCCCGTTCCCCGACAACTTCGGCGCGTTCGTGGCCAGCGCCACGCCACGCCGCGTGCCCGCCACCGAGGTGCAGCCCGACGACATGATCCTCGACGTCGGCACCGACACCTCGGCCCAGATCACCGCTTTGATCCATCAAGCCGGCACCGTGGTCTGGAACGGCCCCCTGGGCGTGTTCGAGGTCGACGCTTTCGGCGAAGGCACCCGCGCTTTGGCCCTGGCCATCGCCCAGTCGCCCGCGTTCAGCATTGCCGGCGGTGGCGACACCCTGGCGGCCATCGCCAAGTACGGCATCGAAAAAGACGTCGGCTACATCTCCACCGGCGGCGGTGCGTTCCTCGAGGTGCTGGAAGGCAAGACCCTGCCCGCGTTCGAGATTTTGGAGAAGCGCGCGGCGGGCTGATTTGCGGCGCGTTGCAAGCGGTGCCCGGTGGGGTGCCGCTCGCCGACGCCGTGGCTTTCAAAAAAGCTGTCAGACCGGTATTTGCAAAATACCTGTGAAACGGGTAAAAATCGAATACCTGTCAGACAGCTGGCGTTGTTGCCAGCCTGCACGCAAGGCAGGGTCATTGGCGAGGCGCTCATGAAGCAAATCTTATCCTTGCCCGAGCAACTCGGGCCGCTCCTGCGGGCCGCGCGCAAGTCGGCTGGCTTGTCGCAGGGGGAGCTGGCCAAGCGGGTGGGTGTCGGCCAAAGCCGGCTGTCCGCCATGGAGCTGGACCCTGGTTCGATCCGCGTGGACCAGATGCTCGCCCTGTTGTCGGTGTTGCACCTCGAATGCCAGGTGCAGTCTCGGGCGCCTGCGGACCCTTCCTCAGCCCCCCGCAACCCTGTGGAATGGTGAGCCGCCATGGGCCGCCCCACGCATTCCCGCGCCTTGTCGGTGTGGGCCAACGGCGAGCCCGTGGGCCGCTGGATTCAGCCCGCCCGCGGCGACATGAGCTTCGTGTACGACCCCGCCTGGAGGTCGTCACCGGCGGGCAGGCCCTTGTCCTTGTCGTTGCCTTACACCGCGGACACCGCCCTCAAGGGCGAGCGGGTGCGCTGTTATTTCGACAACCTCCTGCCCGACAGTGAACCCATTCGCAGGCGCCTGGCCCTGCGGTTTCGCACCGGCTCGACGCAGGCCTTCGATCTGCTGCAAGCCATTGGCCGAGACTGCGTGGGCGCGGTGCAGTTGCTGGGCGATGACGACGTGCCTGGCGATGTGCGGCGCGTGTCTGCCACGCCCCTGTCTGAGACGGAGGTCGAGCGTGTCTTGCGGCAGGCCGTGGCCACCGAAAGTTCGCTGACAGGCTGGGACGACGGGCATGAAGACCTGAGAATCTCCTTGGCCGGAGCGCAGGAAAAGACCGCGCTGCTGTGGCACCAGGGGCAGTGGATGCGCCCCCACGGCTCGACCCCGACGACCCACATCTTGAAATTGCCCATGGGCCTGGTCGGCCAACGACAGGCGGATTTCAGCACCTCGGTGCACAACGAGTGGCTGTGCATGAACCTGCTGGCCGCCTATGGCCTGCCGGTGGCCACCACGGCGTTGCTGAAGTTTGGCGGGCAAACGGTGCTGGGGGTCGAGCGCTTCGACCGCCAATGGCATTCGTCGGGACGGTGGCTGATGCGCTTGCCACAGGAAGATTTTTGCCAGGTCAAGGGCCTGCCTGCCCAGTTGAAATACCAAAGCGACGGCGGACCCGGCTGGGCCGACCTGGCGGACGTGGTGCGCGGGTCGGTGAACGCCGAGCAGGACCTGGGCACGCTGCTGAAGACGCAACTGCTGTTCTGGCTGCTGGGCGCGCCGGACGGTCACGCGAAGAACTTCAGCCTGCGGTTGTGGCCACAGGGTCGCTTCTCGCTCACGCCGCTGTACGACGTGATGTCGATTTGGCCGGTGGTGGGCGCCGGGCCCCGCCAGGTGCCGCTGCAAAAGGTCAAGCTCGCCATGGCCATGGGCGGCCCCAATCCCCACTATCGGCACCACGCCATCCAGCGACGGCATTTCAACCGCACGGCAGCTCGGTATTTCGGCCAACCCGACGCCGAAGGGGTGATTGCCGCGGTGCTGGCCCGCACACCCGGTGCCATCGACACCGTCGCGGCCCGTCTGCCTGCCGGTTTTCCGCAGGGCGTGGCGAACGCGATCTTTGAAGGGCTGCGGCGCGCGGCGGCGGCGCTGGCCCGCATGCCCGCGGCTTGAATGAGGAGGGCCGGGCGCACAGCCCAGGCCAGGCTGCAAGTCCGGGCATTCCCCCATGCCGCACAAGACACTCCGCACCGACATTTTTTCGCCCCGCCACCTCTGGCAGACTCAATAATCCAGCACCTCACTTCCAAGGATCCCTGCCCATGTCCCGCGCCACCAAGATCGTTGCCACCCTTGGCCCCGCTTCCAGCTCACCCGAGGTGCTGGCGGCCATGCTGCGTGCGGGGGTGGACGTGGTGCGCTTGAACTTCTCCCACGGCAAGGCGCAGGACCACATCGACCGGGCCAACCTGGTGCGCGAGATCGCCAAGCAAGTGGGCAAGGAGGTGGCCATCATGGCCGACCTGCAGGGCCCCAAGATCCGCGTGGGCAAGTTCGAGGACGGCAAGACGATGCTGACCGCGGGTCAAAAGTTCATCCTCGACGGTCAAGCCGCTTTGGGCAACAACGAACGTGTTGGCCTCGACTACAAGGAGCTCCCGCGCGATGTGCGCCCCGGTGACACCTTGCTGCTGAACGACGGTCTGCTCAAGCTCACCGTCGACGCGGTGCACGGCGACGCGGTGCACACCACCGTGGTGATCGGCGGCGAGCTGTCGAACAACAAAGGCATCAACAAGGCCGGGGGCGGGTTGACCGCGCCGGCCCTCACCGGCAAGGACATGGAAGACATCAAGACCGCGATGAGCTTCCAGTGCGAGTACC
>JAZKHH010000196.1:9822-11545 GCA_040385465.1 Pseudomonadota bacterium | reverse complement strand
TCGTTGATGAGGCGGTAATACGGCACGGTGGACTCCCAACTCATGCCGCCGATCAATCCAATGGTTTTCACTGCATGCCCTTCCCAATCCAGCCCCTGTTCAATGCCTGACCGGTCAACGAGTCCCGCGTGTCAGCGTCACACCGTCCACCACCATCGTCCATTGCCCGCCCACTTTCCGCGGCGGCTGGCTGACGTCGAAACGGGTACTCATGGCGCCCACACCCACGTTGAAATGGTCCCCTTCAAAGCTTTTCAGCGGCGCTTCAATCCTGATCGATCTCGAGCCGTTCACCCGCCTGTAGTTCACCTCGCCCTCCTGGGTGATCAGCAACGACAGGCCATCTCCTGGCCAATGCCCTGCATAGGCCGCGCGCTCCGGTGGCAAGGGCTCGCTGCAGCCAAACAGCATGGCAGGCAGCGCCAGCAAAAGTGCCCCTCCCAAGCGCCCCACTGAGTGACGGAATGATCGGGACATGGCGACCTTTTTGAAGACGCACCGAGGATGCCGCGACGTGACACCTTGCAGGTCCTGGCCTGCGACCCTGCCGTTGGCAACGAAGTATGGCCCAGCGACGAACGGCCGTGCTCACCACACATTGGGGGGGGTGTCGACCCCACCGACCTACCCGGCGGGCACGGCGCTCAGGACGGTGGTGCGCTGGAACCCAGCACCTGCCCCACCCAAGCCGAGGCCGGTTGGCCTTGGAAAAACGCCTCGGCCTGCAACCGTTTGCCGCCGGGGCGCTGCAACACCGTGACTTCCAACGCCGTATCCCCACCGCACTGCACCCGCAGGCCCTGCGGGCCGGCTGCCAGCACGGTGCCCGGCAGCGCCGAGTCGCCTGCCGACGCCACCACCTGCGCGCGCCACAACTTCAAACTTTGCCCTTGCCAGCCGGTGTGGGCCCCGGGGAAGGGATCAAAGGCCCGCAAGCGCCGCTCGATGACGGTCGCCTCGGCCGACCAGTCCACCGCCGCTTCCGTCTTGTCGATCTTGTGCGCATAGCTCACGCCCTGCGCCGGCTGGGGCACCGGTTGCAGGCGGCCTTCGGCCACTTGCTGCAGGGTTTGCACCATCAAGGCGCCGCCCAAGGCGGCCAACCGGTCGTGCAGGCTGGCCGTGGTGTCGCCGGGCTCGATCGCCACGCGCTCGCTCAGCAGCATGTCACCGGTGTCCAGCCCGGCGTCCATCTGCATGACGGTGATGCCGGTCTCGGAGTCGCCCGCTTCGATGGCCCGGTGAATGGGTGCAGCACCGCGCCACCGTGGCAACAACGAGCCGTGAATGTTCAGGCAGCCGTGCGCCGGCAGCGACAACACCCACGCCGGCAGGATCAAGCCATAGGCCGCCACCACCAGCAAGTCGACCTCCGCATGCCGGAGTGCCCCCTGCGCCGCGGCCGCTTCTTCAGCGAAACGGCCGTCCAACTTCAAACCGCGCGGCTGCTGCACCGGCACCGCGTGTTGCAAGGCAAGGGTTTTCACCGGCGAGGGCAGGCATTTCAAGCCGCGCCCCGCAGGCCGGTCCGGTTGCGTCAACACCAAGGGCACGGTGTGGCCCGCCGCCAAAATCGCTTCCAGCGCCACCCGGGCGAACTCCGGCGTGCCGGCAAACGCCACCCGCAGGCGGCGCTCAGTCGCCATCGCGGGCCTTTTTCAGCAGCTTGGTGCGGATGCGGTTGCGCTTGAGCGGGCTCAGGTACTCGACGAACACCTTGCCC
>JAZKHH010000196.1:0-9722 GCA_040385465.1 Pseudomonadota bacterium | reverse complement strand
TCGACCAGCGTCTGGATGCGCTCGTCGACCTGGGCCACGGGCCGCGCCACCGTGTGCAAACGCGGATCGGGGTAGCGAAGAATGGTGAGTTGAGCCATGACACTGAAGAGGTGAATCGATTCGTGAATATTCCGCCGGGCGACCGAGGGGACTGAAAAACCAAAGGAACTGTTGGACAAGAGTGTGCGACAGCGCACGAAAACGCGCCTGCAGCCCCGCGTCACTTCCGTTGCGATATCAGGGGTTTGGGGGCAGAATCGACGCGGACCGTCCGACCTGATCCATGAACAATTCTCGCCCAAGCGCCGTCGTTTTGTGGAAGCCTCCTGGCCCCCCAGCGCGCAGCGTCCGATGCGGGTTTTGCCCCTTTTCTTTTTGCCCCTGAACCCGCCCCCGGAGAAGAGCAACCATGACACGTGCGACTCAACTTGTTGGTTCTTCACGCTGGGCGGCACGCGCCACGGCGTTGAGCGCACTGACCTTGGCGGTTCTGGGCCTGAGCTGGATGTCCAGCCCGGCCCATGGCGCGAATTATCCCGTGACCGAGCAACAGCGCGGCACCGCCCAGAAAGTGGCCCAATCCGGCGTGGCCCTGTCCGAGCTGGCCGCCAATGCGCCCGACAGCTACCGCATCAAGCGCGGCGACACGCTGTGGGACATCTCCCGCCTGTTCCTCAAGAGCCCGTGGCGCTGGCCCGAGCTGTGGGGCATGAACATGGACCAGATCCGCAACCCGCACCTGATCTACCCGGGGCAAATGCTCTATCTGGAGAAGTCCAACGGCCGGGCCCGCTTGCGGGTGGGCCAACAGGTCGGTGGCGAGCCCGGCGTTGAAAAGCTCTCGCCGCGCACCCGCTCCGAGCCGCTGGGCAACGCCGCGATCCCCACCATTCCCCTGTCGCTGATCGAGCCGTTCCTCAACGAGGCGGTGATCTTCCAAACCGACGAGCAGGACAGCTTTCCCCGCATCGTGGCGGCCCAGGAAGGCCGCGTGTTGCTCAGTCGCGGCGACCTGGCCTATGTGCGCGGCGAGCTCACCCCGCAGCAAACCAGCTACCGCATCTTCCGCGAACTCAAGCCGCTCACCGACCCCACCACCAACGAAGTGCTGGGCTATGAAGCCGCCTACGTCGGCATGGCCGATTTCTTGCGACCCGGTGACACCCAGGTGGGCGCCGACGGCAAACCCGAGGTCATTCCGGCCACGTTCACCGTGAGCTCGGTGCGCCAGGAAGCGCGCATCGGCGACCGCCTGTCTCCCCCGTCTTCGCGTGATTTCGAGAACTTCGTGCCCCGTGCACCGGAAGGCCAGGTTGCCGGCCAGATCGTCTCGGTGTACGGCGAAGCCTTGAACGCCGGCCAGAACCAGATCGTGGCCTTGAACCGCGGCGCCCGCGACGGCGTCGAGCGCGGCCACGTCTTGGCACTGCTGCGCGACGGCGCTCGGGTCATCGACCGCACCGATTCGGCCAAGGCCACGATGAAGCTGCCCGACGAGCGCCACGGCAACCTGCTGGTGTTCCGCGTGTTCAACAACATGTCGTATGCCTTGATCCTCTCGGTGCAAGACCCGGTGAAACGCGGCGACCGCTTCTCCCAGCCGTGAACCCCGCAGTTGTCCCCCAGCCCGGGTGCGCCCGCTTCAGCGGCGGCTTGGCCCGGATATTTCGCCGGGGACGCGCCGCTGCGGCGGTGGCTGGGCGAGCCGGGGTGGCCGAGACGGCCGCAGCCAAGGCCGGTGGGCCTTGGCGAGGCGTTGAGGCCGCATCCGGCCGGCCAGACACCGTCGCAGGGGTGCGCAGCGCTGTGACCCAACTGGCCTCGGTGTTCGTGGTCTCCCCATTCAGCATGCATGCAGTGTGTCCAGCGATTCTCAAGCGACCTGGTGAAATATCCGGGCTAGGCTTTTTCCAACGGTGATCGACCGAGATGAATTGGCCGCCTGGTTGCGGCTGTTGGAAACCCCAGGCGTGGGTCGCGAGTCGGCACGCCGGCTGTTGGCGGCCTTCGGCTCGCCTCAAGCCGTTTTTGACGCCGCCCCGGGCGAGTGGCGGTCGGTGGTGCCCTCGGCCGTGGCCCAGGCCTTGGCCGAGGTGCCTGCCGACGCGCCCGCGCTGCTCGACGCCACCTGGCGCTGGCTGCAGCAGCCTTCAGACGGGCCCCTCGACAGCCCGCCGCACGCCGTGGTGTGCCTGGGCGATGCCGACTACCCCGCGCTTTGGCTGCAAATGGCCGATCCGCCCCTGATGGTCTATGCCAAGGGGCGACTCGACACCTTGCGCACCCCCGCCATCGCCATCGTCGGCAGCCGCAACCCGACGCGGCAGGGCCTGGACAACGCCCGGGCCTTTGCACAAAGCCTCAGCCAACACGGCCTGACCGTGGTCTCCGGCCTGGCCCTGGGGGTCGACGGCGCCGCGCACGACGGCGCCCTGGCCGGCCCGGGCCGCACCGTGGCCCTGGTGGGCACCGGCTTGGACCGTGTCTACCCGCGGCACCACCTGGCCCTGGCGCAGCGCATCGCCGAGCAGGGTCTGCTGCTCAGCGAATACCCCTTGGGCACCTCGCCACGCCCGGCCCATTTCCCCCAGCGCAACCGGCTGATCGCCGGCCTCGGTCTGGGCACCCTGGTGATCGAGGCCACCCTGCAGTCCGGCTCGCTCATCACCGCCCGGCTGGCGATGGAATGCGGCCGCGAGGTGCTGGCCATTCCCGGCTCCATCCACGCGCCCCAGTCGCGCGGCTGCCATGCCCTCATCAAGCAAGGCGCCAAGCTGGTCGAGTGCGCCCAGGACGTGCTGGAAGAGCTCCAGTGGCCCGCCCCCGGCGGGGACGGCCGTGTGGCGGCCGCCTCGGTGCCCGCTGCCCCGCCCTCTACCGCCGCCCCCGACGATGACAACAACGACAGTGACGGCAGCGGCGGCGACGATCCGCTGCTGGCCGCCCTCGGTCACGATCCCGTGGGCCTCGAGGCCTTGGCCCAGCGCACCGGCTGGTCGCCCCAGGTGCTGAACGTGAAATTGTTGACGCTGGAGCTGGAAGGCCGCGTGGCGCGCCTGCCCGGCCAGCTCTTTCAACGCATCGCCCACGCCTGACGCGTGCTCCGGCCTTGGGAGGGAGCATGCAACCCCCCCAAAAGGGCGGTCCGGCGGGATGCGCACAGCCCGGCCGTGGCGCTGGCCCACCTTGGGCTCATGTCCCTGCCAACCTGCGATTTCACGACCTCTGAGGCGGGGGGCTAAGGTATAGTGAAATCATGTTCGAAGTGCTTGTCTACCTCTACGAAAACTACTGGCGCCCTGACGCCTGCCCGGACCATGTGCAGCTGGCCCGCAAGCTGACGTCGGTGGGTTTCGAGTCGGATGAAATCGAGGAAGCGCTCTCCTGGCTCGACGGCCTGGCCAACGTGGCACAAGCCTATGTCGGCACCCAGGCGGAGCACAGCGTGCGGGTGTATTCGGCCCGCGAACACGAACACCTGGGCCAGCGTTCGATCGGCTTTATCAGCTTCCTGGAGTCGGCGGGCGTCTTGCCGCCTCCCATGCGCGAGATGGTCATCGACCGCGCCAGCGCCATTTCAGGCGAACCGCTCAGCCTGGAAGACCTGAAAATCATCGTGCTGATGGTGTTCTGGAGCCTGGGTGAAGAGCCCGACGCGCTCATCCTGGACGAGCTCTTCGTCGAAGAAGAAGACCGCCTGATTCACTGAGGCGTGGTGCGGCGGCGGGGGCGGAGGCGGAGGCCCGGGCCATCATCCACGTGCGGGGTCCAACGGTCGTTGCGTTGGGCCGTGAAGGGCCCCAACCCCTTGGGTGGCAGGGCTCAGCCCACCACACCACCTCCCACTTCCGCCCTCACCGACCACCCTCTGCGGTCAATCGAGCAGTTTTGACGGGTCGGCGTCCAGCTTTTCCAGCGCCGTGCGGGTGGCCCGGGTGGTCAGCGATTCTTCCTGCGCCGGCACCAGCAGGCCGGCCTGCAAGAAAGCGGCCAGGCGGCGTTGCTGGAACAGGATGCCCCGGCCCTGCGGGGAGACGAACAGCGACAGCTGCTTGCGCATGCCCTGCCAGGCCAACTGCACCGCTTCCGAGCGGTCGCGGTAATCGAGCATCAGCCAGCTGCCGACCTGCAGCTCCTTGGCCCAGGCCAGCATGGCCGCGGTGGGCATGGAGCCCCCTTCGGCCACCACTTCCAACTCCGAGCTCTCGTAGCCCGACAAGTCCAGCACCATCGACTCGTCGATCTCCACGTCGGCGGCATCGGGCAACAACTCTTCCAGCGTTTCGAGCTGCGCCATCAGGTCCTTCAGGCGGTCGTGCGGAATGGAAGCGGTCTTGGCGGTGAAGGCCACCGCCAGCGAGTTGTTCAGGTTTTGGATGTGGTCGTCCTGCTTTTCGATCGGGATGCTCGCCCGCTGCATGCCCTCGCGCAGGTTCTTCAACAACCCCGGCAGGCGGCGGATCACCTCGGCCCGCTCGTCGCGCGACACCTTGGCGCTGGCCGACCAGATCAGGTCGGCGGCGGTGCGCTTCATCAACTTGGTCTCATCGCCCTGCACGCCGGTCTTGATGGCGCTGGTGGCCAGCACGTCGGCCCAGACCTGGAACAGGAACTCGCGCACGCCCTCCTGCACCGGCACTTCGTTGAGCATCTTGCGCAGCTCGATGGTGTACTGGATGGCAAGGGTCTCGCGCTGCTCGACCTGCTGGGCCAGCGACACGCCTTTGCGTGAGGCTTCGTTCTCATTCTTGAAATAGTGCTCCAGGAACCGCTCGAATTCGGTCAGCACCGTCTGGAACACCCGGCGTCCGGTGTCGGGGTAAGCCTCCACCACCTGCACCACCCGCTTGATTTCCTTGTCGAGGGCATCGCCCGGCTGGTGGTGGGTGGGGTCGAAGCCCATGACCGAGGCGCCCATGCGGTCGATCAGGCGGCGCGCCGGGTGGTCGGTGGTGGCGAAAAAATCGGGTTCGCCCACGGCCACGCGCAACACCGGCATCTGCAGGCGCGCAAACCACACCCGCACGACCGCGGGGATGCGCTCCTCGGTCAAGATGCTTTGGAACAGCAAGGCGACGATTTCGATGGTGGCCCGCTCGACAGGCGTGCTGGCCGCGCTTTTCAGGGCCTGCTTGCGCCGGTTCAGCTCCTCCAGCAACACCGGGGGCGAGGTGGCAGCCCCCGTAGCGGTGGTGAACACCCCGGGCGCCGTGGCGTCGGCCCGGCGGGCCATGTTCTGCTGGGCGTCGGCGATGGCCACGCTCAGCTTCGACGACACCGCCTGCGTCGGGGCTGCTGCGGCCTGGCCGAAGCCGGGCAGCTGGCGCCCGACCAGGCGGTTGAGCCGCCCGAGCAAGGCTTCGCTGGGCTCGCGCGGGCCTGGTGCGCGCGGCGTGTGGTGCGCCGCCGACGTGCTGGGCGGCCCTCCGCGGGCCGTGGCGGTGCCCGGCCGCTCGGGCATCAGGTCGGTGCGGGCGTGGCTGGTGGCGGGGCTGCCGGTCTGGGCGAACTCGGTGCCGCCCGGCGTCAACCCGTTGCGGGTGCGGCGCACCATGGGGCGCAGGTCGATTTCGGGGCGCACGCCGCGGTTCAGCAACCAGCGGTTGGCCTCGTGGTAAGCCTCCTGGGCAAACGTCGAGAACTCGTGGCTCAGGACCGTGTTCAGGGTGCGCCAGTGTTCCAGGGTCAGCCCGGCGGAGCACCAGGCGTTGATCACCACCCGCGAGATCACATGGGGCCGCAGCACGTCATGGGAGTCGAGCTCGTCTTGCTGTTCCACGCTGGTGACGCGGGCGCGCAGGTCGTTGAACTCCGACGAGGCCTTGTCCATCATGGCCAGGGCCAGCCGGGAGCCGAGGATCTCGCTCTCGATGGTGTTGTTGTCGACCAGGCTCAGGTCAGAGCCGAGGTTCTGCATCCGGGTGGTGAGGGCCCCGGTGGCGCCGGCCTGCGTCAGCATGTCGAGCATGCCGCTGAGCCACAGGGCGGAGGAGCGCCGCAGCTCCTCGACCACCACGCGCCGGCGCTGCATGGTCAACGGCTCGGTCACCTGCGTGGTGAGCGCGCGGGCTGCCGTGTCAACGTTTTGGACCACCGTGGGCAAGCCACCCAGCCAACCGTCCACAAAATGCCGTCTCAGGGGAGCGGTCAAAGCCATCGAGTTGGCCGGATTCGCCATGAAGTCCTGTGAGTGGGGGGATGCAGTGTCTTGACTCTACACCACCGCCCCGGCGTTTGGATCGTCGGAATTGGCAGCCTTGGGGCCCCCTTTGATCAAATCTTCGCGCTTGACGCCCAGCCACATGGCGATGGCGGCGGCCACGAACACCGAAGAGTAGATGCCGAACAGGATGCCGATGGTCAGCGCCAGGGCGAAGTAATGCAGGGTGGCGCCGCCGAAAAACAGCATCGAGAGCACCATCATCAGGGTCGACCCGTGGGTGATGATGGTGCGGCTCATGGTGCTGGTGATGGCGTGGTCGATCACCTCGCGGGTGTTCATCTTGCGGTATTTGCGGAACGCCTCGCGGATCCGGTCGAAGATGACCACCGACTCGTTGACCGAGTACCCCAGCACGGCCAGGATGGCCGCCAGCACCGCCAGCGAGAACTCCCACTGGAAGAAGGCGAAGAAGCCGACGATGATGATCACGTCGTGCAGGTTGGCGATGATGCCGGCCACCGAGAACTTCCATTCGAAGCGGAACGCCAGGTAGACCATGATGCCGACGACGGTCACCAGCAGCGCCAGCGCGCCGTCGCGCGCCAACTCGGAGCCCACCGAGGGGCCCACGAATTCACTGCGTTTGAGCTCCACGGGCTGGGCGTCCAGCGCGCCGCACACCGGGCGGCTGACCTGCTCACCCTTGTCGGTGCGCACGGTCTGCGAGCTGACACTGGCCCCCATGCTTTCGCACAGCTTGTTGAACACGCCCACCACCACGTCGCCCTGTTTCACATCGCCCCGCACCGGCAGGCGGATCAACACGTCGCGCGAAGTGCCAAAGTTCTGGATCTGCGGCTCGACGTAGCCCAGCGCTTCGATGTCGGTGCGCACCTTGTCGATGTCGGCGCTTTGGGCGTAGGACACCTCCACCAGCGTGCCGCCGGTGAACTCGATGGACAGGTGCAAGCCCTTGGTGGCGATGAAAAACACCGCCGCCAGGAAGGTGAGCAAAGAGATGACGTTCAGCGCCAGGGCCTGGCGCATGAACGGGATGTCGCGTTGGATTCTGAAAAATTCCATAAAGGGGATCCTGGTGATCGGGCGCGGTTGGCCTCAGGGCTTGGTGGCCAGCGAGGAGGACGCAGCAGCAGGCAGGGGATTGGGCGTCCAGACCTGCCCGATGGAGACGAGCTTGAGCTTCTTCTGGCGCCCGTACCAGAGGTTGACGAGGCCGCGCGAGAACATCACCGCGGAGAACATCGAGGTCAGGATGCCCAGGCAATGCACCAAAGCGAATCCGCGCACCGGCCCCGAACCAAAGGCCAGCAGCGAGACGCCGGCAATCAGGGTGGTGATGTTGGAATCCAGGATGGTGGCAAAAGCCCGGTCGTAGCCGTGGTGGATGGCGGTTTGCGGCGGCGCCCCTCCTCGCAGTTCCTCGCGGATGCGCTCGTTGATCAGCACGTTGGCATCGATGGCCATGCCCAGGGTCAGCGCAATGGCGGCAATGCCCGGCAAGGTCAAGGTGGCCTGCAGCAGCGACAGCACGGCCACCAGCAGCAACAGGTTGAATGCCAGCGCCAGGGTCGAGAAGGTGCCGAACAAGCGGTAGTACACGCACATGAACAAGGCAATCGCGATGAAGCCGTAGCCCACGCTGCGGAAGCCCTTGGCGATGTTGTCGGCCCCCAGGGTCGGGCCGATGGTGCGCTCCTCGATCACCTCCATGGGCGCGGCCAGGGCCCCGGCGCGCAGCAGCAGGCTCAGGTCGTTGGCGGCCTGGGTGTTGCCCATGCCGGTGATCTGGAACTGGCTGCCGAATTCGCCCTGAATGGTGGCCACGGTCAGGACTTCGCCCTTGTTCTTTTCAAACAAGATGGCTGCCATCGGCTTGCCCAGGTTGGCCCGGGTGACGTCGCGCATGCGGCGACCGCCCTTGCTGTCGAGCGAGACCGACACGGCGGCCTGGTTGTTTTCGTCTTGGCGCGGGCGGGCGTCGGTCAGCATTTCGCCGTTGGCGATCACGTCACGGAACACCACGACCGGTGCGCCGCGGCCCACCGAGAACTTTTCGCGTCCGAACGGCACCGGGCCGGTGCCGTCAAGGGCGGCGCGGGCCTCGGCCGATACATCGGCCAGGCGGAACTCCAGGTTGGCGGTGCGGCCGATGATTTCTTTGGCCTTGGCGGTGTCCTGCACGCCCGGCAACTGGATGACGATGCGGTCCAGGCCCTGCTGCTGAATCACCGGCTCGGACACGCCCAGCTCGTTGACCCGGTTGTGCAAGGTGGAAATGTTCTGTTGCAGCGCGGCTTCTTGCACGCGGCGTGCGGCGGCTGGCTGCAAGGTGCCCACGAGCTTGAATTCGCCGCCTTGCGAGGCGTTGACCCACTCGAACTCCGACTCGGCCGTGGCCAGCGCCGAGCGGGCAGCGTTCAGCGTTTCTTCGCTGCGCAACACCAGGGTGATGGCGTTGTTGTCGCGGCTGATGGAGGCCGTTTGGATTTTCTTCTCACGCACCACGCTGCGCACATCGGTCAGCTGGGTCTCGATGCGCTTTTGCAGCACTGCCTTCATGTCGACCTGCATGAGGAAGTGCACCCCACCCCGCAGGTCCAGCCCCAGGTACATGGGCCGAGGCTCCACGCCCAGCAAGCGCAGGTTGCTCAGCCAACCCGGCGTGCGCGGCAGCAGGTTGAGCGCCACGATGTAGTGCGGGTCGTCGCGCTGGAGGTTGAAGGCTTGGTCGATGGCGTCCTTGGCCTTGAGCTGCGCGTCGGTGTCGGAAAACCGCGCCTTGATCGAGTTGCCGTCCCACTGCACCAGGTCGGGCTGCAGCGACGCCGCCGCCAGCACGTCCTTGACGCGCTGCACCCCGCCCTCGTCCAGCTTGACCGTGGCCTTGGCGCTGCTGAGCTGCACCGCGGGCGACTCGCCGAAGAAGTTGGGCAGGGTGTAGACCAGCCCGATGAGCAACGCGATGACCAACATCGCGTATTTCCAAACAGGGTAACGATTCATGGATTCACGCGGCTTTCGTCAACAAAGGGCGCTCGAGTCGAGCGGGCACGCCTCAGGCGGCTTTGTAGGTGCCCTTGGGCAGCACCTGCAGCACCGCTTGGCGCTGCACCTGGATTTCCACGTTGTTGGCCACCTCGACGTGCAGGTAGGTCTCACCCAACTTGGACACCCGGCCCAGCATGCCACCAGCGATCACGACGTCGTCGCCTTTGGCCAGGGCTTCGATCATCGCCTTTTGTTCCTTCTGGCGCTTCATCTGCGGGCGCATGACGACGAAATAGATGACCACGATCATCAAAACCATCAGCACCAGGTTCATGGAGCCCGGGCCGAGAAAATCACCGCTGGAGGTGGACACCGGTGCGGTTTGCGCAAATGCTTCAGAGATAAACACGTTCAAATTCCCCGTTGAGGAGCCCAAAGGCTCGAGACACCCCACCCGCCAAGGCAGGGTCGGACGTTGGATCGTTTCCAACGCGCAACGGCGGATTGTAGGACCCCGGCGCTCGGTGCCCGCGCCGTGGGCAAGAGACCC
>JAZKHH010000195.1:0-1671 GCA_040385465.1 Pseudomonadota bacterium | reverse complement strand
CTTTGGCGGCCGAGGCCTGTGCGGCGGGAATGGTGGCGCCGGTCTGTGGCGTGACCGGGAAGACGGCGTTGATCTGGCCGGTGCCGGAAGCGCCGAAGTAGGGCGTGATGACGTCGGCTTTGCCGGTGTAGTCGCTCCAGCCGAGGGCGCCCAGCATCATCGCGGTGTCGTGCATGAAGCCCTCACCGTGGCCCTTGGCGGCGTACTCGGGCAGCATCTCGCAGAAGGCGTTCCATTCGCCCTGCTCCCACATCTGCACCACGCGGCGGTCCAGGGTTTCAAGGAAAGGGCTCCATATCTTGAAGGCGTAATCGGGTGCGAGACCGTTCTGCGCGAAGCGGTGGCTCAAGCTGCCGCTGGCGAGAAACGCGACGGTGCCGTCGTAGTGGTCTTCCACCGCGCGGCGCATGGCCCAGCCCAGGCGCACGCTGTCGTTGAGGTAGTGGGCCTGGCACAGCGCGGAAACCGAGATGGCCTTGAAGTGCTGGTCCGCGTTCATGTAGCGCATGGGCACGAGGGTGCCGTACTCGGGGCCCAGGGTGGTGGCATCGTGGGCGAGGGTTTCGACGCCATGCTCGTTGCACACCTGGGCCAGTATCTGCCCGAGCGCGCGATTGCCCGGGATCTCGAACGGCATGTTGCTGATGAAGTGCGGCAGTTCGTTGCTGGTGTAGCTGCCTTCAAAGTGCGGCGCGCAGTTGAGGTGGTAGCTGGCGTTGACGAGCCAGTGGGTGTCGAAGACGACGATGGTGTCCACACCGAGTTCGCGGCAGCGGCGGCTGATTTCTTTGTGGCCGTCGATGGCATCCTGTCTTGTGCCCTTGCGCGGTCCGTCGAGTTCGCTGAGGTACATCGAGGGGACGTGGGTGACCTTGGCCACGAGTGCTAGTTTTCCCATCCCGTGCTCCTTGCTGTTTGTTGACGGCTCCGTGGCTTGAAGCCCTTCAGGTCTCGCATGCGAGCGGACGAACGCGCACACGCCACTTCGGGTCGAGCGGGTATGGCGCTCTGCGCAGCGGGGTAAAGGAGGAGACGGCACCAGCCGTCGGGGGACACCCGCGGAGCAGAGCGCCCTGCCCGTTCGATCCCGCCCACAAGTTGGAGCGAAAGCATTTCAAACACCCCAATGCGGAATGTGATGCGACCCGAGAGAGACGGCCACGTTCTTGGGCTCCAGAAACACCTCATAGCTCCAGGTGCCACCCTCGCGCCCAGTGCCACTGGCCTTGGTGCCCCCAAACGGCTGGCGCAGATCGCGCACGTTCTGCGAATTGACGAAACACATGCCTGCCTCGACAGCAGCAGCCACCCGGTGCGCGCGACCCAGGTTCTCCGTCCACACATAGCTGGAGAGACCGTACTGAATGTCGTTGGCCAGCTCGATCGCATGCGCCTCGTCACGGAACGGAATGAGACAGGCGACAGGCCCGAAGATTTCTTCTTGCGCGATGCGCATGCGGTTGTCCACGTCGGCGAACACGGTGGGCCACACGAAGTTGCCCTTGGCGACTCGCGACGACAAATCGGCCGCGTAAGAAGGCCGGTCCAGCCCGCCACACAAGAGCGTGGCGCCCTCTTTCGGCCCCAGCTCGATGTAGCTGCGCACCTTCGCCAGATGCGCCCGGCTGATCATCGGGCCGACGATGGTCTTTTCATCCAGCGGGTCGCCCA
>JAZKHH010000194.1:0-12796 GCA_040385465.1 Pseudomonadota bacterium | reverse complement strand
AAATCGCTGCGGCCGTTCAAGCCGCTGCTGGGCAGGTTGCGGGCCAGGCTGCTGGCCAGCACCCGGAAGTCGCCGCTGCCGTACAGCGACGGCTGCTTGAACTGCGGGTTGCCGATGCGCCGATTGCCGGTGATGGTGATCGAGCCGGCGGGGCAGTTGCCGTTGTTGCGCAAGAACTCCACCTGCGCGCCGTTGCTCTGGTTGTGCTGCACGTTGCCGTCGACCACGATCGGCTCGGGCGGCACCGGCACCCCGTTGAACACGTTGTCCTCACCGCAACCCTGGATCGACAGCGGGAAGCGCGCGCCCATCTGCATGTTGGCCCAGAAGCTGTCGGGTGGCGAGACGATGGTGCCGCCCAGGCTGAACATGATGTTGCCGATCACGCGCACGCCGGCCGCGCGGCTGAGGTTGATCTCGCCCAGGTTGTAGCCGGCGTTGAGCCCGTCACGCATGTTCTGCGCCACGGTGTTGCCGATGAGGTCGGCGTTGCGGCTGTAATAGACGTGGATGCCTCGGCCGCCGTTGTTGTAGATCACGTTGCTCTGCACCAGGGTGTTGGCCAGGTAGGGCGGCGAGCAGGCCTTGCCGCCCCAGCTCGCGCCGCATTGGGTCCACATGTAGTCGTCCAGGATGATGCCGTTGCCGTCCTTGTGGATGCCGCGCACGCTGGTGGGGCGGTTGGCGGGCCGGTCGTTGGAATTGCTGTGGATGATGTTGTTCATGATCCAGACCTTGGTGCCTTGGTAGCCGTCCACCGCCACCGGGTTGTAGTTCGAGATTCCGCTGCACCACACGAAGTCGCCGCCACCCGACATGTTGCCGGCGTTGCCATACACCACGTTCTCGCCGATGGCCAGGTAGTCGGAGCGCTGAGCGCCAATGCCATGGCAGCCCGAGTCATGGGCCACGTTTTGCTTGACGTTGATGTGGTGTGAGTCTTCGATGTAGATGCCGCTGTTGGCCCAGCCGCTGAGGTCGGTGCTGTCCCGGCTGTTGCCCGGCCCGGTGACGTCGAAGCCCTGGATGATCACGTACGAGGTTTTCTGCACCTTGATGCCGGAGGTGCTGTGCTCCTGGATGGCGCCGTTTTGCCAGACCGCCGCGCCGCTGACCTTGGGCCGGTTGCCCTGGGCATCCGGCACGCCCTGCAAGGTGATGTACTTCGCCGGCGCCCCGTCGATCCCCGCCTCGCCGTGGGTGCTGCTGCCGATCCAGATGGAGCGATAGGTCCAGGCCGGGTTGCTGCGCGCATGGATCTGCACCGTGTCGCCAGGGCGGGCCGCGCTCAAGCCTTGCCAAACCTCCCGAAAGCCCCGGTCCTTGAGGCTGCCGTCGCCACCGGCGGGCGCATCGGCCCAGACATGCCAGACCCGGCCAGCGGCGGCGGTCAGCGCCACGGCTTCCTCGCCGGGTGGGCTGGCCACCGGCTGGGTCACGGAAGCGGCAGTCGGCTCGCTGCGGGTCACGCTGCCAGTGTCAGTGCCGGCGCCAGCAAGTCCGGCGTCGTCGGCGCTGCCACCCCCGCCTCCGCCACAGCCGGCCATGACCAGCAAGGCCCCCAGCGAGGCCAACGTGGTGTAAGAGAACAGCGGCGAATGAGGTGAACGGGTTGTCATGTGAGTCAGGTCCGGTGAAGGGGGAGCGGGGGGCAAAGCGCGGTACTCCCCACGTGGTAACAAGAGCAAACTGCCCCTCACGACGGGGCGGCACCGCCAGGCCGGCGGGCTGCGTTCGGGAGCGATGCCGGCCTTGGCAACGGGCAGTGTCGAAACGCAATTAAGCGGGCCCTCCCCCGGTTCAGGGGGATGTGTTTGTAAGTCGTGTAACCAAACTTATTACCACACAGGCATTTGACACAAGCCGTGCCAACTTCTTTGCAAAGTGGGTGCCAGCGGGGCACATCGCCTGATCCGCGGTCCTGGGTCCTGGACAGCGGGCACCATGACGTCCGGCCCACAAGTCGGGCGCCCACAACGGACCCGGCCACGGTCCGATGGCTCGTCCCTCAGCAAGGGCAAGCTCCCCTGCGTTGCACAGGGAACCAGTCGTGAAGCGCCCAAAGCCCCGGCGGCGCCATCGGCGCCACCCGCTTTACGGGGTGAGTTGCGGCCCCAGCGGCTTGCCGTTGACCAGCAAGGTGCCCTTGTCGAGCTTGAACTCACCGCTCAGGAACTGCCCGTCGCGCACGACGTAGCCGCTGTCAACCACCTGGCCGAGCATCGCCTCCAGCATGGCCTTGTCTTGGGCCTGGCGTTGCGGCTGGCTGTCAATCATGAACTTCTCGATCCAGGCCAGGGGCACCTTGGCCTGCCCGTTGGCATAGGCCTTGGTGAACAGCACGGTGCGCAGATCCGGGCTGTTCGCTTCCTCCGCCGTGACGCCCTGAGTGCCGAACGCGGTCGACAGCGAGCCCAACACGCCATCCATCTCGATGTCGAACTTATCGATCGAAAACTCGGGGTTGTGCGGCAACAGCGCCGCCATCGACGCCTGCGTCTGCTCCAGCACCGCCTCCGGCGTGGCCTGGCTTTCGCACATGGCCGCCGGGGTGCCGGCCTGCTGCATCCACTGCACGTAGCTGGGCACGTGCAGCCGCTTGAGTGCGGTGGTCAGGTGGATCTTGGTGAGCTTGGCGTCGTTGGCTTGGCCTTGCGCAGTGACGGTCGCCACGCGGGTCAGCAGGTCCTGGTTCTCGACAGTTGTCAGGCTGTCGCCCTTGACGTCGCGCAACATGAACGTGCTGGGCTTGCCCGACCCCTTGGGCGTGACCAGCATGTCGAGCTGGTCGATCGCCAGGGTCGAGCGCCCGATCATCAGCCACACGGGGCGCACGCCGTCGCCCTCGCCCTCGCCTTGGCTGGTCAGCCGGCCGATCTTGATGCGGGTGTCGGCGTCCTCGCCGTTGCGCTCGGCCAGCAGGCCGGGCCACGCGAAGTCATAGGACATCGTTCCACGGCCCGACAAGGCGCCTTTGATGCGCAGATCGAAGCCCTGGGAGACGAAGCGGCCCTGGCCTTGCCCGGCGTCCTTGAAGTCCAGGGTGGGGGTGGTGATGTGAGACGTCAGGCCACCGAACAGCCCCACCTGGGTGCGCGCATTGACCAGCGCCTGGCGTTCGGGCACGTTTTGCAGCACCTCGCGGAACTCGGGCGGCATCATCACTTCCGTGTCGACCGCCAACCAACCGATCCGGGTAAACCCTGGAAAGGGCCCGTGCTGGATGTGCTGGCGCACCGTCCAGGTCTTGCCTTCGGACTCCTCGCAGCCAATGACCACCACCACGGTCTGCACCGAGGAGAAGAGGCCCTTGTCGTAAGTCGACTCGGTGACCTGAACCGGCAGCGTCGACAGCCAGGTGGTCACACCGGCTTGCATGCGCTGCTCCGCCACGTGCCCTGACCAAGCCGCACCGCCCACCACCACGGCGGCCGCCAAGGCCACCGCGCCCACCACCCCGATCGCTGTTTTATTCATGTCGATTGATTCCAGTCAAAGCACGCCGAAAACACGCATTATCAGAGGCCGCGGGGGTGCCCGTCCTCCCCCTTCGGGGGCCCGTGCCCCAAGGGGTTGCCACTCACATGCCCGAAAACAACACTTTGCGCTCAAGGTGTTTGTGAACTCTTTGCGAAGTTTCGAAAAATGAATTGATAATGAATTTCTGCTGTGTCTGGTGGCTGCGCCTTCGCTTGAGCGAATCAGGATGGGTGAAAGCTCCGCATGGTTGTCCTTCCCCCCCTCTCTCGAGTCATTCGGAAATTAGAAAGGCGCTCTCCATGGGCAACAAACTCTACGTCGGTAACCTCTCCTACAGCATTCGCGACGACGATCTGCAGCAGACCTTCTCGGAATACGGCACCGTGTCCTCGGCCAAAGTGATGATGGACCGGGAAACCGGCCGCTCCAAGGGCTTCGGGTTCGTGGAAATGGGCTCCGATGCGGAAGCCCAAGCCGCCATCAATGGCTTGAATGGTCACTCGGTGGACGGTCGGGCCCTGGTGGTCAATGAAGCCCGTCCCAAGGAAGACCGTCCGGGTGGCTTCGGGGGTGGTGGTGGCGGCAGCCGCGGTGGCTTCGGGGGTGGCGCAGGCGCCGGCGGTGGCGGTGGCGGCGCGGGCCGCTCCGGCGGCGGTGGGGGTGGCGGCTACGGCGGTGGTGGCGGCGGTGGCCGTTCCGGCGGCGGCGGCGGCGGCTACGGCGGTGGTGGCGGTGGCCGCTCCGGTGGGGGTGGCGGCTACGGCGGCGGCGGCGGTGGTGGACGCTCAGGCGGCTATTGATCAGCGGCTGATGTCATGAGTCAACAAAACGGCGGCGTTCCCGCCGTTTTGCATTTCTGGCACTGAATTCTCAGGCTGGGGTGTTTGGACTGAACAGCGCGGCCGGAAGTGATGGACAAGCCCAACGGCGAGTCAGGGGCTCACGGTCCACGGCTCAATGGCTTGAACCGCAAGACGCCGGCCGGCGCAGCGGCAGGCTTGGCTTGAGGCCACTTGGGGGACCCTTGCATCGCCGCGAGTCTCAGGCCCCCGGCAACCAAGGCCCCGGATCAGCCCAACTCGCCCTGCCGCAACTTGCGCGCCCTGCCAGCCGAGGCCCGGTCGAACAAGGCGTTGGGCAAACAGCGCATCACCTTGGCCACGACCCCCATCTGCCAGGGAATCACCCGGTAGGAGCGGCCGGCCTCGATGGTGCGAAACGCCTGGTCGGCAAAGTCTTCGGGCTGCATCAGAAAAGGCATGGGGTAGCGGTTGCTGGCGGTCAGCGGCGTGGCGATGTAGCCCGGCAGCAGCGTCACCACCCGCACCCCGTGCGGTCGGCACTCCCCGCGCAGGCTCTCGCAATAGCTGATGACGGCGGCCTTGCTCGCGCAGTAGGCCCCGTGCCCAGGCAGGCCGCGGATGCCCGCGACGCTGGCGATGCCCACCAGGGTGCCACCGCGCTGCGCCTGCATGGCTTGGAGGAAGGGGTGGAAGGTGGCGGCCATGCCGAGGTTGTTGGTCTCGAAAGTGGCGCGCATCACCTCCAAATCGTCGTACTCGGCCGTGTCGACGCCGATGCTGATGCCGGCGTTGGCGATCACCACCGCCGGCACGCCCTGCTCCGCCAGGCAGGCGCGGCCGACCGCCGCAATGGCCGCCACGTCCCGCACGTCGGCGGCGTAAGCCCGGCAACGCGGGCCCGTCATGCCCTGCTGGGCGAACCAGGCCTCGACCGACTCGGTGCGCCGGGCCACCAAGGCCAGCCGGTAGCCGGCCCGGTGAAAGCGCGCCGCCAGCGCCTGGCCGATGCCGCTGGAGCCGCCGGTGATGAACACCAACGGGGCGCTCGAGGCGGCCGGCGTTGAGGCGCCAGGCGAGGGGGGTGAAGAAGAAGAAGCGTTCATGGGGGGGCCACCTGCAAAAAGATCAGCATCACGACAACGACAAGCAAAGCACCACGGCGACCGGGCCTGCCGCGCCCGGCCGCGGGCTCACTGACCGGCGGCCCCGGTGAAGGTGGCGTGCACACGCCCTTGGGTCTGCGCCACGCGGGTGGCGTGGTCGTAGTTCATGGTGTCGGCCACCACGCGCAGTTCGGCCCGCTCGATGGTGACCGGCTCTTTCGAGAGGACCTTCTGCGCCTTGACCAACGCCGTCAGCGATTCGCCGTGGAAGGTGACCGCCGGCTCGGCGCCCGTGGCGGCCCGCTCCACGACCGCCTCGCCCTGCAGGCGCACCTCGCTGCCGTCGCGGTTGGTCCAGCCTGTGTGGGCCTGCGCGGTGGTGATTTCGCCCTGCTCGCCCACGGCGCGCAGCCGCACGTTGTCGACCTCGAGCAAGTCGGTGTCCGGGTAATGGCGTGCTTCGTCGCCTTGCACCTGCGAGCGCAGCGTGCCCTGGCGGTCGTAGCGGCGCACGGTGAAGACATCCATCGTGTAGTCGGGCTCGTGCCGGGGGGCCGCGGCCGGCCGCGGCGGCTCGAAGATCGGCGTGTTCTTGACCAGCCACCAGGTGCCCAAGGCCATCAGGGCCATCAGCAGCACCGGCAGGTAGGTGGACAAGCCTTCGAAGGTGCTTCGCTGCCAGGCGGCCGACGAGGAGTTCGAGCGCGCCATGTTCAAGCCCCGTCCAGGGTGGTGAGGTGGCCGTCGAGCAAGCGCGCGTAACGGCCCGCTGCCATCAGCAGCAAGTCACAGCACTCGCGGGCCGCGCCTTCACCACCACGCAAGGTGCTGACGTGATGGGCCCGGGCGCGCACCTCGACATGGGCGTTGGCCGGGGCCACGGCGAAGGCGGCGCGCACCATCAACGGCAGGTCCGGCCAGTCGTCGCCCATCACCGCCACCTGGTGCCAGGGCAGGCCCAGGCTGGCCAGCAGCGCCTCGGCCGCGGCCAGCTTGTCGTGAATGCCGTAGCGCGCGTGCTGGATGCCCAGGTCGGCCACGCGGCGCCGCACCGCGGGGCTGTCGCGGCCGGTGATGACGATCGGCAGGATGCCGCCTTGGGCCAGCAGCTTCAGGCCGTGGCCGTCCAGCGTGTTGAAGGCCTTGAAGCTTTCACCGTGCTCGCTTTGGTACAGCCGGCCATCGGTCAGCACGCCGTCAACGTCGAAGATGGCCGCGCTCAGCCCGGGCGTGTCGCCGCGGCCCTGGGCCTGCAACAACAGCTCGGGGGCAAAGCTGAGGGCCGGGGGGCGAGGGGTGATCAACGTGGGGTTCATCCTCAGATCACCTTCGCTGCCATCAGGTCGTTGAAATTCACCGCGCCCACCAGGCGCTGGGTGGCGTCGACCACCAAAATGCTGGTGACCCGGCGGCGCTCCATGACGTCGGCCGCCTCCACCGCCAAGGCGTCATCCTGCACCATCTGCGGCTGGGGGTGCATCACGTCGCGGGCGGTCAAGGGGCGCAGGTCCTGGCCTTTTTCGAGCAGGCGGCGCAGGTCGCCGTCGGTGAAGATGCCCAGCACCTGGCCCTCGGTGTCGGTGATGGCGGTGGCGCCGAAGCGCTTGTTGCTCATCTCGCGCACCACGTCGATGAACGCCGTGTCGGGCCCCACCTGAGGCACGGCCGCATCGCGCCGCATCACGTCGCGCACGTGGGTGAGGAGTTTGCGGCCGAGGCTGCCGCCCGGGTGCGAGCGGGCGAAGTCGTCTTCGCGAAAACCGCGCGCGTCGAGCAGGGCCACGGCCAAGGCGTCGCCCAGCGCCATCTGCGCCGTGGTGCTGGCGGTGGGCGCGAGGTTGAGGGGGCAGGCTTCCTGGTCGACGGCCGACGACAGCACCCAGTCGGCGTGCCGTGCCAGGGTGGAGTTGTCGCGCCCGGTCATGGCCACGAGTGTGACCTGCATGCGCTTGAGCGCGGGCAACAGGGCCACCACCTCGTCGGTCTCGCCGGAGTTGGAAATCGCCAGCACCACGTCCTCGGCCTTGACCATGCCCAAGTCCCCGTGGCCGGCCTCGGCGGGGTGCACGAAGAAGGCCGGCGTGCCGGTCGACGACAGCGTGGCGGCCACCTTGTTGCCCACGTGCCCGCTCTTGCCCATGCCGATGACGATCACGTGCCCGCCGCAGCCCAGGATCAGACGCACGACTTCCGAAAACGAGGCGCCCTGGCGGTCCTTCAAGCCCAGCAGCGCCCTGGCTTCGATGTCGAAGGTCTGGTGCGCCAGGCGCAAGGCGCGCTCGGCGTCGAAAACAGGGGAAGTGGGCATGGTGGGCAGGGAGGTGACGACGCACAAACGACAACGCACAAACGGCGGGCCTGAAAGCGCACACGTCCAGTAGGATGCACGATTGTAGGCACGCACCCCTCTTTCCAGGCTGGCATGGTTTCCACGCTCGATCTCATCTTGCTGTTCTTGCTGGCTGCCGTGGCGGGGGTGGTGGTGTGCCGCTTGTTGAAGCTGCCGCCGATGCTTGGCTATTTGGCGGTGGGCGTGCTGATCGGGCCGCACGCGCTGGCCCTGGCCGGCGAGTCCCCCGGCCTGCAGCACCTGGCCGAATTCGGCGTCGTGTTCCTGATGTTCGTCATCGGCCTGGAGTTCAACCTGCCCAAGCTGCGCAGCATGCGCGGCCTGGTGTTCGGCCTCGGGCTGGCCCAGGTGCTGCTGACCATTGCGGGCACGGTGGCGGGCCATTACTTTCTGCGCTGGGCGTTCTCCTTCACCAACCAACCCTGGGAGTTGTCGTGGCAGGGCTCGCTGGTGCTGGCCGGCGCCATGGCCATGTCGAGCACCGCCATCGTCGTGAAGATGATGGCCGAGCGGCTCGAATTGGAAAGCGAACACGGCCGCCGGGTCATGGGCGTGCTGCTGTTCCAGGATTTGGCCGTGGTGCCGCTGCTGGTGCTGATCCCGGCGTTGAATTCCAGCGGTGCCGACCTGGCGGCCTCGCTGGCCTGGGCCACGCTGAAGGCCGTCGTGCTGCTGACGCTGTTGCTGGTGGGCGGGCAACACGTGATGCGGTGGTGGCTGACCCAGGTGGCACGGCGCAAGAGCGAAGAGCTGTTCGTCCTCAACCTGCTGCTGATCACCCTGGGCCTGGCCTGGCTCACCGAGCACGCGGGCCTGTCGCTGGCGCTGGGCGCCTTCGTGGCCGGCATGCTGGTGGCGGAGACCGAATACCGCCACCAGGTGGAGACCGACATCCGCCCCTTCCACGACGTGCTGCTGGGGTTGTTCTTCATCACCATTGGCATGAAGCTGAACTGGCGCGCGGTGTTCGACGAGTGGCTGCTGGTGCTGTTGCTCACGGTGCTGCCGGTGGCCGCCAAGCTGGTGCTGGTGGCGGGCCTGGCGCGGTTGATGGGTGCGACCTCGGGCGTGGCCCTGCGCACTGGCCTGTACCTGGCACAGGCCGGCGAGTTCGGTTTCGTGATGCTGACGCTGGGCGCCGACAACGGCCTGATCGCGCCGCACTGGGTCAGCCCGGTGCTGGCCAGCATGGTGCTGAGCATGCTGGCCACGCCGTTGCTCATCATGAAGAGCGACGCCATCGTCATGCGCCTGATCCCCACCGACTGGCTGCTGCAATCGGTGGCCATGACTTCAATCGCCAAGCGCGCCATCAACACCGAGGCCCACGTGATCATCGCCGGCTACGGCCGCAGCGGGCAGAACCTGGCGCGCATCCTGGAGCAGGAGCACATCCCCTACATGGCGCTCGACCTCGACCCCGACCGGGTGCGCCAGGCCGCAGCGGCCGGGCAAAGCGTGGTCTTCGGCGACTCGGCGCGCCTGCAAAGCCTGATGGCGGCCGGCCTGGCGCGGGCCAGCGCGGTCGTGGTGTCCTACCACGACACCGCCTCGGCGATGAAGATCCTCAACCTGGTGCAGGCCCATGCGCCGCAAGTGCCGGTGATCGTGCGCACCATCGACGACACCGACCTGGAAAAACTGCAGGCGGCCGGCGCCACCGAGGTGGTGCCCGAGGCCATCGAGGGCTCGCTGATGCTGGCCAGCCATGCGCTGGCGCTGGTGGGCATTCCGATGCGCCGGGTGATCCGCATCGTGCAGGACCAGCGCAATGCGCGCTATGGGCTGTTGCGTGGCTACTTCCACGGCGCCGACGACGACACGGCCGATGAACAGCACACGGCCCGGCTGCACAGCATCACCCTGCCCGCGGCCGCCCGCTGCGCCGGCCAGACCCTGAGCGCGCAGGCGCTGCATGCCGTGGGCGTGACGGTGGTGTCGGTGCGCCGCGCCGCTGGCAGCCTGAACATGCCGGACGATTCGCTGGTGCTGAGCAGCGGCGACACCCTGGTGCTGTCCGGCTTGCCGGAAGCCTTGGCCTTGGCAGAAGAAAAACTCATGGACGTGCACTGAGGCCGGCGTGCTGCCCGGCGGTTCAGGCCGAAGGCAGCGCTCCTCGCCTTCCGATGATGTCCGACCGCCGGCCGTTCCCCTGCCGCGCCAAACGCCGGCTCAAGTCGCGCACAAGGTGGCCCACCCACCAAAAACGGCGGGTGCCATGACACCTCGCACGGTGCGTTTCCGACACAGACGGCCGCAAGGCACATGCTGTAATCAAAGCCACGTTGTCACAGCCAGAGCACGCCATGACTGTTGATCTGTTTTTGTTGCTGGGGGTGGGGGTCGTGGGCCTGTTGTTGGCAGGCCTGGCGGTCTACCTGCCACGCCGCCGCGACCGCCGCGAAACCTTGAAGGCGCTCATCGCCAGCGGCACCCCCTGGCGGCCGATGACCTCCGAAGAGCGGGCCGCGGTGGCCGTGGCCCTGCGCCAAACCGGCCACCGCGACGACCTGGCGCGCGACGGCGTCTTCACCCTCACCGGGCCCCTGGTGTCCACCCCAGGCGCGGTCACCGGCCTGGCCGGCAGCACGCACACCCTCGGGGGCGTGCGGGTGTTCTTTCCGTGGGACGCCCTCGAGCACGTGAGCGCGGTCAACGAGTGCGAAGTGGTGTTGACGCCGCAAGCCGCCATCGTCATCGGCCTCAACGACAGCTTTGACATCGTCGACGCCTGGCAGCGCGACCTCGAGCAGGCGCAGCGACCTCCCAGCTCCACCCCATCGTCCACCCGGGTGCCCCCGCCTGTGGCGCCCACGCAAGGCTTGGGACAACGCGCCGAAAGCACGGCCGAAGTGGCGGCCCGGACCCGCTCGCTGCGCTGGGGTGCACTGCTGGCCTTGGCGCTGGCCCTGGTCGGCTCGGTGCTCGCCAGCCGCGCGCCTGCCAGCTGGCAGGCCCTGTGGGCCACGACCGCCTTGCTGTGCGGCCTGATGGCGGCGTGGGGCCTGTGGCGCCCGGTGCGCTTGGGCCCGCCCGGTCGCGTCCACCGACTGCAGGGCCCGTTGACCTGGGGAACGGCGGCGCAGGGCCGCTCGCCCCCCCCGTTCCTGCTCGGCCTGGACCGCCGCCCGCTGCGGGTGCCCGCGCACTGGCGGCCCATGCTGGCCGAGTGCGCCGATGGGGCCCGGCCGGTCGAGCTCGACGTGCGGGCCGCCGACCATTCGGTGGTGCGGCTGTCGCCCGCACTGTCGGTGCATGAAGAAGCCAAACGCCACCCCCCGGTGTTCTGGGGCCGCCACCTGATCGCCGCCCTGGCCGCTCCGCTGATCGCCGGCGTGGTCTGGGCCTGGTCGGACAACTTGGCGGTGGACCTGCAGCAGGGGCTGCGTTGGGTTGGCGGCGCCCAACCGCGCACCGTGGTCTCACCCGATTCCCTGCAGGCCGCACCGCCCGACGTGGGCGACTGGGTGCACCTGAAAGGCGTGGCCTGGTGCGAGGTGCCGCGCTCGCCCCCCATGGCCACGCGCCGCTGCGACACCCTGCGCTGGGGCGGCCAGCCCCCGGTGTGGCCTGTGTTGACCGTGGACGAGCCCACCCAGCTGCTCAGCGATGGCAGCTACATGCAGTCCGTCAGCGAGCCGTTCACCCGGCGCTCGCCTTTGGGCCTGCCCTCGGCTCTGGCCGTTGGACAGGAAGGCGTCTTCATCCGCAACGTGCCGGAGCTGGTGCTGGCCGTCGAAGACGTCTGCGCAGCGCAGGCCGCAGCAGGCCCGTCTTGCCGCGACCTGCAGAACATGCTGCGCCAGGCCCTTCAAGTGCCGTCCGGCGACGCCCCCCCCGACTGGCCGGCCGTGCTGGCCGCTGCGCAAGAAGAACGGCTCGAACGCTCCCTGGCGTTGGCCAGCCTCGACGCCCTCAAGCTGCACGCCCTGGCCAAGGAGGCCGCGCGGCCCGCGCTGGCCCGCGCGGTCCAGGCGTCGCTCGACGCCCTGGCGCAGAGCCAGCAAGGCGGAGCCTTGTTGGCCGTGCGCACCGACCGCGCGGCCCACCCCACGGCCACCGACCCGGCGGACCCGCTCAAGGTGTGGGAGAGCCACCAGCCCGAAGCCCGGCTGTCCAAGCCCCAGCCCTTCGACCTGCTCGGCAGGGTGAGCGCGCGTTCGATGGGGTCGGACGACCCGGTCTGGACCCTCCTGCTCCGCCCCACCCTCGACCCCTGGCGCACCGGCCTGCCCTTGCTCTGGCTGGTGGTCGCGGTGGTCTTGCTGACCGTGCACGGCCCCTTGGCAGTGCGCGGCGCCTTCCAGGCATGGCGGCAACGTCGGCGGGTTCACACCGAGGCCAAGCGCCGCTGGCTGTTGGCCTCGCCGCCGTTGCCCGCGCTGGGCCACACCGCGCCGGCCGCTGCTGCCACGGCAGTGCCAGAGAAAACCTCGCTTTAATGCTGTCGGGCCAACAGGGCAGCGCACCGCGCTGCCCCTTGAGCGACATCACGGGCCCTCACCAAGTCGCGGACAACGTCGGCTTGAGCCGGTTTGATGGGAACGTTCGTGGTGGAATTTGGGGAAGAACGCCACGGTGCGCCGAGCGGGGCGCACCGGTCAGTCATCTCCAGCCGACTCGGTTCAAGTCAACGGAATCTGTTTGGTCAGCGCCGCGCGCATTCGAATCGCCATGACGGCTCCTGCGGCGCGCAGCAGTTCCAACGCCACGGCGGGCGAGCGCTGGGCCAGCTCTTCCAGGCGCGGCCCGCGCAAGGCCCACACCGTGCTGGACGTGATGGCTTCGGCACTGGCCATGCGCGGCTCGTTGGTGAACAGCCCCGGCTCACCCACCACCGAACCCGGACGCAGAATGGCGATGCGGTTGCTGCCAGGAGGGCCGCCCGTCATGAACACGTGCAGCGAGCCTTGGCCCAAGAAGTACATCACCCGGTCCGCTTCGCCCTGCTTGATCAACATGGTGCCTGCACCCACCTGCTGGACACTCAAGTACGGCGCGATGGTTTTCCACTGATCGGGCGTGAAGCGCGGCTTGAAGGCGTCTTCGGCATTGAGGGT
>JAZKHH010000193.1:0-7758 GCA_040385465.1 Pseudomonadota bacterium | reverse complement strand
GGTGCCGGGGCCGCGGCCATCGCCTGGGCCCGTTACGGCGACAAGCTCTCCGCCGAGGAGCTTGCCAACCCCGAGTTCCTGAAGAACCTGCTGTTTGCCCACGACAACTGGGAAGCCGCTTCTCAGGGGGACATGGCCACTGAGCTCATCAGCGCCTTGAGCTACGCCCGCGAGCACGTCGACATCTTCGAGGCCGCCGAGCAAGTGGCCGTGCCCGACAGCTGCACCGACAACGAGTGGTTCGCCAACGCCGGCGTGTTCCAGCTCGCCGGCATGAGCGCCGATTCGCCCGAGTGGGCGCAGATCGAAGAGACCCTGGACCGCTCGCTGTCCAAGGAAGAGCGCGAAGCCGCCATCAAGGCGGCCAAGGGCCTGGCCAACAACTGGACTTACCTGGTCAACAACGCCAAAGCGCTCAACCTGAGCCTGCGCAAAGACACCACCGACGTCATCGACTTCACCGACGACAACCTGCGCGACGCCAACCTGTCGCCGCTGATTGACCTGCTGGGCAACGCACCGGCCACCATGGGCGGCAACAGCATGAACGTGCTCTCCGCCCTCGAGTACGTGCGCCAGCACATGGACATCTACGACTCCGCCGAGGAGTTCGCCGACAAGAACAAGAAAGACCACGACGGCAAGTTCATCAACACCGGTGTCTTCCAAGTTGCTGGCATGGCCGCCGACGACGCCAACTGGTCGCACATCGAGGCCAAAATCGGCCGCGTGCTGTCCAAGGAGGAGCGCCAGCTTGCCACCGCCGCGGCCAAAGGCCTGACCGAGAACTGGTCGTTCTTGTGCGACAACGCCAAGGCCATCGGCTTGACCCTGCGCACGCGCACCACCGACGTCATTTACTTCAAAGACGACAAGCTGGACGATTTGAACTGGGGGGTGATGCTGCCGAAACTGGGCACGCCACTCTCCGCCGACCTGTTCCACTCGCTGGAGTACGCCCGCGCCAAGCAGCTCGAAAAAGACCTGTTCACCGATGGCAAGCCCACGCCGGGCGCAGACTTCAACACCCTCATCGGCCTGTCACCGACGCAGATCGACAACCTGCTGGCCATGGACCCGAAGGCGGTCAAGGCCTTGCTGGCCCAAGGCCGCCCAGTCTCCGAGATCGCCGACCTCACGCCCAAGGCTGTTGATGGGCTCGCCAAAGTGGACAGCGAGCTGCTGAACTGGCTGTTGAAGCTGGCCGACTACACCCTGTCCGACATCGCCAAGCTCACCACCGCCCAACTCAGTGAACTGCAGACCGCGATGCGCCAGGGCTACCGCAATGCCACGGCCACCGACACCTTCGACGGCATCCTGAGCGAGACCATCAGCCAACCGCTCAGCCTGGGCGGCGGCATGCTCACTTTCCAAACGGCCTCGGGCGACAAAATCATCGTGACCAAAGAGGCCAACCTTGATCTGTACAACCAGGTCTTGGGGCTGCACACCCAGCGCACCGAGGCCAAGGTCAAAGCGGTGCGTGAGCAATTCGGCCTGCCGTCCAGCGCCGAGCTGAACATCATGAACTTGCCGAGCACCACGCTCAACAAGCCCGACGACCCCAGCGCCGGCCACATGACCGTCGGCCAGCTGACGCTCAAAACCCTGATGGACCGCTACCGCGGCATGCTCGAGCGCGGTGAGATGGACAAGCACGATCCGCGCGCCAAGCTGATCCGCGCGTTCGATGCCCGCGGCGCCTTGGCCAATGGCTACTCGCTGCTGCCTTACTACGAGGAGCCGGGCTCCTTCGGCTCGACCTACCGCACCTACCCAGGCGGTGAGAGCGATCCCGACTTCACCAGCATGTCGCCGCAAGACGTGAAGGAATTGATCGACCCGGTCAAGGTGGATGCGCAGATCACCGAGCTGCTGAGCAACCCCACCATCCAGGCCGATTACCAGCAAGCGCTCGACGCCAGCGTCAACACGCTGCCCAACCGGAAGGCGCTGCTCGATCGGCTGGACGAGACCGTTCGCAGCAAGCCGTACACCGACGCACTCCAGGCGTTGAGGGCCAAAGGCCTGGTCTACGAAGCGCAACAGATGGCGCGCAGCGACATCATGGCGCTCAACCTGCTGGACCCTGCCAGGGCCGCGGCCGCCGCCCAGACCTTGGCCATCAACGCGATGGGGGTGGACTTGGAAATGCTCATCGACGATCCCACCCTCGTCGACAACGCCAGTTTTGATTTGGCCACCAGCGACGCCATCTCGGTTCTGATCCAGGTCTTGCGCAGCACCAGCGCCTTCGCCCGCCACACCACCCAGTCGATCAACGAGTACATCAAGTACCTGAACGAATTTGTCCACGACAAGAAGAGCGTCAACGCCCTGTCGCAGGTCATCAAGCAGCTGGTGATCGATGCCAAGACCAAGGGCTCGACCAACATCGGCAGCATCAGCCAGGCCGACTTCGACGCGGCGATGGCCAAGACCTACGTGCCACTGGAGCTGCGCGGCCCGGTGTCCAAGTTCTTCGCCACCGGCCAGAAGTTCGGCGTGTGGGGTGCCATTGGCGGGGCGGCCGCGTTGGCATCATTTGGCTACAAGCTCTCCCAGGGTGCGTGGTCCGAAGACAGCACGGCGCTGGAGCGCTTTGGCGCGGTCCGCGACATCATCGCGTTCCTGCAAGTCACCACCCACACCACGAAAACAGCGGCAGGCGGCATCGACTGGCTGCTCACCCACCTGGTGGGCAAGGACAAGAACGCCGAGATGGCCTGGAAAGCGCTCGGCCTCGACCGCACCCTGCCCGAGGTGTGGGGCAAGACGAGTTTCCTGCCGGGCGGTTTGTCGTTCGAGGAGCTGTGGAAATCTTACGAGCGCACTGGCACCTTCAACGCCACGCCGGAACACCTGCGGCCGATGATGCAGGACGCCGCCGACAACCTCAGCGGCATCTGGCTGGAAAATCAAAGCGAAGACCTGGTGAAGATGACCGGCATGGCGCGGCGCATTGGCATCAGCGTGCTCAAGATCATCAACGGCGTGACCGACCTGGCGGGCATTGCCGACATCGTGATCGGTGCCTTGGGCTTGAAAGAGTCCATCAAGGACAACGACGTGGGCGGCATCGTGGTCAACAGCATGGGCATCATCGGGGGCGCCGCCCTGACCGGGGCCGGCGTGATCGGCACGGCCAGCCTGTTCGCCACCGTCCCCGCCCTGATCGCCGCCGCGGCCGCACCCCTGTTCTTGGTGGGCGCCGTGTTCGTGTTTGGTGGCTTCCTGGTGACGTTGATCCTGGCGGACATCAAACGCCACAACCAGCTGCAGGACGCCTCCGATGACCAGACCGAGTGGTTCCGCGACCTGGCCGAAGACGGCCTGGCCGCATCGGATTGGGGCGACAAGCTGGAGTACCTGCGCTACGCCTGGTCCATCTACGGCAACGACAACACCGACACGGGCAACCGGAGCTACTTCGAGTTCCAAGAGGCCGAATGGGCGCATTTCCGCCAGACGCCTGGGCGCAAAGGCACGTCGCTTGACCGGCTGGACAAAGGCCGCCATGCCTACACCGACTTGACCATCCCGGACCCGCGCGAAGACCAAACCGACCCCGCCGACAGCGGCGGCATGTCCTGAGGCGGCGGGCACCCCTTTGTTGGCGGTTGTTGGCATGGGTTATGCCATGGGCGCAATAGGGTTTTCGGGGGTTGAATCCCGGGTCTGGATTCCACATGTCCTAGATGGAAGCAAGGCCATGAGGCGTTGGCGCCCGTACCACGTTGTCACACGCTGTGCGCCAGGCGCGTGCTCAAAGCGGGTGCGTTCCTTGCTTGATCGCTGAGCGAATAGCCGCATGCGATGCAGGCATGTGACAACAGTGTGGCAAAGGCATGCCATCATGGTTGCCGATGGCTTGGTGCCAGGGTTCCCAGTGCCAGGGGCCATCGGCACCCGATCGGGCATGAAGTCGAGTGATTTGAAGGACGAACACAATGACGGTGGAAGTCGGCTCCGAACGAATTTGCCAGTGCCTGGGTGACCCTGGGCCCGCGCCCGGTGTCTCCTCATCCTCGGGCGACATGGCCCAAGTGGCCGCACGCTACCTCTCTTTGGCCCTCAGCGATGGCCACCTCAGTGCCGACGAAAAAGCGGTGTCCGACGCCTTGAACGGCGTGCCGGGCGGCACGATGAACGCGACCGAGCGTGCGGCGTTCGAGCGCTTTTTGGGCCACGCGCAGCGCTCGGACGGGGGCTTGTCACTCAAAGAGCGCCAGATCGTCGAGATCTTGCTCGACACCTTCAAGGCGCAAGCCCGGGGCGACGTGGTCGACACCACCGACGCCACGCGGGCCACCACCGACCGCCAAGCCACCGCCTTGCGCCAGGGCAACTGGTTCAGCTGCGCAGCGATCTTCGAGCTGGCACGCCTGGACGCCAACTCGGTGGAGTGGGCGCAAATCGAGCGCACCCTGGGCCATGAGGTGTCCCACCAGAATCGCATGGCGGCCATCAACGCAGCCAAAAACCTGGTCGCCAGCCTGGTCGCCCTGTACACCTTGGCCGACAACATCCTCCAGGACATGCGCAAGGGCGTGGGCGACAGCGTCGAGTTCCAGACCGACAGCGTTGCCGAGTTCAGCGACGAGTTGTCCATCTCGAAGCTGGGCAACGAGTCGGCCATGCCCAGCGGCCACTCCCTCGGCGTGGTCGATGACATCGAGTTCGAGCGGTTCTACACCGATGTCTTCGGCGGTGCCGAAAAGATCGCCTGCCCCAGCAGCAACCCGCACCATGGGTGGTTCATCCTCACGGACGCCTTGCAGTTGGCCGGCGAGAAGAAGGTCCGACATGGGCGCAAGCCGACCACGACCTCGGCATTGACCCAAGCCATGAAGGAGGCCAGCCCATCGTCGCTGCCGCCTCCAAGCTGACAGCGGGCGCCCCACCCGGTGGGACGGGCGGCAGCAAACACGCGCACAGCCGCGCATCACGCGGCAGCTTGATAAAAAAGCCTCCCGTGCCAGCAGCCACCCGCCGATGTCATTCGCCGCTTGTTGGGCGGCGCTGGGTCCACACAGCGTTTGCTGACCAAGCCATGCGCAGCAAAGCAGCGATCTGTGCGCCCACTCACTGTCCATGGCGCGGCCCGGTGCGCCGCTTGACCCACGGTTTCCCCCGTGGCCAAAGCGGTCGGTGACGCCAGCCAAAGGGTTTGCACCAGCTTGAATTGAAGGCCTCAGAACGACATGTCTATGGGGGGAGAGCGGGAGGGTTTACACCTAATAGGTATTTTTCCATGCGCACTTACCCGGAGTCATCGGCACCGCTTCTTGAAGTCCAGCGAAGCCTGTCGGAGATGCCGAAACAACCTCGGATGTGCGCAGTGCCCCTTTTTCATTCACACCCGTTGCAGCATGGTGCCGAAAACGCAGCCGCGTTTTTCCGAACCTCCGTGCCAACGCATGAACCCGCTTTGACGGCAGAGGAAATCGCATGACCACGGAAGTTGGCTCAGAACGCACGCGTGCCACGCAGCAGCAGCAACAGCAACAAGCCGCGGCAACTGCGTCCAGCCCGCCCCCGCAGAGCGAGATGGCGAAGGTCGCGGCGCGCTACCTGAGCCTGGCGTTGTCCGATGGGGTGTTGAGCCAGGACGAGAAAGAGGTTCACCAGGCGTTGACCTCGCTGCCTTCCAACATCAAATCCAGTTCTGCCAGTGAAGCGTTGGAGCGCTTCATCACCCACGCACAAACGTCCGGCGGTGGCCTGAACAGCAGCGAGCGCAGCTTCATCGAAAGCTTGATCGACACGCTGAAATCCAGCCCTGACGGCCAGCTCACCGGCTTCAAGGAATTGCTCGACCTGCTCATCGACTTCGTCAGCAAAGGCACGCTGCCACGCGACCTCAGGGATTCCGAATTCACCGTCATGAACCTGCTGCTGAAGCTGGTTCGCTCGGGCCAGCACAACGGCCCGGCCTTGACCGCGTTGCTGAACTTGGTGCGCCGCTTCGGTTTGGAAGGCGCAGAGCTGTTCAACGGCCTGTACAGCGGCTTCACCGAAGCCGATGGCGCAGCCATCGCGGGCCAGGTGCCCACCTCGGAAGCCCCTGCCCCTGCTCCCAGCACCGACCCGATCAAAGCCGCCAACGAAGCCGAACGCGCGGCGGGTGCGGCCACCGACCCGAAGCTGGCCACCGCCCTGCGTGAAGCGGCCGCGGCGCTGCGCGAAGGCGCGCAGCTGCTCGAAGCACTCAAGGGCGACAAGCCCGATTTGAGCCAGGCCGATGAGGTCCTGGCGCAGATCGCCGAATCGCGTGAAGCCCTCAAGCCGTTTGTGGCCAAAGGCGATGCGGGTGCCATCGCCGCCGACAAGGCCTTGGCCGAGCTGCAAGGCAAGCTGACCACCGCTTTGGAAGCCGCCGGGTTCAAGCCGGGTGAAGGCACCGATCCTGCCGAAGGTGCGCGCGCCAAGTTGACCCAACTTCTGGGCGACGCGGCGCCAGCAGGGTGGGTGGACGCGCTGTCCAGCGAGCAGGTCGATGCCCTGCTCAAGTTGGACCCCGTCGTCATGGTCGCCTTGATCAAGGCCGGCATGAAGGTGGAAGACGTCATCAAGCTCGCGCCCACCGTCACCCGTGAAGAGGTGGGCTCGGCGTCGTTCATCGGCGCCTTGACCGAGCGCCTGGGCCAAGGCGACGCTGCCACGGACGCCCTGCTGTGGGCACGCTACTCGGGGGTGGCCACCCCCGCCGAGCTCTCCAACGCCCAGTTCCGCACCGACCTGGGCGAAGCCCGTGCCGCCAACGCCGCTGGCACGCCGCAGTCGCACGTCGACCGCGCCCGCGCGCAGACGCTGTTTCGCCAACTTGGTGGTGCCGTCACCCTGGAGGCCTTGCTCAAGCAAGATCCCAAGCTCATCCTGAGCCTGCTCGACAAGGACCCTGCGGTCGTCAAGACGCTGATCGCCGCCGGCATCCCGCTGCCCGTGATCGCCCAGGCCACCGAAGCCCAGCTCGCCGCCCTCAAGGCCGCCAACCCCGAGGTCGTCAAGGCCCTGTTTGCCGCGGGCCTGAGCCTGCCCCAGGTGGTTGCCACCGCGAGCAGCGTCACGCCTCAGGAGGCCACCGACTCCGCCTTCGTGTCCAAGCTCAAGGAGAAGCTGGCCGACGGCGTGTCCGCCCCAGACGCCATCCTCTGGGCACGCTACAGCGGCATTGCCACCGATGCCGAGTTGGCCGATCCGGCCTTCCGCAAGGACCTCTCGGAAGCCGCTTCCAAGGGCCACGGCGACTCCAAGGCCGATGCCGTCCACTACGCCCGCGCCCAGATGCTGGTGCGCCGCACCGACGGTGCGGTCGATCTGCCCGATGCCCTGGCGCTGACCAACGACCAGCTCGTTCAGCTGCTTTCCGTCGACCCCGCCTTGCTCAAGCAGTTCTTCAAGATGGGCCTGTCAATCGACCAGTTCTTCAGCTTGAGTGCGGAACAGCTGAGCGCCCTGTTGAAGGCCAACCCGCAGGTCATCGCTGCGCTGTTGGACGCCGGCTTGAGTCTGCCCGACGTGATCAAGGCCGCAGCCAGCATCACGCCCGCCGAAGCGGCCGACCCCGCCTTCGTGGCCACACTCAAGGAGAAGCTGGCCGACGGCCTGTCGGCGGCCGACGCCATCCTTTGGGCACGCTACGACGGCATCGCCACCGACAAAGAGCTGGCCGACCCGGCCTTCCGCAAGGACCTGGCCACCGCTGCCGCCAAGGGCGACACCCCGGCCGAGGCCGTGCACTTCGCCCGCGCC
>JAZKHH010000192.1:1357-5328 GCA_040385465.1 Pseudomonadota bacterium | reverse complement strand
CTGCTTGCGCAGTCAGGGCATGCGTTCCCCGAAGATCTGGTGCCCGGCAGCCCCGCCTGGCTGCAGGCCTTGATCGACGGCCTGTGTGATTTGTCCAGCCGCGATGCCCTGACCGGCCAGGCCAACCGGCGCCAGTTCGAGCTGGCCCTGGCCCGCGAGATCGACCGCGTCGCGCGAGCCGGCGAGCCGGCCCTGGTGCTGATGGCCGACATCGACCACTTTAAGAAGGTCAACGACACCCACGGCCATTCGGCCGGCGACGTGGTGCTCAAAGCGGTGGCCAAGGTGCTGCAAGACTGTGTGCGGCCGATGGACACCGTGGCCCGTTTCGGCGGCGAAGAGTTCGCCATCATCCTGCCCAACTGCCCGCCGACCTTCGCCCAGGCCGTGGCGGAGCGCATTCGCGCCAAAGTCCAGGCGCTGGTGGTGACGGTATCGCCGGGCGTCACCATCGGTGTCACCATCAGCCTGGGCGGCGCCTTCGCGCCGCAGTGGGTGCGTTCGTCGTCGGCGCTGTGGATCGAGCGCGCCGACCAGCAGCTGTACCGCGCCAAGGAACAGGGCCGCAACCGTGCCTGCCTTGAGCAACCCGCCCTGCTGCAAGTCAGTGCCGAAGAAAAAGGCCTGTTGCTGGGCACCCTGTTGCAGTTTGAGGACCCCGAATGAGCACGGCACCCGTCAACCCACCGCCCACCCCGGCCCCGGTCTCCACGGCCGCCGCTGCGCCGGCGCGTGACGGGCGTGCGCGCATCACCGCGGTCACCAGCGGCAAGGGCGGTGTCGGCAAGACCTTCGTGTCGGCCAACCTCGCGGCGGCCTTGACGCGCCGAGGCGAGAAAGTGCTGGTGCTCGACGCCGACCTGGGCCTGGCCAACCTCGATGTGGTGCTCAACCTGTTTCCCAAGATCACCTTGCACGATGTGTTCACCGGAAAAGCCGAGCTGGAAGACGCCATCCTGCCCGCACCGGGCGGCTTCTCGGTGCTGCTGGCCGGCTCGGGCCTGGTGGAGTACTCGCGCCTCACCGCCGACGTGCGGGAAAAGCTGCAGGACGTGATCCAGCGGGTGGCCCCGCGCTTTGACCGCATCCTGCTGGACACCGGCGCCGGCATCTCCGACGTGGTGCTGTACGCCGTGTCCCTGGCCGATTCGGTGCTGGTGGTGGCCACGCCCGAGCCCACCTCGCTCACCGATGCCTACGCCACCATCAAAGTGCTGGTGGCACAGCAAAACCGCCGGGCCATCAAGCTGGTGGTCAACCAGGTCAACCGCATCGGCGAAGGCCGGGTGATCCGGGGCCAGCTGCAGCAGGTGCTCGACCGCTTCGTCAACCCCACCCTGCCGGTCGAGGCGGGCTCCACCGGCGTCAAGCTCGACCTGTTGGGCGAGATCCCGATCGACCTGGCGGTGCGCGAAGCGATCCAAAAACGCCAGCTGCTGCTCGAGTGGATGCCGGGCTGCGAGGCCGCCAAGGGCATTCGGGCGGTGGCAGAAAAGCTCGCCCCCTGAACTGAGGGGCGGCCGCCCGGTTGCTTGCCTCGATGGCTTGAGCGCGGCAACGCCTCATCACGCCCGCAGCAACACCACCAGCGCCCCGTGGCCACCATCGGCCGGCCGCGCCTGCACATAGGCCATCACCTCTTCTTTTTGCACCAGCCAGCGCTTGACCTTGTCTTTGAGCACCGGCGTGCGGCCGGGCGAGCCATGGCCCTTGCCGTGGATCACCCGCACGCAGCGCAGTCGACGTTGCACGGCGGCTTTGAAGAACTGGTTCAGCACCTCACGGGCCTGGTCGCGCCGCAAGCCGTGCAGATCGAGCTGGGCCTGGATCGACCAGACACCTCGGCGCAGGCGCTTGAGCACGTCGGGCCCGACGTTGCTGCGCCGGAACGACAGGCTGTCGTCGGTGTCCAACAGGGCTTCCACGTCCATCTCGTCCGACAGCGCCTCCAGCAGCACCGCCGCTTCGTCCTTCTCGCGTTGAACCGGTTCCGGCAGCGGCCGGGGCCGATCGAGCAACGCCCGCGCAGCCTGGCGCAGCGGCGACACCTCGCCCACGGTGCGGGCGAACAGCTCACGCTCGTGCGCTTCCTGCGCGGCGCGCAGGCGGGCCAGGCGCTCGGCCTCGGCGGCCTGGGCCAGCGCGCGCTTGACGTCGCTCAGCGCCTGCAAGCCGGCGGTGGCACGGACAAGACGGTGGGTGTTGCGGGGCATGGTCGCTTCCAATCCGGCTGCGGTGGCAGGCGTCAGGGTCTGGCAACAGTGAGTGGCTGCCTGGCCCCCTCGGCCCACTGCTTCGTTTGTTCGTTCATTCTTCGCTGTCGTCTGACGGGCAGTGTGACGGCATTGTCGGTCGAACGGCCCGGCCTTGCAGTCACATCAGACCACGTTCCCCAAAGGACACCACCGCCCCATGCCCCACCACCAGGTGGTCCAGCACCCTCACGTCGACCAGGGCCAGGGCGTTTTGCAGCTGGCGGGTCAGGTGCCGGTCGGCGGGCGAGGGCTCGGCCAGGCCCGAAGGGTGGTTGTGCACCAGGATCACCGCCCCGGCATTCAGGGACAGAGCCCGCTTGACGACCTCGCGCGGGTAGACGCTGGTGTGGGCGATGCTGCCGCGAAACATTTCCTCCCATTGCAACAGCTGGTGCTGCGCGTCCAGGAACATCACGGCGAACACCTCATGGGGCCGCGCGGCCAGCTGCAGCTGAACGAAGGCCTTGACCTGTGTCACCGAGGTCAGGACGGTGCGCTGCTGGAGCTGGCCGACCAGCGAGCGGCGCGCCAGCTCCAGCACCGCGGCCACCTGGCCCCGCTTGGCCGGCCCCAGGCCGCGCACCAGGGGCATTTCGCCCGGGGCCACGGCCAGCAGGCCCTGCAGCCCGCCGCCACGCTCGAGCAGGGTTTGCGCCATCTGCAGCACCGGCAGGCCCGAGGCACCGGTGCCCAGCAGCAGGGCCAGCAGCTCGGCGTCCGCCAAGGCGGCGGGCCCCTGGGACAGCAGTTTTTCACGCGGCCTGAGGGCCGCCGGCAGGTTTTTCATGATGGGTCGGATTGTGGCCAGGGGTCTTTGACGCCCACCCTCTAAAATCGGGGCCAATCCATCCTTTTTGAGGAACGCTGTGACCACGATTCACGCGGGTTCATTCCTGACCTTGCACTACCGCCTGGCCGGCCCCGATGGACGCGACGTCATCAACACCTTCGACGAGCAGCCCGCCACCCTGTCGCTGGGCACCGGCGAGCTGGCGCCTGCGATGGAGCAGCGCCTGATCGGCCTGGACGAAGGGGCCAAGGCCACGTTTTCACTGGCGGCAGGCGAGGCCTTTGGCCAGCGCAACCCCGAAATGATCCAGCGGGTGAAACGTTCGCTGTTGGCCCAGTTGGGCGACGCCGACCAGGCGTACCACGTGGGCGACGTGGTGCAGTTTCCCACGCCGAACGGCCAAGGCAGCTACGCCGGCGCGGTGTGCGAGGTCGGCACCGACTGGGTGGCCTTCGATTTCAACCACCCGTTGGCCAGCAAGCCCGTGACCTTTGAAGTTCACGTGATCGGGGTGCTGTGATGGCGGCGGGCGAAGCGGGTGGGCCTCACCACCAGGTGCAGGACGTGGTGCTGGCCGAGCCCCGGGGCTTTTGCGCCGGCGTCGACCGCGCCATTGAAATTGTCGAGCGGGCCCTCAAGCGCTTCGGCTCGCCGATTTACGTGCGCCACGAGATCGTGCACAACACCTACGTCGTGGACGACCTCAAGACCAAGGGCGCCATCTTCATCGAAGACCTGAACGACGTGCCCCCGGGCGCGACCCTGGTGTTCAGCGCCCACGGGGTGTCGCAGGCCGTGCGCAACGAGGCCGAGCAACGCGGCTTTCAGGTTTTTGACGCCACCTGCCCGCTGGTGACCAAGGTGCACGTGGAGGTGGCCAAGCTGCACCGCGAAGGGTTCGAATTCATCATGATCGGCCACAAGGG
>JAZKHH010000192.1:0-1257 GCA_040385465.1 Pseudomonadota bacterium | reverse complement strand
GTGGTCGGCAGCCCCACCAGCTCCAACAGCAACCGCCTGCGCGAGCTGGCCGAGCGGCTGGGCACGCCGGCTTACATGGTCGATCAACCGCACGACCTGCAGGAGACCTGGTTCGAGGGCCGCCCGCGGGTGGGCCTCACGGCGGGGGCGTCCGCGCCCGACATTTTGGTGCAGCAGGTGATCGAACGCCTGCGAGCCCTGGGTGCGTTGAGCGTGCGCAAGCTGCCTGGGGTGGAGGAGACTGTGCGCTTTCCTTTGCCGATGGGCTTGGGTGACAAATCCATGGCAGGCTTGGACCCGTCTCACTGAGACCACCGCGAGCCCTTGGCAGGCCGCGCTTTTTACAATCGGCGTTGCGCTGACCGCGCCATCGCTGCCAAGCCGTTCCTTCCCGTTTTTTCGTTCTGTTTGTTTTCCCTGAGCTCACCCCATGCTTGACATCAACCTGCTGCGCCGTGACCTTCCCGGTGTGATCGCCCGCCTGGAGACCCGCCGGTCGCCCCAGCCTTTTCTCGACGTGACCCAGTTCCAAGCCTTGGAAGCCGAGCGCAAGACCCTGCAGACCCGCACCGAGGAACTGCAGGCGCAGCGCAACAGCCTGTCCAAGCAGATCGGCCAGATCAAGGCCAAGGGTGGCGACGTGGCCGCGGTGATGGCGCAGGTGGGGGGCCTGGGCGACGAGCTCAAGGCCTCTGCCGAACGGCTCGATGCGTTGCAGCTGACCTTGTCCGACCTGCTGATGGCCCTGCCCAACCTGCCGCACGAGCGCGTGCCGGTGGGCGCTGATGAGGCCGGCAACGTCGAGGTGCGGCGCTGGGGCACCCCGCGCGCTTTCGACTTCACCCCGCGCGACCACGTCGACCTCGGCGCGCCGCTTGGCCTGGACTTCGACACCGGTGCCAAGCTCTCCGGCGCGCGCTTCAGCTTTTTGCGCGGCCCGGTGGCCCGGCTGCACCGCGCCTTGGCGCAGTTCATGCTCGACACCCAGACCCAAGCCCACGGCTACACCGAGTGCTACACGCCGTACATCGTCAACCGCGAGGTGCTGGAAGGCACCGGCCAGTTGCCCAAGTTCAAGGACGACATGTTCTGGGTCAGCCGCGGGGGTGACGCGGCGCAGACCGAGCAGTACCTGATCTCGACCTCCGAGATCTCGCTGACCAACAGCGTGCGAGGCCAGATCCTGAGCCCCGAGCAACTGCCTATGAAGCTCACCGCGCACAGCCCGTGCTTCCGCTCGGAAGCGGGCAGCGCCGG
>JAZKHH010000191.1:0-7592 GCA_040385465.1 Pseudomonadota bacterium | reverse complement strand
ATGCGCGGTACTCCTCGCGCGGGTCGCACACGGTGACCGCGAAGCCGCTGAAGAGTGCCATGGTGGCGAGGTATTCGGTGAGCTGGCCGGCGCCGATAAGCAGCATGCGGTACTCGGGGCCGAAGGTGTTGGCGAGCACCTCGCCGTCGTCGATCAGCGGCGAGGGCGCGGTGACCGCGCGCAGTTCCACGCGTCCGCTGGCCATGTCGGTGCGCCGCTGCACCATCTGGCCATCGGCCAGGGTTTGCACCAGCGCCAGCAGCGAGGCCGCGTCCGTGTTGAATTCGAGCACCAGCTCCAGCGTGCCGCCGCAGGGCAGGCCGAAGCGGTGGGCTTCGTCGGCGCTCACGCCGTAGGTCACGCGCTGCGGCGTGCTGTCAGGAATCTCATGGGTGATGCCCGCCGCGCTCGCGCTGGCCTCGGTCTGGTTGGCCCGGCTGTAGCGGTAGATCAGGTCGTCTTCGATGCAGCCGCCCGAGACCGAGCCGACCACCGCGCCGGATTCGCACAGCGCCATGATCGAGCCGACCGGGCGCGGTGACGACCCCCAGGTGCGCACCACGGTGGCGAGCAGGGCGCGTTGGCCCTGGGCGCGCCAGCCGTGCAGCGTGCGCAAGACGGTGACGTCGAGGTTTTCCATGATGGGTTCCTTCAGCCCCGTGTGGCCAGGTACACCGCTGCCGCCACGAGGACGGCGATGGTACCCCACACCCAGGCGGGCAAGCCGGCCTTGGCGGCGGGCGCGGGCACGGCCACCACCTCGCCGACGGCGGCCGGGTAGCGGCGCTGCAGCTCTTCGTCAAAGCGGCGGAAAAAGTCCTCCGCGAGCGACTTGGCTGCGCCGTCGATCAGCCGCTGGCCGAGCTGGGCGATCTTGCCGCCCACGGTGGAGTGCACGGTGTAGCTGAGTTCACAACCGTTGGCGTTGGGCGTGAGCAGCACTGCCGACTCGCCCTTGCCGAAGCCGGCCACACCGCCCTGCGCGTCGAAGCCGAGCTTGTACGACTGCGGCGGCACGATGTCGGAGAGCACCACGCGGCCGTTGAAGCGCGCGGCGACCGGGCCGATCTTGATGGCAGTGCCCACCGCGTAGGTGTTCTCACCCGTGAGCTCGAACTTCTCGCAGCCCGGGATGCAGGTCTTGAGGATCTCGGGGTCGTTGAGCGCTTCCCAGGCCTGTTGCTGCGTCACGGCGAGTTGCCGGGTACCTTGCATGTCCACGTTGAAATCTCCGGTGTGTGATGAAAAAAAGGATCAGGCGCGCTGCATCAGTGCGGCCATGGAGCGCGCCAGGTCTTCCAGGCGGCTGAGGTTGTGCACGGCCAGCGCGCCGTGGGCGTGGCGCTGCAGCACGGCAGCACCGCTGGCCAGTGGCTGGTAGCCGTCAAAACGCAGCAAGGGGTTGAGCCACAGCAGCTGGCGGCTGTGGCGGTTGAGCCATTGCAGTTCGGCATCCAGCACCTCGGGCGCGCCGGTGTCCAGGCCGTCGGTGATGAGCAGCACCACGGTGCGCCGGCCCACGAGCACGCGGCGGTGGTGGGTGCGCAGCTCGGCGAGAGACGCACCCAGTCGCGTGCCACCGGCGAAGTCGTCGATGGCGTCGTTGGCCATCGTGAGCATCTGGTCGGTGTCGCTGTGGCGGAAGGCGGTGCGCAGGTCGGTGAGCTGGGTGCCGAAGGCAAACGCCGCGCGCGGTGTTCCCCGCGTGGCCTGGTGCAGAAAGGCCAGCAGCAGGCGCGCGTAGCGTTCCATCGAGCCCGAGATGTCGACCAGGATCAGCAGCGGCAGCGGCTGGTGGCGGCGCGTCTTGAGCGGCAGTTGCAGCAGCTCGCCGTCAAAGCGGCGCGCCTGTTGCAACGCGCGCGGCCAGTTGGGGCGGTGGCCGCGTGTGCCGGCGCGCTCGCGGCGCGAGCGCACGGGCGGCAAAGGCAGGGGGATGTCGCGCACCAGCTGCTCGACCAGGCGGAACTCGCTGGCCGAGAGACCGGCAAAGTCGGCGTGGCGCAGACGCTGCAGGTCGCTGGCGGTCATGGCGGCGTCGAACTTGAGTTCGGTCTCGCCCTGGTTGGGTGTGCGCGCTTTCAGGCCGGCCACGCTGAGCGCTTCCTGGACGCGCGCCTTGCGCCGCACCGGGTGCGCCTTGGCGGCTTTGGGCAGCATCTGCGCGAGCAGTTGTTGCGCCAGCTCGGGGTTGCGAAAGAAGGCCTCGAACATTTCGCCGAACACGCCCAGGTCTTGCTGGCGGCTCACCAGCACGGCTTCGAGCGCAGCTCGCAGGTCGTCCTTGCGCTCCACGCCCACGGTCTGCGTGGCGGTGATGGCCAGCGCCATGCGGCTGCTGTCCACCGGCACGCCGGCGCGGCGCAGCGCGCGGCCGAAGGCGGTGATGTGGTCCGGAAATTTTCCGGTGCGCGCGTCCCCCAGGATCATGACGAGGCCCTCAGATCGTTTCGGGAGCCAGCAATTGGTCCAGCATCGGCAACAACGCAGCCACATCCTCCCGCTGCTTGAACAGGATGCCGGCGGTGTCCTGGATCACCTCGGGGTCGAGCGTGAGCGTGTCCAGGGCCACCAGGGCCTTGGCCCATTCCACGCTCTCGGCGATGCCGGGGCCGCGCTGGAAGGCGTTGGAAAACGGCTGGCTGCGCAGGCGCGAGACGAAGCGACTGACTTGCTCGGTGAGTTGCTTGCTCGCCTCGGGCACCTGGCTTCTCACGATGGCGAGTTCGCGTTCACGCTCGGGGTAGTCCAGCCACTGATACAGGCAGCGGCGCTTCACGGCGTCGTTGAGATCGCGTGTGCGGTTGCTGGTGAGGATGGTCAGCGGTGCGGCCACCGCCGCTATGGTGCCCAGCTCGGGGATGCTCACCTGGTATTCGCCCAGGTACTCCAGCAGGAACGCTTCAAAGGGTTCATCAGCACGGTCGACCTCGTCGATCAGCAGCACCGCGCCGGGTGCCGGTGTCTGCAGGGCCTGCAGCAGCGGGCGGCGGATCAGGTAGCGGGCCTGGTAGACCTCGCGCTCGATCTCGTCGGGGGTTGCCGTGGCTTGGGCCGCGCGCATGTGCAACAGCTGCGCCGTGTGGTTCCACTCGTAGAGCGCTTCGCGCTGCTCCATGCCGTCGTAGCACTGCAGGCGCAGCAGCGGGCGGCCGAGCACCTTGGCCAGGGCCTTGGCCAGTTCGGTCTTGCCCACGCCGGGTTCGCCTTCGAGCAGCAGCGGGCGTTGCAGCTTCATCGCCAGGAACACGGCGGTGGCCAGCCGCCGCGGTGCGTGGTAGCCCACGCCTTGCAGGGCGTGGGTGAGGCCATCGATGGAGTCGACAGCGGTGGTGGGCAAGTCGCTCACCCGTTGGCCAGCGCCACCGCCACCTGTGTCTGCACCTTGATGAGGTGCGCGCGGTAGGCGGAGCTGGCGTGCAGATCGGCGTTGACCTCGCTGGCGTCGATCACCACGGCGTTCACTGCGTCGGGCGTGAAGCTCTTGTTGAGCGCAGCCTCCAGGCCCGCGTGGCGGAACACGCCGTTGCCGGTGCCGGTGATGGCAGCACGCACGCCGGCCGCGGTCTGTGCCACGAACACACCCACCAGCGCGAAACGCGAGGCGGGCTGGCGGAACTTGGCGTAGGCGGATTTCAATGGCACGGGAAAGCTGATCGCGGTGATGAGTTCACCCGCCTCCAGGGCCGTGGTGTAGAGGCCTTGAAAGAAGTCGTCGGCGGCGATGGTGCGGCGGTCGGTGTGCACCGTGGCGCCCAGTCCCAGCACCGCGCTGGGGTAGCAGGCGGCGGGGTCGTTGTTGGCGACCGAGCCACCCATCGTGCCCATGGCGCGCACCTGGCGATCGCCAATGCCGTCGGCCAGCGCGGCCAGCCCGGGGATGAGCTTGCGCACCTCGGCGTGGTTGGCCACTTCCTGGTGGCGGGTCATGGCGCCGATGACGACGCGCTGTCCCTCCACCTTGATGCCGCGCAACTCGGTCACGTTGGCCAGGTCCACCAGACGTTCGGGCTGCATGAGCCGCTGCTTCATCGAGGCGATCATGGTCTGGCCGCCGGCCAGGGCCTGCGCGCCGTCTGCGGTCAGGCGTTTCGCGTCGGCCAGTGTGGTGGGTTGTTCAAGGGTGAATGCGTACATGGTGCGGTCTCCTTAACTCTTGGCTTTCTGGATCGCGGTCCAGACGCGGTTGGGGCTGGCGGGCATGTCGAGGTCTTTCACGCCCAGCGGCGCCAGCGCGTCGAGCACCGCGTTGATCACGGCCGGTGGTGAACCGATGGCGCCGGCTTCGCCGCAGCCTTTGGTGCCCAGCGGGTTGGTGGTGCAGGGCGTGCACACGTGGCCCAGGGTGAAGTCGGGGAAGTCGTCGGCGCGCGGCATGGCGTAGTCCATGAACGAGCCGGTGACGAGCTGACCCGTCTCACGGTCGTACACACAGTGCTCCATGAGTGCCTGGCCGATGCCCTGAACCAGACCGCCGTGCACCTGGCCCTCCACGATCATGGGGTTGATGATGGTGCCGAAGTCGTCCACCGCGGTGAAGCGGTCGATGCGCACCACGCCGGTGTTGGGATCCACCTCGACCTCGCAGATGTGCGTGCCCGCCGGGAAGGTGAAGTTGGTCGGGTCGTAGAACGCGGTCTCGTTCAGGCCCGGCTCCAGCTTGTCCAGCGGGTAGTTGTGCGGCACGTAGGCGGTGAGGGCCACTTGGCCGAAGGTGACCTTCTTGTCGGTGCCCTTCACCGTGAATTCGCCGTTGGCGAACTCCACGTCGGCATCACCCGTCTCCATCAGGTGGGCCGCGATCTTCTTGGCCTTGGCCTCGATCTTGTCGAGCGCACGCATGATGGCCGCACCGCCCACCGAGATGGAGCGCGAGCCGTAGGTGCCCATGCCGAAGGGCACGCGGCCGGTATCGCCGTGCACGATGTCGACCATCGAAGGGTCCATGCCCAGGCGAGAGGCCACCACCTGGGCAAACGTGGTCTCGTGGCCCTGGCCGTGGCTGTGCGAGCCGGTGAACACGGTCACGCTGCCGGTGGGGTGCACGCGCACTTCGCCGCACTCGAACAGACCGGCGCGCGCACCGAGCGCGCCCGCGATGTTGCTGGGCGCCAGGCCGCAGGCCTCGATGTAGCTGGAGTAGCCCACGCCACGCAGCAGGCCCTTGGCCTTGGACGCGTCCCTGCGTTGCGCGAAGCTGGCCATCTCCGCCAGTTCGTTGGCTTTTTCCATGCACTGCGGGAAGTCGCCGGTGTCGTACTGCAGCGCCACAGGGGTCTGGTAGGGAAACTCGGTGATGAAGTTGCGACGGCGGATTTCGTCTTGCGACAGACCGGTTTCCCAGGCGGCGCGGCTCACGATGCGCTCAAGCAGGTAGGTGGCCTCGGGCCGGCCGGCGCCGCGGTAGGCGTCCACCGGGGCGGTGTTGGTGAACCACGCGTCCACCTCCACAAACACCTGCGGCGTCTTGTACTGGCCGGCGAGCAGCGTGGCGTACAGGATGGTCGGCACGGCGGTGGAGAAGGTGGAGAGGTAGGCCCCGAGGTTGGCGTCGGTGTGGACCTTGAAGGCCAGGAAATGACCGTCCTTGTCGAGCGCCATCTCGGCGTGGGTCACGTGGTCGCGGCCGTGCGCGTCGCACAGGAAGGCTTCCGAACGGTCGCAGTTCCACTTGATCGCGCAGTTGAGTTTTTTGGCGGCCCAGGTGAGGCACACGTCTTCGGCGTAGAGGTAGATCTTGGCGCCGAAGCCGCCGCCCACGTCGGGCGCGATCACGCGCACCTTGTGCTCGGGCAGGCCCATCACAAACGCGGTGAGCAGCAGGCGCTCCACGTGCGGGTTCTGGTTGGACACGTAGAGCGTGTAGTCGTCACCGGCTCGGTTGTACGAGCCGATCACTGCGCGCGGCTCCATCGGGTTGGGCACCAGGCGGTTGTTGACCAGGTCGATCTTTGTCACGTGCGCGGCGTTGGCGAACGCGGCGTCCACCTGGCCCTGGTCGCCGATGGACCACTTGTAGCAATGGTTGCCGGGCGCGGCGTCGTGCAGCGCGGTGGCGGTGGGTTTCATCGCATCGCGCACGTCCACCGTGGCCGGCAGGGCTTCGTAGTCCACCACCACGAGTTCGGCGGCGTTCTTCGCCTGCTCCAGCGTCTCGGCCACGACCATGACCACGTGGTCGCCCACGTAGCGCACCTTGCCGTGCGCCAGGATGGGGTGGGGCGGCTCCTTCATGGGCTGGCCCTGGGTATCGGTGATCAGCCAGCCGCAGGGCAGGCCACCGATCTTGTCGGCGGCCACGTCTTCACCGTCGAAGATGCCGACCACGCCGGGCGCGGCCAGGGCAGCGGTCTTGTCGATGCTGATGATGCGTGCGTGGGCGTGCGGCGAGCGCACGAACACCGCCTGGCGCATGTTGGCCAGCACGATGTCGTCGGTGTACTGGCCGGCGCCGGTGAGGAAGCGGTAGTCCTCCTTGCGCAGGAGGGATTCCCCGATGTGGGGGAGCTTGGCGAAGTCGATGGCACCCATGGTTGTCTCCTTATGCCTTCAGGCCCGCAGCACCCTGCTGCACGGCCTTGACGATGTTCTGGTAACCGGTACAGCGGCACAGGTTGCCTTCGAGACCTTCGCGGATTTCGCGGGCGCTGGCGTTGGGGTGGCTCTTGCACAGGCTGATCGAGCTCAAGACCATGCCGGGCGTGCAGAAGCCGCATTGCAGGCCGTGGCAGTCCTTGAAAGCGGCTTGCATGGGATGCATGGTCCCGTCGGCCGCAGCCAGTCCCTCGATGGTGGTGACTTCGCTGCCGGCGGCCTGGGCCAGCAGCATGTTGCAGGACTTCACCGCGCGGCCGTCCATGAGCACCGTGCAAGCGCCGCACTGCGCCGTGTCGCAACCCACGTGGGTGCCGGTGAGCTTGAGGTGCTCGCGAAGGGTTTGAACCAGCAGCGTGTGGGGCGCCGCGTCGACGGTCACGGCCTTGCCATTGACCTTCAGTTGAACCTGCATGCTTGTCTCCTTGTGGTTGAACAGGCGCAGTGGAGCATGGCTGGATGGGCCTGAATTGAGGGTTAACACTCAGTTCAATTTCACCGCTTCAAACATTCTCAAATTGAGACGCTGACGCCCGGTAGAAGTGCCTTGCCTGGGCCTGGCGGCGCCAGACAAGAGGAGACCGTTTCGGCTTGAAACCGGACCCTTGCTATGCAACGGGGTGCCGATGTGTCCGGGGCCCGCGGCAGCGGCCTGACGGGTCGCCACGCGGGCGTGGACGAGCGCCGTTTCCACGGGCAATGGCCCCGTGTCTCAATCTGAGACTTTTTCGCCCGGCCGGACGGAAACACGGGTAAACCCTGAATGCGAAAAATGGGGGTGAACAAAAAATCATATGAGCAGATGTGCATAGGCGCTGTTCGTGCGCACCGCGTCTGTTACCCACACGGAGACACAACGATGCAAAAAGTCCTACACATCAATCCCGATAAATGCACAGGCTGCCTGCAGTGCGAAATGGCCTGTTCGTTCGAGAACTACGGGACCTACGCCACCTCGAAGTCGCGCATCAAGGTTTTTGACTTCCACCACACCGGCA
>JAZKHH010000190.1:0-1956 GCA_040385465.1 Pseudomonadota bacterium | reverse complement strand
GCATCGGCCTCCAGGCTGAACACCTGCTGGGCCAGCTGCATGAGTTGCTCGCCCAGCTCGGTGAGCTTGACGCTGCGGCCGTGGCGATGAAAAAGCTCGACGTCGTAACGCGACTCGAGCAAACCGACCTGTGTCGTCACGGTGGGCTGGCTCACATGCAGCAACTCGGCGGCGCGGGTGAAGCTGCCCATGCGGGCGACTGCGTAAAAAGACCTCAACTGCGTCAGGCGCATGGCGGCTCTCCTTGCTGGATGCTAGGTGTTATCCCCGAGTAACTATAGATTAAATATATACAAATCACCAAATTTTTGAATTGGATAAATACTTGCGCCTACCCAAGAATGGCCCTGTGTCGAATAGATGAGTCGAGAAAAGTCAGAGCATCGCCACCTTCGTGACCGCCGCACATGCGCAGGCAGTTGCGTTGCAATAAACCCCGGTTGGCCTGATCGCCAGCCACAGATGGAGACAAACAGCATGATTACTCGCCGCAACCTGCTAGCAGCCGCCGCCATTGGCGCGCCTATGGCTTCGTTTTCGACGGGCGCCCGCGCCCAGTCCGTGTTGACCGTCGGACTCATCCCCTCTGAAGATTCCCGCGCCATGATTGCCAACAGCCAGGCGATGATGGACATGCTGTCCAAGGCGCTGGGCATGCCCGTCAAGCCCTTTGTCGCCGCCGACTACAACGGTGTGATCGAGGCGTTGCGCTCCCGGCGGCTGGACGTTGCCTACCTCGGCCCCTTCTCTTATGTGCTGGGCGCCACCATCGCGGATATCGAGGCCTTCGCCGTCGCGGAAACCAAGAAGGCCGGCCGCACGTCTTACCGCAGCCTGGTCATCACCCACAAGGCCAGCGGCATCAAGACCGTGAACGACCTCAGGGGCAAAACCTTCGCCTTCGTGGACCCAAGCTCCACGTCGGGCCACCTGTTCCCCAAGGCCGGGCTGATGAAGGCAGGTTTTAACACCGACAAGGACTTCAGCCGCGTGCTTTTCTCGGGCTCGCATGACTCCAACGCCATCGCGGTGCAGAACCGCAAGGTCGATGCCGCCGCGATCGCCGACCGCATCCTCGATGCGGCGATTGCCAAGGGCCTGGCCAAACGCGAAGACATCCATGTGGTTTGGGAGTCCGACCCGATTCCCGAGTCCCCCACTGTGTGGCGCAAGGACCTGCCTGCCGACCTGAAGAAGCGTGTGCAGGCCGCCTTCCTTGAAGTCAAGGACATCCCGTGGTCCGACCAGGGCATGTTGAACGGCTTCAAGCCGACCAATGATGCGGCCTACGACGTCATCCGCGACACCGCCAAGCTGCTCAACCTCGACCTGAGGAAGATGAAATGACTGCCGGCAAAAATGAAACCATGGTCGAGATCAAGGGCCTGTCCAAGCGCTACGGCAACTTCGAAGCGCTGCACCACATCGACCTGTCGGTGCGCAAGGGCGAGTTCCTGGTGGTGCTGGGCGCCTCGGGCGCCGGCAAGTCCACGCTGCTGCGCTGCATCAACCACCTGACTGCGCCCACCACCGGCGAGATCCGCGTGGACGGCGTGCAGTCGCACGGCGACCGTGCCGGCCTGCGCGACGTGCGGCGTGACGTGGCCATGATCTTCCAGCACTACAACGTCGTGCCGCGCCTGTCGGTGCTCAAGAACGTGCTGACGGGGCGCCTGTCGGCCATGCCGGCGGTGATGTCCTGGTTTCAGCTGTTCCCGGCCAGGGACGTCACCATCGCGCGTGACAGCCTGCGCCGCGTCGGCCTGGAAGCCAAGGCCGATGTGCGCACCGACACGCTGTCGGGCGGGCAAAAGCAGCGCGTGGGCATTGCCCGCGCCCTGGCCCAGCGGCCCAAGGTGATCCTGGCCGACGAACCCGTGGCCAGCCTGGACCCCAAGACATCGCGCAGCGTGCTCGGCTGCCTGCGCGAGGCCAGCCGCGAAAGCGGCATCACCG
>JAZKHH010000189.1:0-5842 GCA_040385465.1 Pseudomonadota bacterium | reverse complement strand
TCGTGCCTCGCCTGTCGGCGCTGTCCAACGTGCTGCACGGGGCATTGACCCGCGCACCGGTTGGTCAGGCCTGGTTCCAGGGCACGGCGCCCCGGCAGCTGCGCGAGGAGGCAATGCATTGTCTGGAGCGCGTGGGTCTGGCCGACCATGCGCTGCAGCGTGCCGATCGCCTCTCGGGCGGACAGTCCCAACGCGTGGCCGTGGCGCGTGCGGTCATGCAACGCCCGCGTTTCCTCGTCGCCGACGAACCCGCGGCCAGCCTGGACCCGGTTTCGGGTGACGAGGTGATGGGGCTTTTCGCCAGCCTGGTCGAACGCGACGGCCTGACCCTCTTGTTCACCTCACACGACCTGAGCCACGCGCTGCGCTACGCAGACCGTGTGATCGCTCTCAATCGCGGGCGCATCGTCAAGGACACCCCGTCCGCCCAGACCGATGCGCTCGTCCTCAGACGCCTCTATGACACCCCGAACACACATGCCGACACACGCACTGCCGCAGCGCTTTGAACGGATGAGCGCGGGCGCCTTCGTGGCCTGCGCCGTGGCCGGCGCATTCTTCGTGTGGTCCCTGCAGGGCACGGGTGTCTCGCTCACCGACTTCTTCCAGGGCTTCCCACAAATGGGCCGTCTGGTGGGTGAGATGCTTCCGCCCTCGCCCGCCCGGCTGGAGGCGGTGGGACGCGCCCTGCTGGAAACCTTCCAGATGGCGCTGGTGGGGACGGTGGTGGGCGTGCTCCTGAGCGTGCCCATCGCCGTGCTGGCAACACCGCACCTGTCGCCTCATCCGGCCGTGTACCACGCAGCGCGCACCCTCATCGCCTTCTTCCGCACCGTGCCCGATCTGGTGTGGGCGCTGCTGTTCGTGGTGTCCGTCGGACTCGGCCCGTTTGCGGGCACGCTGGCACTTGTCGTGGACAAGATCGGGTTTTGCGGCCGCTTCTTCGCCGAGGCCATGGAAGAGGTTGACCGCGGCCCCCAGGAGGCGCTGTCGGCCATGGGAGCGAGCAAGCCCTCGATCATCATGTGCGCGGTGATTCCGGCGGCATTGCCGTCGTTCATCAACACCTCACTGTTCAGTCTGGAAAAGGCCACGCGCTCCTCGGTGATCCTGGGCCTGGTCGGCGCGGGGGGCATCGGCATCGAGCTCAAGGTGGCCATGGACCTGTTCAGCTACGACGAGGCGGCCACCATCATCCTGGCGATCTTTGCGCTGGTGCTGGTGGTGGAGCGGGTCAGCGCGGTGCTGCGCAGGCGTGTGCTGTGAGTCTCCACGAACTGCCATGAATCTGCCACACAGGCTCTCTAGCATGGCCTGAGCGTTTCGCCCGCGCAGCGCTCACCTTCCTTCATCCACCCAAGGGGTAACCATGCGACGTCTCATTCTCGGTTGCGTTCTGCTGAGCCTGTCCAGCACCATCCTTGCCGCTTCACCACGGCACAACAAGCACATCCACGAGGTTGAGCGTTCCAACCATGTCCAGCTGGGTCAGCGCCCCTTCTTTCTGGTGGACGACATGTCGGAGAGTCCACTGAAGCAGCAGTTGCAGCAGTGCGCCCGCAAAGGCTATTTCACGGCTCGGGACTTCTCCATCGGACACCGCGGGGCGGCCCTGCAGTTCCCGGAACACACGATGGAGTCGTACGTGGCGGCCGCCCGCATGGGCGCCGGCATCGTCGAATGCGACGTGACCTTCACCAAGGACAAGGAACTGGTCTGCCGCCACGCACAAAACGACCTCCACACCACCACCAACATCCTCGCCACGCCGCTGGCCAGCAAATGCACGCAAGCCTTCGTGCCCGCCACACTGGACGCCAGCGGCAACCTGCTGACGCCCGCCGCCGCCGAATGCCGCACCAGCGACATCACGCTGGCCGAGTTCAAGACCCTGCGCGGCAAGATGGATGCGTTCAACCCCCGCGCACGCACCGTCGATGAGTACCTGGGCGGGACCGCCAACTGGCGCACCGACCTGTATTCAGGCCCGACCAGCGGCACGTTGATGACCCACAAGGAAAGCATCGAGCTGTTCAAGCAGCTGGGCGTGAAGATGACACCCGAGCTCAAGAGCGCCAGCGTGACCATGCCTTTCGAGGGATTCACGCAGGAGGCCTACGCCCAGAAGATGATCGAAGAGTACAAGCGCGCGGGCGTGCACCCCAACCGTGTGTGGGCGCAGTCGTTCGACATGCGCGACGTGCTGTACTGGGTGCGCAACGAGCGCGCCTTCGGACGCCAGGCGGTGTACCTCGACGACGCCAACACCGTGGCCGATCTTCCCAGCCAGGCCGACCTGGTCAACTACAAGAGCCAGGGTATCAACATCGTGGCGCCTCCGATCTTCGCCTTGCTGAGCACCGACGCATCGGGCCGCATCGTTCCTTCGCAGTACGCGCGCAACGCCCGCTCGGCCGGCCTGGACATCATCACCTGGACCCTGGAGCGCTCCGGCCTGCTGGCCGATGGCAACAACGGCTTCTACTACCAGACCTTCGACTCGGCCATCAAGACCGAGGGCGACATGCTGCGCGTGCTGGACGTGCTCGCACGTGATGTGGGGGTCATCGGCGTGTTCTCGGACTGGCCGGCCACGACCACGTTCTACGCCAACTGCGCCAACGAGCGGTAAGTAGTCATCGGCCCCGCCATCGCTCCTCGCGATGGCGACAGGCGTCCTCCAACGACCCGCGTTTCGGAACACAGGTCGAGGTCACGTTGGTGGACAACAAAGCCACCGACATTGCCCGCGACGTGCCGGGGCGGTTCCCGTTCTGCTTTGATGTGGCAGGGACCGGCTACGATCGATGGGGCGGTGAGCGTCCCGTCATCGATCCCGGCAAGTTGCCGGGCCAGGCAGGTAGCTGCGGGCACATCGATTGCCGGGGAACATCCGTGGCCAAAACTTTCGAATTCGTCAGCGTGCGGGGTGCACGGGAACACAACCTCAAGAACGTGGATGTGGACGTCCCGCGCAACGCCTTGGTCGTCTTTACCGGTATTTCCGGTTCGGGCAAATCGTCGCTGGCCTTTGGCACGATCTATGCCGAGGCCCAGCGGCGCTACTTCGACTCGGTGTCTCCCTACGCCCGGCGGTTGATCGATCAGGTCGGTGTGCCCGACGTGGATGCCATCGAGGGCCTGCCGCCCGCCGTGGCGCTGCAGCAGCCCCGTGGCTCGGCAGGGTCTCGATCGACCCTGGGGTCGGTGTCGATGATGTCCAACCTCCTGCGCATGCTGTACTCGCGCGCCGGCCTGTATCCGCCGGATCAGCCCATGCTGTTTGCCGAGGACTTTTCACCCCACACGCCACAAGGCGCCTGCCCGGTATGCCAGGGACTGGGATTCGTCTTTGAGGTGACCGAGCGCGCCATGGTGCCCGACGACACGCTGACCATCCGCGAACGCGCCATCGCCGCGTGGCCACCCGCATGGCACGGGCAGAACCTGCGAGACATCCTGGTGACGCTGGGTTTCGACGTCGACAAGCCATGGCGCGAGTTGTCCCGAAAGGACCGGGACTGGATCCTGTTCACCGAAGAGCAGCCCACCGTGCCCGTCTATGCCGGATTCACCCCGGCCGAAACGCGTGCTGCCGTGCGCCGAAAAATGGAGCCCAGCTACCAGGGCACGTTCACAAGCGCGCGCAAGTACGTGCTGCACACCTTCGCCACCACACCCAGCGAGCTGATGAAGCGCCGCGTCTCGCGGTTTATGTCCGGCACCGAGTGTTCCGCGTGTGAAGGCAAGCGCCTGAAGGCGGAGGCGCTGTCAGTGACCTTTGCCGGGCTGGACATCGGTGCGCTTTCCCGTTTGCCGCTGGACCGGCTGGCCCAGGTGTTTGAGCCGGCGGCCTCAGGCCGCTTCGAGCCCATGCCGGCGCAGACGACCGCACCCGCAGGCCGCGCCCGCCGCGCCTCGCCACCACGCGCGGGACACGAAGGCGCCGCCGACGTACTGCGAACGCCCCACCTCTCGGAGGAAAAACGCATCGCTGCGCAGCGCATCGCAAGGAACTTGCTGGAGCGCGTCAAAACCCTGCAGGACATCGGCCTGGGCTATCTGTCCCTGGACCGGCAGACCCCCACCTTGTCGTCTGGCGAACTGCAGCGCGTGCGACTGGCAACGCAGATTCACGCCAACCTCTTTGGCGTGCTCTACGTGCTGGACGAACCTTCCGCGGGGCTGCATCCCTCGGACGGGGTGGCGCTGCTGGCGGCACTGGAGAGGCTCAAGCGTGCCGGCAATTCGCTGTTCGTGGTCGAACACGACCTTGCGGTGATGAAGCACGCTGACTGGATCGTGGACGTGGGGCCCGAGGCGGGCGAGAACGGAGGGCATGTGCTGTACAGCGGCCCACCGGCTGGCTTGCGTCGCGTGCCCGATTCCCACACCGCACGCCACCTCTTTGCGGCGCTGAAGCCTCGCAGCGGGGAAGTGAGACAACCGCAAGGCTGGCTGAAGCTGGCGGGTGTGACCTGCAACAACCTCCACCGAGTCGACGCACACTTTCCCATCGGCGTTCTGACCGCCGTGACCGGCGTCTCCGGCTCGGGCAAGTCCAGCCTGGTCGGCCATGCGCTGGTGGACCTGATGGCGGGCCACCTCGGCCACGAGCCTGCCGCCGCCGAACCCACAGACGTCGAGGAAACCAGGATCGGCGCGGTGGTGAGCGGCGGCCGGATCGAGGCCGGTGCCGACGCCTTTCGCCGCCTCGTGCGGGTCGATCAAAAACCGATCGGTCGCACCCCGCGCTCCAACCTGGCCACCTACACCGGCCTGTTCGACGCGGTGCGCAAACTGTTTGCCGCCGAGCCCGCGGCGCGCTCCCGTCGATGGGGTGCCGGGCGCTTTTCGTTCAACGTGCAGGGCGGGCGATGCGAGACCTGCGAAGGCGAAGGCTTCGTCCACGTGGAACTGCTCTTCATGCCCAGCGTGTACGCACCCTGCTCCACCTGCGGCGGTCGGCGCTACAACGAGAAGACCCTGCAGATCACCCACGCCGGCAAGCACATCGCCGACGTACTCGCCATGACGGTGGCACAGGGCGTTGACTTCTTTCCTGAGGCCCCCGCCATTCACCGGCCGTTGAAGCTGCTGCAGGACATTGGCCTGGGCTATCTGCGGCTGGGTCAGCCGGCCACCGAACTCTCGGGCGGCGAGGCGCAGCGCATCAAGCTCGCCACAGAACTTCAGCGGCCCAGCCGCGGTGACACGCTCTACGTGCTCGATGAGCCCACCACGGGTCTGCATCCCGCCGACGTGGATCGGTTGATGGCGCAATTGAACGGGCTGGTCGACGCGGGCAACACCGTGGTGATCGTGGAGCACGACATGCGCGTCGTGGCGGCCAGCGATTGGATCATCGACGTTGGGCCCGGCGCAGGCCATGCGGGCGGCCGCATCGTCGTGGCGGGGGTGCCCACCGCGGTGGCAACCCACCCCGACAGCCCCACAGCGCCGTACCTGGCGGCGGCGCTCGGTGCTTGATGCCGCGCATTTCAGACACTGCCGCGCGCCGCGCACCCTTGCTGGTAGGCCTCATTGATCGCCTTGGCCTTGGCCTCGGCGATCGCCGTGAACTCAGGTCCCAGACCCGCCACCTTGTCGGGGTGGTAGAGCCGGATCTTTCGCTGGTGGGCCTGCTTGATCTCCTCCAACGAAGCCCCGGCACCCACTTCAAGCACTTGGTGCCAGTCAAGCGCTTCGGTTGAGCCCGGGCTCCCGGTCTGGTTGCCCGGCAACTTGTCCACGAAGTGCTTGACCACCAGGTACCCAAAGAACGCAGCGATGCCCAGAAACCACCATTCGCTGACCTTCAGATCGTCAAACATGCCCTGGC
>JAZKHH010000188.1:0-2458 GCA_040385465.1 Pseudomonadota bacterium | reverse complement strand
CCGCCGACGGCGAGTTCCTGGGATACGCCCGGCACTTGCGGTTGAGCGTGCTGCCTGGTGCGCTGCCGGTGGTGGGAATCTAGATCCCGAGGTCCTCAGGCAGACCCTGCCAGCGGCAGGTTGAGCAGCAGGTTCTGCGGCTTGATCTTCATCAAGCCCTCGGCGTTCATCGCCAGGCCCAGGTACACCGGCTTGCCGCGCACGTCGGCGCACATGTCCTGCGGATCGTCGAAGCCCAGGCGAAACAGGCTGATCAGGCGCTGTTGCCGTTCGGGCTCCACGTCGTGGCCGAGGTACAGGTCGTTGAGCAAGGCGCTGGATTCGGCGTCCAGCCCCAGGTGCCAGCGCCATGCCGTGTCCTCCACCCGCGATTCGGGCTGCACCTGCACCGCCACGCCGTGGAAATGCCGCACCCACTTCTGCAACACCACAGCCAGCGCCTTCAGACCCGACTGCGAGCGGTTCATGGTGAGCGTGAGGCCGTGCGAGAGCTCGCGCTGGATTTCGTGGGTGAGGTCGAGCACGAAATTGAAGCGTCCGTTGCCCGTTCGACCGAGCAGATAACGTGCCGCGTTGTCGTCACCCAGCACCTCGATCTGCACCTCGGGAATGGCCGCGCCGCTCTGCATGAGCAGACGGCCGACCGCGCCGAGGCCGCCAGTCTCGTTGAGCATGTCCAGCACCTCGCTGTCACCGCTGAGCACGCGCCCGTCCTGCACCCGCACGCGCTGACGGCGAAACAGCATCTCGGCCGCGCGCCATTGCCAGGCATCGTCAACACCCTCGAGCAGGTTGCACACCATGGCCTGCACCACCAGATCGAGGAAAAGCGGTGGGATCTGGATCGCGCCGGTCTTGAAGAAGCCGGCGTAAGCCGCCTCCAATGAACCGGCCGCGATCACCGCATCGCGAAAGCCCAGGAACAGACGGTGGTTGGCGCAGGCATCGGCGTCCTCAAATGCATCGAGCTCGTGCTGCGCCACCGAGCGCGTGGGCGCTTCCATGAGCGAAGCATGCAGCGCCTGCTCGGCTGCGCAAGACTCCTCGACCAGTGCCAGTTCGGGCCGCTGCAGCCACAGGCGCCAATAGCCGTCGGTGGGCACCAGCCAGCCACGCGGGCCCCGCGTGAGGTGTTCAAAGCCGCAGGGGGTCCAAAGGGGAGAAGCGTGGGAGGGCATGACATCCACCCGCAGCGCGTGGGCGGGTCTCGCAGGAACACAAAGGGCCTGCATTGTCGTTCACCCCGCGCGGGCGCGCCCGAGGCCAGGGACGCGCCCATCGGCCTCAAGGTGCAGATTGCAGCGCCCCCGCCTTGCGCGCACCGCTGACGGCGCGCAGCTGGAACGGCTTGGGTGTGTCGCGAACGTAGGAAGCATCGAGCACGCTCCCCATGGCCAGCGAGGGCTGCAAGGTGGCGTTGGGCCAGAAGTTCGGGCTGGCGATGTTGGTGGCCCCGGGGATCTGGCTGGCCAGAGCAGTCACGTTGCCGGTCTGCACGGCGTTGCCGGTGGCGGGGCCAAACATCAGCGTCTGATTGCCGGTACCGGCAAAGATGTTGCCCTTGAGCACGATCGAATGGACCGCGGTGCGGATGTTCATGAAGGCACCACCAGAGCGGGTGATGGCCATCGTGTTGTGTGTGAGTTCCAGCGTGTTCGTGGAGTGCATCAGCGCCCCCCCATAGTTGATGGCAGCGGGGTTCTGCGCAAGGGGTCCTTTGTGGAACATATTGCCACGCAGCACCACTCGGCCGCCCTCGGAGAAGTCCGCCAGGTAGCTGGAGCTGCCGGACGGTCCGTCCATGATGTAGCTGTTTTCAATGACCGACTGGGCCGCGCGGCTCTTCAGGTTGTGACCCACCGCGGCACCATGGAAATAGCTGCCAGTGACGCTGAGACTGTCGATCCTGCCCACATAGAGGTTGTGCCCCAGACCACCTGCCACCACGCTGCGCGCGAATTCGGAGTTTTCCACGATCAGGCTGGCGCCCTCGGTGTTGCTCGTCAGGAGGCCGTTCTCGTTGTCAAAAAATCCGCTGTTGCGCACCCGCAGCCAGCCCGTGTGTTGGGCGCGGATGCCCGCCCCGTTGCGCGAGGGCACGCGGGCGTCGCGGAACTCGATGCTGTCGATCGTGATGTTGGCGCCCACCACCACCCAGATGCCCTTGCCGTTGGCGGCCTTGCCGTCGGCAAACAGCCGTGCCCGGCCACCGACGCCGCAAATGGTGAGATTGTTGCTGCGCCAAATGGCGACATCACCGCGGTAGTCCGCGGCCGCGATACGGATCACGTCGCCGTCGCGGGCCACCGCGGCTGCCGCGCTCGGCGCAGCATAGGTCTGACCGACGCCAACGTTCAGCACCCGGCCCGGGGCGGTGTCGCAAGCGGTTCCGGCAGAAGGCAGTGGTGACGGTTGTGGAGCTGGAGCTGGAGCTGGAGCTGGAGCTGGAGCTGGAGCT
>JAZKHH010000187.1:0-26383 GCA_040385465.1 Pseudomonadota bacterium | reverse complement strand
TCCTGCGGGTCGTGGCTCAGGTCGCGCACGCCGTTGTAAATCACCCGGGTGGGGCCCGCATGCCCGACCTTGTCGCGCAGGTCGTCCTGCACGTAGCGGCTGATCGTGATCACCTCATCGCAGCGCCGCAGGGCGCCTTTCATCCACCGCCCATACCGCTCGCGCTTGCGGCCAGCCTTGAGGTAGAGGAAATTGGCGTCGTGCACCGTCTGCAACCGCACCGACGCCGTCAGTGGCGCCTTGAAAGGGTTGTGCTGGTGCAGCGAGTGCCACAGGTCGAAGCGCTGCCCGCGCCAGTGCAGCCAACGCTGCAGGTCGCCGGTGGCCAGGTAGTTCACCGCCGGGCCGAAGTGGCCATGCCAGCGGGCGGGCAGGTGAAAGTGAAATTGCACGCCGCGTTCGGCCCGCCAGGCCGCCGCCTGCCCGGCGATGCCCCTGCCCAGTTGCAGCGAGAATTCGCCCAGGCCGTCGTGCCAGGTGCGGACTTGGCCGAAGCTCAGGCCAATGTGCTGTTCCGTGCGCATCGAAAAACGCTCATCAATGCGCGTGGCGCACCGGCATGCTGGACAGCATTCGGCGGGTGAGGTCCAAAGCCTGCTCGACGGTTGGCCACTCGGGCCACTGCCGCAGCACTTCAACCGTCGGCCCCCAGGGCGCCCATTGTTCTGGTTTGGTCGGCCCGAGCACGCTCAACAGCGGTGCCCCGATGGCAGCGGCCATGTGGCCCGGGCCGGTGTCGTTCGACACCACCAGCCCCGCGTGACCGAGCAGGGCGGCGTAAGTGCCCAGGTCCACCTGGCTCAGCAAGGTCACGCCCGGGTGCTGCCCGGTGACGATCTTCTCCTCGCCGGGCCCGGGGCAGGCGACCACGGTGCGCCCTTGCTCGGCGGCCAGCTTGAGCAGTGCCGCCGTGAAGGCAGGGAAGTGGGGCCAGGTCTTGTCGAGTTTTTCAAAGGTGCCGCCGGCAAACGGGCAAATCACCACGAACCCCGGTGACAGGCCATGGGCGTGCATCAGCGCCTGGGCCTGGCGTTCGTGGGAAGGCGCCACGCGCCAGCCGATCTGGGCCGGGGGGGGCTGCTCGGTGCGCAGGAAGCGGCATGCCAGCTCCCAATAGCTGACCAGGGCATGCCCGCCGTAACGGATCGGCTCGTCGCGCTGCAGCAGCCAGCCGCGGGCTTCCTGCGCGTACCCCACGGCTTTCAACCCGGCCAGGCGCATGTCCAGGGCGGCGGAAAAGGAGGTCGGCAGCACCAAAGCATTCTCACGCCGGTCAAACGTCGGGTCACGGGCCATGGCTTGCTGCCGCAGCGCTTTGAGTTGCGCCACCCGCGGTCGCAGGCTTGCGGGCCGGGTGTGCACCGGCCAGCCGTGGCCGGCCATCAAAGAACCTGCCCAGCCCTTGCCAACCAGTTCCAGGTCGTAGCCATGAGAGGCCAGCAATTGCAGCGCCGGAATGCCCAGCACCACGTCGCCAACCCAATTGCGCAAACGAACGATCAACGGGCGTGGCGTGGGCGAGGAGGCGGGTGGAGTCAAGACAGGCCTTAGCAGCAGAAATCAGGGGGTGCAAATGGACGCGTCGCTGCATCCGTCGCGCCGCACCGCTGGCGTCCGGCACAGACCTGGGAGGCTCGATAATGCGCAGACCGATCAACACGGGATTGTGCCATCGCCGTGCAGGGGCTTGTCCTCTGCCAGTGGGGGCCGCCCAACGCAGGAACAGCATGAGCGACAGCAACAGGACCGCCCCCGTAGCGGGCGACGCGGTGATGGCCTGGCACGACGCCTGTCTGGTGCACCCTGGCTGGCCCCAAACCTCGCCCAGCCTGCCCAGCGCCGAGGTGTGGCACTGGATCCACCTCAACCACCGCAACAACAGCCTGTTGTGGGCCGAAGAAGATTTGGCCCGCCGCACCACTGTGGGGGCCGAAGACATTGCCGCCAACAAGCGCGCCATCGACGGCTACAACCAGGCGCGCAACGACGCCACCGAACGCGTCGACGAGTGGCTGTTGCTGAGCCTGGGGCTGGTGGACGCCGACTCTGCCCGCACCGACGCACCGGTGGCCCGGGTGCCCTCCGGTGCCCGCTTGCACAGCGAAACCGCCGGCAGCATGATCGACCGCCTGTCGATCATGGCCCTCAAAGCGCACGCCATGCGGGCCCAGACGGAGCGCACCGACGTCGAGCCGGCCCACATCGACGCCAGCCAGGCCAAGCTGGCGCGCCTGCAGCAGCAGCGCCGCGACCTGGCGCAGTGCCTGGACGAGCTGCTGGCCCAGGCCAAGGCAGGCCAGGCCTACTTCAAGGTCTACCGCCAATTCAAGATGTACAACGATGCGCGCTTCAACCCGGCGCTGGTGGCCGAGCAGAAGCGCCGATGAGCGCTGTGACCCAAGCGGTCCCGGTCTTCACGGTCTGCCCATCCAGCGTGAATGCGGTGTCTTCCGCAATTCTCAAGCGACCTGGTGAACTGTCCGGGCCAAGGACAGCCGGGTTGCGGCGAGGTGCGCCCTGAAATGCGCATCCTGATCGTCAAAACCTCTTCCATGGGCGATGTGGTGCATGCCTTGCCGGCCGTGACCGACATCCGGGTGCAGCGGCCGCAGGCCGTGGTCCACTGGATGGTCGAGGCGCCTTTTGCGGCCATTCCCCAGATGCACCCGGGTGTCTCGCAGGTGCACGCCTTGCGTTGGCGCAAATGGCGGCGGCAGTTGTGGCAGCGTGCCACCTGGCAGGCCATGCGCGAGTTCCGGGCCGGGCTGCAAGCCGAACCGTACGACCACATCATCGATCTGCAGGGGCTGCTCAAGAGCACCTTGTGGGGGCGCCAGGCCCGCGGCCCGTTGCTGGGTTACGACCGTGACAGCCTGAAAGAGCCCTGGGCGGCACGCTTCTACGAACGCACGGCTGCGGTGTCCCGGTCTTTGCCGGCCGTCACCCGGTGCCGTCATCTCGTGGCGCACCACCTGGGCTATGCGCTGCCCGAGAGCCCGCCCGACTTCGGCCTGCGTCCGCCGCCGCCGTCTGACGACTGGCCGGTGCCCGCGCGGTATGCGGTGCTGATTCCTGGCGCCAGCCGGCCGGAAAAATTCTGGCCGGCAGAGCGTTGGCAGGTCGTGGGCGGCACCCTGGCCGAGCAGGGCTGGACACCCGTGGTCCTGTGGGGCACGGCGGCCGAGGAGCGCATGGCGCAAGCGCTGGCGGTGGGCTGTGGCGGCGTTGTGCCGCCTTTCTTGACGGTGGCGCAAAGTGCCAGCGTCTTGGCGGGTGCGCAGGCGGTGGTGGGACTGGACACCGGTTTTTCCCACCTGGCCGCGGCGCTGGGCCGACCCACCTTGGGCATCTACTGCGACCACGATCCCGGTCTGGCCGGCATCACCGGCCCGGCTTGGGTGCGCAGCGTGGGCGGCAAAGGGCAGGTGCCCGCCTTGGCGGAGGTGATGGGGTTGCTGAGCGAGCAGGTGCAGCAGGCCAAGCAGAGCGCTTCGGCGTTGACCTGAGCCCGTGCCCATCCTCCCCAAGTCCATCCTGAGAGGGGTGTGACGGAGGTGTGGAAAAACTCAAGCTGACAGGCTCGTAAAGCCGGAGCGTGACGGGACAATGGCGGGCCAGCGTCAACCGTTTTTTTTGAGACCTTCTTCAACTTGCGACATTGGCCAGCGAAGCCTGCGGCGCTCACCAACACCTGCTGGGCCACGTCGCTGCCTGACGCTCAGAGGTCTATGCGCCGATGGGGGTGCACAGTTCCACCAGCGTCCCGTCGGGAGCCCTGACGTAGGACACCAGTTGACCCCACGGCTTTTGGCTCGGTGCCGCAAGCTCGAGTGCACCATGTTTGAGGGCTTGAGCATGTGCGGCCATTACGTCCTCGGTGACGAACGCGATTTCCATGCCAAGCGGTTTGGCTGACTCACTGCCCTTGACATGGCCCATCGGGAAGTTCATCTCACCCAGCGCATGCGATGCAAACGCAAGCGTGGTTTCGCCGGTGCTCAGCTCTCCATAGGTGCCAGACTCATGGAGAAACTTTTGCTGGAAGCCGAATGCGGCCGTGAAAAAGCCGATTGATTCAGCCACTGACGGAACATAGACGATCGCATAGCCGAACTTCATGTGGAGGGCGACTCGATAGGTTGAAAATCTCAGGAGCACAGCAACAGGCTGTTGTGGCTTGAAGTGGGTGGCGCGCTGGTTGCTCGAAACCTGGGCCCGCGTCGATTGTACAAAGGGTGCGAAGCGATCCACTCGAAGAGCGCGCGGCAATGTGGCTTCAGGCAACCGGCTGTGACCCGGTGCGCGCAGGTTCGAATGCTCTCGCCCCTGGCCTTGATGACTCAGCATCGACCAGTCGCCACGCCGTGCCGCTCAGAGGCGTTGGAACCGCGCCACGCAAATCAGGCGCTAAAGCTCTTCCACCCGCACGGGCGGAAAGCTGTCCCAGCTCAGACAGCCTGGACACTGCCAAAAATAATGCTGCGCTTCGAAGCCGCAGGCCGCACAGCGGTACCGCTGCAGCGGTTTGGCGGCCTCGCCCACCGCGCTTTGCAACAACGCCAGCGTGCTGGCGTCCAGCGGCGGTGGGGCGGCCGATGCCGGCGTCAAGGCCAGCAGGGCACGCGCCGCACTCAAGCTGTGGCGTTGCTTCAGATGCTCGATCAGGCGTTCGGTCTGCCCCACCGGGTGCACCAGGGCCATGGCGTCCAGCAGGTCGATGCTGGGCGCGCGGGCGTACTGCGTTTCCAGGTGCTCCAGGGCGATGCCCTGCTGCTGGGAGGCCACGGCGGTCTCGGCGTATACCCGGGCCACCAGATTGAAGGAGGCCGGCTGCACCACCGACAGCTGTGCCCACAGCTGCATGGCCTGGCGATGGGCGCCCAGTGCCTTGGCCCGGTGCCCTGCCAGCACGAGGGGCCGGGCCGCCAAAGGCGACGCCTCGCGGGCGCGGGTGATGGCCTCGTCGGCCTTGGCGCCTTCTTGCTGCACCTCCGCCAGGTGCGCCAGCTCACACCAGTAGTGGGCGATGCGCGCGGCGTACGAGCCGATGCCACTGCGCTCGAGCACCTGTGCGGTGTCGACGGCTGCCTGCCAATCGCGTGAACGCTCCTGCAGGGTCAGCAGGGCCAGGCGGGCTTCGGTGTCGTAAGCCGTGCCTTCCAGCGCGTGCCAAGCCTGCTCAGCCCGGTCGAACAGGCCGGCGGTGAGAAAGTCCTGGGCCAGGGCATGCTGGGCGCGTTCGCGCTCCGCCTGCGACAGGTCGGCTCGGTTGAGCAGGTGCTGGTGCACCCGCACCGCGCGCTCGTACTCGCCGCGCCGGCGGAACAGATTGCCGAGCGCAAAGTGCAGATCGGTGGTTTCGGGGTCGTGCTGCACCGCCTCGATGAAGGCGTCGATGGCCTTGTCATGCTGCTCGTTGAGCAGAAAGTTCAGGCCTTTGAAGTAGGCCTTGGGCGAGTCGCGCTGCTCCTTGCGCCATTGGCGAAGGTCAAAGCGCGACGCCACCCAACCCAGCCCGAAGACGATCGGCAGGCCCAGCAACAGCCACTGGAAGTCAAAGTCCATCGCGTGGCGGGTGCTCGGGCATGCGTTCGGGGGGGGGCACGGGCGGGCTCTGGGGCGCCATGGTCGGGCTCTGCTTGGAACGTGCGCGGTGGCGCCACCAGCTCGGCACCATGGCAAACACCCCCACGGCACAACCCAGCGCAAAGGCCGCCAGCACCACGAACACGGTGCGCGACTGCCACTGGTAGCCGAAGAACCAGTTGAGTGTGGCCTCCTGCTGATTGTTGAGTGCGAAGGCGAACAGGGTGAAAAACACCAGCGCGCGCAGGAACCACACGATCAACCTCATGCGGATTCCTCCTCGGCGGCCGGCGTGGCCGACGCCACCGGGCTCTCGTCGAGAGGCGCTGCCTGGGCGTCACCCCGTGTGTCCACGCCCTCGCGCAGGGCCTTGCCCGGCTTGAAGTGCGGCACCAGGCGTTCGGGAATCAGCACCTGCTCGCCCGAGCGCGGGTTGCGGCCCATGCGGGGCGGGCGGCGGCTGATGGAGAAACTGCCAAAACCCCGGATCTCGATGCGGTGCGTGCGCGCGAGCGCATCGGACATCGCGTCGAGCATGGTCTTGACAGCGAATTCGGTGTCTTTGTGCCCCAACTGGCCGAATTGTTCGGCCAGTTGGGCCACCAAATCAGAGCGGGTCATCCTGAGCATCCTGGTGAGAAAGAGAGAGCGCCAAATGACGCAAGCCCGCGGCCTGGCAGATCCAGTGCCCGCGGGCTTGCAGCAGGGTCGTCATGACAACCTTGCCCAGACAGATCAGCTGTTGTTCTGATTGTCCAACTTGGCACGCAACAGGGCACCCAGGCTGGTGGTGCCTGCGTTTTCCCGCTCGCTGGTCTGCGACAGGCGCGTCATGGCTTCCTGCTGGTCGGCGTTGTCCTTGGCCTTGATCGACAACTGGATGGAGCGCGTCTTGCGGTCCACATTGATGATCAGGGCGGAGACTTCGTCGCCTTCCTTCAGCACGTTGCGGGCGTCTTCCACGCGCTCACGGGCGATTTCCGAGGCACGCAGGTAGCCGGTGACTTCCTCGCTGAGCTGGATTTCAGCGCCACGGGCGTCGACCGTCTTGACCTTGCCTTCCACCACGGCACCCCGGTCGTTGACCGCGGTGTAGTTGGTGAACGGATCGGAATCCAGCTGCTTGATGCCCAGGGAGATGCGCTCGCGCTCCACGTCCACTGCCAGCACCACGGCCTCGACCTCTTGGCCCTTCTTGTAGTTGCGCACGGCGGTCTCGCCCGGCTCGTTCCAGCTCAGGTCGGACAGGTGCACCAGGCCATCGATGCCGGCCGACAGGCCGACGAACACGCCGAAGTCGGTGATCGACTTGACGGGGCCGGAGACCTTGTCGCCGCGCTGCACGGTGGTGGCGAACTCTTCCCACGGGTTGGCCTTGCACTGCTTCATGCCCAGGCTGATGCGGCGCTTGTCTTCGTCGATCTCGAGGACCATGACTTCGACTTCGTCGCCCAGGGACACGATCTTGTTGGGGGCCACGTTCTTGTTGGTCCAGTCCATCTCGGACACGTGGACCAGGCCTTCGATGCCCGGCTCGATTTCCACGAACGCGCCGTAGTCGGCGATGTTGGTGATCTTGCCGAACAGGCGGGTGCCGTTGGGGTAGCGGCGGGCCACACCGTGCCAGGGGTCGTCACCCAGCTGCTTGATGCCCAGGGAGACGCGGTTCTTCTCGGCGTCGAACTTCAGGACCTTGGCCTGCAGTTCCTGGCCAACAGTGACCACTTCGCTGGGGTGACGCACACGGCGCCAGGCCATGTCGGTGATGTGCAGCAGGCCGTCGATGCCGCCGAGGTCGACGAACGCGCCGTACTCGGTGATGTTCTTGACGACGCCGTTGACGATCGCGCCTTCATGCAGCGTCGACAGCAGCTTGCCGCGTTCTTCGCCCATCGAGGCTTCGACCACAGCGCGGCGCGACAACACGACGTTGTTGCGCTTGCGGTCGAGCTTGATGACCTTGAACTCCATGGTCTTGCCTTCGAACGGGCTCATGTCCTTGACAGGGCGCGTGTCGAGCAGGGAGCCGGGCAGGAAGGCACGGATGCCGTTGACCAGCACGGTCAGACCGCCCTTGACCTTGCCGTTGACGGTGCCGGTCACGAACTCGCCGGACTCCAGCGCGTTTTCCAGCGACAGCCAGGAGGCCAGGCGTTTGGCCTTGTCACGCGACAGGATGGTGTCGCCGTAACCGTTTTCGATGGCGTCGATGGCGACCGAGACGAAGTCGCCGACTTCCACTTCGAGTTCACCTTGGTCGTTCTTGAATTCTTCAATCGGCACGTAGGCTTCGGATTTGAGGCCTGCGTTGACCACCACGAAGTTGTAGTCCACCCGCACGACCTCGGCGGTGATGACTTCACCCATGCGCATTTCAGAGCGCTTCAGGGATTCTTCGAAGAGGGCGGCAAAGGATTCGCCGCCTTCAGGGGTGGCATTGGAGGTTTGGAGCATGGAGTTTCCGGTGCAGCGTCACGCTGCGGTTAGGTGGTGAAACGTCGGCTCAACGAGGCTGCGTCGCAGGCGGCGCAGGGTGACGTGAGCGGGGAGCCGACGGGCTAATGGTGGGGCGACGGTCTGGCCGCCCCGCGTTGCTGCCAAGCACTGAGCACTGCCTCCACCGTGTCTTGGGGCGACAGCGTCGAGTTGTCCAGCAACACCGCGTCTTGCGCCGGCTTCAAGGGCGAAACGCTGCGATTCATGTCGCGAGCGTCGCGCGCCTCCAGGTCGGCACGAAGGTTGTCGATGTTAGCGCCAATTCCCTTCAAAATCAATTGCTTATAGCGCCGGCCGGCCCGGTGGGCGGCGCTGGCCGTCAAAAATATTTTCAATTTGGCATCGGGGAAGATGACGGTGCCCATGTCGCGCCCGTCGGCCACCAGGCCCGGCACCTGCCGAAAGTTCAACTGCAGCTGGCGCAAGGCGTCGCGCACCCCGGGCCAGGCCGAGACTTTGGACGCCATCGCCCCCACCGACTCCTCCCGCAGGGCGTCGGTGATGTTCTCGTCGCCCATCCAGATCTGGTGGTGGTGAAAACGCAACTGCAGGCCCAAGGCCACGGCGGCCAACCCGGCCTCGTCGGTGTCGGCCACGCAGGCGCGCAGGGCTGCCAGGCCGGCGGCCCGGTACAGCGCGCCCGAATCCAGCAGGTGGTAGCCCAGCACCATGGCCACCGCACTGGCCACAGTGCCCTTGCCGGACGCCGTCGGGCCATCCACCGTCAGCACCGGGATGAAGTGGGTGTCGGTGGAGACGACGGAGAACAGGGTGGCGAAGTAGTCGGGAAAGGTCTTGCCCACGCACTGCGGATCGAGAATCCGCACCGGCACGGCCGGCGTGGCCCCCGCCAGCGGATTGAACGCCGCCAGCGAAAAACACATCGCCATGCGGTGGTCGTCGTAGGTGTGGATGGCCGCCGCGCGCCAACGCGTGGGCGGCGTGACCTCGATGGCGTCGGGGAACTCCACCACCTGGGCGCCGAGCTTGCGCAGTTCGCACGCCATGGCGTGGATGCGGTCGGTCTCTTTCACCCGCCAGCTGGCGATGTTGCGCAGCCGGGTGGTGCCGTCGGCGTAGAGTGCCAGGATCGCCAGCGTCATGGCGGCGTCGGGAATGTGGTTGCAGTCCAGGTCGATGGCCTTCAGCGGCCAGTGGCCCCGCTGGACCGACAGCCAGCCTGGCCCGCCGCTGACCTGCGCCCCCATCATCCGCGCCGCCTCGATGAAGGCGACGTCGCCCTGGATCGAGTCGGTGCCCACGCCTTCAATGCGCAGCGGCCGCTCGGTGGCCGCCAAGGCGCCCAAGGCCACGAAATAGGAGGCAGACGAGGCGTCGCCTTCGACGTGGATCTCAGCCGGCGACTGGTACCGGCTGCCGGCGGGAATGCTGAAGCGGCGCCAGTCTTCGCGCACCACAGCGATGCCAAAGCGCGCCAGCAGCTTGAGGGTGATGTCGATGTAAGGCTTGGAGATCAGTTCGCCCTCGACCTCGATCACACAGGGCGCCGTCTGCGACACCAGCGGCAAGGCCAGCAGCAGGGCCGTCAGGAACTGGCTGGAGACGTCACCACGCACGCGGATCGGCTGCGCCGTCGACAAGGCGGCCTGCTGCCCGGCGTTGAGCCGCAGCGGGGGAAAACCGTCTTGGCCGAGGTAGTCGATGTCGCAGCCCAGTTGGCGCAGCGCATCGACCAAGTCGGCAATGGGCCGCTCGTGCATGCGCGGCACGCCGCTCAGCTCAAAGCGCCCGCCCTGGGTGGCGCTCAGCACGGCCAGTGCGGCGGTCAGCGGTCGCATGGCGGTGCCGGCATTGCCCATGAACAAGCGCGCGTCGCGCACCTGCAACCGGCCGCCCAGGCCAGTGACGGCCAAGGCGTTGCCTTGCGGCACCAGGGTGCAGCCGAGGGCCACCAAGGCCTCCTTCATGACCTGGGTGTCGTCCGAGTCGAGCAGGTCATGGACCAGGGTGGTGCCCTCGCTCAGGCCGGCCAGCAGCAGCACGCGGTTGGAAATGCTTTTCGAGCCGGGCAGGCGAACCGTGCCGCTGGCCTGCAGCAGGGGAGGGAGGTCGAGGAAAGGGCGTTTGTTCATGGGAAGACGGTCGTCACATGCCGGCGGCCTGCTGCACAGCGGCGTGGCGAGAAAACTGCGGGCAAACGGGCGGGCTGAGAGGCGGCTCAGCCTCGCCGCGTGGGGTTGAACAGCACGTCGGGCGGTGCGGGAGGGTGGGAGGCCGTGTCCAGGCGCCAGTCGGCCCGCACCCGGGACGCCGCGCGGATCAGGGTTTCGAGCGAGGTGCCGTCGTCGGCGTTCATGCACGACTCGAACATGTCCAGCGCCTGGCGGAACTGCTGCAGCTGCCGGCTCAGCTCGGTGCGGTTGGACAGCAGGATGTCGCGCCACACAGCCGGGTCGCTGCCGCCAATGCGGGTGAAGTCGCGAAACCCAGGGCCCGCCAACGACAGGAAGGTCGAGCCGTCAGGTTGCTGGGCCACGCCATTGAGGAAGGCAAATGCCAGCAGGTGGGGCAGGTGGCTGACAGCGGCCAGGGCGGCGTCGTGCTGCTCCGGTGTCATTTCGCAAACCCGTGCGCCAATCGCCGACCACACGGCCGTGGCTTTTTGCACCAATTCCGGTGAATTTTCAGGCAGTGGGGTGAGGATCACCCGGCGATCGGTGTACAGCGTCGCGTCGGCATGGGCCACGCCCGCGACCTCGCGCCCCGCAATCGGGTGGGCCGGCACAAAGGAGCGCACCCGCTCCTTCAGGGCACGCCGTGCGGCGTCGACCACGTCGGCCTTGGTCGAGCCCACGTCCATCACCAACACATGGGGCTCGACCAGGTGGCAGATGGCCCGGAAAGTGGTTTCGCTGGCCGACACCGGCACCGCGATGAGCACGATGTCGGAGCCTGAGATCGCCTGCAGTGCCGACTCGGCCATCACGTCGATCACGCCCAGGCGCTTGGCTTTTTCGGTGGTGCTGGGCGATTTGCTGTAGCCCACGACCTGTTTGACCAGGCCCGCACGCTTGAGCGCCAGCGCGAAGGATCCGCCCATGAGCCCGCAACCAATGACGCCGAGTTGATTGAACATTGCGGTCGGATTGTGCTTCAGTGGGTGTCGATCGGATAGGTGCCCAGCAGCTTGAAGAACGCGCACACGGCGCGCAGTTCACGCAAGGCGCTGGCCACGGCGGGCTGCTCGGGGTGACCCTGGAGGTCGATGTAGAAGTAATACTCCCACTGGCCGGACCGGGCCGGGCGGGACTCGAAACGGGACATCGAGACCCCATGGTTCTTCAGCGGCACCAGCATGTCGTGAACGGCGCCCGGCTGGTTGACCACCGACACCACCAGGCTGGTGCAATCGTGGCCCGAGGCCTGGGGCTGCGGTTGGCGCTGGGGGTGGGCAACGATGGCAAATCGCGTGCGGTTGTGCGGGTCGTCCTGGATGCAGGGGGCCACCACGTGCAGGCCGTATTCACTGGCCGCCCGGGTGCTGGCAATCGCCGCCAGCGTGGGATCCTGAGCGGCCAGGCGGGCCCCTTCGGCGTTGCTGGCCACTGGACGACGCTCGACCTGCGGCAGGTGCGTGTTGAGCCAGCCATGGCACTGGGCCAGGGCTTGGGGGTGGGCGCAGACCGCACTCAAGGTGCTCAAGGCATCGGATTTGCGCAACAGGTTGTGCTGCACGAACAGGCTGGTCTCCCCGACGATGAACAAGGGCGTGGTCAGGAACAGGTCGAGCGAGCGGGCCACCACGCCCTCGGTGGAGTTTTCCACCGGCACAACGCCGAAATCTGCCGCACCGGCCGTGGTGGTGCGGAACACCTCGTCGATGCTGGGGCAGTCGACCTTGACGATCGAGCTGCCGAAAAAGCCCAGGGCGGCTTGTTCGCTGAAGGTGCCCGCCGGGCCCAGGAAGGCCACCCGGGTCGGGGTTTCCAGCGCCCGGCAAGCCGACATGATTTCCCGCCAGATCGGCGCCACGCTGTCGGGTTTCAACGGACCGCCATTGGCCGCCTTGAGCCCGTCAATGACCTGGGCCTCGCGTTCGGGACGGAAGGCCATCGAGCCCTCTTCCTTCTTCACCTCGCCCACTTCCTGGGCCAGGGTGGCGCGCTGGTTGAGCAAACTCAGCAGGTCACGGTCGACGGCGTCAATGCGCTGGCGCAGGGCCAGCAGTCGGGGGTCCAGCGGGGCGGTCGGCTCAGCCATGTCGGGTTGCGAAATCCTGCAAGTAAGTCACCAGGGCCTGCACGCCGGCCACTGGCATCGCGTTGTACAGGCTGGCGCGCAGTCCGCCAACCGATTTGTGTCCTTTGAGCTGCAGCAGCCCCGCATCGCGCGCGCCACTCAGGAACGACTCGGTCAAGCCGGTATCGCGCAGGTGAAAGGGCACGTTCATGCGCGAGCGGCACGATGGGTCGATGCGGTTTTCGAACAGCGGCAAGGCATCGATGCAGTCGTAAAGCAACTGAGCCTTGTGGCGGTTGCGCGCCTCGACCGCTGCCAGCCCGCTCAGCCCGTCGTGCGTTTGCTTCTTCAGCCACTGGAACACCAGGCCGGCGATGTAGATGGCGTAGGTCGGGGGGGTGTTGTACATCGAGGCGTTGTCCGCCACGGTCTTGAAATTGAACGCCGACGGGCAGATCGGCAGGGCATGACCGAGAAGGTCGTCGCGCACGAACACCAGCGTCACACCGGCCATGCCGACGTTTTTCTGCGCGCCGCCGAACGCCAAGCCCACCCGCGACCAATCGATGGGGCGCGATGCCAGGTGCGAGGAGCAGTCCACCACCAACGGGGCTTCGCAACCCAAGGCCCGCAGGTCGGGCAAGGTCTGGAACTCGACGCCGTCGATGGTCTCGTTGCCGCACAGGTGCACGTAAGCCGGGCGCTCGCTCAACTGCCAGCTGCCGGGTGCCGGCAGGCGGGTGGGGCGCTCGGCGGAACAGGTGGCGGCCACGCGGGCGGCTCCATAGCGCTGCGCTTCCTTGTGCGACTTGGCCGACCACGAGCCGGTGACCACGAAATCCATTGCCCGTTCGGGGTTGGCCCGGTGCAGCAGGTTGAGCGGCACGATGGCGTTTTCAGCCAGGCCCCCGCCTTGCATGAACAGGATGTGAAAGTGGGCCGGCACCGCCAGCAGCTCGCGGGCGTCCTGGCGCGTTTGCTCCAGGATGGCCATGAACTCCGGGCCGCGGTGGCTCATTTCCATCACGCTCATGCCGCTGCCGTTCCAGTCAAGCATCTCGGCGGCGGCCCGCTCCAGCACCTCCACCGGCAAGGTGGCCGGGCCGGCAGAAAAATTGAAAGGCCGGTGGGTCATGCGGCTCACTTGACGGCGCCGCCGGGTTTGACCGGCTTGGCCGCGGGTGAAGTGGCCGGCGCGTCTGCCCCCAGGCGCTTGGCCAGGTTCTGCTGCAGCACCCGCACCTTGGGCTCGACCTCGGGCCGCGATTCGGTGATCAGTTTCTCGCTCAAGGCCCGCTGCATGTCGCCGCCCAGCTCTTGCAGCCGGCGGTTGACCGGCGACTCCAGGATGGCGATCAACTGGCGCAATTCCTCTTCCGAAAACTTTTCTTCCAACACCACGCCGACAGTGCTGGGCGCCAGGCGCATGGCCCGCTCCTTGGCCGGTGGGGCGGCCTCGTCCAAGTACTTTTTGACGTCGGCCTGAATGCCCTTGCCGACCTCGTCGCGCTTGTCCGCAGGCACCCGGGCTTGCAACGCCAGACCGGCTTGCTGCAACAGCTGCGCGGCCGGTTGCTCGACGAGGTTTTGCGCCACGCCTTCGATCACCGGTTGCTGCAACTTGATGATCTTGGCGACCAGCTCTTTTTTGCTCAAACCTTCGTTGTCGGCCCAGGCCACGGGGGCGACGACGCACAGGAGCGCCAGCACGCCGCCGAGGGCAGCCACCCGTTGCTGCCAACCCTGGCGCTGGTGCCGGGTGCGGGCGGTCATGCCGTGTCCTTGGCTTCGTCGTCGGCCGGGTCGGTGCCCAGGTCGGTGTCGCCCTCGGCATCGTTTTCGACGATGCGCTGCAAACCAATCAGCTCGGTGCCCTGGTCCAGCGCAATCAAGGTCACACCTTGGGTGGCCCGACCCATCTCGCGGATTTCCGAGACCCGGGTGCGCACCAGCACGCCCTTGTCGGTGATCAACATGATCTCGTCGTTGGCATGCGTCAGCGTGGCCGCCACCACCTTGCCGTTGCGTTCACTTTGCTGGATGGCAATCATCCCCTTGGTGCCCCGGCCATGGCGGGTGTACTCGGTGATGTTGGTGCGCTTGCCATAACCGTTCTGGGTGGCAGTCAGCACGCTCTGCGACTCGTCTTCGGCCACCAGCATGGCAATCACGCGCTGGCCCTCTTCGAGCATCATGCCGCGCACGCCGCGGGCGTTGCGGCCCATCGACCGTACGTCGTTCTCATCAAAACGCACGGCCTTGCCGCCGTCGCTGAACAGCATGACATCGTGGGCGCCGTCGGTGAGTGCTGCGCCCACCAGAAAGTCGCCTTCGTCCAAATCGACCGCAATGATGCCGGCCTTGCGCGGGTTGCTGAATTCGCTCAACGACGTCTTCTTCACCACGCCCTGCGCGGTGGCCATGAACACGTAGTGATCGGCCGGGAAAGTGTGGAACTCGCCGGTCAGCGGCAGCACCACGTTGACCTTCTCACCCGGTTGCAACGGGAACATGTTGACGATCGGCCGGCCACGCGAGGTGCGCGAACCCTGGGGCACTTCCCAGACCTTGATCCAGTAGACCCGCCCACGGGTGGTGAAGCACAGGATGTAGTCGTGGGTGTTGGCGATGAAAAGCTGGTCGATCCAGTCGTCTTCCTTGGTCTGGGTCGCCTGCTTGCCGCGCCCGCCGCGTTTTTGCGCCCGGTACTCGCCCAGCGGCTGGCTCTTGATGTAGCCGGTGTGGCTCAGCGTCACCACCATGTCGGTGGGGGCGATCAAATCCTCGGTACCCAGGTCCTGGGCGTTGTGCTCGATGACGCTGCGGCGTGCGCCCACTTTCGACTGGCCGAATTCCAGCTTGATGGCCGTCAGCTCTTCGGAGATGATGTGCGTCACCCGGGCCGGCGTGACCAGGATGTTGAGCAGGTCGGCGATCTGCGTCATGACCTCGCGGTACTCGCCCAGGATCTTGTCCTGCTCCAGCCCGGTCAGGCGTTGCAGGCGCATCTGCAGGATCTCAGAAGCCTGGTCGTCGCTCAAACGGTACAAGCCGTCGCCCTGCAGGCCGTAGTGCTTGGGCAAGCCTTCCGGGCGGAAGGCGTCGCGCCCGCCAGGGGTCTCGCCCTCGGCGCGCGCCAGCATCTCGCGCACCATGGAGGAGTCCCAGCTCTTGCTCATCAAGGCCTGCTTGGCCACCGGGGGCGTGGGCGAGGTCTTGATGGTTTCGATGAACTCGTCGATGTTGGCCAGTGCCACCGCCAGGCCTTCCAACACGTGACCGCGGTCCCGGGCCTTGCGCAGTTCGTACACCGTGCGCCGGGTCACCACCTCGCGGCGGTGCTCCAGGAAGATCGCAATCAGATCCTTCAGGTTGCACAACTTGGGCTGGTTGTCGATCAGCGCCACCATGTTGATGCCGAAGGTGTCCTGCAGCTGTGTCTGCTTGTACAGGTTGTTCAGCACCACCTCGGGCACTTCCCCACGTTTGAGCTCGATCACCACCCGCATGCCGGATTTGTCGGACTCGTCCTGGATGTGGCTGATGCCCTCGATCTTCTTCTCGTGCACCAGCTCGGCCATGCGCTCGAGCAGGTTCTTCTTGTTCACCTGGTAGGGAATCTCGTCCACGATGATGGACTGGCGTTGGCCCTTGTCGATGTCCTCGAAATGGCACTTGGCCCGCATCACCACCCGGCCCCGGCCGGTGCGGTAGCCCTCCCGCACCCCGCTGAGGCCGTGGATGATGCCGGCGGTGGGGAAGTCGGGCGCCGGGATGATTTCCATCAGCTCGTCGATGGACGCGTCCGGGTTCTTCAGCAGGTGGTGACAGGCGTCGACCACTTCGTTGAGGTTGTGCGGTGGAATGTTGGTGGCCATGCCCACGGCGATGCCCGCCGAGCCGTTGACCAACAGGTTGGGCAGCCGGGTCGGCATGACCAGCGGTTCGCGCTCGCTGCCGTCGTAGTTTGGCCCGAAGTCGACCGTTTCCTTGTCCAGGTCGGCCAGCATTTCATGGGCGATCTTGGACAGGCGGATTTCGGTGTACCGCATGGCGGCGGCGTTGTCGCCGTCCACCGAGCCGAAATTGCCCTGACCATCAACCAGCATGTGGCGCAAGGAAAAGTCTTGGGCCATGCGCACGATGGTGTCGTAAACCGCACTGTCGCCGTGCGGGTGGTACTTACCGATCACGTCACCGACGATGCGGGCCGATTTCTTGTAGGGCCGGTTCCAATCGTTGTTCAACTCGTGCATGGCAAACAGCACACGGCGGTGAACCGGCTTGAGTCCGTCCCGGGCGTCCGGCAACGCGCGGCCCACGATGACGCTCATGGCGTAATCCAGGTAGGAGCGGCGCATCTCCTCCTCAAGACTGATGGGCAGGGTTTCTTTGGCGAACTGTGTCATGCAGTGGGAGGCGCTCGGTGGGCCGCCTGCTGGAAGGGACAATCCTCGATTCTAGTTCTCTCGGCAAGTGCTGCTTTTACCCCACACTCTGTTCCGCCAACCAGGGACAATGGGCGTTCTGGGCTTGCAGAGTCGCAATACCCCTGTGGCACAATCGATTGGCTGAAAAATCTGCGTGCCAGTTCGTCAGTAAGAAATTGCCAGACTCGACCGATGAATCATCGGATTGTTTTTTAGAACTATTCCTCACAGGAGAATCATGAAGAACTTCAACAAATCCGCGTCGGTTCTTGCAGTCGGCGTGCTCGCACTGTCCGCTGCCAGCGTCTTTGCCCAAGCCACCGGTAATGCCAACTGGCAGGGCAACGGTGGCGTTTGGAAAAACGGCACCAACGAAGCTTGCTGGCGCAGCAGCAACTGGACGCCGGCCACCGCCGACAAGAACTGTGATGGCGCGATCGTGGCTCCCCCGCCCGCTCCTCCGGTCATGGCGCCCGCGCCCGCACCGATGCCCGCACCGATGCCGGCCCCCGTGCCGGCTGCGCCTGTGAGCGAGAAGGTGACCTTCGCCGCTGACGCGTTCTTCGACTTCGACAAAGCCACGCTGAAGCCTGAAGGCCGCGCCAAGCTTGACGAAGTGGTGAGCAAGGTCAATGGCGTGAACCTGGAAGTCGTGATCGCCGTCGGTCACACCGACTCGGTGGGCAGCGATGCTTACAACCAGTCCCTGTCTCTGCGTCGTTCGGAAGCCGTCAAGGCCTATCTGACGGGCAAAGGCATCGACAAGAGCCGCGTCTACACCGAAGGCAAGGGCGAAAAGCAGCCTGTCGCCGACAACAAGAGCAAGGCCGGTCGTGAGAAAAACCGCCGCGTGGAAATCGAAGTGGTGGGCACGCGCACCAAGTAATCAGCGCCTTGAGCGTTGGGGAGGCCAAGATGGCTCCACAGAAAACCCCGCCTTGGCGGGGTTTTTTTGTTCCTGTTCAGACCTGCGTGGTGTAGGACTGCATCTGGTCGCAAGGCCGCTGTGGAACTCTTTCACTGGCGGGGGGCCGAACCACCGCCTGCGGTTGGTGTCTGTGCCTGCGGCTTTTCGGGCGGTGTGTCCACCGGGTGGTGGGCTGTGCCGGTTGGATCGGTGAGTTGGATGGCATGGCCGCGTTCCCATGCATTGGCGCCAGGATCGATGGGTGAAACGGGCAGGTCTTCCCGGTTTCGACGCTTTTCGGGCGTGTCGACGCCCAAGCGCCGGTCACGAACCGCGACCAAGTCAGGATCGAGCTGGCCATCGGCGGTGGAGCCCATCATGAGCTGGGGCACGCCCAAGGGCAGCGTCTTGTGCAAGTCGGTGTGCCAGGTGTGCCAGGTCTTGCCATAGGTGGACACCAGCTTGTTCATCAAAGCATGCTCGGCGGCTTGGGGCACGCCGGGTGCGACCAGCTGGCCGGATTTCACCTCGTGAACGTGGCTGTGCCAAAGCGCCTTTTCCGCCTCAGGCAGACTGGCAAACAGCCGTGCGCTGACGATGTATTCGATGCCCATGATCTTGGCGTCACGGGTGTTGCCGTCGTAAATGATGCACTGATGCACGTCTTCGTTCAGCAAAGTGCAGTAATGGTGGGCCTCCATTTGCAGATTCATTTTGCCGCTGTAGAAGTGAAAACCGTTGAGATAAGCGTTCAACGTTTCGAGCGGGGCTTTGTTCTGCAGCACATCGGCACCGGTTTCCAACACGCGGGACGTGGTGGATTTGTCGGCCCCTGGCGCGGTGACCGGAGAGGGTGTGGTGGCCTCACGGCAGGCCGTCAGCAGGGTGAGGGCAGCCACGACGGCCAGGCGAGAAGAGCAGGGTGTCATGAAGAAGGGCCTTGTGAAGGTCGAAAGGGAAAGGCAGGAGCTTGCCGGCATGCCAGGGCAACCCACGTTCCACCGGCCTTGAACAGGCCCCGCCCCCCACTGCGTCATCTCGGCTCCGCTACGATCGAGGCATGAACCTCAACGCCGACCCCCAAGAACTTGCCAAATTCAGTGACCTGGCCCACCGCTGGTGGGATGCCGACAGCGAGTTCAGACCTTTGCACCAGATCAATCCGCTGCGTTTGGACTGGATTGACCGCAAAGTCCGACTGGCGCATCAGAAGGTGGTGGACGTGGGATGCGGCGGTGGCATTTTGTCGGATGCCATGGCACGGCGAGGCGCCGAGGTGCTGGGCATCGACCTGGCCACCAAGTCACTGAAGGTGGCCCAATTGCATGCGCTGGAGGCGCAAACCCCCCGGGTGACGTACCGGGAGGTGGCGGTGGAAGCCTTGGCGCAGGAACAGCCAGGCGCCTACGACGTGGTGACCTGCATGGAAATGCTGGAGCACGTGCCGGACCCTGAATCGGTGGTGCGAGCCTGTGCTGCCCTCGTCAAGCCGGGTGGGCATGTGTTTTTGTCGACCTTGAACCGCAATCCCAAGTCGTATTTGATGGCCATTGTGGGGGCGGAATATGTGTTGAAGCTGTTGCCCAAGGGCACCCACGACCATGCACGCTTCATCCGCCCCAGCGAGCTGGCGCAGGCTTGTCGTGACGCCGGGCTGGTGCTCGACGAGTTCCGGGGGCTCACCTACAACCCCCTGACGCGGGCGTACAAGCTCTGCGACGACATTGGTGTCAACTACATGCTTGCCTGCCGGCGTCCGGCATGAGCGGCGGGCAACGTTTGAAACAACCCGTTCGCGCGGTGCTGTTCGACTTGGACGGCACCCTGGTCGACAGCGCGCCCGATCTGGCCGGCGCCGCCAATGACCTTCGGGCCGCCCGCAACTTGCCGGCCTTGCCGCTGGCCACCCTGCGTCCGTGGGTCGGCACCGGCGCTCGGGGGATGGTGTTCACCGCTTTCCAGGTGCAACCGGGAGAGCCGGACTTCGAGGCCTTGCGCGACGAATTCCTGGCCCGCTACGAGCAGCGCATGACCCAGCTCACCGAGGTGTTCGAGGCGATGCGACCGGTGCTGCAGACCTTGACCGCACGTGGCATGCCGTGGGGCATCGTGACCAACAAGGCCACCCGCTTCGCGGTGCCGCTGGCCCAGGCCTTGGGCTTGGACGCCCGCGCTGCAACGCTGGTGTGCGGTGACACCACCCCGCATTCCAAGCCCCACCCGGCGCCGCTGCTCGAAGCCGCGCGGCGCATGGGCATGCCACCGGCCGACTGCGTCTATGTGGGCGATGACCTGCGCGATGTTCGGGCCGGCAAGGCCGCCGGCATGCGCACGGTGGCCGCTGGCTGGGGCTACCTGGGCGCGGGTGAGCCCATTGGGCAATGGGGTGCGGACCAGGTGGCCGAAAATCCGGATCAGTTCTTGAAATGGCTCGACTTGGCCTAAACTACCCCTGCCTGGGGCTGACCTGGCTTCGACGTGGGTTCGGAGTTGGAACAGGGCATGCCGAGCACCAGTTCGCTCGTAAAACCACTGGAAACAAAGTAACTGCGAACGACTCTACGTACGCTCTCGCCGCTTAAAACCGGTGAGCTTCGCAACAGTTGGCCGATGGGCTGGGTCTGAGGGGTAACCCAAGGACTGCGAAGTCATACACATGGGCTCGTGCTGTGTTGGGTCACTCAACATGGCATCAAATCAAGTGACTCGAGCTGAGGGTAGCGTGCTGCTGCGCGACCACCGGCTTTAAATCTAAATCAGTCAGCTAAGCATGTAGATCTGCCCGACGATGTCTTGCGGACGGGGGTTCGATTCCCCCCAGCTCCACCAATACACCCTGGGTGCGGTCACACGCACTCAAGCCCAGCAAAGACCGGCGCCCCCTGAGCATGCTGCTTGAGGGGCGCTTTTCTTGGCGGCTTCTGTTCAAGCGGATCACGGCCTCCAAGGGCTGTTTGCTGGCGAGGGGGCTGCGCCAGCACTTGGTCCCCCACCCCGGGGGGCTGGTTCCAAAGGGGCATGCACTAAAATTCCAGGCCATGGCGCTGGCCGAAGTTGGGCGCAGGCGCCTGTCTGCGGCGATCCGGGCGGCCCCTGTTTGCTGGAAAGATGGAGGATCGCCATGAAAAGAAGGATGCTTGTCGTCGAAGACCACCCGCTGGTCGCCGAGTACACCTGCGCCCTGTTCCGCGACCTGGTGGCCGACGTGGAGGTGGTGCACGCCGGCACGGCGCCGCAGGCCCTGCAGGCGCTGACCGAGCAGACAGACTGGTTCAGGGTCTGGCTGGATGTGGACGTGCCCGGAGCCCGGGGTTTGTCGTTGGTGCGCGAGGTGCACGCCATGGGCCTGGCGGGCAGGTCGGCGGTGATCACGGCCAACCTGGGCTTGCAGTGGCAAGCCGAGGTGGCGGAACTGGGTTTTCTGGGCTACGTGCCCAAGGCCATGAGTGTGGACCGGTTCAAGCACGCCATCCAGGAAATCATCGAAGGCCGGCGTTACTTCGCGGAGACTCAGCGCAGTGAGCGACCGATCCGCCTCACCCGGCGTCAGATCGAAATCCTCAACCTGCTGCCCGCGGGCGGGGGCACCAAGGAAATCGCCAAGCAGCTCAAGTTGACGGCGGGCACGGTGGACAACCACGTGGCGGCCATCTTGTTTGCCTTGCGCGCGCGCAGCCGCACGCATGCGGTGGCCATTGGCATCGAGCATGGGTACATCGAGCCCTCGGTGCTGTCGGAATGCACGGCGATGGGCGGGCATTGACCATGGGGCCGTCGGCTGACCGGGGTGGGCTGGCGGCGCTGCGCCGGGTGGGATCGTTGTGGCTTCTGTCGGCCCTGCCATGGACATCATTCCGAGCCTGATCCACCACTTTGAGGAGGATGCCGCGCGTCGGCGTGACATCCACGCCCATCCGGAGCTGGCGTTCGAGGAGCAACGCACGGCGGCCTTGGTGGCGCAGCAGCTCGAAGCCTGGGGCATCGAGACCCACCGCGGCATCGGGGGCTCGGGGGTGGTGGGGGTGATCCGCCGCGGCGCGGGTGCACGCGGGGTCGCGTTGCGCGCGGACATGGATGCCTTGCCCATCACCGAGGCCAACCGCTTTGGTCACGCCAGCCGCCACGTCGGCAAGATGCACGCTTGTGGGCACGATGGCCACACCGCCACCCTGCTGGCGGCCGCCCGTGTGCTGGCTCAGGAGGGCCGTTTCGACGGACGGGTGGTGCTGGTGTTTCAACCGGCCGAGGAGACCTCGGGTGGGGCCAAAGCCATGATCGAGGACGGTTTGTTCGACCGCTTTCCGGCCGACGCCATCTTTGGTTTTCACAACCGGCCGGGCCTGGCGTTGGGCCACTTCACTTTGCGCCCAGGGCCGAGCTCGGGGGCCCTGGTCGACTTCAAGGTCACCCTGGAGGGCAAGGGTTGCCACGCCGCCATGCCGCACCTGGGCACCGACCCGGTGCCAGTGGCTTGTCAGATGGTGCAGGGGTTTCAGACCATCGTCAGCCGCAACAAGCGCCCGATCGACGCCGGTTTGATTTCGGTCACGATGATCGATGCCGGTGAGGCCACCAACGTGGTGTCGTCGCAGTGCGTGGTGCAGGGCACGGCGCGCTGCGCGAGCGGTGAGGTGCTGGAAATGGTGCGGGCGCGCATGCAAGACGTTGCCCAGCACACGGCCGCGGCCCACGGCATGGACAGCCGCATCGAGTGGTCGCATTACTGCCCGCCGGTGGTCAACCACCTGGCCGAGGCGGCGTTCTTGCGCCAGTTGATGGTGGAGTTGGCGGGGCCGGACAAGGTCCACCTTCGCGAGTTGACGATGGGGGGCGAAGACTTCGGTTACTACCTGCAGGTCAAGCCGGGCTCTTACTTTGGCATCGGCATCGGGGATGGCACGCACCGTCAAGCGCAACACGGGCAGGGACCTTGCACCTTGCACAACGCCTCGTACGATTTCAACGACGCTTTGATTCCGATCGGCGCCACGTTTTGGGTTCGCCTCGCAGAACGGTTTTTGGCCTCCTCGACCTGACGAAGCCCTCGACACGGAGACCTTTGATGCGCAGTTCCTCCCACTCGATCCGCACCCTGGTGGCGGCTGTCGTGATGATGCTGGTCACGGGGCTGCAGGCCTCTGCGGTGTGGGCGGCGCCGCCGGTACGGCAGCTCAAGGTGATGGTGTTGAAAGACTCGCCGAACATGAGCTACCGCAACGCCCAGGGTGAGCTGGTCGGCTTCAATGCGGACATGGCGCGCCTGCTGTGCGAGACCATCAGGGCGTCGTGCGAGATCCTGGAGACGCAGTTGGCGACGGTGGTCGACCAGGTGGCCAGTGGCGAGGCCGACTTCAGCACCGCCTCGTTGCTGCCCACGCCAGACCGGCTGAAAAAGGTGGTGTTCACGATCCCCGTGCGCTGGAGCCGGTCGTTCCTGATTGCGGCCAAGCCGATTGGACCGGGCCTGCGGGTGGCGGTGGTTGAAGGCTCACGACAACACGCCTGGGTTGAGCGGGTGAAGGCCGAGCGGCGTTGGACGGTGGTGCCGGTGGCGTTGAACGCCGGCCTGGATGGCGCACTGAGCAGCGGTGAGGCCGACGCGGTGGTGGCCCCGTTCACCACCACCGTGGGCATCGTTCAGGATGGGCGGCTCGGGCAGGCGGGCGCCCTCAGCGTCGATCCGATCAGCGACCCGGAGCTGTCGCTGCCCACCACGGTGGCCGTCAACCCTGCCAAGCCCGAGTTGCTGCAGTTGCTGAACAACGCAATCCGCGATGTGCAAAGCAATGGGAAGATGGACCAACTGAACTCCAAGTACTTCCCGCTGCGCATGCTTTGATTGCGGCATGAAGTTCGCGCCCAGTCCCTGGAAAAACTACCTGGCGGTGACGCTCAGCGTGGTGGTGTTCCTGGCGTTGTCGGTGGGCTTGGTCGAACTGCAGCAGCGCATCGTTCAAGCGGCGCTGGAGACCAAGGACGTGCTGGTGCCGGAGATTCAGATGAAGTTCCGGTTGGCGCGCAACATCGACCTGTTGCGCAACTACGGCAACCTGTCGCAACGCACCACCGACCCGGCCCTGCGGCGCCGGGCAGCAGCGCTGGCGGCGCTGGCGGTCGACATGCCGGTCAATCTGGCGGACGAGGAGCTGGTCAACTTGATGTCCGAAGGCCATGCGCAGATCGTGCGCATGGCCAAAGACCAGGCCGACCCGGTGGCCTGGTTGGCCATCGACCGGCAACTGGCCGGGAAGGCGGACCGCCTGGCCAGCGTCGCCAACGAGCTGATCGTGGCGCGCACGACGAAGATCCACGGCGACGCAGTGCTGGTGCGCAATTACGCGCTGGCCCAGGCGGCGATTTTCAGCGCCTGCGTGGCGCTGCTGGTGTTCTGGGGCCGGGTGCTGATGGGTCAGATGCGCGCCCGCAACCTGCTGTTCAGCGAGCTCAGTCACGATTTCCGCCAGCGGGTTCATGGCATGCAGCTGTCGTTGAGCCTGGTGGGCCCCACCCCGAACGGTGCCGCGCGGGGGGAGATCGCCAAGGCCCTGGGCTCGATCACCGACCTGCACCGTTACCTCGACAACTTCCTCGACATGACCCGCATGGAGACGGTCACCGTGGCAGTCACCCCAGGTCGGGTGGAAGTTTCGGAGCTGTTTCAAAACCTGGCCTTGCAGTTTGAAGACGAGGCCGACCTGCGGGGAGTGGATTTGCGGTTTCGCCATTCCTCACTGCTCTTGCACACCGACCGGTCGTGGCTGACGCGGGTGATGGAGAACTTGATCGCCAATGCGTTGAAGTTTGCCAAGGGCAAGGTGCTGGTGGCGGCCCGCCCATGGGGCGGCGGCGTGCAACTGCTGATCATGGACGACGGGGTGGGCATGCCGGCGTCGCACCTGGACGAGGCAACGTCCGGCTCCTTCGTGCGCGGCCCGAACGCCGCGCTCAACGACCATGGGTTCGGACTGGGACTGGCGATGGTGCGGCGCACCGTGCGCCTGCTGGGGGCCACCCTCAGCCTGCGTTCGAAAGCCGGCCGGGGCACTCTGGTGCGGATTCACTTCTACGCCGCCTGAAGGCAGCGTTGTCCCAGGCACGACATTTCCAGCCCAACGCCTGAATGCTTTCCCGCTTCACCAAGGTTGGTGAGCTTGGCAAAGGTTTTCCACGGCGCAGACGCGGTGGAAAACCTGGTGCAGGAGCCTCAGGAAGCGCGCAGGGCGGACCGCTGGCGGCGGGAAGCGCGCCGCAGCATCCACGCCGCTGCGGCCAGGCCCAGCAAGGCCCAGGGTTGCACAGCACCGCCGCCCCCGCCGCCGCCGCCGACAGACGCTGGGGCCGGCGCGGCGGCCACTTCGATGCTGCGCGTGGTGGTGGCCGTGGCGCCTTGGTCATCGGTCAACGTCAGCTGCACCGTGAAGCGCCCCTCGGCCGACGGCACGATGGTGGCGGAGGGGTTGTTGGCGCCACTGACGCTGGTCGCGATGCCGCCCGCGTCAATCACCGTCCACTGGTAGCCCGTCACCGTGCGCCCAGTCGGCAACACCGTCTCACCGGTGCTCAAGGTGAGCGCGAGGGTGGCTTGGGGTGTGGTGGGTGAGACGCTGATGCGGGGCAGGAAACTGCTGGTGGCCAGTTGCACCGCAGCGCCCACGTCGAGCATGCCGGCGCCGCAGGTGGTGGTGGTGCAATAGCACTCAAGTTGGTCGAACTGGCCTTGGCCGATCGCATTGGGCTGTTGGCAAATCGGCACGCCGTTGGCAGCCCCAGTGGAGGGAAAGGGCCGGGCGCTGCGCTGAAGCTGCGACACCACGTCGGCCGGGTTGAGACGTGAATTGACAGACAACATCAAAGCAGCCGTGCCCGCCACCAGCGGCGCCGAGAAACTGGTGCCGGTGGTGATGTTGTAGCTGTCGGTGTAGGTGCCGCCCGCTGCGCCCGCCACGGGGGTGGTGCTGCCGGGGTTGGTGGTGGTCAGGATCGGATAGAGACAAGGCTGCCCGGGGCCGTTGACGCAGTTGCCACCGGGTGCGCTCACGGTGATCTGAGGCCCCAGGTCGGAAAAGCCGGCCTTGGTGCCGATGTGCCGCAGGCCGGCGACCGAGATCACGCCGGGGCAATTGGCCGGCGAGCCCAAGGCATGGCCGACGCTGTTGCCGGCTGCCGCCACGACCACGGTGCCCGCGTTGATGATGTCTGCAAAGCCGTCGCGGTAAGACGCCGGGCAGGCACCGTTGCCGCCCAGGCTGATGTTGAGCACGCGCGCGGGCGTGGGGTTCGTTGGCACGCCCGGCACTTCCAGGCCGGCGGCCCAGCGTGCACCGGCGATCAGGTCGGAGTCGAAGGTGGCGCATTTGCCGATGACGCGAACCGGCAGGATGCGCACCGTTCGGCCCACGCTGGCCATGCCCGTGCCGTTGTTGGTGAGGGCGCCGACCAGGCCCGCGACCTGGGTGCCATGCCAGGAGCTGTTGGTGACCCGCGCGCCCGAGCAGCTGCTCAGCGAGGGCAGGTCAGACGAAGAGATCCAGTCGCCAGGGTCCGACGCGTCGGCGTCGCGGCCGGGGGTGTCGTCGTTGGCGCGGAAATCTTCCGACACCAGGTCGTAGCCGTCGAGCAGGTTGCCGCCCGCGCTGACACGCAGCAGGTCGGGGTGGTCAAAGCGGACGCCGGAGTCGATCACCGCGACCACCACACTGGGGTTGCCCAGCGTCAGGTCCCAGGCAGGCTCGGCGTTGATGGCCGAGCTGACCAGGCTGGTCGG
>JAZKHH010000186.1:0-39304 GCA_040385465.1 Pseudomonadota bacterium | reverse complement strand
CGATGGTTTGGCCAAGCTGATGCGCCGTTGAGGCAGGCGCCGGTGCTGCCGGCCAGCTTCCTTACCAGTGGAGGCCTGGCCGGCAACGCCGGTAGCTCGGCGCCCACTGCCCGGTGGGTCAACGACTTGTCACGGTCCGTTGATTCCACCCTTTCGCTCCCCCTGGGCTCAAGCTCCGGGTGGGGCGTCCACCTCCCACAGCTTGAACACCAGAACCCGTCGGTCGGTTGGGCAGGTGCGGGAGACGGCACGGCCCACGTGGGCCGGGTCGCCGGCGATCTTGATCACCCGCCCTGGGCGGGGAATGACGGCGGCCTGGATTTCCCCCCGCTCGTCGAACACCACGGTCTCACCAGCCCAAGCTGGCTCCCAACGCGCATTGCAATACACCAGGGCGGTGTGGTGCCGGGCACGGGCGGGTGGATGGGCGATGTCGTGGTGCAGGTTGCCTTCGGTGCCGAAGGCGTTGGCGCTGAGCATGCACTCGTACAGGCGCACCGGATGGGGGTAGCTGGCTTTGAGGTGTGCCCAGCAGTGGGCCACGCACTGCAGTTCTTCCGACAGGCCTTGCAAGGCAGGCTCCACATCGGCGCGGTCCCCCTCGTCGGCGAAGGCCAGCGGGTAGTACCAGTGCATGTCGAACTCATGGGTGGCGTAGCGCTCGCGCCGGTTCAAAAAATGCACCGGCATCCACGACATGGCCTCGATCAAGGTCGACTTCAAGGGCTCAGGCAACAGGTCGTCCAGCACCTGAACCGCTTCGGGGTTGATGCGCATGGTGATGCGGGCTCCTCGTCAAAGATGGGCGTCGTGGCTCCGGTGGCCCGCACCGGCCACGAGGAGCCACCCGGCGAGGGCACCCGGCCCGGTGCCTTCGCACGGGCCCATGGGTGCTTCTTCCCCGCGGCGAGCCAGGGCGGGACTCAACCGCCGCCGTCGCCGCCGCCGCCGGAGCTCAGTGGCAGGCCCGGCTTGTGCGGCAAGCGCAGGCGCTGGATGGCGCTCCAGCGGCCGCTGGCCGAATCCGATTTGCTGGTTTCCGGCGTGGTCTTGACCGGCTCGCCGATCTTCAACACGCCTCGGTTCGAGGTCGACGTTTTCTCTTTCATGGCACCACCTGCTTTCTGGGTTGAGGAAAGGTCACGGAAACGGATGGGGCCTGTGCGCACCGGGGTGCACACGGGCCACCATCCCCATTGGCTCCTTTTGGAAGCCAAAAGAGATCGGCAGCAAACTGGGCACCACCACCTTCACCACGCTCAACGGCGTGCGCCCCTGATCGACATGGTGCTGGGTGGGGGTGATGTTCACCGCCAGGGTTCGCAAGCCGGCCCGCGCGAGTTGGCGGGTGAGGCCCTCCAGGCTTCTGGCCTTCATCGCACGCGGCCAGGCCGAGCCACTGCTTGACGGCTCGGCCGCAAACAACACCCGGTCGGCGCGACGGAAATGGGGCTTCAGGCCATACAGCTCGAAATGGTGCTCCGGGGTGAGCACCTGCTTAGGCTCGCGGATGTGGGGTTGGTGCCCGTGCAGCCAGGCATAGACCCGGGCTTCGGTCTCGTCCAGGGCGCCTTCGGTGGCCCGGGTGAAATGGGCGTGCGCCGACATGCCCAGCGTCGTGAAATGCCGTGTGGGGTGCTGCACCGACACCATCGCCACATGCAGCCACGGCGTGGCCAGGCGCTGAAGCTGAACCCGGCAACCGGTGTCCTGCATGGCCTGCAGGCGTTGGCGAATGGCCGCCGGCCAGGCGTGGGCCGGCACCACCTCTCCGGGCGTCTGGGCCAGCCAGTGACGCATGAAGGCATCGCGTTCGATGACCTCCCGCAAGGCCCGCTCGGTGGCATCCGGCACGTCGACGCCAGCCGCACAGCCTGAGGAGGTGACTTGGGTCACCGGCCGCGAAACGTCATGGCCTTGTGCCGCCAGGCTGGGGTGGGAGAACACCAGCTCGGCGAGCAGGTGCACCTCCTGGCCAGTGGCCAGGTCCAGGCCTGAGGTCCAGGCCTGCGGGCGGGCGGCGTCGAAACGGTGGAAGGGGAAGCCGGGAGCGGCGTACTGCTTCGGGCTGTACAAGACGCACTGGGTCGGATCGACCGCCGCCGGCAGCTCGGCCAGGCGAGCCTGAAAAATTCCCCGCGGCTGTTTGTAGCCTTCGCGCTCGATGGCTTCGGCCACCGCCTTGCGCATGGCCAGCACCGGGTCGGTGTCGCGGCCCCAGGTGTGCGGCCGGTCGTCGTGTTCCGACTTCAGCTTGGCGCGGGCCATGTGAAAGCGCATGGGAAACAGCGGTGAATCGCCGTGGACCCAGGCGAAATCGACGTCTGGGGAGCGCGCCTGGTCGGCGATCTGCTGCGCGCTGGCCCGCGCACCGAACACCGCCGACCCCAGCACCAGCATCTCTGGTGCCAGTTGGCACAGGGCGGCCACCGGGTGCTCGTAGTAGCCGCCCAGTGTGGCCTGCCCCAGGCCCAGGGCATTGGCGCTCAGGGCGGCGTTGTGCAGGGCGGCACCGGCCTCCATGAAGAGGTATTGCAATGACCGGTTGCGGTAGCGCATGGCGCCCACGGCCGGGTCGGCGGCCAGGAAAATGGCCCCGGTGGCAAAGGTCAGTTGCCAGGGCTTGCTGAAGGCCAGCGGCAGGCGGTCGATGTCGGTGTTGACCAGCCGCAGCGCAATCAGCCGCTCACCCGGGTAGACCACCTGGTACACGCCCGGCCGGTAGGCGCCGACCGGACGCCTCAGCGCCACAAACACGCTCAGCAGGTGCATGCCACCGGCGGAGCCCAGCGTGCGCTGCGGCATCTGGGCCCCGCCGCGAGGGTGCTGCGCCTTGACCACGCCTGCCACGGACCACAGCCAGGCATGCAAGGTGTCGGCGGAAATGCTTTGGTCGTCAAAGGTGTACTGGGTCACCCGTTTCTCAAAGAAAGCATCCAGCGGCGCGCCTGGCACGGGCACAGTGCCTTCAGGCAGCGTCTGGGTGGCGCCTTCGGTGTTCCACAGGAAGCGGGTGGCCACCTGGTGGGTCAAGAGCCCCGGTGCTGCCAGGCCGAACGGGCTGAACTGGAAGCCGTAGCGCACGGCTTGCGCGCAGGCCAGGTTGGCGTCGATCAACGCGCCCTGCTCCAGTAGGAACGCCATGAACTCGCCGAATTCCGCACGCGCCTCCTCGGTTGGCACGCGGGCCAGCACTTCGTTGACCGTGCGGGTGCCGTCGCACAGCGCAAAAACGCGATCGAGCAAGGCCTTGGGCGCCCGCACTTCAACGTCGGCGGCGGCGCGGCGCACCACCAGCATGCCTTGGCCGTGCGCCATGCGGATGCAGCTCGCCCCGGCCAGCATGGGCGTCAGCCGGTCGGGGTCGGACAGCGCATCGCGCACGGCCTGGGGCACGGCGCTGTTCAACACCTGTACCACGGTGGGAGGCGCAAGCCGGCTCATGGCAGGGGATTCTCCACACCCACGCTCGCAGCCGGCGGACTTGGACGTTCGAGGGCCGGCACGATGGCCGCCGCAGGGCCTGGAGCAACGTCGGGCGAAGAGCGAGCTGCCGAACGGCGAGGCGCACGCACCGTGCGTGAAAACGCACCCGCCGGGGCCTCGGGGGCGGTGCCGAACAACGAGGCCAGCATCGCAAAGTAGGCGGTGGGCGGGCAGATCGGGTTGGAATTGAGCTCCAACCACCACACCTGCCCGTCCCGGTCGAGCACGCCGTCCATGGAACACAGCACCGGGGCCTTGAGCTCCTGCGCCACCTCCTGCGCCAGCCAGGTGCCCGCCTGTTCGATCTGCGCCTGCACGGCCGTCCCCAGGCGCGGCCAGGCGTTGTCTTCGGCCTCGGTGGTAGCGGCTTGCGAAAACGAGCGGCCATAGCGGTAATCGAGCCACACGGCTTGTCCTGGGGACAGCACTGTGTCGAGCGCCACGTCCTGGTAGGCCAGGCTGGACACCACGGCCTCGCGCTCCGAGTAGGTGGACCAGGCCTGGCCGCTGTCCTCCAGGCGCTGGGTGAGCAGGGCCAGCACCGTCCGCCGGCCATCGCCCTGGACCACGGCATAGGGCTGGCACTGGGCGTGCACCGGCCGGCCGGCCCAGAACCACACCTTCAGGTTTTGCCCCTGGACGAAGGCTTCGGCATAGAGCCGGCCTCGTGCATCGGGCGCCGTCATCGCTGTTGGCACGCCGCCTGGCAACGGCCGCCCGCTTTGGTACGGGCCGGCCAACTGGTAGCCGAAGGAGCCCACCGAGCGCTTGAGCACGAAGTCGGCCTGCGCTTGTTCCACCGCCAACCAATGGGCCGGCGTCAGCAAGCCGGCGCGCGCCACCGCTTCCTTGAACACCAGTTTGTCCGACGACCAGGACAGCGTCAACGGCTGGTAAGGCCGCCAGCCGATGAAGGCGGTGGCCTGGGCAGACAAGGTCGTCACGTGGGACATCCGCCCTTGCACCTCGGCCAGGAACTGCGGGAACAGCCGGTAATACCGGTTGCGCGCCTTGACCTCGAGCACGAAGCTGGAGAGGTCCAGAGTGGCCTGCGCCTGGTGGGCATCGGCCCAGGCCTTGACGGCGCGCAGGTGGTTCATGGTGATGGCAATGAACATCGTGACTGCTTGAAATATTGGCTGGAAAAACCTAAAGACAATTCTCGGACAGGATCACCGCACCACCTCGCACTTCAAACCTTCGTCGGCAAAGTATTTCACCACCCTTGCTGCCACCCGCCCCTTGTCCGCGCTTGTGACCGGGCGCACAAAATCCTACGTTTGGATCGAGGCAAGAAGCACACGACAGACTGGCATGACGCTCACGCCAATGTCAGTCGATCCTTGTTCAGCGGTGTACAACAAATCTTCGCCTCGTTGTAACAGAGTGATTCACAACCGGCCCTGCGGATCCCTCGTGCCCGGCGCCGATTTCTGAGCCTTGACCCTCTTTTTGAATCCATACCAAGCCGGGTCGAAAGCTCTGGCCACCAGACAAAATCATTGAGGTGAGTCCCAGGGAAACTCCAATTCACGAACATTTGTCACGTTGGCATCCGGGAAAAGAAGATCTCTGTTCAGCAGTAGAGGCTTTTCAATCGCCCACCGGATCCGCTCCCCATGGAGTCCCTTTCGCCGGGCCCCGAGCGTGAATGCGTTGACGCTGCCCGTGGCGCCTGCTGCAAAGCGGGCTGAGGCCACATTGAACACCACGGCGGCCTGTGGATGGCTTGGCCGCTCCCGATTCTCCCAACGGGCCGGACTCGCCGATGGCGCCGCTTCCAGCCGAGGCTTCGCTGCCCTCGTGACGCCATGGACCACTGCCATCCAGGCACCGAGTGCCCCAGTTCTGACCTGGCCCGCCCAAGACTGCCGTCATGTCACCTCCTCTGCCGCTTCGTGAGAGAAGTTCACCTGCGCGAGAGTCAAGAGCAAAGCGCGTTAGCAGTCTGAAGCCTGGCGGCTGAGGGCACCGGCCAGTTCAGTCTGCGCACGCGGCCGGCACTGCACACGGAACCTGCTGGTACATGGCCTTGCACGGGCGCGAAATCAAGCCGGCAGTGGTAACAATCTGAGACGGGTGCGGGGCCGATCCCATCCGTGGTTTCCACAGCGACGTGGTCTGTCAACGGCGCCCGAGAACCCGAGTGCGCTGCTCCCTGGGCACCCGCTTGGCAAGTGCTCGGTTGGCATGGCGTCATCCAGCCCAAACGGCTTAATGAATCACTTTCGGCGCCGCTGGCCAGCAGCAACGCCGTCGCTGGTCAGCGCCGCCGCGGCGAGGCGCTCAATCTCCGCGAACCACGCCTTCACGGCGCGGGTCCGCCGCACCCGAGAGCCCCTTGGGCGTGCGCTGGATCGCCTGCAGCCCACTGGTCAGCACCATTTCTTGAACCTCGTGCCCGCGCGCCTTCAAAGCCTCCACCGTGGCCGGTGGGAAGCGTTGGGCTTCCAGCAGCGTGGGCCCGTTGGTCGAACCGAAGTTGGGCAGGTTGACGGCCTGCTGCGGGTCCAAACCCCAGGCGAGGGTGCCGATCAGCGTCTTGGCGGTGAAGTGGATGATCATCGCCCCACCCGGCGAACCCGCGCTCATCACCAATTGACCGGTGTCCTTGTCGAAGACCAGCGTCGGGCTCATGCTCGAACGCGGCCGCTTGCCCGGTTGCAAGCGGTTGGCCACTGGGCGGCCCTGGGCGTTGGTGGGCGCCAAGGAAAAGTCGGTCAGCTCGTTGTTGAGTAAAAAACCACGCACCATCTGGCGCGAGCCGAACTGGTCTTCGATGGTCGTCGTCATGGCCACCGCCTGGCCCTGGGCGTCGATCACCGAGATGTGCGAGGTGCCGTGTTCCACCTGGTCGACCTCGGGGCCCCATGCCAGGGTGCTGCCCACCGGCACGCCTGCGGTTGCCCGCTTCATCGACACCGGGCCGATCAAGCCGGCCCGCTCGCGCAGGTAGGCCGAGGTCAACAGGCTGCGCCAATCACCGGCCGGGGGCGCCACGAAGTCGGGGTCGCCCAGGTACAGGGCCCGGTCGGCAAAGGCCAGGCGCGCCGCCTCGGTGTAGACGTGCAAGAAGTCGGGCGAGGGCACGCCGGCCTGCAGTGGTGCGCTCACCGCCGGCACATGGCTCAAGATGCCCAGCATCTGGGCGATGGCCACGTGCCCCGACGACGGCGGCGGAAAGCCGCACAGGCGGTAGCGCAGCCAATCGGTGCACAGGGCTTCGCGCGCTTTGGCCTGGTAGGCGGCCATGTCCTGCAGGCTCAGGCGCCCGGGGTGCACCGGGTGCCCTTGCACCTTGGCCACCACGTCGCGCGCCACGTCGCCCTGGTAGAACGCCTCCACGCCTTCTTTGGCCACGCGACGAAGCACCTCGGCCAAAGCGGGGTTGCGCAGCACCGTGCCCACGGGCTGCGGCTCGCCCGAGGCTTGGTAGAAATAAGCCAGCGCCTGGGCATCTTTCTTCAGGTGCACTTCCGCCTTGAGCAGGGTGTGCAGCCGGGGGCTGACCGCAAACCCCTGCTCCGCCAGCACGATGGCCGGCTCGAAGAGCTGGGGCCAAGGCAGCTTGCCGTGCTGCCGGTGGGCCATCGCCAGCATTTTCAACGTGCCCGGCACCCCCACAGACCGGCCTCCCACCACCGCCTCGATGAAGGGCACCGGCTGCCCTTGCGGGTTCAGGAACTGCCGCTCATCGGCCCCAGCGGGCGCGGTCTCGCGGCCATCCAGCGCGCTCACTTGGCGCCCGTCCCAGTGCATCAAGAAGGCGCCCCCGCCGATGCCGCTGGACTGCGGCTCGACCAACGTCAGCACCATCTGCACCGCCACGGCCGCGTCCAGTGCCGAGCCGCCTTGACGCAGGATCTGGTAGCCGGCCTCGGTGGCCAGCGGGTTGGCAGCTGCCACCGAAAACCGTTGGGTGACCCAGCCGGCCTTGTGTTCGTAACCACTGGCCGCTTCGGGCGGCCGAGGGGTGCTGCCTTCGGGAACCACGGGCGCCGTGGGCGTCGCGCAGGCGGTGAGCCCGGCCACCACCCACACCACCCAGGCCCCACCACCTGGCAGCACGGCTCGTCGGGGTGGTTGCGTTTTGCTGTTGCTGCTCATAGAGGTCCTTTGCGTGGAGGGCGTGGAGCGCCGTCGGTTTGACGGTCGGCAAGGGTCTGCGTGCTTTGGGCGTGTGGTGCTGGTTGGAGGGTGTCACGCAGCCCGTCACTTTTACAGCAAAGCGCCCAAGCTGACCAGGGCACGCCGTTTGCCAGTAGCCGGGGTGTCAGTGGCTGCTGAGGCGTGTCTGCAGTTGCAGCGTCCCTTCCCTCTCTACGGAATCATTTCATGAGCCTTTTCATCTTCTCGCCTGGGGCGGCCTTGCCTGCCGTGCGGCCTTCGGCCTGCGCTGGTGCACCTTTGTTTGCTTCACGGAGTGCCGCTGCATGGAGCCGCTGATGGACAAGCCCAACACCGTGCCGATGGTTTCGCGCCGCCATGCTCCCCGCGCCAGCGGTCCGCGCCCGGTCGAGCGTTTTGATTACTTGATCGTGGGAGCCGGGTTCGCGGGCTGCGTGCTGGCCGAACGCCTGGCCAGTCAGCTCGACAAGCGGGTGCTGGTGGTGGACCGCCGCACCCACATCGCCGGCAACGCCTTTGACCACTTCAATGCCGACGGCCTGCTGGTGCACAAATACGGCCCGCACATCTTCCACACCAATGCCCCCCGGGTGGTGGAGTACCTGTCGCAGTTCACCGACTGGCGGCCCTACGAGCACCGCGTGTTGGCGCAGGTCGATGGCAAGCAGGTGCCGATGCCGATCAACCTCACCACGCTCAACACCCTGTACGGCCTGAACCTCGACGCCGAGGGCGCCAAGGCGTTTCTGGCCCAACGGGCCGAGCCGGTGGCCGACATCCAAAGCTCGCGCGATGTGGTGGTGAACCAGATCGGCCAGGAGCTGTACGAAAAGTTTTTCCAGGGCTACACCCGCAAGCAATGGGGTCTGGACCCCAGCGAACTCGACAAATCGGTGACGTCGCGCGTGCCTACCCGCACCGACACCGACGACCGCTACTTCCAGGACAAACTCCAGATGATGCCGCTGCATGGCTACACCAAGATGTTCGAGCGCATGGTCGACCACCCGAACATCAAGATCATGCTCAACACCGATTTCCGCGAAGTCAAGGACGCCCTGCCCTACGACCACCTGATCTACTCCGGCCCGGTCGACGAGTACTTCGACTTCTGCTACGGCCAGCTGCCTTACCGCTCTTTGTCGTTCAAGCATGAAACCCTGCCCCAGGAACGCTTCCAGGAAGTGGCCGTGGTGAACTACCCGTCGCCAGAGGTTCCTTACACCCGCATCACCGAATACAAGCACCTCACCGGTCAACGCCACCCGCACACCAGCGTGAGCTACGAGATCCCCACTGACGAAGGCGACCCTTATTACCCCGTGCCCACTCCGGAGAACGCGGCACTGTACAAGCGGTACGAGGCCTTGGCCGAGCGCACGCCCAACGTCAGCTTCGTCGGCCGCCTGGGCACGTACCGTTACTACAACATGGACCAAGTGGTGGCGCAGAGCCTGACGCTCTTTGGTCGAATCGCAGAGGAGCACCAGGCGCAATCTGAAGCGGTCGCCTGAGCAGGCAGGAAAGACCGCCAGGCAAGCGAGGCCAGCAAACGGCGAGGGAGAAAGAAGGCAGGGAGGAAGAAACGAAGGAAAGCAGAAGGAGAACCCCGGCCGGCAGGTCGACCTGCTGGCCGAGGTCCGTCACACATGGCTTCGCGTCGAGCCGCCATGAACCAGGAGGCATGCCATGCCCACACCCATCGATGCCGCCGCCGACCCGGCCTCTCAGGCCACAGTGGAGGTGAACGATTCCCCCTCGCTGCAGCATTGGGCCGAGGTCCTCGGCCTGACGCCGGACGTGTTGCAAAGCGCGGTGGACGCGGTCGGTCCTCAGGGGGACGACATCAAAGACCACCTCAACGGTGGCGGAGCCAGTGGCCAGGAAGACGCGTGAGCCTGCCACCGGCGCCAGCGGCTCCTCCTGTGCCAGGCCACGGCTGCCTTCCAGGAACGGCCGCTTGACACCCGCCAGCCCCGTGGGGCTGCCCGTCCAGGAACGCCTGTTCGCGGACGAGGAATTCGCCGAAAACCCTCCGGCCTCGGCCCCAGCCCCGGCTCCCAGTCCTCCGCGACGCCGACCCACCCGCACCGTGTTGCCGGCGCCGGTGCCACCGGCTTTGCAAGCGCTGGCCGACGCATTGCCTCGCCCCATCCGACTCGGAACCTCGTCATGGAGTTACCCGGGCTGGAAAGGCTTGGTCTGGGAAGACACCCACCCCGCAGGCGACCTGTCGCAACATGGTTTGGCGGCCTATGCGGCCCACCCGCTGCTGCGCACCGTCTGCATCGATCGCACCTTTTACCGGCCGCTGCAAGCCGAAGAATATGCGGCCTACGCCCAATGCGTGGGGACGGACTTCCGGTTCGTGGTCAAAGCCCCGGCGCGGGTGACAGACGCCCTGGTCCGCGGTGAAGACGGACGGGGCATGCAGCCCAACGTCCGTTTTCTCGATCCGCAGCATGCCGTCGACGATTTCGTGGCCCCGGCGCTGGCCGGCCTGGGCGAGCGCTGTGGCGCCTTGGTCTTCCAGCTCAGTCCGCTCAGTGCGCACTGGCTGCACAACATCGATCGCCTGCTCACGCGCTTGGACACGATGTTGGGCGCATTGCCCTCGGTGCGCAGCGTGGCGCCTGATGCGGTGATTGCCGTGGAAGTGCGCGACGGCGTGTTGCTCACGCCGGCCCTCGCCGAGGTCTTGCGCCGCCACGGCGCCACCTATTGCGTGGGCGTGCATGCCAAGCTGCCGCCCTTGCGGGAGCAGTTGCCCATGCTGCGGGCGCTGTGGCCCGGCCCGTTGGTGTGCCGCTGGAACTACCACCGCCGCCATGGCGCATTCGGCTTCGACGAAGCGGAACAGGCGTACGCCCCTTTCGACCGCCTGGTCGACCCTGACCTTGACACCCGGCAAGGCTTGGCCCGGGTGGCGCTGGCCACGGCCACCGCTGGCCACGCCGCCTACATCACCATCAGCAACAAGGCCGAAGGGTCGGCACCACTCTCGGTCAACGCGCTGGCCCAGGCCCTGCAGGCAGGCGCACCCACCTGACCATCACCCTATCCCGCGGTCCGCTGCCCCACGCGCGCCTGCACCCAAAAACCGGTGGCCGGCCGGCATTTGAGGCATTGGCCTACAACCCAACGCGCCAAAGCGGCAAATGTTGCACCGTCTTTTGCTGATGGTGCGCCCCGAGTTCATGTGTTTCCAAATGTGCCCCTGCCCGCTGAGCAGGCACTGTGATTGCCAGCATGGCCTGTTTGCTTCAAGGCAAGCGCGGCGCTCCCAAGGCGCCACTGATCTGTTCAACGACCGATTCACCATCATTCACAAAGAGGAGCATTCACCATGGCCACCACCCAAAGCAGCAGCACCCCCCGCAAAGAAGGCCGATCTGGTCGCGGCTTCGCCGGCATGGACCCCGAGCGTCAACGCGAGATTTCCAGCGAAGGCGGGCGTGCCGCCCACGAAAAAGGCACCGCCCACGAGTTCACTTCTGAGGAAGCCCGCATCGCTGGCTCCAAAAGCCACAGCGGCCGGCAAAGTGCGGCGGCCCGTGCCCGCGAAGAAAAGGCCAAGAGCAGCCAGCGCAGCAGCGCCAACCAGAGTCATGGCGAGGGCGACGCCAGCGCCAACAAAGACCAACCCCCCTCGGGGCACAGCAGCGAGCAGCGTTGACGCGGGGCGGCTTGATCAGGCCGCTTCCGAGTAAAGCGAGATGGGCGCCGAGCAGGAGGGTGCCCATCGCTCGACTGGCGCCGCCAGCGGCCCAGGCGGCGGCGCCGGCCTGCTGGCCACCACGGGGGCCATGACCTGCAAGGCAGGCACCCGTTCACACCCGGGCAGCACCCAGCCCATTGCCCGCTGGCCGACTTGCAGGTGGTCTGACAAGACACCCTTGATCAGCCCCCGCAAGTCGGTCGTGACGCGCAAATCACGTCCCTCGAACCGTTCCCGGGGCGCCAGTCCTGGCCAGTCGGTCATGACCTGACCGCCCTGCACCCTGCCTCCCAACACGAACGCCACCCCACCGGTGCCGTGGTCGGTGCCCAGTTCGGCGTTCATCGCCACCTCGCGGCCGAATTCGCTCACCACCAACACCACCGTGTGCTGCCACACATTGCCCTGCAAGGTGTTCATCAAACCCGCCTGCAAGGCACCCAGGCCGGTGTCCAGCCGGCGCAGGTTGGCCGCCAACGGGCCGGCGCTGTGCGCTTGGTGGGCGTGGGTGTCCCAGCCGCCCAGTTCCAGCATCACCGACTTCGGGCCGCCTGGCGTGCCGAGGAATTCGGCCGCCCGCTGGGCCAGGGTCACAAAACCCAGGCCCCGGCCGTTGCCCGCCAAGCCCATGCCCTCCAAGCCCATGTCGCCTTCCAGGTGCAGCGCATTGGCCCGCGCCAAGGCCAGCCCGCGCGCCGGGTCGTCCAGGTACAGACGCTCCAGTCGCCGCATCAGGTCAATGCAGGCGCTGGGCACACGGTCTGTGCCCGCAGGCTTGCCACTGGCGGTCTGGCGCAGCGCCAGCGGCACCGCCGTGTCGAACAGCAAACCGGGCTGCGAAGACTCCCCCTGACAAGCCAGCGCCCGCCCGAGCCAGCCGGTGTCGAGCGCGAAGGGACGCACGCCACCCCCTTCCAGAAAATTCTGGGCTTCGACATGACAGCGGTCGTAGTAAGGCAGGCCCGCTGCATGGACCACCAGCATCTGCTTGCGGGCATACAGGCGGTGCAACTGCGTCAACGCAGGGTGCAAAGCGAAGGTGCCATCGAGCGGCAGCAGCGTCTCGTCGGCCTCGGCCAACAAGCCTCGGGCGGCGGCGTGTGACGGGTCGCCCGGGGCTGGCACGGCTGCCAACCCGTCCAGCCCCCCGCGCAAGACCACCAGCACCAGCCGGCTGTCTTGCGCATCGGCCGCCCCCGGTGCCCAGGACAGGCGCGACCAAGGCGCCCCCAATGCCATGCCTTCGAACGCTCGACGCGAAAGCCGTGTCTTCGGCGTCCCCGACACCCCCCCTGAACCGATGTCACCCATGGGAGGTGACCTCACGCCGCCTGACCACAATGTGCCGTTGATTTGTCATGTTGCCTACATCCCGAAACAAATTGCGCAAATTCGGACGCTGTTCGACGGCTTTGGCAGCGCCACGTTTGCCCTGCTTGACCGCCCCTGCGCTGAAGGCCTGACAGAGCGGATGACAAGCCCTTGCGAGGTGGGCCGGGTCACGAAAGAAACCGTCTAGGTCGGTGATTCAGCGGACTCACTCAGACGCTGCAATGTCCATGCCGCGCCGACCCCCAAAATGAGGGGTTGGGGCGGTCTGCGGTGGCGTCGTTGGCCAGCCCTGCCCCGCAACCTGCCCCCGTTCGGATTGCAGCGTCAGGCACCAGGTGCGCTGTGAAGCGCCCACGCTCGGAAGACCAGATGAAAAAGACGTCACCAAATGATGGCCAACCGTCCGGTGGTGCCCGTCAAGCGTGAACATCGCCCCCAATGCCAAGCCGTCGCCGTGCACCCGCTGGCCTATCATTCCCCCGGCACCGGTGACGACGGTGGCGATCAAAAGGGTGCGGTTGCTCAGCAGTGGCCTGGCGCCACCGGCCCGCGCTGTTCAACGTGGTTCAATTCGCTCGTTCAGGAGACGGTGATGACTCGACTCAAAGTGGCCGCGGTGGCCGTCAGCTTGTGGTGGGCTTGTGCGACACCGGCCTGGGCCGTGGACGTGGGGGCCGTGCCGCCCGACGTCGAGCTGACAGGCGCCACCGGCCTGCCCGCCAAGCTGTCGGGGCTCAAGGGCAAAGTGGTCTATGTCGACTTCTGGGCCTCATGGTGCGGTCCCTGCAAGCAGTCGTTCCCGTGGATGAACGAAATGCACAAGAAACACAGCGCCCAGGGGCTGCAGATCGTGGCCGTGAACGTCGACGCCCGGCGTGAGGACGCCAACGCGTTTTTGAAGGACGCGCCCGCGCAGTTCGCCGTGGCCTTTGATCCGAAGGGCGAGGCCGCCAAACGCTTCGCCATCAAAGGCATGCCCACTGCCGTGTTGATCGGCAAGGACGGCAACGTGTTGTCCGTGCACCAGGGCTTCCGCGATCAGGACCGGGCCACCTTGGAGGCCCAGCTCGTGGCGGCACTGGCGGCCAAGGGACCTTGAGGCCAGGCGTGCACACGCGCCCCGTTCTTGAGCTGCCCCCACGGGCACCCGCACCCCCCAAACGGGGCCTGTGCAAGCCCGCCCCCGGCTTTTAGTCTTGCGTCTCGATGTAAGCAGGAGCTGTTGCCATGAGCCGTCCTTCCCCGCCGGTTGCCCCGCTTGGTGGCACCTATGAATTGCGCTTTCGGTCCTTGTTCGACGACGGCCGCGCCTTGGCTTTCCCTTGCGATGCCCAGGGTCGCGTCGACGAAAGCGGGCTCAGTGACCAGGCGCGGCACAACTACCTGCGGGCCCGCCAAGTCATCGGCAAAGACTGGGCCACCCCCTTGGTGCAGGTGCGGCTGGACGACTGAACACCGGAACCTACGCCCACCCGCGTGAGCGGCAGACGCAGCCGGCCCTTCAGCCCAGGCAGGTGCGGTTCTTCCCGGTTCGCTTGGCCTCGTACAGGGCCTGGTCGGCACGCTCCAGCGCCTCTTCAATGCGCTCGTCCAGCCGGTAGGCGGTGACCCCCGCCGAGAAGGTCACGAAGATCTGTTTTTGCTCGTGCATGAACAGCCCGCCGGTCAAGGTGCGCTGCAAGCGGGTCAGGATTTGCTGGCCTTCGTCAACCGGCGTGTTGGGCAGCAGCACCACGAATTCTTCACCGCCATAGCGGGCCACCATGTCGGTGGGCCGCAAGGTCTGGCTCACCACGGCGGCCAGGGCCTTCAACGCTTCGTCGCCAGCGGCGTGCCCGAGCTCGTCGTTGAGCCGCTTGAAATTGTCGATGTCCAGCAGCCCGATGCACAGCGCACAACCTTCGCGTTCCATGCGCGCGCGCTCGGCGTCGAACGCCATCAACAAGCCCCGGCGGTTGGCAATCTGCGTCAGCTGATCGGTCGACACCTCTTGCGACAGCCGGCGCAGCTCGGTTTCCAGCTCCGACACACGCTGGCTCAAGACGTCGGCCTTGGAGTGCTCGGACTGCAAGCGATGCTGCGTCTGCTGCACCAGCTCCTGCACCGTCCGGCTTTCCTCGACCATCTCCCGCACCGCGCCGGCCAGGCTCTCCAGTGAATCGGCCTTGTCGATCACGTCGGCGTAACGCCCCACGCTTTCATGGAACCGCCCGGTCTGGCTGCCCAGCTCGCCCAGCTCCGTCAGCATCTGCTGAATCAGCACTTTCAGCGCGTCACGCGCCTGCCCGCGCTCCGCATGCAGCCGACCCTGGTGCACCCGGGTGTGGTGAAGCATGTCGCTGACCGCCTTCACGCCGCGCGCCGTCAAGCCATCGTTCAGCACGCTGTGCATGGCATCGCACTGGCCTTGGACCCAGCTGTCGTTTTCGGTCAGGTCCGTCAGGCTGGCCGTGAGCTCGTGGCACAGCTGACCGAGCTGGTCCACCAGGTGATGCCGGTGCTGCACCACCCGATTGGCCTGCACGCACAGCAGCGTGATCTCATCGGCCAATGCGGTGGACGCCCCCTCGCGTTGGAGCCGACGGGTGGCCTGGTGGATGGCATCGGCCAGGCGCTGGTGCTGCGGATCCCGCAGGGGCAACGCCGCTTCCACCGTGCCGCTCAGGGCCTCCACGCTTTGGTGCCACAGATCGTCGGCGTTGGCATCCGGGTCACCGTCGGGCAACTGAGCCACTGGGGTGCCCACTGGCACCGCGCCGGGCTCGAAGCTGTTGGCGGCCTTCGCCTTGGGCACGGGTTCGGGCGCCACCGCAGGCGAGGCAGCGGCCGCCGCCACCTCGGCAGCTGGGGCCGGTGCCTCGGTGGCCGGCTCGGCGGCGGCTTGGCCGGACGTGACCTCTGCCACCTCTTCCAGCTTGTCGGTTTCCCAGCTGATCAGCAGCTGGCCCAGGCGCTGCTGCAGCTTCACAGCGTCTCCCCGACTGCCGGCGAGCACGCGTTGCAGGCTGTCTTTCTTGCGCGCGGTGGTCCACTGCTTGCCGCCGCGCTCCACGCCCCGCACCACCCGGTCCATCAAGGTGGCCCACTGCGCGGCCGACTCGTCCGGCGTGGCGATGAGCCGTTCCGCGGCGTCCCAGCGGCCCTCGCTCAGGGCCTTGCCCAACTCGACCGCCACGCTGCCGGCTTGGCCGTCGAAGGCGCGCAGGGCCAGCTTGTCGACCAGCCGCTGCGCCCGGTCGGGCAGCGCGGGCACCTTCTCGTCGCCCGCCTCCTGCTGGTAGGCGCGGGCGTAGTTGGCCGGGGTGGGCTCGAGCTTTTCCAGCACCAGCCGACGCAAAGCGGCTTTCGCCCACCTCGCGGACGGCGCTTCCGCCGCGTCGGCGAGGGGAGCGGCCCGGGACGCCGTCCCGTCTGCCGCCGCCGCCCCGGCCGCCACCGGCCTGGGTTTGGCGGCACTGGGTGCATGCACCGAGCTGGGGGGGGCGCGCGGCGCCGGGGGCTTGGTCCCTGCGGCGGCCACCGGCGCCGATTCAGGCGGGCGAGCGCCCGCGGTGCTCGGCGCGGGCGAGGCGCCCGGGTTGGTGACAGGACTGCGGCGTGATGCCATGGGCAGCTCCCGGTCTCAAACGAAAGGGGTGGTGCGCGGGCCCGGCAGGCCTTGCGCCAGCATGGCATCCACCTGGTCCTCCCCGACCACGCCGATCCAGGGCGCCTTCTTCGGCAGCACCGTCTGCTTGAGCCAGCGCTCAATGTCCTCGGGCGGGTGGGCCCGGCTGAACAGGAAGCCCTGCATCAACACACAGCCCATCCGATTGAGCGCTTCCATCTGGCGCAGGTTTTCCACGCCTTCGGCGACCACACGAAGCCCAAGGGAACGCGCCACCGCGATGATGGCCGTGACCACCGCCGCGCTCTGGGGCGTGAGCCCCAGGTCGCGCACGAAGCTGCGGTCGATCTTGACTTCGCTGATCGGCAAGGTGGTGAGGTAGGCCAAAGACGAGTAGCCGGTGCCAAAGTCGTCGATCGAGATCGACACCCCGGCCTGGTTCAAGCGGTTGAGCATCGGGATGACGTTTTGCAGGTCGCGCATCAAGCTGGTCTCGGTGATCTCCAGCTCGATGGCACTGTGCGGCACGCCATAGGCTGTGACGGCTGCGGTGATGTTGTCGAGCAGGTCGGAGCGCTCGAACATGCGGTTGGGCAGGTTGACGGCGATCGACGCGGAAAAACCGAAGTTGTCTTGCCAGATCCGCGCCTGGCGTGCGGCTTCACGCAGCGCCCATTCGCTCATCGGCACGATCAAGCCGGTTTCCTCGGCCAGGGGAATGAACTCGATGGGCGGAATCAGCAGGTTGCCCCGCTGCCAGCGCATCAGCGCCTCGGCGCCCACCATCTTGGCCGAACGCACGTCGACCTTGGGCTGGTAATGCAGCACCAGCTCGTTGCGTTCGATGGCCTTGTGCAAGGCGCTTTCCAGTTCCAGCTTCTCACGGCCTTTGCCGCCCAGCGCGGGGCGGTACATGGTGGCCGCGTTGCGGCCTTGTGCCTTGACGGCGTACATCGCCACGTCCGAGTTGCGCATCAGGTCGGCCACCGACAAGCCATCGCGCGGGAACAACGCGATGCCCACGCTGGCCGTCACGAAACACTCCTGCCCGCCAACGAAAATCGGCTCGCGCATCAAATCGAGAATGCGTTCGCCCACCCGCTCGGCATCGCGCTCGTCGGCCACTTCGGGCAACAGTGCCACGAACTCATCGCCGCCGAGCCGGCCCACGGCTTCCAGCATGCGGTGCGAGCGCGACCCCACGCTTTCCAGAGAGCTCTCGATCACCTGGTCCGAATGCCGCACGCAGGAGCGCAACCGGCGCGACACCTCCATCAGCAGCTCATCGCCCGCGGCGTGGCCCAGGGTGTCGTTGATGATCTTGAAGCGGTCCAAGTCGATCAGCAGCAGGCCGACCTGGTGGTTCAGGCGGCGCGCGTGCTCCAGCGCCCGGTCGGCGCGCCAGATCAGCTGGCGCCGGTTCGGCAAACCGGTCAGGGCATCAAAATTGGCCAGGTGGCGGATCTTGTCTTCCGCCATGCGCCGGTCGGTCACGTCCTGCACGATGCCGGTGTAGCCGATCAGGTTGCCGTGCTCGTTGAACGACGGCTCGGCCTCGATGTGGATGATGCGGTGCAGCCGGCCGTCGGCCAGGGTCACCGAGATGTCTGTGGTCAGCACCGTGCTGTGATAGAGCACGTCGTGCAGCACCGCCAGAAACGCAATCTTGCTGTCGTCGGTCAGCAAACGCAGGAGTTCGCGGAACGACAGGTTGTCGGTGGCGCCCATGCCGAACACCCGCAGGGCCTCGACCGACAACGCCAGACCGGCGTCACGCCACCAATCGAAACTGCCCATGCGGGCCAGGTCGTGGGCACGGGCCAGCTTGGCCTTGCTGCGCTCCAACTCCAGGCGGGTGCGGCTGGAGCGCAACAGGTGCCGCAGGCGGCCGGACAGCAGGCTCCACTGGTTCGATTTGACGAAGAAGTCGGTGGCGCCGGCTTCATAGGCGCGGTTGATGGAGGCCTCGTCGTCCAGCCCGGTGAGCATCAACACCGGCAGGGCCTCGAAGCCCGGCAGGTCGCGCACGGCGCGGCAGGTCTGAAAGCCGTCGAGCCCAGGCATCAGCGCATCGAGTATCACCACGTCGGGCATCCAGTCGACCAGAATCTGGATCGCGCGCTCGCCGCTGTTGGCCTCGGTGATCTCAAAACCACGCTCTTTCAGGGCCACCGAGGTCAGCAGCAGGTTGACCTCGTCGTCGTCCACCAGCAAGACCCGTGGCTTGACCGAAGGCGCCTGCCCGACCAGTTTGTCATCCGCGTTCATGTTTGCCGATCCAACAAGGTTTGTAGTGCCTGCGACACCAAGGCAATCTCTTTGCGAATTCCCTCTACACGCTCGTCGAGATTGTCGACTTGATCCTGTCGAATTAAAGTCTCAAGTTCGGTACAACGTTGCGAAAGTTCGGTGGCCCCAATGCTCGCCGACGACGACTTGAAGGTGTGGGCCACATGCCGCACGCCCGACAGGTCCCCCGCCCGGTGCGCCTCCTCCAGTTGAGGCACCAGCCGCGCCACCGAGGTTTGGAACGCGCCGATCACCCGCTCGATCAGGTGGTTCTCGCCTCGTGGATCCAGCTCCTTGAGCCGGTTCAAGGCCGATTGGTCCAACGCGAAAGCCGGCGGCGTGGGCAAGTCGGAGGTGGCGGGGGCGGTCGCGTGGGAGCGGCCGTCTTCGTACAAGGGCAGGTGTTTTGAGAGCATATGAACCAGTTGGCTTTGCCGCAGCGGCTTTGAGAGATACCCGTTGAAACCCAGCGCCAAGAACCGCGCTTCATCGCCTTCGAGCGCATTGGCCGTCACCGCCACGACCGGGGTGGTGCGCGGCGTGATGATCTTGAACTGCTCGTCGCTGCCCTCGCGAAACCACCGCAAGGCCTCGATGCCGTCCATGCCCGGCATCATGATGTCCATCAAAACCAGGTCGAAGACATGCTCGCACAGGGCCCGCAGGCCCTGCAAGGCGCTGCCCGCCATGCGAACGTCGAGATGGAGTTTGCGCAGCATCTGGCCGATCACTTCCTGGTTCACCACGTTGTCTTCCACCACCAGCACCCGCCCGCGCAAGCGCGGCTCGGCGCCCAGGCGTTCCTTGCTGCCGCGGCCCACGTGGGCCATCAGCTGCCGCAATTCGGCCTGGCGAACCGGCTTCGACAAAAACCCTTGAAAGCCGATGTGCTGCGCTTGTCGCACGTCGTCGGCCGACGCACTGGCCGACATCAAAATCAACTTCAACTGGCGGTGGCGGCTGTCTTGTTTGAGCACCCGGCCCATGCTGATGCCGTCGAGTTGCGGCATGTGGATGTCGACCAGCGCCACATCGAACGGGTGAGGCGACGACTCCGACTCGCGCAGGGTGTTCAGCGCCTGCTGCCCGTTTTCCACCGCCGTGACCTGCATGCCCGCACCCAAGAGCATTTGCTGCAGGACCTGCCGGCTGGTGGCGTGGTCCTCCACCAGCAGCACCCGCAGGGGCCCTGACAGACCAGCCTCCGGGTCGGTTTGCGAGGGCTCGGCATCGGACAACAGGTCTTCCGCGGCCTGCGCCTGCTCGAACGGCACGGTGAAGGTGAACACGGAGCCCTCGCCCTGCGTGCTGCTGACCTGCACCTTGCCGCCCATCACCTCGATCAGCCGCCCGGCAATGGCCAGCCCCAGCCCGACCCCATCGTGTTCACGCGACAGGCCGCTGTGGGCCTGGGTGAACGCGGTGAACAAGCGGGGCAACACGTCCGGCCCGATGCCGATGCCGGTGTCGCGCACGCTGAATTCAAGCCACCACCCAGGCCCGTCGGCCGGCAGGCGCTGCAGGTCCACTACCACTTCGCCGGCGTGGGTGAACTTGATGCCGTTGGCCACCAATTTGAGCAGCACCTGCCGTAAGCGGTGGGCATCGCCACGCACCTGGGTCGGCGTGCCCGGCGCCTCCCGGAACACCAGCTCCAGGCGTTTTTGATGGGCCTGCGGCGCCAGCAGCTCCAGGGTGTCTTCCACGACCGTGCGCACCACGAAATCCGTGAGGCCCAACTCCAGGTTGCCGGCGTCGAGTTTGGCGTAGTCCAGCACATCATCGAGCGTGGCCAGCAGCGACTCGCCCGATCGGTACACGGCGTGGGCAAAATCCCGCTGGCGCTCATCGAGCGGCGTGTTGAGCAACAACTCCGTCATGCCGAGGATGCCGTTCATCGGCGTGCGAATCTCATGGCTCATGTTGGCCATGAACTGGCTCTTGGCCAGGCTGGCGGCCTGCGCCGCGTCGCGCGCTGCCAGCAACTGCTCTTGCTGGGCCTGCTCCTGGGTCACGTCGCTGACCACGCCATACACCCGCAGGCTGCCATCGGGCATCACGATGGTGCGGCTTCGGGTGCGCACGGCGATCAGGCCCCTGCTCGGATGGCGCACACGGAACACGAAACTGGCGGGCGCCAGCGAACGCTCGCACGCCAGGCGCTCGTCGAGCAAATGCCGGTCTTCCGGCAAGACGTGGGTGAACATGCCGCCGTTGGCCGCCTGCTCGGGCGTCACACCCCACACTTCAAACGCGCTGCCAGCCAGGAAATGGAACTCGGTGCGTTCCGGGTTGGTGATGAACAGGCTGTCGTCCAGGGCCTGGGAAAACTCGAGAAAGCGGTTTTGCGCTTCCTGCAGGTCGTTTCGGGTCTGCCGCTCGGCGGTCACGTCGCGGGCCACGACCAGCAGCAGCAGCGGCTGCCCCTGGGGGTCGCGCAGTGCCCGATGGCGAACTTGCAGCACGCGGGGCCCCAGCCGGTTGGTCCAAGCGTAGTCGCACTCCACCACACCGTCCCGGGTCAGGGCCTCGCGCATGCGGGGCTCGGCCACCTGCGTGGCAGCCGCGCCAAAGGCTTCGAGCAACGTCCGGCCGACCACCTTGGCCCGGTCCAGCACGAACTCGCGCTCGGCTTCCTGGTTGATGTTCAGCAAGCGCAGCTCGTCAGGCTCGAACAAGAACATGCTGGCGGGCAGGCATTCAATCAATTGCTGGCTCAGCCGCTGCGGCTCGGGCAAGCGTTTGACGGGCACCGTGGCGGCCGCCACGGCGTGGGCAGAAGCCTGTGCGGTGGCGAGCGACACCATGGCATGGGCGGCGGTCAGCAGCTGTTGCAACCCCTCGGCCGGCCACGTCAGACGGGTGTGGGCGCAGGTCAGGGCCACCTGGGGCCACGCCAGCGCAAACCCGCCCTCCCCGGCCAGCACCACGCCACCTCGGTGAATGGCCACGCCCAAAGGCGACTGGTTCAAGGACACTTGTTCGATGGGCACCGGCAACAGCGGCTCGTCGGACCAGCCCTGGACCGTGGTCGTGGCCTCGCCGACCTCGTGAACCTGCAACACCCGCAGCTCCTGCGCACCGAGTTCCGCCCGCAGCACCCGGCCCAGGGCCTGGACCGCTTCGATGCGGGACGGCACCCCCGCCAGCAACGGCGCCAAGGCGCCCAGCACGTCATGCCACGGTGTCTGGGCGAGCACGGCCTGCGGCGCCGACGTGAGCGGCGCTTCGGGCACGGCGCGATGTCGCCGCCACAGCAATGCCACGGCGGCGACGCCCAACAGCACCCACATCCATGACGGAATGGTGAAGGTCATCAGATCTTTGAAGTGTTGCCTGGCCCGCGCCAAGCAGCCATTTCCTCCAACTGTGGAATTCAGTGGTCAGCCATCGGTGCGAAGAACGGCGTCAAAGCCAAAGCCTGCCCCGGTGGGCGCCTTGTCGACATCTTCGGCCGTTGCTCAGAAAACTTGAGCACAAAGGGATGGCCGTTTCCCAAGATCTACTTACAATTTTCAACATGAGCTTCCAGCTGGCTTGCGAACCCACGATGCGTCGAACCCCATTTGCGCCAGCAACCCCGGTTGTTTCCTGCTTTGGCCGTCATATTGCACGGTTTTGCAGGCAAGTGTGCGACTTCCTGGGACCCCTGAAAAGCGCACAAACCCCTGAACCGGGACCCCGGGCATGACCCTCCAACCGGGCTGGTGGGTGGCCATCCTGCTGACCAGCCTGGTCCTCGGTGCCGCCATGTGTTGGTTTTTGGTCCGCTGGCGGCGCGCCCAACGCACCCTCCAAACGGCCCTCCATGCCTTGCGTCAAGAGCACCTGGGCCTGACCGGCTTGCTCGACGCCTGGTGTTGGCGCACCGACGCCCACCATCGCCTGATCCGCCTCGTGCCACCGGGCAGCACCGAAATGCTGGCCTGGTCGGACTTGCGCACGGGTGGCTGGCTGTGGGAGCGTTTCCAAGGCACCGACGAAGCGGTGCTGCGGGCCCGGCTCGACGCCCATGGCGCTTTGAACGAACGCGGGGTGCACCAGGTGCAAGAGGGCAAGATCCTGGCCACGGGGGTGCTGCGGGCGGCCCCGTTGTCTGACCTGAATGGCCAGTTCAACGGACACATCGGCACCTTTCAGGTGCATGCCGACACCGTCCACCTGGCGGTGCCCGACAGTCACGACGAACAGGCGTCTTTCAGCTACACGGTGTCCCACGACCTGCGCGCGCCCATCCGGGTGGTGGAGGGTTTCGCGAAGATCTTGAAGGAAGACTACGGGCGGGTGCTCGACCGTGTCGGCAACGACCACCTCGACCGCATTCTGGGCGCAGCGCTGCGCATGAACCGGATGATCGACTCGCTGCTCACCCTGGCGCAGCTGTCTTGTGTGCCCCTGCTGAACGAGCCGGTGAACCTGTCCCAATTGGCCACCTACGTGGTGGACGACCTGCGCCGGCAGTCTCCCGAGCGGCGCGTCGAGGTGCACATCGAGCCGGGCTTGATGGCGGTGGGCGACCCGACCCTGCTGCGCATGGCGCTGGAAAACCTGTTGGGCAACGCCTGGAAGTACAGCGGCAAGACGCCCCATGCCTGCATCCGGTTCGAACGCCATCCGCAAGACCCGCGCAGCTTCACGGTCCGCGACAATGGCGCCGGGTTCGACATGCGCTTTGCCGACCGCCTGTTCGAAGTCTTTCAGCGCCTGCATGGCGCCAACGACTTCCAGGGCACCGGCGTGGGCCTGGCCTCGGTGCGCCGCATCATCCGTCGCCACGGTGGCGACATCTGGGCTGACGGCGAGGTCAACCAAGGGGCCCGATTCCATTTTTCGCTGAATGCCTGCGAACCTGTCACTCCCGCCGACTCCTCCCTGGTTTGAGTTGGTTTGCTTTTATTGATCGGTTGATTTGTTGACGAGCGCGCCATGCTGACTGAATTTGCCCCCGGCCTGATGACCCAAGGCTTCCATCCTCCCGTGCCGCTGAAGCAGTTCAAGCTGATTGCGTTCGACATGGACTCCACCCTCATCAACATCGAATGCGTCGACGAGATCGCCGCCGCCGTGGGCCGCAAGGCGGAGGTGGCTGCGATCACCGAAGCCGCCATGCAGGGCGAAATATCGGATTACAAGGAAAGCTTGCGCAGGCGGGTGGCCCTACTCAAAGGCGTGCCGGTGTCGGCCCTGCAAACGGTGTTCGACGAGCGATTGCAACTCAATCTCGGCGCGCAAACATTGGTGGAGGCTTGCCAGCTGGCTGGCCTGCACACCCTGCTTGTTTCAGGTGGTTTCACCTTTTTCACCGACCGGCTCCAAGCCCAGCTGAAACTGAATTTCAGCCGCAGCAACGTGCTCGAGGTCGACGACGGCCACCTCACCGGCCGCATGGTGGATCAGCCCTGGGGCGACATCTGCGACGGCGAGGAAAAGCGCCGCATGCTGCAAAGCACCTGCGCCCAGCTGGGTGTGGCACCCAGCCAAGCGATTGCCATGGGCGACGGGGCCAACGACCTGCCCATGATGGGTTGGGCAGGCCTGTCTGTCGCCTATCATGCGAAGCCCCGTGTGCGCGAAGCCGCCATGGTGGCCATTGACCGCGGGGGGCTGGACCGCCTGCTTGAGGTCTTGCCACCCCACTGATCCTGAGTCCAAGATCGGGCCCCTTGCCCGAACCGAGTGTTGCCAGACCCCATGACCGTTCCCGTGCACCCGCCGCTGAGTCCCCCTTCTGCCGCTTCAGGCAGCAAGGCGGCTGCCGATCCGGGCAGCGCCACCACGCCTTCGGCGGCCGACAAGTCCCCCACCACGCGCTTCGTGGTCGAGCGGCGCACCCGCGGGTTGGTCTGGACGGAGCGTGTCGGCTGTGCCCTGGCAAGTGCGGTGGCCGTGGTGCCCCCTGCCTTGTTCTGCCATGCCATGCTGGGGCTGCTTCAAGGCGAAAATGGGGTCACGCTGCTGTTGCTGTCGATCGCCATGGCGCTGGGCGCCTGTGTGTCGATCTTCGTCGGCCTGGCCGTGTCGGTGTTCGTCTGGTGGATCCCGCGCATGGTGTACCTGGCCCTGCACCCCAAAGTGCGGCGCAACGGCGTGCGGGCCGGTGTGCGTTCACGGGGCATCTGGATTTCCGGCATCGGCTGGATTGGGTGGAACGGCCTGCACCTGCGGGAAAAAGCCGAAAAACCCGGTTCCCAAGCTGGCGCGGCCATGGTGATCCAGTGCCCGGACCATGGCGAGCTGGTGCTGCATTCGCCGGAGAACGTGCCCGACCTGCTCAAGCAGGTTCGCCGCTACCTCGATGCCCAAAACACCGAGTTCCAGAACACCGAGATGCTGCCGGTGCAAACCACCCGCAGCGCCCAGGCCTCCCCCTCGAAAAAAGCCGCCTGACCCCTGGCTGCCCAGGGCCCGGCGGCTTTGTTCAAGATCGTGGCTCCGGCTTGCAGCCCCCCTCCTCAAGCCGGCTTGGCCCTTTGCGGCATGGCACTCGGCGTCAGACGTCCACCCACCAGCGTGGCCGACAGGACACCCAAGGCCAAGGCCGCGGCGGCACCGAAGAACACCCCTTGCGGCAAACCGCGGTCCAGCAGGTACCCGAACAAGGGAGCGGCCAGCGCAAAGCCAAGGTCCAAGCCCGAGTAAACCGCGCCGTACACCCGCCCGGTCGCCCCGGGAGGCGATGCGCGTTTGATCAACATGTCGCGCGACGGACCGGCCAGGCCCACACCGAACCCCGACAGCACCAGCACCGCCACCACTGCCGCATTCGGCAAGGTGGCCGTGCCGACCCACACCAGCAATGCCGCCGAGGCCAGCAGGCACAGGCCGATGAGCTTTTCCAGACGCTCTGCGCGCGCCGCCAGAAAGCCGCCCACGACCATGCCCCCCGCACTGCACAGCATGTAGCCGCTGAGCAAACCCGCCAACAGGGGCACCTCACCGCCCATCAACCGGGTGACGGCCGGCACCGCGAAACCCTGGATGGCGCTCAGTGCCGAGGTCGACCAAAAGAAGAACGAGAAGCACAGCCACACCACCGGCAGCTTCAAAAACGCCATGGCGTGCTCGGGCTTCGACCCATCGGCACGCGTGGGTTTGGGGTCCACTTGAACGCCCGGTGCTCGGTCGTCCAGCGCGTCACGGTGCCAGAACAAGATGGCCGCCACAATGACCACCAGCAAGGCGGACCCGACCATCGCCCAGCGCCATGAGCCGGTCAAGGCGGTCACCGCCACCAGGAACGCGGGCGCCGCCGCCCAGCCCAAGCTGCCTGTGATGCCGTGAACCGAGAACGCGTGCCCCAGCCGCTTGGGCGAAATGCGCTTGTTCAAAATGGTGAAGTCGACCGGGTGAAAGGGCGAGTTGCCCAAACCGGCCAACGCGGCACTGAGCATCAGACCGCTGTAGCTTTGGGCCATCGCTCCGGCCACCGCCGATGCCGCAAAACACGCCATGGCCGCAAACAACACCGGCCGCGCCCCCACCCGGTCGACCAGGAAGCCCGCCATGGCCTGGCCAGTCCCCGACACAATGAAGAACAGGCTCACCAAAAAGCCCAGTTCCACGTAATCGAAGCCAAAGTCCCGAATGAACATCGGGAACAACGGCGGCAACAGCAGGTGGAAAAAATGCGAAAGCCCATGGGCCAACCCCACGAGCGACATGGTCCGTGCGTCCTGACGGAAACCAAAGGAGTCGGAAGCGTTCGACGTGAGGTTCGACATGAGCAGCCTTCAAAGAGAGGGAACACCCTGACTGTAAAAGCCCAGTTTGCGACATAGTTGCGATAGATTGACAACTTGTGTCGAGAAATGGACAAGCCATGGCCCGCCCTCCTCCTTCTGCTTCAGCCACCGCACCCCCGAAGACGCGACGCGGCGCCAGCGTGCCCCCCCTGGACCCCCAGCGCCATGGCCCCTCGCCCGAGCACCCCCTGCGTGCAGGGCTGCGGCGCCTGGCTGCAGACACCGAGGTGCAGCCGCACGGCCACGCCTGGGCCCAGGTGGCCTTGTCTGCCACGGGGGTGATTCGGGTCACGACCCAGCGCAGCACGTACCTGGTGCCGCCGTCGCGGGCGGTGTGGATTCCGCCCCACGAGGAACACGCCATCACCGTGTTGGAAGACGCCGAAATCCGCGTGCTCTACATCCACCAGGATGCGCACTGCGTGGGCCCGGGCCTGGTTCCCGAGACCGGTGAGGCCTGGCGCCGGTGCCGGGTGCTGGAGGTGTCGGACCTGCTGCGCGAGCTGGTGGCCCACCTGCCCGAGCACCCGACCCCCACCCGACAGTCGCTGGACGAGCACCGCCGGGAACAGCACCTGTGCGCCCTGGTGCTCGACGAGCTGCGCCGGGCGCCGCCCATTCCCCTGGGGGTGGCCCTTCCGCAGGACAAGCGCCTGCTGGCCCTGTGCCAAGCGGTGCTCGACGACCCCACGGGGCAGGTGCTGCTGCCCGACTGGGCAAAAGCCACCGGTGCCAGCCCACGCACGATTGCGCGCTTGTTCCGTTCCGAGCTGGGAACCACCTTTGGGCAATGGCGCCAGCAGGTCCTGCTGGCCCGTGCGGTCACCTTGGCAGCCCAGAACAAGCCCATGCACGTCATTGCCAGCGAGTTGGGCTACACCAGCGCCAGTGCCTTTTCAGCGATGGTGACCCGCTGTGTGGGCAGTTCCCCACGGCATTTTTTCGCCTCCAAGCCCCTGCGACGCCCCTGAAAGGGGGCCCCGGCGTTGTTTCGAGCCCCAACCGCTCAAGCAAGGGATAGCCGATTGCCCGGCTTGCCGTCACAGTCCGGCCATGAACACCTTGCAATTGACAAAAGTCACAGTTTCGGAGCGCGTCGCATGCTGAAAGCGCTTTTCGGCGACCTGGGCGCCTCCAAACGGTCGCCCTCCGAGGAGGGCGACGACGGCTTCGCCGCCACCGCCATCATGGAATCCCTGGAGCCGCTCGAACCGCCCAAGGCCGAGACGTCTGACCCCTTCTCTCAGGAAATTCGGGTGTCCGGCTCGCCCGCTGCGGCCATCCGCGAGCATTTCTCGACCACCCGCGCCGACGCCGGGCCGGCCACCCAGCTGATTGCCCTGATCGACCCGGTCCGGGTGTGGGCCACCCTCGTGATCCACACGCTGTCAGAAGCCTGTGCCCAGCCCATCGAGCGTCTGCACCTGCGCGATGACGTCACCTCGCGCACGGTGGCAACGATCGAGCGCACGACCGTGGTCCGGCACAACACCGACCAGTTGAAAGTCATCCATGCGGACGTGCGGGCACCGGAGCGCGACGGGGCCGAAATCCAGATGGCCCTCATGGAGCACAGCCACATGACGGCGATCGTGGTGGGCCCCATGCAGGCCCATGCCATCGATGCGTTGCTGTCGTCCCTGCAAACAGCGGCCAGCCAGGCCGCCTGGCGCTGTCCCACGGTGCTGTTCATGTTGCCGCCCAACGCCGCCTGGATCCAGCAGAAGATCCGCGCAGCAGTGTGGCCAATGGCCCTGCAGGTGCTGGTGGTCGAAGAGCCGATGACCAGTGCCTCGGCCGTGTGGAATGCGATTGCGGCGCAGTGGCGCCTGGCCAGGGCCCAGCAGACCTGGGCGCGCGACATGCTGTTGGCCCGCCGCGACGACGCCTTCGACTTCACCGACACCTCCTCCCCCTCCGGCCTGCTGCCGCCCGCCATTTCCGGTGTGGCCGGCCCGGCGCGGATGGTCGTGACGCCCGAGCTGCCCAATGCCGCAGGCCGCCCGGTCTCAAGCCACTTGAAGGCCGACCAAGCCCAGCTGGCGCTCGACAAAATGTCATCCATGGAAGGCTTGCTGGCCTGCGCGTTGGTGAACGACGAAACCTCCCAGGTGATGGCACGCGACACCCGCATCGGCGAGGAAGTCGACCTGGACCAAACCGCCTCGGCGTGCGCGCAGCTGATGCGCGCCCACCGCCAATCGGCGCTGCTGCTGGGCCTGAGCTCGGTGGAGGAAGTCACCACCAGCAGCGGCGGACGCCAGGTGATGCTGCGGCCGGCCTCGCGGCGCCCCGGCTTTTTCATGATGGCGCTGCTGGACAAGCAACGCACCAACATGACCCTGGCCCGGCTCAAGCTCATGGAGCTGGACAAGCACCTGACCTGAGGGGGTGGCGCCCACCTGCCGCAAGGCAGAGCCCCTCAGCAGTCGTTACCATCTCCGGTTGCAGATGGATTGACTCGGAGTGCCCATGACCCAGGTTTCGTTCGACTACCCCCTTCAAGACCGCCACGGCAGCAGCTGCACCGCGCAGGCCTGGGCCACGGTGCCCGTCGCCCTGACCCCCTCGCAACGGGCGAAGGTCAAGGCTGAAGCGGCGGCGTTGCTGCGCCAGCACAACGCCGTGCTGGTGGCGCATTACTACGTCGATGGCGACCTGCAGGACCTCGCCCTGGAGACCGGTGGGTGCGTCGCCGATTCCCTGGAGATGGCCCGCTTCGGGCGTGACCATCCCAGCCAGACCCTGGTGGTCGCCGGTGTCCGGTTCATGGGCGAAAGCGCCAAGATCCTGAGCCCTGACAAGCGGGTGCTGATGCCGGATCTGGCGGCCACCTGCTCGCTGGACCTGGGGTGCCCACCCGATGAATTCAACCGGTTTTGCGATGCCCACCCGGACCGCAAAGTGGTGGTCTATGCGAACACCAGCGCCGCCGTGAAGGCCCGTGCCGACTGGATGGTGACGAGCAGTTGCGCATTGGCCATCGTCAACCACCTCCATGCCCAGGGCGAGCGCCTGATCTGGGCCCCCGATCGCCATTTGGGCCACTACATCCAGGCCCAAACCGGCGCCGACATGCTGATGTGGAACGGGGCCTGCATCGTCCACGACGAGTTCAAGAGCCTGGAACTCGAGCTCCTGAAGCAGGCCCACCCGGGGGCCAAGGTGCTGGTGCATCCCGAGTCGCCCGAGGCGGTGATCAGCCTGGCCGACGTCGTCGGCTCCACTTCCCAACTCCTGCACGCGGTGACGTCCCTGCCGGCCGAGACCTTCATCGTGGCCACCGACAACGGCATCCTCCACCGCATGCGCCAGGTGGCCCCCCACAAGACTTTGCTGGAAGCACCGACCGCCGGGCAAAGCGCCAGCTGCAAGAGCTGCGCGCATTGCCCCTGGATGGCGATGAACGCCGTGCAGGGCGTGATCGATTGCTTGACGCAGGGCCGCGGCGAAATTCTGGTGGAGGAAGGCGTGCGGCAGCAAGCGCTGACCTGCATCGACCGCATGCTGGATTTCGTCAAGCAGCATCCTGGCAGCACTGCGCCTGCGCCCAGCGGCTTCGTGCCGAATTTGGGAGCGGCTTGAGCCACCAGCACAAGCCCATCACCTCCAGAGCCCCACCGCGGGACCAGCACCGACCGAAGGTTGCCCACCGCCCTTCTCTTTCCCCCAAGCCGACCTCATGACCCGCCCGCCTGTTTTCGACTGCAATGAAACTTTGGACGCTGCCCGCACGCGCAACGTGCGGGACGCCCTGCGCGAAGACATCGGCCTGCGCGATTGGACCGCCGAGCTGGTGCCAGCCACACAGCAGGTCGAGGCTCAGGTGATCGTGCGCGAGGCGGCGGTGCTGTGCGGCCGGGCCTGGTTCGACGAGTGCCTGCACGCCCTGGACCCGCACGCACAGGTGGCGTGGGCCTTCAAGGAGGGCGCTGCGATGCCGGCCGACGCCACGGTGTGCCACATCCAGGCCACCGCCCGCGCGCTGCTGTCGGCCGAGCGGCCGGCTTTGAACTTCCTGCAGCTGCTGTCCGGCACGGCCACCGACACGCGCCGGCATGTGCAGGCCATCGAGGGCGCCTCCCCGCGGCCCACCGGGTGCCTGGTGCTGGACACCCGCAAGACCGTGCCGGGTTTGCGGCAGGCGCAAAAATACGCCGTGCGCGTGGGCGGAGGTCACAACCAGCGCATGGCCCTGTGGGACGGCATCCTGATCAAGGAAAACCACATCGCCGCGGCCGGCGGCATTGCCCAGGTGCTGTCCCAAGCCCAGCAACTGCAAGCCGGCGTGGGCATCCAGATCGAAGTCGAGAACCTGGCGCAGTTGGCCGAGGCCCTGGAGGGTGGTGCGGGCAGCGTGTTGCTCGACAACTTCGACGTCCCGCTGATGCACCAGGCTGTGGCGCTGAACGCCGGACGGGCTTTGCTCGAGGTGTCGGGCAATGTGCAGCTGGAACAGCTTCGCGACATTGCCGCCACCGGGGTGGACCGGATTTCCCTGGGCCGCCTGACCAAACACGTCACCGCCGTCGACTACTCCATGCGCGTGCTGTCGAGAACCTGACGCTTTCCCTTTCCGCTTGGGGAGGCGCTGCGGCCTGGCCACGCCTTACCGCACCGCACCAGTCGCTTCGCACGAGACAATCTGACTGCCGGACGCCTGATCAACGTTCACTGTGGGTGGGTCAAGGTGCCTGTGGGCCACATCGTGTTCACAAAAAAGCCGCAGATCATGAATGGATGTCGACGAATTGCGACAGGAATTCCTCGCGATCGGCCGGGTCTGGAATGTGCACGCTGACCTTCTGAGCGATGGTCACCAGGTCAATGGCATGGGCCTCCGTCTGGGTCAGCTGGGTGATGGCATCGTTGACGGCCATCTCGGCGGCAGGCCCGAGCCCGGCGTCGCTGAGCAGCTGCTCCAGCCGTTTGATTTCGATGCCGGACGCCGCGGCGGCGGCCAACTCGCTGTCGGCCCAACCTTCTTCCTGCGCATGCCGCACTTCGCCTTGCAGCAGCGCTAAGACCCGCTGCAACGCGGACATGTCGCGCAGCAACAAGTCGGTGGCGCCCGCGTGCAATGCCGACTGGATCTGCGACAGGTCCGGCCGGTCAGAGAGCAGGTAGATGTGCAGGGTGCGCGCTTGCGCCCTCAGCGCACGGGCCAAGCGCAGGCCATTGGAGCGGTCATGCAGTGCACCGTAATCGGAAAATACCGCCCCAAATTGCCGGCGCTTGCAGACTTCCATGGCATCGGCACCGCTGTCGACGATCAAGCCCCATGGCAGGTGGGTCAAGTTGCTTTGAACGGTGACAAGCAAACAGTTCTCTACGGTCATGGCGAAAGGTCACGGTGAGAATCAGTCGTTGAATTGACGCAAACCCGGCACTGCGAATAATTCATGAATTAACCGAACTGCAAAAATAACCGAAAACGCCGCCTGCGCCCAGCCCACGGCACCCCTAGGTTCAAGGGGCCACTGAATAATGAATAAGCATTGTTTTTTTGGGAATGAACCCCGCGCCATGGCCGCCGATTTCGAGATGATTCACAACTTCCACGAACGCGCCGTGATTCAAGCGGTCCGTGACGCGGTCCATCGCTATCCGCAGTTGCAGCACGCCAGCGAGCTGTTTCCCGACATTGCCTGCGTGGCGCTGAACCGCCTGCCGCCGCGCTACATCCGGCACGAAGTCGACTTCTCCTTCTTTCTGAGCGACAAGGAACGGGCCGACAACGAAACGGCCATCACCGCGGCGGTGGATTTCGCCGTCGAGTTCGTGCAGGCCCGCATGGCCATGCGGGCGCGACGCTGACGCAGTTCACCCAAGCCAGCTTGGCTCCAGGGTCACCCATCAGCCGCTCAAACCACAAGTCTTGGGCTTTTTGCCGCGGCGCGTGCTGCGCAGCAACACGGTCGGAAAACTGACCGGCAAGGTGAGGGGATAGTCGCGGCTGTAGTGCAGGCCCCGGCTTTCATGCCGCATCAAGGCGGAGCGCACGATGAGCTCGGCGCAGTCGACCAGGTTGCGCAGCTCCAACAAATCCCGGTTGACCCGGAAGTTGGCGTAGTAATCGTCGATCTCACCGCGCAGCAGCTTGATGCGGTGCAGCGCACGCTCCAGACGCTTGGTGGTTCGCACAATGCCGACGTAGTTCCACATCACCAGGCGCAGTTCGTCCCAGTTGTGGGAGATGACCACCTGCTCGTCGGCGTTCTCAACCTGGCTCTCATCCCAGTCGGGCAGTGTTGGCAGTGCGGGCGGCACCTGTTCCAGGATCAACGCCGCACAGCTGCGCCCCAGCACCACACACTCCAGCAGCGAATTGCTGGCCAGGCGGTTGGCGCCATGCAGCCCGGTGTAGGTGGTCTCGCCCACGGCATACAAACCCGGCACGTCCGTGCGGCCCTGCAAGTCGGTGACCACACCCCCGCAGGTGTAGTGGGCCGCCGGCACCACGGGAATGGGCTGGCGCGCGATGTCGATGCCCAGCTTGAGACAGCGGGCATGGATGGTCGGAAAGTGGGCCTTGAGGAATTCTTCACCCAGGTGGGTGGCGTCCAGCCAGACGTTGTCCAGGCCGTGCTTTTTCATCTCGAAGTCAATGGCGCGGGCGACGATGTCGCGCGGGGCCAGTTCCAGGCGTTCATCATGGGCCGCCATGAAGCGCGTGCCGTCACTCAGTTTGAGGTGACCCCCCTCGCCTCTCAGCGCCTCGGTGATCAGGAAGGTGCGCTCTTGCGGGTGGTAGAGGCAGGTAGGGTGGAATTGGATGAACTCCATGTTGGCCGCCCGGCACCCGGCCCGCCAGGCCATGGCAATGCCGTCACCGGTGGCGGTGTCGGGGTTGCTGGTGTAGCGATACACCTTGCCCACGCCGCCCGTGGCCAGCACCACACTGCTGGCGGGCAGCGTCTCGACGCGCTGGCTGTCGATGTCCAGCGCGTAGACGCCGTAGCAATGCGGCGGCTCGTCGCGTTTGAGGTGGCGCGAGGTGATGAGGTCGACCGCCATCCAGCGCTCGAGCAGGGTGATGCGCGGATGGGCCCGCACGGCCGCCAGCAGCACGTCGTGGATGGCCTTGCCGGTGGCGTCGGCGGCATGGGCGATGCGGCGCACCGCATGGCCGCCCTCCCGCGTCAAATGCAGGCCCAGCGGCCCCTCGGGGTCGGGCGAGAACGGCACGCCCTGCGACACCAGCCAGGCGATGGCCTCGGCGCTTTCCTCAGCCACATAGCGCGCGGTTTGCTCGTCCACCAGGCCGGCGCCTGCTTCCTGGGTGTCTTGCACGTGCTTCTCGACGCTGTCGTCTTGTCCCAGCACCCCCACGATGCCACCCTGAGCCCAGGCCGTGGCCGCCTCTTCCAAGCTGCGTTTGGCCAGAATCACCACCGGGCGCTGCGCAGCCACGTGCAGCGCCACCGCCAAGCCCGCCAGACCCGCGCCCACGACAACCACGCGCTCGGTGGCGCTCAACGGCTCGGACTGTGCTGTGTGCATGAACTTGGTCTCCAACTCAAGGGCAGTGGGAGATTATGGTTCGATCACAGGGTGCCCTGCCACGCTGGCCGTGGCGAACGCACGGGACCCGACACGTGTCGGGTCCCGTGTCCCGTCGGGGCAACAGGCTGAGGTTCAGTGAACCACGCGTTGGAAAGCGAATTCGCCGTCGTGCAGCACCACGGGAATGACGTCTTTGGGCCCAAAGCGCCCTTCGAGGATCAGCTTGGACACCGGGTTCTCGATGCGCTGCTGGATGGCCCGCTTCAGCGGCCGTGCCCCGAACACGGGATCGAACCCCACCTTGGCCAACTCGGCCAAGGCTTCGGCCGACACGTCGAGCTTCATGTCGAGCTTTTCCAGCCGCTTTTCCAGAATGCGCAACTGGATGCGCGCGATGCGCTCGATGTGACCCGCGTCCAACGCATGGAACACCACGGTGTCGTCGATGCGGTTCAAAAACTCCGGGCGGAAATGCACTTTGACTTCGTCCCACACGGCCGCGCGGATCAGCTCGGGGTCTTCACCCACCATCTGCATGATGTGCTGGGAGCCCAGGTTCGAGGTCATGACGATCACCGTGTTCTTGAAGTCGACGGTGCGGCCCTGGCCGTCGGTGAGGCGGCCATCGTCCAGCACCTGCAACAGCACGTTGAACACGTCCGGATGGGCCTTTTCGACCTCGTCCAGCAGCAACACCGAATACGGCTTGCGGCGCACGGCCTCGGTCAGGTAACCGCCCTCGTCATAACCCACATACCCCGGTGGCGCCCCGATCAGCCGGCTCACCGAGTGCTTTTCCATGAACTCGCTCATGTCGAGGCGGATGAGGTGGTCCTCGCTGTCAAACAAAAAGCCCGCCAATGCTTTGCACAGCTCGGTCTTGCCCACCCCGGTGGGCCCGAGGAACAAGAAAGAGCCGGTGGGTCGGTTCGGGTCGCTCAGGCCCGCGCGCGAGCGGCGGATGGCGTTGGCCACCGACGAGATCGCTTCCTCCTGCCCCACCACCCGCTCGTGCAGGCGCACCTCCATCTGCAGCAGTTTGTCGCGCTCACCCTGCAGCAGCTTGGACACCGGAATGCCGGTGGCATGGGCCACGACCTCGGCAATTTCCTCGGCACCCACCTGGGTGCGCAGCAAGCGCGGCTGACCACCGGCCTGCGGTGCGTCCTGCTCATGTGCCTGCATCTGGCTGAGCCTTTTCTCCAACGCCGGCAACTTGCCGTATTGCAGTTCGGCCACCTTGTTGAAATCCCCCTTGCGCTTGAAAGCCTCGACCTCGAAGCGCAGGCGGTCGATCTCTTCTTTCACTTCCGCCGACCCTTGGGCGCTGGCCTTCTCCGCCTTCCAGATCTCGTCCAGGTCCGCCGATTGGCGCTGGAGCTTGGTGATCTCTTCCTCAATCAAGCCCAGCCGCTTGCGCGAGGCCTCGTCCTTTTCCCGCCGCACGGCTTCGCGCTCGATCTGCAGCTGGATCAGCCGGCGATCGAGCTTGTCCATCGCCTCGGGTTTGGAGTCGATCTCGATCTTCACTTTGGCCGCGGCTTCGTCGATCAGGTCGATGGCTTTGTCGGGCAAAAAGCGGTCGGTGATGTAGCGGTGGCTGAGCTCGGCCGCGGCCACAATGGCCGGGTCGGTGATCTCCACGCCGTGGTGCACCTCGTATTTTTCCTGCAGGCCGCGCAGGATGGCAATGGTGGCCTCCACCGACGGCTCACCCACCAAGATCTTCTGGAAGCGCCGCTCCAGGGCGGCGTCTTTTTCCAGGTATTTGCGGTATTCGTCCAGCGTGGTGGCGCCGATGCAGTGCAGCTCGCCGCGCGCCAGCGCCGGCTTGAGCATGTTGCCGGCGTCGATGGCGCCTTCGCCCTTGCCTGCGCCCACCATGGTGTGGATCTCATCGATGAAGACGATGGTCTGGCCTTCGTCCTGGGCCACTTCCTTGAGCACAGACTTCAGCCGCTCTTCAAATTCGCCGCGGTACTTCGCGCCCGCCAGCAGCAAGGCCATGTCCAGCACCAGCACCCGCTTGCTCTTCAGCGACTCCGGCACCTCGCCCGCCACGATGCGCTGCGCCAGGCCTTCGACGATGGCCGTCTTGCCCACGCCGGGCTCACCGATCAGCACTGGGTTGTTCTTGGTGCGCCGTTGCAGCACCTGGATGGCGCGCCGGATTTCGTCGTCCCGGCCGATGACCGGGTCGAGCTTGCCGCGCCGGGCGCGGTCGGTGAGGTCCAGGGTGTACTTCTTCAATGCCTCGCGCTGATCCTCCGCCCCTGCGGAATCGACCTTCTGGCCGCCCCGCAGCGCATCGATCGCGCCTTCGAGGGCCTTGCGGGTCAGGCCATGCTCCTTGAGCAGCGGGCCGAGCGAGGTCTTGGTGTCGGTCAAGGCCAGCAGGAACATTTCACTGGCCAGGAACTGGTCGCCCCGCTTATTGGCTTCCTTCTCCGTGCTTTGCAGCAGGCTGACCAGCTCGCGGCCGGCCTGCACCTGCTCGGCGCCTTGCACCTGGGGCAGCTTGGCCACCACCCCTTCCAGGGCGGCCTGCAGTCGGCTGGTGTTGACGCCGCAGCGCGCCAACAGCGATTGCGGCCCGTCGGCCTGGTTCAGCATCGCCAGCAGCAGGTGCGCCGGCTCGATGTAGGGGTTGTCCAACGCCAGCGCCCGGCTTTGGGCATCGGCCAGGGCCTCCTGGAACTTGGTGGTGAGTTTGTCGAGTCGCATTGCCATCTCCTAACGGAATTCCACTCACTTGGGGACAAAATCGCCGACTTCAACCCAGGGGATCTACAGGCACAGCCTTCAATCCGGGCACCAATTGGCCTCCGAATGGGAGCTGAGCGCTGGGCGTGGGACATCCCCTATGGCACCGGGCCAGTGTCCAGGGACACTCGCACAGCGGATCCAACCCTTGAGTGCAGGGAAATGAGTCGCAAAGCACGCTGCAAGACCGCGACATCCACTCAACGTCGCATCACGGTCAGTCCCAGTCTCGGGGGAAGCCAAGACAGGTCGGCTTGATGCGACCCTTAACGCGCAGCGACTGTACTTTGATGCCGTCAAAGGCCCAGCGGCCCGTTCAGGTGGGATGAATAGCCGCTGCAAGCATCGGGCCTGCAAGCAGTCAAACCGCCCCATGTGGTGGTCGCAAAACAGAACACGCAAAAATTAGCGCTGCCAGCGCGCATCTGACATGGACGATCCTGCGTAAGCAGGCAAAGTCCGTTGCCAAGCACATCGGTCAACTCGTCACCCGTCGCACTTCCCACGGCTTGCGGACGGCCTGCCAACAGCCTCTCTATCCCAACCTTCGAAAAACCCTCATCATGAACCGTCAACCTCGACTGTCCTTGCCCGCGCCAAGCCAAAAGCTGTGCCTGACCCTGGCCTTGTCGTGTTGCAGTGCAGGTGTCCTGGCAGGCGGCGAGCAGGCCTTGGACACCGTGGTGGTCACCGGCGCCAGTGGAAGCGGCGCCCAGGTGGGTGTGGCCGACTCGGCCAACGTGGGCACGGTCTCGAAACAGCAATTGGCGGCCCGCACCGTCTACCGCCCTGGCGAATTGCTTGAGGCCACGCCAGGCCTGATCGTCAGCCAGCACAGCGGTGAGGGCAAAGCCAATCAGTTCTACCTGCGGGGCTTCAACCTGGACCACGGGACCGACTTGCGAACCACGGTCGACGGGATGGTGGTCAATCAGCGCTCCCACGCCCACGGACAAGGCTGGACAGACCTGAACTTCCTGATTCCAGAACTCGCGTCCCGCATGACCTACAAGAAGGGGCCCTACTACGCGCAAGAAGGCGATTTTTCTTCGGCGGGTGCGGTGGACATCCGTTACGCCGACACCCTGGACAAGGGCATCGCCAGCGTGGGGTTGGGAGAGGACGGCTTTCGACGTGTCCTGCTGGCAGATTCGCCCAGCGTGGGCAACGGGGCGGTGCTGTATGCCTTGGAGCATTTGCGCAAAGACGGTCCTTTCGTGAACCCTGAAGGCTTCCACAAGTTCAATGGCGTCCTGCGCTACAGTCAGGCCACGCTCGCCGAAGGCTTCAACCTGACGGCCATGGTGTACCAGGCCCGGTGGAACTCGACGGACCAGATCCCCCAACGAGCCGTAGACGCAGGGGCGCTGGGGCGCTTCGACACAATCGACTCGACCGATGGCGGCGAATCCCACCGCTACAGCCTGTCGGGCGCTTGGCGCACCAGCGGCGAAGGTGCGAACTCGCAGGTCAATGCCTACCTGGTCGACTCGAAGTTGGCTCTGTTTTCGAACTTCACCTACTTTTTGGACGACCCTGTCAACGGCGATCAGTTCGCCCAGCCCGACAACCGAAAAACCACTGGCGTGGCAGCGAGCCACACCTGGGCGATCCAGGGGCTGGGCAGCGAATCCGAGAACACCGTGGGCGTGCAGTTCCAGAACGACAGCATCGACAACGGGCTGTTGAGCACCGCGGCACGTCGCACACTGAGCACCACGCGCCGCGACCGCATCACTGAAACCAGCGTGGGGTTGTACTTCGAGAACGCCACGCGCTGGCGGCCTTGGTTCAGGACTGTGGCCGGGGCACGGGCCGACACCTACAAGGTCGACGTGCGAAGCGACACCGTTGCCAACTCAGGGCAACTCAGCGCCACGCTGGCCAACCCGAAGCTGAGCCTCATTTTCGGCCCCTGGCGCCAGACCGAGTACTACCTCAACCTGGGCGGCGGTTTTCACAGCAACGATGCGCGCGGCGCCACGATCACCGTGGATCCCAGGACCGGAGCCGATGCGTCGAGGGTGCCCCTGATAGCACGATCAAAAGGCGCAGAAGTGGGCGTGCGCACCTCGCTGCTGCCGGGCTGGCAGACGGCGTTTTCCGTCTACCAGCTCGACAGCGGCTCGGAGCTGACCTTTGCCGGTGACGCCGGGACCACCGAAGCGGGCCGCCCGAGTCGCCGCAATGGCTTCGAGCTGGCCAACTACTACAAACTGTCCGATTGGCTGACCGTGGACGCGGATTTGGCGTTCGCCCGCGCCCGCTTCCAAGACGCCGATCCCGATGGCGTGGGATCCCGAATTCCGGGCGCCGTCGAAGGGGTGGCCTCGCTGGCACTGGCGGTTGACAACGTGGGACGCTGGTCCGGCGCTGCGCAATTTCGTTACTTCGGACCGCGGCCCCTGATCGAGGACAACAGCGTGCGCTCCCGCAGCACCCACACCGTCAACGGCCGTGTCGGGCACAAGCTGAGTCCGAGCGCGCGGATCGAGCTGGAGGGTTTTAACTTGACCAACCGGCAAGCCTCGGCCATCGATTACTACTATCCGTCGCGCTTGCAAGGCGAGCCGGCCGGCGGGGCCGACGATGTGCACTTTCACCCCATCGAGCCGCGTTCGTTCCGCTTGAGTTTCATCACAGCTTTTTAAGGCTTTGTACGGACCGGGTACCTAGGTAACAGGTGTGCGGAGACATAGGAAACACTTCTTCGATCGAAAGATCGAGGAAGAG
>JAZKHH010000185.1:8211-31715 GCA_040385465.1 Pseudomonadota bacterium | reverse complement strand
TCGCTGCTGTGGGTGGGCTGGTTCGGCTTCAACGCCGGCTCCAACCTGGAAGCCAACGGCGTGGCCGCACTGGCCTTCATCAACACCATCATCGCCACGGCGGCCGCCACCTTGAGCTGGTCGCTGGGTGAGACGCTGATGAAGGGCAAGGCCTCGATGCTCGGCGCGGTGTCGGGCGCCGTGGCGGGCCTGGTGGCCGTCACCCCGGCCTGCGGGTTCGTGGGGGTGGGCGGTGCCTTGGTGATCGGCTTGATCTCGGGCGTGGTGTGCCTGTGGGGTGTGCACGGTCTGAAGCGCCTGCTGGGTGCGGACGACTCGCTGGACGTCTTCGGCGTGCACGGCGTGGGCGGCATCGTGGGCGCCTTGCTCACCGGTGTGTTCGCCTCGCCCACCTTGGGCGGCACGGGCATCTGTGACTACGTGGCCAACACCTGTGGCGGCTTCCCCGGCATCGCAGCCCAGCTGTGGATTCAGGCCCAAGGGGTGCTGATCACGGTGGTGGTCTCGGCGGTGGTGGCTTTCGTGGCCTTCAAGCTGGTCGACCTGGTGATTGGACTGCGCGTATCGGAAGAAGCCGAGCGCGAAGGCCTGGACATTTCGTCGCACGGCGAAACCGCCTACAACCGGTGAGAGTGAATGCCTACCCTGCAGGGTCTGCCTGCAGGGTAGGCGGACAGCCGATTTTTGATCTTCTCCAAGCAGAGTGAATTCAGGCCACCGCAAGGTGGCCTATTTTTTTTAGCCGCATGCCACACTGAGCGCTCACGCTGTCACGGCAACTCCCTAAAATCATTTGTCCCTCTCCCTTTTCGGGCTCCCACCATGGTTCCTCATCTCATCACCGCATTGACTGGGCCGATCAACGAATTGGAGCAGCGTGTTCTTGAATCGCTGCCAGCCATCGAGCGCTGGTTCCGCCTCGAGTGGATGGAGCACACCCCGCCTTTCTACAGTTCGGTGGATCTGCGCAACGCCGGCTTCAAGCTGGCCCCGGTCGACACCAATCTGTTTCCGGGCGGCTTCAACAACCTGTCCAACGAGATGATTCCGTTGGCGGTGCAGGCGGCCATGGCGGCCATCGAGAAGATCTGTCCGGAGGCCAAGAACCTGCTTTTGATTCCGGAAAAGCACACGCGCAATGGGTTCTATCTGTCAAACGTGGCGCGGCTGCTTCAGATCTTTCACCAGGCCGGCATGAATGTGCGCCTGGGCACACTCGACGACAGCATCACCGAGCCCACCGACATCGCCTTGGCCGATGGCAGCAGCATCACCGTCGAGCCGCTGGTGCGCCAGCGCGGGCGGTTGGGTTTGAAGAATTTCGACCCCTGCACCATCCTGCTCAACAACGACCTCTCGGCCGGGATCCCGCCGGTGCTCGAGGGTTTGCACGAGCAGTACCTGCTGCCGCCGCTGCACGCCGGCTGGGCGGTGCGGCGCAAGACCAAGCACTTCGCGGCGTATGAAGAAGTGGCGAAAAAGTTCGCCAAGCTGCTGGGCATGGATTCCTGGCTCATCAACCCGCTGTTCGAGCGCTGTGAAGGGGTGGATTTTTCCACCGGCACCGGCACCGACTGCCTGATGACCCAGGCCGACACGCTGTTGGCGCAGATCCGCCGCAAGTACAAGGAATACGGTGTGCAGGAAAAGCCGTTCCTGATCGTCAAGGCCGATGCCGGCACCTACGGCATGGGCATCATGACCGTGCGCGACCCGCAGGACCTGGCCGACCTGAACCGCCGCTCGCGCAACAAGATGAGTGTGATCAAGGATGGGCAGGAAGTCACCGAGGTCATCTTGCAAGAGGGCGTGCCCACCTATGAGCAGGTGGGCGAGGCCGTGGCCGAGCCGGTGGTCTACATGATCGACCGTTACGTGGTGGGCGGCTTCTACCGCGTCAACGGCGAGCGCGGCATCGACGAGAACCTCAACTCACCCGGGGCCAGCTTCGTGCCGATGGCGTCTGCCGACCCGACGTCGCTGCCCAAGCCGGGCGCACGGCCGGCGGCCAGCACGCCCAACCGCTTCTACATGTACGGCGTGATCGCGCGCCTGGCCATGCTGGCGGCCAGCTACGAGCTGGAAGCCACCGACCCGGCGGCCGAGGCCAACGAGTAAAGAGCCGGGGCACTGGCCGCATCGGCGACCCCATGGCCCAGCGACTGACGTTCAAGCCCCCGTTTTTTGAGCTGACCAGCCTGTCGGGCCACACCGTGGTCACGTCCTTGGCCTTTCCCGAGGCGGTGGCCCTCGGTGAGTCGCCGCGGCGCGTGGCCCAGCGGCTGGCCAAGGCGGCGCAGACTCACTGGGTCGACCAGGGCTTCGCACTCGAAGCCCTGCAGTGGCTCGACGCGCCGGCGCTGGAGCGCCGCGACGTGGTCGTCGAGTTTCCCGAAGGCAAGCAACCCCTGCTGCAGCCGGCCTGGCGTTGCCGGCATGCGGTCTTCATGACCGCCGACGACGCACCGCGTGGGCTGGCCTTTGTGCCCGCCTTGGGGGTGGTGGCGATTGCGCCGCCGGAGCGCCTGCTGGAAGCGGTGATCGAGGCGGTGCGGCTGGAAACCCGGCGCCGCGGCCGGCGTGCGCAGGCCCGGCTGCAGGTGGCCGCGCAGTGGTTCGAGCAGGTCGAGGCCAGCCCGCAATCGCTGGAGCTGGTGTTCCACAGCGCCGAAGAACTGCGCCGCCTGCAGGCCGAACAAGCGGTGCCGCTGCTGCGCAGCGTCGCCCATGAGATGCAGGGCGGACTCACGGCGGTCGGCCTGCAGGCCTCGCTCGAGGCATTGCAGCGCGCCACCGAAGGCCGCTTCAGCGGCAGCGTGCTGGTGGTGGGCGCGGAGGGCAGCGGCAAGACCACTTTGATCCAGCACCATGCGCGCCAGTCGTCACTGCGATGCTTTCAGACGAGTGCGGGGCGCCTGATCCAGGGGCTCACGGGCAACGGCGGCTGGCAGCCTGCCTTGGCGCGCCTGTGCAACGAGCTCCAGGAACAGGAAGTGGTGCTGTGCGTGGGCCACTTGGTTGAGTTGTTCGAGGTGGGCCAGTACGAGGGCAATGCCTTGAGCCTGGGGGATGGCTTGCGCGAGCCGGTGGCGCGCGGGCGGGTGTGCCTGATCGCCGAAGCCACGCCCGCGGAGCTGGCCACGCTGGAGCTGCGCAGCCCGGGCCTGGTGGCGCTGTTCCAGCAGGTGCGGCTGCCCGACACCGATGCGGCGGCGCAGGCGCCGGTGGTGCTGCAGGCGGTGGCGTCGCTGGCGCAGGCGAACCGGCTGACGGTGGCCCCCGCCGTGGTGTCGGAGGTGCTGGCCTTGCAGCGTCGGTTCTCGCCGTACGCCGGCTTTCCAGGCAAGGCCATCCGCTTCTTCGAGGCGCTGATCCTGCATGGCCGCGGCCGCCACGACCCCGCCTTGTCGCGCGACGACGCATACGAAGCGTTCTGTGCCGAGACCGGCATGCCTCGGCGCCTGCTCGACCCCGACATGCCGCTCGACCTGGCGGAGATCAAGGATTTTTTCCAGCGCCGCCTGTTCGGCCAGCCGGAGGTGATCGACGTGCTGCTCGGCGTGCTGGCCTCGGTCAAGACCGGCCTGGCGCGCACCGGGCAGCCGATCGCCTCGCTGCTGCTGATCGGGCCCACTGGCGTCGGCAAGACCGAGACGGCCAAGGCGCTGGCCGAGTTCATGTTCGGCGACGCCCGCCGCATGATCCGCCTCGACATGAGCGAGTACGCCGACCCGGGCGCGACGCTGCGCCTGCTGGGCGACCTGGGCGGGGGCGAAGAAGGCACCCTGCTCGGCGCAGTGCGGCGCCAGCCGTTCTCGGTGGTGCTGCTTGACGAGCTGGAGAAGGCCGATGCGAGCTTTTTCGACCTGCTGCTCCAGGTGCTGGGCGAAGGGCGGCTGACCAGCGGCAACGGCCTCACCGCCAACTTCTGCGGCACGATCGTGCTGATGACGTCCAACCTCGGGGCGCAGGCGCTGCAGCAGTCGCCCATGGGCCTGGTGACGCGGCAGGACGATCCGCGGCGGCATTTCGAGCAGGCGGTGCAGGCGGCGTTGCGGCCCGAACTGTTCAACCGCATTGACCACATGGTGCCGTTCGCCCCGCTGTCGGGGGCGCAGAGGGTGCCCATCTTCGAGCGCGAGATCGGGCTGGTGCGGCGGCGCGAAGGGTTGCTCGAGCGGGCCTTGACCCTGCAACTGGACCCCACCACCGCGGCCCACCTCGCGGCCTTGCCGGCCGATGCCCGTTATGGCGCCCGTGACATGCAGCGCGTGCTGAGGCGCGAGCTGTTGCTGCCGCTGGCACACGCTGTGGCGCCTTACCCGGGCGTGCAGCCGCTGGCGGTGCACCTCGCGCCTGCGGCCATGCAAGGGGCTGGCGCGGCATTGAGCGTGCGCACGGAGGTGCTGCCCCGCGTGCCCGATGGCGTGCCGCTGCGCATGGCAGAGGCCACGGCGCAGGCCCGCCGGCTGTGGCACCGAGTGGCCAATGGGCCGCTGTACGTGCACCTGCTCAACGAGCTGTTTCGCCTGGGCCACGAACGCCAGCGGCACGACAAGCAGCGCGTCAAGAAAACCGGCATGCCGCATTGGGACGAAACCGCGGCCGCGGCTCGCCAGCGCGCGCTGGCCGCCCTGCGCGAATCGTTTGAAGCGCAGCGTGGCGAGATCCTGGCCTTGGAAGACCTGGCCCTGCAGGCGTTGATGGGTGAGCGCTCCGAAGCACCGGCGCTTGCGCCATGGGAGGAGCGTTTCGCCGCACTCAAGCGAGAGGTGTTCCACACCATGCGGCCCCAGAGCGGCGTGTGCACGGTGGGGGTGTACGGCCCACCCGCCGTGCAAGCGACGTTGCTCGCTGCCTGGTCGGGTCTGGCCGCCTTGGCCGGTTTCACGGTGCAGGTGCAGGTGGTGTGGCTGCGCGATCCCCAGGCCAAGCCCACCCCGGCCGCACTCCGTCCGAAGAACAGCCGTGACGACGACGATGCGGACGCCGCCGAGCGCGAGGCCAAAGAGGGCGATGACGACCAGCCGCCGCCGGCGTACCTGCGCGAGCTGTGGCCCTTGCCCCCGGGGAAGACCTTGCCGCCGCAAGCCGTCGTGGTCGGCCACGAGCTGGAGTTGCGCGGCTCCGCGGTGTACGACTACCTGCGCGCCGAAGGCGGGCTGTGGCGCCTGTGGCAGGGCGAGCGCAAGGTCGACACCTGGGTCGCGGTGCACAACCAGACCGGGCTCGATTTCCAAACGCCGGCCGGGGTGCACCGCCGGCTGTTCTTCAACGGCCTGCCGGTGCACCGCCAGGTCAAGCAAGGCCAACTGAGCGACGGCGCCGGCGATTGGCGGGTGCTGGACTGGCCGCATGCCCCGCTGTGGCGTGCCCAGTTGGACCGGCAGATGGCCGTCACCGTCGACCAGATGCTGCTCGGCGATGACACCGCGTTGCTCCAAAAGGATGGCGCATGAGCGGGGGCGGGGGCACCACGGTGCAAGTCCCCATCCTGGTGGCGCACCGCCCGGCCACGGGCTACCGCCTGAGCTGCGTGTTCCTGCCGCAGCTCTACGCCAGCGCCCCACGCTACGAGCGCGCACTCAGCCGCCTGCGCCAAGCCATCACGCAGCACTTCCGCGAGGTGCGCACCAGCCGCCACCGGCTCGACGACTTGCTGTGGCTCAGCTTCGCCCCCTCCCTGCGCTTCGAGCGCGTGCCGCTGGGCTTCGATGCCGGGCAGCGCTGGATCGAGGGCCTCTTCGCCACCGTCTTCTTCGACGTCGGCGCCCGGCACTGTGCCTGCCTGCCGATGCTCGACGGCCTGGTGGCCGACCTGGGCCCTTTGGGGCTTGGCCAGGCCGGCCGCCATGAGCGCCTGGTGGCCCACCTGCAGGCCGATTTCCGGGCGCGCCGCAAGGCCCAGGGCGACGCGTTCGAGCCCGCCCGGCATGTGTCGCTGCCGACCGATGAGCTGGGCGAGATCGAAGTCAGCCTGCGGCTGCAGCCCAGCCCCTTTCCGTTCGAGGCGGGGGGCGCCTGGCGTGCGCGCCTGCACGGCGAACCGCTGGACGGCGCGCGCGAGCTGCGCGTGGTGGCGGCGGATTTGAACGAGCGCCATCCCGAGGACCTGTCGCCGGCGGTGGAACGCGATGCGCTCGTCGACGCCTTGCACCAGTCGCTCTACCGCACCGAGCCCGCCGCGGTGGTGCTGGTGGGCCCGCGCGGCGTGGGCAAGACCGCGCTGGTGCACGGCGCGGTGGCGCGCTACCTGGGCGCTGAGGCCGGGCGCGACCCGGCCAAGCTGACCAAGCTTTGGCACCTCGACCCGCTGCGGGTGGTGTCGGGCATGAGCGAGGTCGGCCAGTGGCAGCGCCGCATGGAGGCGGTGCTGCAGCACCTGCATGCGCGCGGCGACCTGCTGTACTGCGACAACTTGGTGGCCTTGCTGTCGGTGGGCAAGAGCGCGCAGAACAGCCTCACGCTCGCCGACGTGCTGCGCCCGCACCTCGAGTCGCGCGCGTTGACGCTGGTGGGCGAAGCCACGCCCGAGGCCTGGCAGAAGCTGCAGCAGCGCGACCGCCGCTTCGCCGACCTGTTCCGCGTGGTGCGCGTCGAGCCGCCGCCGCGGGCCACCGCCTTGCGCATCGTGACCTGGCGGCGCGCCGAACTCGAGCAGCGCCACGAATGCCGCATCGCGCCGGAGGCGCTGGCCGAGTTGCTGAAGATGGAAGGGCGTTTTGCGGGCGACGAGGTGCTGCCGGGCTCGGTGCTGCGGGTGCTCGAGCGCCTGGCCACACGCCACGCCCGCAAAGACATCGGCCGCGCCGAGGTGTTGGCGGCGTTCACCGCCACCCACCATTTTCGCGAAGCCGTGTTCTCCCGCCACCTCGGCCTGGACCTGCGCCAGACCGCGGCTGAGGCGGGCCGCCGCTTGATGGGGCAGCCGCAGGTGCGCAGCGCGCTGGTCGACGTGGTGGCCTTGGTCAAGTCGGGCCTGGCCGCGCCTGGCAAGCCGCTGACCTCGATGCTGTTCATCGGCCCGACCGGCGTGGGCAAGAGCGAAGCCGCCAAAGTGCTGGCCGACCTGCTCTTTGCCGACGCCGGGGGCCTGGTGCGTTTCGACATGAACGAGTACGTCGACGCCGACGCGGTTGACCGGCTGATCGGCGATGCGCGCCGGCCCGACGGCCAGCTCACCGCGGCGGTGCGCCAGCGCCGTGCGGCGGTGTTGCTGCTGGACGAGATCGAGAAGGCCCACCCCGCCGTGCACGACCTGTTGCTGCAGGTGCTGGGCGAGGGCCGCCTGACCGATGCGCTGGGCCGCACCACCGATTTCTCGCAGTGCGTGGTGGTGTTGACCTCCAACCTTGGCGCCGCGGCTGCGGGACGCAACACCGGCTTCGTCGCCGCCAGCACCGACGCCACCCCGACCTACCGCGAGGCGGTGGAGCGCTTCTTCCGCCCGGAGTTTCTCAACCGCCTCGACCAGATCGTGCCCTTCGTGTCATTGGGCCCCACCGACATGGCGGCCATTGCCGCGCTGCAGCTCGACCGGGTGCTGACCCGCGACGGCTTCGTGCGCCGCATGACTTTTCTCAACCTCGACCCGCAGGCCATGGCCCACCTCGCCGCGCTGGGCCACGACGAGGCGCTGGGCGCTCGCGCCCTCAAGCGCGGCATCGAGCGGGTGTTGACCGCGCCGATCGCGCGCCGCCTGGCGGCCTCGCCCGCGGGGCAGCCGATGCTGCTGGAGGTGCGCCTGGGCCCGCAGGGCCTGCACAGCGAAGCCACCTTGCTGACCCAGGCTGCGGCCCGGCCGGTGCCACCACCGCCACAGACCGACCGCCCGGCGGACTACCGGGGCTTGCAGGCTTGGGCCGAGTCGTTGCAGGCGGCGCTGCACGACGCGCTCGACCAGGCACCGCCGGCCTCGCCCGACACGCTGGCGCTGCGGGCCCTGCAGGTGCGGCTGGATCCCCTGCGCGAGGTGCTGGCCCGGCGTTGCTGGGACCTGGATCAGCGCCGCGGCCCGAGGCACGGGGTGAGCGGCGCGCGCGCCAACCGGCGCGTGTCGGCACGGCTGCGCAACTGGGGCGCCAGCCGCCAGCACCTGCTGGCCGACCTCTCGGTGCAGCAGGACCTGAGCGACTTCCTCGAGCAGGTGCAGGCCAGTGCCGAGCCGCTGCGCACCGTGGAGTGCGAGACCGCCGGCTGGTGCCTGCAGCTCAGCCTGCTGCAGCGCCGCCTGAGCGCCTGGCAGGCCCGCGGCCTCGACCGGGTGGCCCTGGACATTGCCCCGCTGCAAGACCAGCGCCTGTCGCCCTGCGTGGCCACCGCCTGGGCCGATGTCGAGGTGCTGCTCGACGAACTCGATGCCCACGAGCTGCCCAGCCCCCGCGCCGGCGTGCGCAGCTTTGAAGGCGCCGGCTTGCTGGACCTGCTGGCCGGCGAGCAAGGTTTGCACCTGTGGTCGGTGGGTGAGGAGGCGCGCCCGCTGCCGCTGGGCGTGCGCCTGCAGCCCTTGGCGCAGGCGGGCACCCCGGCTCCGCTGCCGACCGAGATGGTGCGCCTGCGCCGCGCCGCCACGCCCGGCGGTGCAGGCTGCAACCTGACCGACCTGCGCTCCGGCTGGGTGCGGCAGTGGAGCCAGGGCGCGTTGACCTCGAGCGACTGGGGCCTGCTGCTGTGGCAAGGGGACCTGACGGCGTTGGATGCGGCGGTGAGGGCATGTTCATGAGCACCCGCAGCCTGTCCTACCCGCTGCTGTGCTGGCAGGTCTCCGACGAGGTGCTGTTCGGCTGGGTGCTGGGCACCGAGTTCCAGACCCTAGAGCGCAACCTCAAACGGCTCAAAGCCAAACTGAGCGACGACCTGCACCGGGTGTGGGAGCGCGAGCAGTACGTGCCCGACCCCGACATCGACGAGCCGCGCCTGAAGATCAGCACCGTCACCGTTCACCTGGCCTACGCCACCGCCAAGGGCAGCTTCCCGGTGTCCACCCCCACGCCGTTCAAGGTGGCCGCCGTCTACGGCACCCAGGCCGACACGGGTGACGCCACCTGCTACCTGCCTTTTCTGGAGGAAAGTTTTCACTATTTCGACGAAGCCCAGCTGCCCGTGCTGATCGCCCATTACACGCGCGACCGGCTCGACGGCCTCGCGCCTGAGGAAGCGCGCCGATACCTGATGCCCGCCACGCCGTGGCTCGAGACGCTGACGGTGCGCCGCGCCGTGAGCATCAGCGCAGACCAGGTGCCGCGGCACCTGCGCGAGACCGCCGAGCAGCTGGCCACCTTGGCCGATGCGCTGCCCGAGACCGGCCAGCGCCGCCCGCCGCACGGCTTTCCGGAAGTGGCCTGGGAGCAAGGCGCGCTCGTCGACGAGCTCACCGCGCGGTTGCTGGCGGGCGGGCACCTGCTGGTGGTAGGCGAGACGGGCGTGGGCAAGAGCGTGGTGATCCAGGAAGCCATCCGCAAGGCCCACCGCCAAATGCAAGGCCGTGAGTCGCCCGCCACGTTTTGGCGCAGCAGCGCCGAGCGGCTGATCGGCCGCGCCAAGTACCTGGGCGAATGGCAGGCTTGGTGCGACCAGGCCACCCAGTGGCTGGACCTGGTGCACGGCGTGCTCTGGGTGACCGATTTCATCCAGTTGCTGCACGTGGGCGGCGAGACGCCGCAGGATTCGATGGCGGCCTACTTGCTGCCCGCGGTGCGGCGCGGCACGCTGCGCCTGATTGGCGAGGCGCACCCCGCCCAGCTCGAAGCCGCCCGGCGCCAGCTGCCGGAGTTCATGGACTGCTTCGAGCCCGTGCTGGTGCCGGAGATGGACGCCCAGCGCTCGCGCCGCGTGCTGCAGTCGCTGGCCCTGCATGCGCAGCAGAGCCTGGGCGTGACCCTCGAGCCCACCGCCCTCGAGTCCGGCCACCGGCTGCTCAAGCGCTACAGCCGGGCCGAGCGCTTTCCCGGCAAGGCGGTGCGCTTCTTCGGCCTGTGTGTGCGCCATGCCTTGGCCAAGCAACTCACCACGCTGGATGAGGCCCAGGTGCTGTCGCGCTTTGCCCAGCACACCGGTGTGCCCGAGCGCTTCCTGCGCGACGACCAGCCACTGGCCGACGACGAAGTCGAGCGCTTCTTCGCCACCCGCGTGCTCGGCCAGGCTGTGGCCGTGGGGCATTTCAAAGACGTGGCTTGCACCTTCAAGGCCGGCTTGAACGACGAGGCCAAGCCCATCGCCACGCTGTTGCTGGCCGGGCCCACCGGCGTGGGCAAGACAGCGGCCGCCAAGGCGCTGGCGGCGTTTTTCTTCGGCGCCGCAGGCGGTGAGCCGCCCTTGCTGCGGCTGGACATGAGCGAGTTCCAGCACGCCTTCCAGGTCGCCCGCTTGATCGGCCAGGGTGACCGGCCTGGCCCGCTGGTGGAGCAGGTGCGGCGAAAGCCGTTCTCGGTGATCCTGCTCGACGAGATCGAGAAGGCCGACCCGTCGGTGTTCGACGTGCTGCTCAGCGTGCTCGACGAGGGCCGCCTGCGTGACAGCCGGGGCCGCGAGACCGACTTCCGCAACACCATCATTTTGATGACCAGCAACCTCGGCGTGCGCCCGGGCAACTCGCTCGGCTTCACCACACCCGAAGGCGACACCAGCCTGCACGACATCCGGCGCTTCTTCCGTCCGGAGTTCTTCAACCGCATCGACCGCGTCGTGCCCTTCACCTCGCTCGACCGCGCCGCCATCCAGGCCATTGCGCGCAAAGAGCTCGACGCCATCGGCCAGCGCGAGGGCTTGGCGCGGCGCGGCATTCAGCTGCAGTTCACACCGGCGCTCATCGACTGGGTGGCGGGCGTTGGCTTCAGCCCGCTGTACGGCGCCCGGCCGCTGCAGCGTGCGGTGGAGCAACACGTCGTGGCCGCGGTGGCCCAGGCCTTGTTCGGGCCGGTGGCCGACGGCGCGCGGCTGCGGGTGGACGTGCAGGGCCAGACGGTGAGCGTGCAGGCCGTTGAGGACCCCCGTTAAGGTGAATCGGACGAAGGCAGCGTGCCGTGAGCGTGGTCTCGGCAGGGCAGCCCGTGAGGAAAGTCATGATCCTGGGAAGCAGGAAAGTTGCTTTTGCAGACCGCAAGGCCGCGGCCGTGCGCAGAATCGGGCTGACCGACTGGTTCAACCGCTGACCAGCGTTCCCAACATCTCTGAACCCTGAGAGGAAAAGCATGCGTCGACCCCTGTCCTGGTGCCTCGTGGCCCTGTGCTTCACCACCTTGCCTGCTCACGCACTGCCAGAACTCCGGGCGGTGACGGAGGATGGTCGCAAGGTCATTTTGTCGAGCGACGGCCGGTGGCAATTCGACAGCCAGTCATCCGCAGCCCGCAGGCCCCTGGAGCTGTCTTCGCCGTATCAAACCTCCGTGAAAAACTTCAGCGTGGCGTACAACACCTCGGACTGGCACCTGGCACCGCACAAGGAAACGGAAGAAATCAACAAGCGGGCTTTCAAGCACAAGAAACTGCCCATCTATGCAATGGTCATTGCCGATGAAATGCCGGCCACGACCGAGGCCATGAAGGCGGTCATTCTCAGCAATGCCAAGTCAGCGGGTGCCTCCACCACCGTGCTGCTGGATCAACTCCAGAACGTCAATGGCAAGGAGGTCGGCTCGCTGCGATTCGTGGCCAACATGCAGGGGCTTGATTTCATTTTCACCACGCTCTATCACGCTGACCCCAACGGAAATATCCAGGTGATGTGCTACACGGCACAGGCCTTGTTCCACAAGTACCAAGCGAACTGTCAGTCGTTTCTGGACGGGCTCACCATCAAGTAGCCCGCCGGTTCCACCCTGCCATCCCCGGGCCGCCGACGCAGGACGCTGGCTTCGGGTGGCATGGGCTGGTCCCCGCACCCCCACCCCGGCATGACCTGGCCCAGCAGGGCCTGGCCACCTCGCCCGACCCGACCCGTTGCGGCGCCGACACAGCTCAAGCGAAGGCGCTCCTATAATGCGAACGATTCTCAATAGCATTACTGCGTCATGACACTGCCTGCTGTTCCAGCGCCTTGCTCCGCCGCCGATGGGCGCAAGTCAGTTTCCTCCAGCCTGGCCCCGTTCCAACTGCGCCCGTGGCACGCAGCACCCGCCTGCTTTGGAATGGCCTTCGCCCTGGCCTTGACCGTCGTACCCACCGCTTCGGCTGTCGCACAGGTCGCGCCAGTCATGAGCGCACCGGTCCGTGCCGAAGTGCCCGCAGGCCCGCTGGGTGAGGCGCTGCAGCGCTTCGCGGCACAGGCCGCCGTCGTCTTGGCGACGCCTCCCGCTGCGCTGCAGAACCTGAGCACACCGGGCTTGCAGGGCGAGGTCACCGTGGACGCCGGTTTTGCGCAGTTGCTGAAGGACAGCGGCCACCGCCTGGCCCCTGCGGCCACGGGCTATGCGGTGGTGCCTGCGCTCGACGGAACCCGCACCGTGGTGGCCGCCACCGCACCGGCCACCGGCACCACCGACCACACGCTGGCCGCCGTCATCGTGACGGCCACCCGGGCGCCGGTCAGCCGCTACAACGGCGTCTCCAGCCAGGCCGCGGCCCGCTTGCCGGCCGACCCGATGGACCTGCCGGTGGCGGGGGTGAGCATTCCCAAATCGGTGATGGAAGACCAGGGCATCATCCGCGCGGCCGAGGCGGCCCGCAACGTCAGCGCCGTGACTCGCACGCCGGCCTACCTCGGGCTCACCGACAGCTACCGCATCCGCGGCTTTCCCGCGTCGACCGGCTTGTGGAACGGCTTCCGCCGCGATTTTTATTACTCCTTCACCGACACCGCCCACCTCGAGCGCGTGGAAGTCATCAAGGGCCCGGCCTCCGTGACCTACGGCGACCTGGAGCCGGGTGGGGTGGTCAACTACGTCACCAAACGGCCGGTCAAGAACCCGGTCAACACGGCCCAGCTGTCGCTCGGCAGCGAAGGCTTGGTGCGGCCGGAGTTCGACGTGGGCACGGCCTGGGGTGACGCCGAGTCGGTGCGCCTGCGCATCACTGGCGCCCATGAGAAAGCCGACAGCTTCCGCGACTTCGTCGAGAATCAGCATTCGACCTTGGGCGCCACGCTCGATTGGGACCTGACGGCCGCCACGCGGCTGCAGCTCTCAGGGTATTGGTTCGACAGCGAGGTGGTGCCCGACCGCGGCTTCTTCAACAGCCTGGGCCCGGTGGTGCTTCAGCTGCCGCGCGAACGCTTCCTCGGCGAGCCGGACGACCGCTACACCTTCCAGCAGACCGACGTCTCGGCCTTGCTGAGCCACCGGTTGAACGCGGCCTGGTCGGTGCGCGGCGGTGTCAACCAATACCAAGTCGACGACGTGCGTGACAACGTTCAAAACCGTGACCTCGGGGCCGACGGCCGCACCCTGCGCCGCCAGTACACCTACGTGCCGAGCTACGACAACCGCACCACGGTGTTCGGCGAGCTCCGCGGCGACCTGAAGACCGGCGCGGTGGGCCACACGCTGGTGGCCGGCGTGGAACACGTGAAGAAAGAGGCCGGCTACGACTTCCGCCGCGACCGCAGCAGCAGCTACGCCATCGACCTCTTCAACCCGGTCTACAACCAGTACGGCCGACCTCGGGCGCCGCAAGACCGCTACGAGAACAACGCCGACAGCCAGTCGCTCTACCTGCAGGACCTGCTGGCCCTGGGCGAGCAGTGGCGGCTGCTGGCCGGCCTGCGCCACACCCGCTACGAGCAAAACGACCGTGGGCTGGACGGTGGCTCGGTGGGGCCCAACGGCGAGAGCGTCTCCACCGTCGCGCGTTCCGAGACCACGCCCCGGCTGGGCGTGGTGTTCAAGGCCACGCCCGAGCAATCGGTGTTCGTCAGCTACGCCCAGAGCTTCAAGCCGCAGTTCAATGCCACCAACCTGGCCCCGGGCAGCTCGCGCGATGCCGAGCAAGGCGAGCAGCACGAGCTGGGCTACAAGTACACCGCACAGGACGAGCGCCTGGTGGCCGGCGCCACGTTGTTCCAGATCCGCAAGCAAAACGTCGCCACCACCGACCCGCTGGACGCCGATCGCTTCGTGTTGACCGGGGAGCAGCGCGTTCGCGGCTTGGAGTTCGACGTCAATGCCAAGCTGGGCAACCGGTGGAGCCTGATCGCCAGCTATGCGCACCTGGACGCGGTCGTCACGCGTGACAACAACCTGCCCGTGGGGGACCAACTGGTGAACACGCCAAGGCACCAAGCCAGCGTGTGGGTGCGCCACGACTTTGAGTCGCTGCCGGGCTTCGGCGTGGGCGTGGGCGGGTACCACGTGGGCAAGCGAGAGGCCGAGCTGCCCAACACCTGGACCGTGCCCAGTTACACCCGCCTGGACGCCTCGGCCTATTGGCGTGTGGACGCGAAGACCGACTTGGGCTTGCACGTCAAGAACGTGACCAACAAGCGGTACCACGACTCGCAAGACAACCTGCTTTATCCCGGTGCGCCGACGAATGTGTTGGTGAGCCTCAAGCGCAAGTTCTAAGGTGCGGTGAGTCCCACGGCGCCTGCAACGGGCGCCGTGGTGGTCTCGGCCGGTGGCGTGCGAACTGCCGAGCGCCGCCCTGGCACGCCTGTAGCGCAATGGCGCCATGGCAGGTTCGACCACCAGGGAATCCATGCGTCTGCGACAGACCGGCCGGGCAGTGGCAGCGAAGCGGTAAGTTTTGGCACCCACCGATTTCTATCAGTTACATCACTTGGTGCACTTGTTTCACTTGTTGTGTGCCCTGTGAGCCAGCACCCGTTTGGCGGGTGCCCTGCCTCTCAACACGCGCCAGGAGAAGAACATGTCCATCGTGGAATCCGCCGGTGACGCCTTGCCTGAGCCTCTGTCCAAACAGGACAAGGAGATGGCCCGCGTCGCTCAGAGTCTCATCATGGCTTCGCTGGATCATTCCCGGGCCGCCACCATCGTCCTCAACACCGACACAGGAGAGCATCCCACGATCAGCCTGCCGCCCGCCTCTTTAAAGCTGATTGGTCGCCTCCTTGGCGCGTTGAGCACCGGTCGGCCATTCACCGTGCTGCCTCAGAAGCAGGAGTTCACGACGTTGGAGGCCGCGAACTTCCTGAACGTCTCACGGCCCTTCGTCAGCAAAGAGATCGCAGCCGGCCGCTTGCCTCATCGCATGGTGGGCACCCACCGGCGCATTCCGGTTCAGGATCTGATTGCGTACGCCGACAAGATGCGTGCAGGCCAAGCCGACGCCTTGGACACGCTGGCTGACATCGACAACGAGTTGGGTTTGGATTACTGAGATGGCGGGGCATGGCCGCTACACCGTGCTGCTGGACGCCTGTGTTCTCTACCCCCGCACGATGCCTGATGCGCTGATGAGCTTGGCCGCGGTCAACTTGTTTGCCGCGAAATGGACTGAGAAGATCGAGCACGAGTGGATGTCCAACTTGGAAATCAACAAGCCGCAGATCGCACACCGCCTGACCGAACGCCGCGACGCCATGCGTCGGGTTGCCAAAGACCGGGAAGTGCCCACGTCGGCTTGGCGTCCTCTTGTGCAGGGTTTGGTGTTGCCCGATCCCGACGACCGACATGTGTTGGCCGCTGCCATCGCAGGACACGTCGATTGCATCGTGACCGTCAACCTCAAGGATTTTCCTGACGAAGTGTTGGAGCCTCACGGCCTCGAAGCCGTTCACCCTGACCAATTCATCATCAACCAGTGGGATCTGGATGAACTGGTGGTGCTTGCCGCCTTCAAGCGCATGCGATCGCGTTGGAACAACCCGGCAGTCACCCCGGAGGGCTTTGCGCAAGCGGTGGAGCGAGGTGGCCTGCCGTGGACCGCGCAACGACTGCGCGACGCCGCTGAGTTGATTCAACCGCTGTAGGAATGCATTCCCCGCAGCCGATGGGGAAATGCTAAACCCGTTTAGCATTTGGCCTCACTCACTGAGTTCCATGCTGCGTCCCGAACTTAAATCTCGTTTTGGTTTTCTGGTGTCCGACATCGCGCGCCTGCACGGCCGTGCCTTCGACAAGCTGGCGCGGCGGGACTTGAACCTGTCGCTCGCCCAGGTGCGGGTGTTCTGTGCCTTGGCCACCCATGGCTCGGCCGAGGGCATGGCCCAGCACACCTTGGCCGATCACCTGGACTTGTCGCAAATGGCCGTGGCGGCGTTGTGCGCTCGGCTGGAAACGGCAGGGTGGGTGCGGCGCAAGGTGTGTGCCGCGGACCGCCGCGCCCGCATCGTTCAGCTCTTGCCCAAAGCCCACGACGCACTGGCCGAAGCGCTCAAGCTGGGCGACACCCTGCAGCGCCAGGCCTTGGCCGCCTTGACGGCGGCCGAGCGCACCGAGTTCCTGCGGCTGCTGCAGTTGGTGCACGGCCAGCTCGCCACCCCTGCGTCGGCATGAGCCACCCACCACCGGCCCCGCACGTGTTTTGCCCTTCACGCCCCCTTTCACCCTGTGAGCACGCCATGAGTTCAACCGCCTCTTCTCCTGCTTCAAGCCACGTCGGTTCCAGCCGTCTGCGCGCCGTGTGGCACGTGCTGGCCGGGGTGACCCTGCTGGCCGGGTTGGTGGGCTGTGGGGGCAAGGAGTCGGCCGCGGCGGCGCCAGGGCCGGGCGGTGCGGCGCCGCCACCGCCCAAGGTGGGCGTGCTCACGGTGCAGCTGAGTGCGGTGCCGCTGGCCACCGAGCTGCCCGGCCGGGTGGAGGCCAGCCGCACGGCGCAGGTGCGGGCGCGGGTCAACGGGGTGGTGCTCAAGCGCTTGTTCCAGGAGGGCACCGACGTCAAAGCGGGCCAACCGTTGTTCGAAATCGACCCGGCGCCTTACCGCGCCGCCCTGGCCAGCGCGCAAGCCCAGCTGGCCCGTGCCCAGGCCAACCTGACCCAGACCGCCGGCCTGGTCACCCGCTACCAACCGCTGCGCGCGGCCAACGCCATCAGCCAGCAGGAGTTCGCCAACGCCCAGGCCGGGCAGGGCCTGGCCGAGGCCGACGTGGCCGCGGCCAAGGCGGCCATCCAGACGGCGCAGATCAGCCTGGGCTACGCCACGGTGCGCGCACCGATCGCCGGGCGCATCGGCCGCGCCTTGGTGACCGAAGGGGCTTTGGCTTCCCAGACCGAGGCCACGCCGCTGGCGGTGATCCAGCAGGTGAACCCGGTCTACATCAACGTCACCCAACCGGTGACCCAGTTGGCGCGGCTGCGCGAGCAGCTGGCCGCCGGCCGGGCCAGCCCGGTGGGCGACAGCGTGCCGGTGCAGGTGCTGCTGGAAGATGGTCGCCCCCTGGGCCGCGCCGGCAAGCTGCTGTTCTCCGACCTGTCGGTCGATGCCACCTCCGGCCAGGTGCTGTTGCGCGCCGAGGTGCCCAATACCGACATGGCCCTGCTGCCTGGGCAGTACGTGCGGGTGCAGCTGGCCCAGGCACGCATCGAGCGGGCGTTGCTGGTGCCCCAACAGGCGGTGACGCGCGGCCCGCAAGGCGACACCTTGTACGTCGTCGGTGCCGACAACCAGCCGGCCGCGCGCAAGGTGAAGATCGACTCGGCGCAAAACGGCCAGTGGGTGGTGCTGGAAGGCTTGCAGGCCGGTGAGAAGGTGGTGGTGGACGGCTTTCAGAAGATGAAGCCCGGCGCCCCGGTGCAAGCCGTGCCCTGGCCCGACCCCGCGGCCAGTGCGCCGCCAGCCGCAGCCGCCACCCAGCCGGCGTCGGCCAGCGCGTCGGCCCCTGCGGCGGCCACCGCCACCGCCAGTGCCCCAGCGGCCAGCCGCTGATCGGGAGCCCACGACATGGCCCAATTCTTCTTGAACCGTCCCATCTTCGCGTGGGTGATCGCGCTGTTCATCATCGTGGCGGGTGGGGTGTCCATCACCCAGTTGCCGGTGGCCCAGTACCCGCCGGTGGCGCCACCTTCCATCGTCGTCACCGCCGTCTACCCGGGCGCTTCCGCCCAGACGCTGGAAGAGGCCGTGATGAGCGTGATCGAGCAGGAGATGAACGGCTCACCTGGGTTGATCTACATGGAGTCGGTCACCCAGGCCAACGGCAGCGGCACCCTCACCCTGAGCTTTGAGCCCGGCACCAGCCCCGACCTGGCGCAGGTCGATGTGCAAAACCGCTTGAGCCGCGCGTCGCCGCGGTTGCCCGCGGCGGTGACGCAGCAGGGTGTGCGGGTCGACAAGGCGCGTTCGAACTTCCTGTTGTTCACCATCCTGTCGTCCGACGACCCGTCGATGAACCCCATCGCCTTGGGCGACTACGCCTCGCGCAACGTGCTGCCCGAGATCCAGCGCATCAAGGGCGTGGGCCAGGCGCAGCTGTTCGGCACCGAGCGCGCCATGCGGGTGTGGCTCGACCCGGCCAAGCTGGTCGGCTTCAACCTGGGGAGCAGCGACGTGGCCGCGGCCATCCGCGCGCAAAACGCGCAGGTGTCTTCCGGCACGATTGGCGATTTGCCCAACTTGCCGGGCCAGAACGTGTTCGCCACCGTGGTGGTGCAGGGCCAGCTCGCCACGGTCGAGCAGTTCGGCAACATCGTGCTGCGCGCCAACCCCGATGGCTCCAGCGTGCGCCTGCGCGACGTGGCGCGCATCGAGCTCGGCGGGCAGAACTACGCCACCTCGGCGCGCCTGAACGGGCGGCCCTCCACTGGCATCGGCGTGCAGCTCTCGCCCACTGGCAACGCCTTGGCCACGGCCAAGGCCATCCGCGCGCGGATGGACGAGCTGCAGCCGTTCTTTCCGGCAGGGATGAAGTACAGCATCCCGTACGACAGCTCGCGCTTCGTCGACATCTCCATCACCCAGGTGGTGAAGACACTGATCGAGGCCGTAGTGCTGGTGTTCCTGGTGATGTTCCTGTTCCTGCAGAACTGGCGCTACACGGTGATCCCGACGATCGTGGTGCCGATCGCCTTGCTGGGCACCTTTGCCATGCTGTTGACGCTGGGTTTTTCCATCAACGTGCTGACCATGTTCGGCATGGTGCTGGTGATCGGCATCGTGGTCGACGATGCCATCGTGGTGGTGGAAAACGTCGAGCGCATCATGAGCGAGGAGGGCTTGTCGCCGCGGGCCGCCACCCGCAAGGCGATGACGCAGATCTCCGGCGCCATCATCGGCGTCACCGTGGTGCTGATCTCGGTGTTCGTGCCGCTGGCGTTCTTCACCGGCTCGGTGGGCAACATCTACCGCCAGTTCGCTTTGGTGATGGCCAGCTCGATCGCGTTCTCGGCGTTCCTCGCGCTGTCGCTCACGCCGGCGTTGTGCGCCACGCTGCTCAAGCCGGTGGAGGCCGGCCACCACCACGAGAAGCGCGGCTTCTTCGGCTGGTTCAACCGCGGCTTCAGCCGCACCGCCAAGCGGTATGAGCGCGGCCTGTCGACGATCCTCACCCGCACCGGCCGCATGCTGGTGGTCTATGCGGCCATCATCGTGGCGGTGGTGGTGATGTTCGCCCGGCTGCCCTCGTCGTTCCTGCCGGGCGAAGACCAGGGCTACCTGATCGTCAACATGCAGCTGCCCCCGGGCGCCACCGTCAACCGCACCTTGACCGTCATGCAGCAGGTGGAGGGCTACATCCTCCAGCAGCCTGAAGTGCAGAGCATGGTGGGCGTGCTGGGCTTCAGCTTTTCCGGCCAAGGGCAGAACGCCGGCCTGGCCTTCGTCACCCTCAAACCTTGGGACGAGCGCGAGGGCGACGGCCAGACCGCCCAGGCCGTGGCCGGCCGCGCCATGGGTGCGCTCTCCGGCGTGCGCGATGCCTTCATCCTGCCGTTGAGCCCGCCGCCGATTCCCGAGCTGGGCTCGGCATCGGGCTTCAACTTCCGCCTGCTCGACCGCGCGGGGCAAGGCCGCGCTGCCCTGGTTGCCGCCCGCAACCAGCTGCTGGGCCTGGCCGGCCAGAGCAAGGTGCTGGCCGGCGTGCGCCCCGACGGCCTGGAAGACGCGCCGCAGCTGCAGCTCGACATCGACCGCGACAAAGCGGCCAGCCTCGGCGTCGGCTTCGACGCGGTCAACGCCACCTTGTCGACGGCGCTGGGCTCCACCTACGTCAACGACTTTCCCAACGCCGGCCGGCTGCAGCGGGTGGTGGTGCAGGCCGATGCGCCTTCGCGCATGCAGCCCGACGATTTGCTGCGCCTGAACACCGTCAACACGCGCGGCCAGCCGGTGCCGCTGTCGGCCTTTGCCACCACGCGGTGGATCACCGGGCCGATGCAGGCCATCCGCTACAACGGCTACCCGGCGATGCGCATTTCCGGCGACGCGGCCCCGGGCTTCAGCACCGGCGACGCCCTCGCCGAGATGGAGCGCCTCGCCAGCCAGCTGCCCACCGGCTTCGGCTTCGAGTGGACTGGGCAGTCTCGGGAAGAAAAGCTCTCCGGCGCCACCGCCTTCATCCTGTTCGGCTTCTCGCTGCTGGCGGTGTTCCTGTGCCTGGCCGCCTTGTACGAGAGCTGGTCGATCCCGCTGGCCGTGATCCTGGTGGTGCCGCTGGGGGTGTTGGGCGCGGTGATGGCCTCGAGCCTGGGCGGCTTCAACAACGACGTCTACTTCAAGGTCGGCCTGATCACCATCATCGGCTTGTCGGCGAAGAACGCGGTGTTGATCATCGAGTTCGCCAAAGACCTGCAGGCCCAGGGCAAGAGCGCGGTGGAAGCCGTGCTCGAGGCCGCCCACCTGCGTTTCCGCCCCATCCTGATGACGTCGCTGGCGTTCATCCTGGGCGTGTTGCCGTTGGTGATCGCCACCGGCGCGGGCTCTGCCAGCCAGCGCGCCATCGGCACCGGCGTGATGGGCGGCATGATCACCGCCACGCTGTTGGCGGTGCTGCTGGTGCCGGTGTTCTTCGTGGTGGTGCGGCGTTTCTTCAAGGCGCCACCGCCGCACCTGGATGCAGACGGCGAGGCGCTGCCGGCGGGCCAGGGCACGACGGTCACTGCTGCCCCCGGCCAAGGAGCCGCGCGATGAAGCTTCATGCCCCCCGCCGCCCGGCCACCGCCTGTGAGCCCCACCCGCTCACGGTGGCGAGCCTCACCCTCGCCGCCGCCCTGAGCCTGGCCGCCTGCGGTTCGATGGCCCCGCGTTACGAACGCCCGGCCCTGCCGGTGGCCGAGCGCTTCCCCGTCGCGCCAGCCAGTGACGCCCGTGCCGCGACTGCCACGGTCGAGCTGCCCTGGCGCCAGTTCTTTGCCGAGCCGCGCCTGCAGCGGCTGATCGAGCTGAGCCTGGCGAACAACCGCGACCTGCGCATCGCGGCGGCCAACATCGAGTCCGCCCAAGCCCAGCTCAGCGTGCGCCGTGCCGACCTCTTCCCCACCGTGGGCCTGGGTGCCAGCGGCACCCGCCAGTCCGGCCGGGGCGGCGCGGCGACCACCGGTGCGGCGGGCACGGCCGGCACCGGCACTGGCACCGCTGCCACTGCGGGCGGCGGCAGCGTCACCAGCCTCTACACCGCCGGCCTCACCGTGAGCGCCTATGAGCTCGACCTGTTCGGCCGCGTCCGTTCCCTCACCGACGCCGCCCTGGCGCAGGTGGCGGCCAGCGAAGAAGCCCGGCGCACCGCGCAGATCGGCCTGGTCGCCTCGGTGGCCAACCTGTACTACGCCCTGGCCAGCGACGAGGTGCTGCTCTCCCTGACCCAGCGCACCCTGGACACCCGGCGCGAGAGCCTGCGCCTGGTGCAGCTGCGCTTTGACAACGGCGTGACCTCCGAGATCGACCTGCGGGCCGCGCAGACCGCGGTGGAAAACGCCCGCGCCGTGGGCGCGCAACTGCGCCGCCAGCAGCAGCTGGACCGCAACGCGCTCGAGTTGCTGGTCGGCCAGGGCATGCCGAGCGACCTGCCCCCGGCCTCGCCGTGGAACCCCCAGGCCTTGTCCGACGTGCCCGCCGGCCTGCCCTCCGAGGTGCTGCTCCAGCGGCCCGATGTGCGCCAGGCCGAAGCCCAGCTGCGCGCCGCCAACGCCAACATCGGCGCCGCCCGCGCGGCCTACTGGCCGCGCATCTCGCTGACCGCCAGCGTGGGCGGCGCCAGCACCGAGCTGTCCGAGCTGTTCAGCAACGGCACCGCCTGGAGCTTCGTGCCGCAGCTGTTCCTGCCCTTGTTCGACGCCGGCCGCAACCGTGCCAACGAGCGCCTGAGCGAAGTCCAGCGCGACATCGCCGTGGCGCAATACGAGCGCTCGGTGCAAACCGCCTTCCGCGAGGTGGCCGACGCGCTGGCCAGCCGGCTCACCCTGGCTGAGCAGCTCGAAGCCCTCACCGCCCAGGCCGACGCCGAAGCCGCCCGCCAACGCCTGACCGAGCTGCGCTTCACCAACGGCGTGGCCAGCTCGCTCGAGCTGCTCGACTCGCAGCGCTCGCTGTTCGCCGCCGAGCAACAGCGCGTGCAGGTGGAGTTGGCGCTGCTGCAAAACCGCATTGGAGCCTACCGGGCGCTGGGAGGTGGGTTGCAAGAGTGAGGAGGAGCGTGCCGTGCGGCGCAATCGACTTCTCGAATGCGCGTGCAAAGCCTTGATGCTTGATCGAGCGGCGCTGCCTCGTCCAACGTTCAGGCCTCCCGCGCTGGTGTTCTTCGGCGGCGAGGTCCGGTCGGGACGACAGCGATCCTGACGAGGCGGGACTGTGCAAGCAAGGGCGGGCCTGCCTTGCACTCGGCAAAAGAAAAAAGGCCTGCCTCACCAACTCGAAGCAGGCCTTGAGAGAGAGTGACCGGGTCAATCGCAGCTGTGGCGGAAGCTGCCGTCCAGATTCAGCGGCAGCACCAAGGTGCGCAGGTTCGCCGCCTTCGAGGCACTGCACAAGGCATCGCGCGCACCGTTGGTGTTGGTGACGTACTTGCTCGCGTACTCCACGTTGAGCACCGGCTTGTTCTTCGACGTGAACACGCTGTAGCCACCGCACTCAGCGTACTGGTGACACTGCTCGTTGACGGCGAAGTCGAAGTAAGGCTCGAGGGCGCCCAGTTGGTCCACGTTGTTCTTCAGCGCAATGGCGAGGCCGCGGGCGTGAGCTTGGGTGGCCAGGTAGATGTTGTAGTCGATCTGGTCCTGTCCGGTGAGTGCAAACCCGGTGGCGTTGGTGTAGCCGTCCACGTTGTCCGGCTCCACACCATCACAGCCCTTGGACTTGGCCAGGTCCAGGCGTGCCGCCATGATCCTGCGCACGTTGCTCGACCGGACATCGAGCCATTTTTCGCCTGCCCAGCCGTCCAGGTTCTGCCCCTTGTCGGAAGCCAGGAATTGCCGATAGTCAGAACGCCAGTCTTCGGAGCTTCCTGCTGAGAAATAGCACACCACCTTGCGGCCAGCGGCCTTGAGCTGCGAGATCGTGGCAGCGCTGGTGTCGTACAAATCGATGTCATAGATGGCAACGTTGACGCCAGTGTTCAAGGTCCCCGAAAGCTGCCACTGCCATGTGTTCGTCAAAGCGGGCCTCCACCAAGAGCCAGGTGCTGGAGCCGGAGCCGGAGCCGGAGCCGGAGCCGGAGCCGGAGCCGGAGCCGGAGCCGGAGCCG
>JAZKHH010000185.1:0-8111 GCA_040385465.1 Pseudomonadota bacterium | reverse complement strand
GAGATCGCTACCAGCGCCGCCTTTTCCAGCTCCGCAAATGGCGCAGACACGGGCACCCGCAAAGCGCCAGCAATCCACTCGCGCCAGTCAGCCCGCTCGCACTGCGCAAGCGTCCGTTCCGTAGTCGGGCGCCGCCCTGCCCATTCGATGGCTTCCGAGCACGCGCCCAGGTGCAGCAGCAGCACGCAGAGCGGCGGCAGAACGGAGCGCCTCACGCCCACGGCGCGGCCTCCCAAGCAGCAACAGCCGACTCGCTCGCAACTTCCAGCACGGCCGTGATGTTGCGAATCTCGATGTTGATTGCCGGCCCGACTCGGCAGCCTTTAGTGGGCCCGTTCGCCGCAAGCCCCATGAAACCCTTGCAGTCAGCCGACCAATAGAGGCAGTTGCGCGAGCGCGTGAGCTTGATGGTATCACCATCCGTTTTGGTAGCATAACCGAAGAACACTCCGCGGTGCGCGGTGGTTACGATGACGGGGCGAGCTTTGCTTACGGTCGACTTCTTGGCGGTCTTTTTGGATTGCATGAATACGCCTCCCTGGCGTCACTGCATCCTGACGCCTCGTGAATGCCTTGTCAACATGATTGCATGCCCCGACGCGCAATGCTACTCTCCCACCCATGGGACGATCCGACCTGTTCAATTTCCAAGTTCGAATCACACACGAGCTCCACGATCGGCTGCTGGCGGTATCCGTTGGCGAGAGCCGGCAGCTCAAAACGATAGCGACGCGCGCGCTGGAGAGGGAAGCCGAGGCGTACGAATCCAGCCAAAAGAAGGCGTCTTCGAAGAAAAAGACGAAAGCGGCTTGACCGGCATGCCGCGGAATGCATAATGGTGAGTATGTCAAACGCAATCAATATCCAGGTTGGTCTCTCGATGTCGGAGACGCAGGCTAAAATCGCGATCGCCATTAGTTCGGCGGCTGAAGACCTCGTTTCTTCCGCTGACTCGCTGGAGACCGCCGCCGGTATCGTGGCAATTGATTTGCAAGACCATCTCGGCGAGCCGAAGCCGCTCTACGACAAGATCGCCAAGGTCAAATCCGACTACGCCAAGCTGCTACTGGCTCTGGAAGGCTACGAGGCACCGTGATCGGCCCCGCTAATCCAAACCTCCCCTGTTGCCACTCCTGCGGCGCAGAGGGTGCACCCGAAACCTTCGTGCTGTACCGGCTCGAGCTGGTCTGCGCGGCCTGCTACGAGGAGCACGAGCGCATCGCTGCTGCTGAAGACGAGACGGGTGAGGAAGACACGCTGCCGGGCGTGCCTGCCGATGCCTGGGAAGGGTTCGAGAAACGCAACCGGGCGCAGAAACCCGAAGACCAAAGGGATTGAGTGATGACACCTGAAATTCGACAGAAATTGAACGACGTTATCGATCGTGGCATGTGCTTCGGGCTGGGTAGCACCGGGGGCCAGGTCTGCATCGAGGCTGCCATTGCCATCGCGTGTGGCGAGCTGCTGAATGATGAGCCCGCCTGCGTGCATCCGGTCGTCCGAGCGCATTCGATTCGACTGAACGACTCGCGCTGGAGCTCCGCTGAGGCGCGCGGCAATGGTATGCGCGCCTATGCCTTGCAGCAATTGGGGTGCCGCGAGATTGACGGCGTGCGGTTCGCGCAAATCGTGGCGCTGCGCACGGTCAAAGAGGTACTGCCTATCGCGCTGCGCGCAGCTGGGCTGGAGGAGCACGCGGCGAAATGCGAGGCCGCTCCGGATCTTGAAGCTGCTGCTGCTGCTGCTGCTGCTGCTGCTGCTGCTCGCTATGCTGCTGCTGCTCGCTATGCTGCTGCTGCTGCTCGCTATGCTGCTGCTGCTGCTCGCTATGCTGCTGATGCTGCTGCTGATGCTGCCGCTGCTGCTGATGCTGCTGCTGCTGCTGATGCTGCTGCTGCTGCTGATGCTGCTGCTGATCAGATTCTGTGCCTAGCGGCTCGCATCGCCACCGAAACCCTAGTGGAGCTCATGAAATGACCTACCCCATCGAGGACGAAGCCCCCTGCATCCACCACCGGTCGAAGTTCGACACCATCCCGGCGCCCCCGCCGATCTTCGGTGTGCAGCCCGATGGCTCATACGTGACCAGAATCCACGCGCCGGTTAGCGAGCCGGAGTTTGCTGAGCTGGCCTACATCACTCCAACCCCAGAGAACACTCACATCCTAAAGGACCCCGTGTTCATCCTGTCTCGGTGCGGTCGCGAGAAGCTTACAATCGCGGCGATGAATGCTGCCGGTGTGCTGCCGAAACCGGAGACGGTTGAAGCTGCGAAAGAGAGGCTGTCTCGCAAGCCCAGCGAGCCAACCATGCTTTCCACTGTTGCTCTCACCGAGCGCGTGTCAGCGAACGGTCGGGCCGCATTCCTGGAATTCGCTGGTGGCGAGGTCGAGTTGCCGAAGCCGACGCGGGCTGACTTGGTTCTGTCGGCGCAGCAGTGGGCGACGCGGCTGCGTGAGGATGCGATCGACCGAAACGCATGTGACTCGCGAACCCGCGGATACTTTGACCGCCTCGACGCCATTCTGAAGGAGCTTGCTGAGTCATGAGCCAAGACTTGGAGCTGAAGACCCTGGAAGAGCAACTAGACGCCTCGCTGCTGCTGGCCAGGAAAGAGCACCTGTGCAGCGACGAGGACCTGGAGCGGGTGCACGTTGAGCTGGAGCTGATGTTTTTGGAGGATGCCGAATGAAAACGAAACGCGAAGCGGTTACGGATGCGGTGGTGTCGTTGGCTAAGACGCTGGGCGACCCGCAGCCTGGTTTGTCCGTGTGGCACTCGATGTGCGAGCGCGGGTATCAGGAGGTGCTTGCGGCTGCCGCCCTGCCGGAGGACCCAGCCCCGATCACGGTGGGATCGATATGGCGATGGGGGTACAAGGACGACTTTGCCCTAGAGGTGCTGCGCGTCCGAGACGGCTTCGTGACGTACGAATACATCGACCCAGCCAAAGGCGCTCACCGTGCCCCCATCGAAGCATTCAGAGAGAGCAACACGTTCGTTTCTGACGGTGTGAGCAAATGAACGACCGAGCGCTATCCGTAGTACACGCCGCCCCGATCGAGACGGCTGCAATCGAGCAAGTGCTGGCCTATGGCGACCTGACCAAGCTTAGCAGCGGTCAGCGAACTGCCTACTATAGCAAGGTGTGCGAAAGCCTCGGGTTGAACCCGCTAACGCGCCCCTTCGAGTTCATCAACCTCAGCGGCAAGCTCGTGTTCTACGCGCGCCGCGATTGCACTGACCAGCTCCGTCGCATCCACGCGGTGAGCGTACGCATCGTGTCCCGCGAGAACACTGGCGATGTGTTCGTGGTCACGGCGCAGGCGTCGCTACCAGACGGCCGAGTCGACGAGAGCACCGGAGCGGTCCCGATCGCGAACCTCAAAGGGGAGATGCTGGCAAACGCACTGATGAAGGCCGAGACGAAGGCAAAGCGCCGCGTGACCCTTTCCATTTGTGGCCTCTCCGTGCTCGACGAGAGCGAGCTGGACGGGGCGAGTTCGGGGGTTCGCCAGGACTTGCAACAGCTCGGCACCGGCGCGCACAGCCCGCACGACGACGGCGCGGCTCCACCCGAGGGCGACTGCACCCTATACGACCCGCTACACGAGGCTTTGCAGACCGTCGAGAACTCGCTGGCGGGCTGCGACACCTACGACAAGGCACTCGAGCTGCGCGGCATCCTGGGCACGTCGGCGCAGCAGTCGCAGCTCACGAAGTCCATTCAGAGCGTCAAGGGCGAGCTCTCCGTGACGCAGAACAAGGAGCTGGGCAGGCTCTGGCAGAAGTGCAACCGGTCCGTGGCGAAGCTCGAGAAAGAGCTGGCAACGAGTGCGGAGGGTGTGGCGCATGGCGATGACCCGGCGGAGGATTTCGACCGATGACCCGCCTAGCCCAAATCCACGCCGAAGCCGCCGCAATCTGCCGACGCACGACACTCGACTGGGCGGACCCGTATCAGGTCACGCTGAGAGAGGCGAGCTTGAGGCTGCGGGCGGAAGAAGTGGCGGAGTTGGCGCGGATTGAGCGACTCGCGCAGGCGGAAGCGGCCGAGCGGGCGTGTCCGTTTTGGGAGATGTCACCGAGCGAGCGCGCGTCACTGCGCGTCAAAGGAAACGAGGAACCGTGATTTCGTACCCGAGCATTCACCGAAAAGAGCAGTGGGACCTGAACTGCTGGCCGTGGGTTTGCGTCCACTGGAACGCGCCGAACTCGTGCAGCCGAATCTTCTGCCTGTACGCGCATGGCGGGCAAATCGGCAAGTGGCACTTTCGTTGGCCTTGGCGCGCGCCGACCCCTGGCGAGGTTTTGCAAGGGATTCGCAAGCGGTGACCGAGTTGACGCGGATTGAAAGGGAGAAGGTGAAGGCGAATGGCTAGCGGCAAAATCGTAACCGACCCGCATTGGTCCCGCGGCTCCGAGCTGCTTGAGTTGATGCGCCACGCGGTCGGCAAGGATGGCTATCGCAACAACTTCGCTGCGGAGGTCGGTGGCCGCGACTACGACTCGTGGAACACGCTGTGTGGGCTCGGGCTGGCCACCGCTGGCGGGTACATAAACGTCGGGACGATGCGATATTTCTACGTGTCGGAGGCTGGCGTCGCTTTCCTTCGAAAGCTCAACCCGCGCCGCTACAAGCGTGAACTCACGGGGTACACCGACCATGGCTGAATTTCTACAATCCCAACCCGCCATCTTGCCGCTTTCGTTGCCAGCTGGGACACGTGGCGGTCATGCGATGATTCACGATGCCGCGCTACGAGGCGAAGCGAAGCTCGGTCAGGGAGGCCTCTACTGGGGTGACTGGCGCGGCGCGCCGTCTGCCACCGGGATGCATCCCGCAAACGTCGACTGGTTGAGTGTCCCCGCTCCCCCTGAGCCTGTGGAGGCTCCGAAGCTGCATTCGGAGAGTGGTGTCGACTACGGAGCGGAGCCTGGCGTTATGGTCCTCCCTTGCCAGCACTGCGGCAACCACGGGGCTACGGCGTACACGCTATTCGATGGCGCCACGGCGACCCTGTGCCGCCGCTGCTGGTTCAAAGCAAGCCCGTCAGCGACGCCAAGCCCGACAACGTGCTCCGAGTGCAAGGCGCCGGCTGTGCTCCAAGCTGGGCTGTGCGTCTACTGCCGTGAGCAAACATGTCTGCGCGCCGCACCTGTTCCCGGGCGAGTGCCTGGAATGCAATCAGCAGGCGCCGGCACCCATCACCCCAGCATCCCCGCCTGAGCTTTGCCCTGATTGCCAGCGGACAGACTGCCGCAAGCGCGCTGTCAAGCCGTGGAAGTCGGTCGAGCGACTAGCTTGCTACGAGGGCACAATAGCCCGCCTACGCCTCGAGCTCAGCAAAGCCCAGGGGGAGCTGCATGAGGCGTGGGCTCTGGGATACGCGGCCGACATTCGCGACCAGAACCCCTTCCCGAAGCTTGAGAAGAAAGAGAGCGAATGATGGCGCATCTGCGAGACCTGATTTTTGAGGTTCAGGATGCATTTTACCCACGTGAGAGAGACCCGGCTCCAGCTGGGGAGACTCTCGCTACTTCCGAGCGAAGTGAGCCACGATAGCGGTTGCCGCCGCGACGATGCCCGCAAACACCGCGACCAGCCACTTCGGCAATCCTCGAGCCTTGAACGGGCCGAGTTCGATTTGCGGGGCGGTGTCGCGGTCGGGCTGCGAGGGCATGTGGAAGTGATTGTGGAACTGTGGCGCAGGCGCTTCGTGGCGCGCGGTATCTTCGGTCTCGTCGCTGGTGTACGCGCTCAGCGCTCGGGCGTCGCGGCGCTGCACATCGCGGATGATGTCGCGCGCGTCGCGGGCCGACTCCCACGCCTCTTCGAGCGGGTTACCGTCGCGTCGGCTGCGGCTTGGTGCCCGTGGCGGCAGCGTGAGCCTCTTCAATGGGTTTGAGCCGCCGGATGACATCACTCATTTGGGACTGTACCACGCGGATGTTGCGTTCGCTGTCCGCGTGCCGCGAATTCGACTGCTCAACCTGCTTCAGGATTTCTGCGTTCTGGTCGCAAATCCTACCCAGCGTGCGAGCCATCGCTTCCGTTGTTGCCTGCGTCTGGCGCAGCACGTCAACGGTGAGTAGCTGCGACTTGGCAAGCGCAGCGATTGCGTCGGATAGGGCGGAGTCGCTCATGATAGCCCCAATGCGAGACACGTTGCCGCGTCCGGGTTACCAGTGACAGGAATCCCCAGCTCGCGCTGCGCCCACTTGATAGCCGCGACCGACTTGGGGCCAATCTTGCCGTCGACGGTGAGCAGGCTCGGCGGCTCAGCGGCGAGGTGCTTCATGATGAGCGAATTGACTGCGTGCTGGACCTCGGCGGGCCCCGTGTGGCGCACGCGCGGGGGCTGGCCTGGCAACGTCGGCTCGCGGTCGGCGATGTCGAGAAGAGGCTGGATAGAAAAGAAGGCCAGGGAGGGCGACAAGCTGCGCGTCTTGCGGCGAACGTCGGGCTGGTTGCCGTCGATGCTGTGCACGATGGCACCGTCGACCGACTCGACCACAAAGTGGTGCTGGAAGGGCTGGTCGAGGTAGCCGATATCACCCGGCTCGGGCACCTTGACGCGCGGTAGCGGATGGGGCGGCTGCAACAGGAAGCCGGCTCCGATGCGCCAATGCACGTCCTTTGCTAGCCCTGCTTCGTGGAGCGCCCAAAGTGCAAATCCACCGCACCAGGCGAGCTTTGAGATTTCGGCGTAGGCAACGTCTCGGCCGAGCGCGGACTCCCAGTACTTGCAGCGCTTGGCTTGCGTGTCGGCGCCCAGCTCGGCGATTGCGGCGTCGATGACGGCTTGGCGGGTCACGCTGGCCGCCCGTGAGGGGACTCGAACCCCACATGCATCATGCGGCGAACCGCACTATCTAGCCAGGGCCCCTTCTTGCGAAAGGAAACGGGCGGCCAGTGCAACACTATCACGGCGCCCCTGCCGCGCCCAGCGCCTCAATGACCTTCGCGCGCGCGTCGCAGTAAGCGTTCACTTTGGCTCGCGCATCAGCTTCCGCTTTTGCAAGCGCCTCGCGGTGCGCAGGGCCACAACCAACCAGAGCAAGCCCGCCAGCTGCCAGCGCAGTGGCAGCGCCCGCGAGGATGACCCTTCGCACATCAGCTCTCACGACTGCCCCTGAAGCCGTTGCGATTCGAGTTGGCCGCGGCGACCATGAGCGCCTCACGGCTCACGGCATTGGCAGCCAGGTCAGTCGCCTTGGATAGCACCGCCTCAGCTTGGCGCTCCTCGTGGCCCCAGGCGTTCAGGAAGTGCACGGCGCCCGCGATGATGCTCGCCGCCGCCAGCTTCAGCTCGGCCGGCAAGTGTGCGGCGTACTGCCCTGCCGCCCCGAGGAGAGCAACAAGGGTAGTGACCAGGAACGCGGAGAGCAGCTTTTTGGTTCGCGGCGTGAGTGTCGGCATTGTGGTCACATTTTGTCGGATGCGCGGCCGGGGCGCAAGGTCAAAGCAGGGACAGAATCGCCGCCCGCACAACCGGCTCAATCAGCGCGTGGCCGGCGTCGATGGGGTGAACGAGGTCAGCGCTGTAGTAGAGGGGGTTGTTCGAGTCCGCGTCGCCGCCGAAGTTCACGATGCCGCGGGTGTCGACGAAAGCATCCGCATGCGCCGCCCAGTTCGCCGCGAGGTCGTTGTTCACGATCACGCGAGCCGCCTCGAAGCCGTTCGCGATGGCAGTCGCGTCCGTGCGTGGTCCGATGGTGAGCAGCACCACCTTGTACCCAAGCGCGCGCGCGGCGTCGCAAAGCGGGTAGATGCCGCTGCCGGCGATGCCAGGCGGTCCCGTGCCGTGGAGAACGAAGGCGGTCGGGTTGCCGTTCGCGAGGTCGTTCGAGCCGATGTTGATGACCATCACGTTTTTGACGCGCGTGGCCGAGTAGAACTGCCGCGCCATGTAGTACGGCGTGTTTGCCCCCGCGGTCACGATGCCCGAAACGCCGTATCCACCTACCGCTGTATCGCAATTCTCTGTCAGCGGCCGCGTGACCCGCAGCAGCTCAAGCGCGCGGAACGGGTAACCCTTGCCGTACTCCGCCGCGGTCATGCGCGTAATCGAGTCGCCGACGTAGGTGACCAGCGGGCGATTGTCCGG
>JAZKHH010000184.1:0-2349 GCA_040385465.1 Pseudomonadota bacterium | reverse complement strand
CCGCGCCATCGACATCCTGCGCGAGGGCGGGCCAGACCAGCTGCACAGCCGCAAGCTGCGGAGTTTTGCGGAGGTGGCGTTCCAGTAAGACGGTACGCGCGGGTCAGTTGCGACCGGCACGCACCAGCTCCAGCGTCTCTCTTCTGTCGCTGCTACCCAGTCGTTCCAACGTGAAGCGCACGACCCGCATCAGATCGGGCGAGTACCACACTGTGCCTTGGTAGCGGGTAAACGACAGTGTGATGCGGTGCACCGGCATCCGGCCGTGCCACCCCTCCACATTGATGCGCACGGCGTTGTACTCGTTCTCCCCGACGCGGATAGGCTGCGATTTCGACGCCACCGCCGTGATGTCGAACGTCGCAGGGTCGCCGCGCAACGTCTTCGAGAACTTGAAGGTCTGCACCCCGCTCAGCACCTTGCCATCGGGCGCCCAACCACCCGGTGGTGTCAGGACGTCGAGCTCGACGAGTGCCGGTGATGTCGACTCGATCGCCTGGCCGGCGCCATCCTCCACCCGGGCGCCACCATTGAAGACGACGCGACTTCCTTCCACGCGGTCCACCTTCAGATTCACCACGCTCTTCAGTTGCGTCTGTTGATCGGTGATCTCGTACTCGAACCAGTCACCGGGTCGTCGTTGCGCGGTCAGCTCGGTTGCACCACTTGGGGCAGCGGCTGGTGGGATCGACGCTTTCGATTCAGCGCGCCGTTGCAACAGTGCCCTCCCCCGGTGGGGCAACTCTGCGATGCGGTACGCCGGCACCGCGAGGTTGATGTTTTGCGCTTCGCGCCGCGTGAGCGTGGTGATGCCGATCAAGCGGCCTTCCGCGTCGAACAATCCGCCGCCGCTGGAGCCGGGTGAAATGGGCGCTGTAGTCTGCACGAACAAGAGTTGCCCGCTGTCGCTGCGGCGCAGCCCCGACAGCAGGCCGTCGCTCAACGTGGTCTCCAGGCCTTGTGGTGTGCCGATCGCATACACCCGAGCACCCACTCGCAGTGTGTCCTGATCAGCCAATTGGACTGCTGGGGCATTGAAGTTGTCCACGCGGATCTGGCAAAGGTCGTTTTCCGGGTCGGGGAGCTCCAACTTGGCGCCGTAGCTCACGTTGTCCTTCACCACGTGGAAGCGGGTCATGCGCGCCAGCACATGGCAATTGGTGACCAGGCGCCCGGGCCCTGTCACAACGGCGCTGCCCTGGGAGGTGTTCCGGCTCTGGGCATCGGTAGCGATCACCGTCCAGACGCTGGGCGCCAACCGGCCGAACAGGACATCAGGTTCGAGTGCCTGGGCGGTGGCGCTCGCCACCATGCCCACCATCACCATCCAGCAACGCCAACTCAACGCGCTGCTCCTGCGCCGGGCGGCGGCAGCAGGGATTCCAGATCGGCCATGGTGACGCGACCCTGGGGCGAACGGGCACCTGTCGATGGCACGGCAGCAGACGGCGGCGCACCGGATGGTTCGGCGGCCAACATGTCCCTGCCGGGGTAACGCAAAGGCGACAAATCAGCCACGGCCAACGCCTCGGGTTTGAGGTTCAGCTGAACACGTCCAACCAGAATACCGAGACTGATGCTCGACGCGATGTACACGGTCTGGCCGGATTCGATATCGAACTCAAGCTTCGCCTCGTTCTCGGTTTGAGAGGAGGCCAGATGACGGCCCGCAACGGTGTCCACATAGAAAAATCCACCCGGCTGGGATTTTCCCACGACTTGGTTGTCAAGACGGATTTCCGGCTGCAACGCTGCGCCCATCATCGAATCGGTGCGGTAAAAGAAGACGCGGCTTGCGTCGCCCTTCAGTGGCGCAATGCCACTGGACACCGAAACATAGCTGAGACCAGTGGCAGCGCACCCCGTCAAAAGCGCGATGACCAGACTGGCAAACATGCCCACCCAAAAACGCATTCGACCCATCCCCATCCTCCCTTGGCTTGATCTTTCAAATGCTACACGTTTGTAACAAGACGCAATCTGGGACTTCCACCAACAGCTTCAGCTTCGTCGCATGCAGACCCGGACCCCAACCCCGCAAGCGGACGCTGGTTCAACGGCGAGGTCGGGCGTGATCTCGCTGCTGCCCGAGAGCGAGCAGCCCACCGCGCCACCCATGCGATCTCGATGACCGAGCGCCCCCTCAGAGCTGAACCGAGCGCCCGATGAACTGGATCGGCCCGGTCGGCCGTCCTGTGGGCGAGCCGTTGTAAGGCTCGACTGTGATCTCGAACAGCTGGTTGGCTTCGATCGGGGGCAGTTTGTCGAGCGGGATCTCGATCGGCTTGCCCGGCTCCACCAGGCCCAGCGACACCGGTGCGCTCCAGCTGTCGGCCTTGGTCCAGAACT
>JAZKHH010000183.1:0-4617 GCA_040385465.1 Pseudomonadota bacterium | reverse complement strand
ACGCTCGAAGTAGTCGCAACTTGAAAAATCGAAGTGGTCGAACTGCAGGTCGATGCCGAACCGGGTGGCCGCCGCCTCCATCACACGCAGCCCTTCGGGCATGACTTCGGTGCCGATGCCGTCGCCGGCGATGACTGCGATGCGTTGTTTCGTCATGGAATGTCTCCTGTGGTTGGAGCATCCAGCATATCTTCATGGTCAGCAACAATAACTGCATTGATTATTGACCTGGGGGCAATCAAATGGACCGTGCCGATCTGGAAATGGTGATGGCCGTGCACCGCAACGCCCACCTGGCGCGCGCCGCCCAGGCGCTGGGCGTGACGCCTTCGGCCGTCACGCGGCGGCTGGCCACGCTGGAAGCGCGCCTGGGCGTGCGGCTGTTCCAGCGCAGCACGCGGCGCGTGACGGCCACCGCCGAGGGCGAAGCCATGATCGAGCGGGCGGCCGATCTGCTGCAGGGCTTTGCGTCGCTGGAATCGGACTTGCGCGAACGCCAGGCCGATGCGCGGGGTCCGATCCGCCTCGCCGCCACCTTCGGCTTCGGGCGCGCCTGGGTGGGGCCGGCGGTGGCGGCTTTCCAGGCCGCGCACCCGGCAATCACCGTGCAATTGCAGCTCACCGAGCGGCTGCCCGACCTGGCGGTGGAAGGTTTCGATGCGGCCGTGTGGTTGTGGAGCGCACCCGACCGGCGCGCAGGCGAATGGGTGTCGCGCCAGCTTGCGCCCAACCGCCGCGTGCTGGTAGCTTCCAGCGACTACCTCACCGTGCACGGCGAGCCGCTCAGGCCCGACGATCTGGCCATGCACCACTGCCTGCTGGTGCGCGAGAACACCGGCCAGGGCAACGCACCGCAAGACCAGTGGCTGTTGCAGCGCGAGGGCGACAAGGAAGCGCTTCGGGTGGCGGTGGCCGGGCCGCTGTCCAGCAACTCCGGCGAACTCGTGCGCGACTGGTGCCTCGCAGGCCACGGGATCATGCTGCGCAGCCTGTGGGATGTGGGCCATGCCCTGCAGGACGGCCAGCTGGTTCAGGTGTTGCCGGCCTGGAGCCACCGCGACGCCGACATCCACTGGCTCGCGCCCTGGCGACCCAGCACACCGCGTCGCCTGAGCCTTTTGCTGGAGCACCTGAGCAAGACCTTGGGGCCACAACCCTGGCGCAACCCTTGAGCGCGCCGCTGAACCTTTGCGCCGCCTGCGCGACCTTTCCATACGCTGCTGCACCGATGGTCCCTCACAGGACAGATTCCTACACTGAATTGGCCCATGTGGGTTCAACAAATAAGGATATACATCATGAAAAAAGCAGACTACCTCAAGCTGATCAACGACCTCAACCATGCGGTGGGGATCAAGGATGGCGTCAACGATTCGTACAACCCTTATGTGCTTGACGGCTACACCGTGGGCTTGGCCTTTGACGAAACCCACGCGCCCGACGTGGTGTTCATCCTGATCGACGTGGGTGGCAGCGCACTGAACAACGACCGCGAACTGCTCGAAGCCAATGCGGCGCTGCCGACCATCGATGAGGGCTACGGCTGTTATGCCCGCTGGCCGGAAACAGACACGGTGGTGTACCGCGCGCAGTGGCCGTTCGGCACTGCGTCCAAAGCCGAAGATCTGCTGAAGGCCATCACCCACGTGGCCAGCCGCGCCGTGGCCGGCTTGCCAGCCGCCCAACACTGAAGGAGCGCGCCATGTCCAGCAGACTCCCCGCATTTCCGCGCGTAACAGCCTCCAGCACCATCACCACCAAGATGGCGGCCGCCAAGCTGCTGCCGCCACCCCCGCATATGCAACAGGTGCGCCGCCTGATGCAGTTCGTCTACGTCCCAACTGAAAAAACCTACTTTTACGGGGAAGTGACCAGCTTCCTTCCTGGGCACGTCGAACTCGTGGTGCGCGGCAAGAGCATGCAAGCACTTGTCGCCTTGAAAAACAAGCCGCTCGGGCTCGACGCAGCGTTCGGCGTTGGGAAGTGGCCCGCCAGCCTGGCGATCAGTCATGCGGCCAATTCGGGTGGCCTCATTCACCGCTCGTGGCGCGTCACGAGCTCGGACGGTGTGGAATACAACAACGTGCAGGTCGCCCCCTACCCCTGGTTCATGCCCCGGATCGACCCCAAGAAACCACAAGCGGTCACCATCGATCTCGGCGAAATGACCGAGGGCATGTGGAACGCCATCTCCTACATGCTCAACGATCAGTTGCGTTCAACCTACGCGCTGGGTGGCCCCACCCGACCACCACCGCAGCACCTGTGGACACCGGAAGAGGTGAAGACGCTGTTTGAAACCGGTGTGATGCCGCAGGGCGCAGACCACTGCATCAGTTTTCTCGCGCGCGTGATCGTGGCCCTTGCCGAATACCTGGCACCGGGCAGCAACACCGTGCTCCGCCTGAAGAAGGCACTGGGTGAGTGCACCCAACCAGAGCAGATGGCGGACGTGGTGGCGACGTATTTCAAACCCAATGCCAACCACGCCATGACGCTGGTGACGCCGCCAGCCAAGGTGCAGACCAGCGCAGAAGACACCGAAGAACAGGAACTTCAGGCGATGCTCTACGGCGTCAAGACCGATGCCCAGCTTGCAGCCGAAAAAAACGACCGACTGGCCGCCACGCAGCGCGAACTCCGCGCCAAAGCTGCCAAGTTGACCAACTACGGCGAATTCGCCCAGGTATTCGGCGGTGACGGGCAGCTGTTCGCCACCATCGCCGCTCAGCTGATCGGCGACGGATCCATCTTTGAACTGATCTTCACCGAGAAGCGCTCGCAGGACTGGGGCAAGGATTTCTTCGGACGCCTGGGCAAGCAGCTCAGCGGTGAGTCCATCAGCGGTGTGGCCGCGGTGATGTACCACAAGAACACCTACGGCCCCGTCACGCACGTCTCGTCGATCGGCTTCTCCCGTGAAGGACGCGTCTCGATCTGCCACCACGAGTCGATCAACAAGGTACAAGGCAAAACCCGGATGGAAGATGGCCTGGCGCTGGACACCGTGGGTATCGCCTCTGCCAGCTACAACACCTTGGACGCATTCGGGGAAATTGCCAAACACTTCAAGCTGGGTGAGACGAAGTGGGACGACCTGCCCATCGTGCAGTCGTACAAGAAAACCGGGCCACCCATGGTGAAGTTCACCCCCCTGGAGGATTTCAAAGGTTTCGAGGATTTCAACAACCGCTGCCACAACGAAGCGCGCACACAGATCGGGCTGGACACGCACTACGGTGTGGATCCCAACCAGGCCTTGAGCGAACTCTCCGTCGGGCTGCGCTCGGGCAAGGTGACGCTCACACTGCAGCAGGCCAAGCTGCTGATGAGCGAACGCCGGTTTGCCCTGCATCCGAAGTTTCCGCCTCCCGGCGCCACCGGCCCCTTCCTCATCGGGGAGGCCACGAACAACTGCGGGCGCCAGGTGCTGCTGGGCCTGATGGCTGGCAAGGCCACGGTGCTCAAGGGCGCAACCTACAGCCCCGAGTACGACCTGGCGGATGTGGCCGATATTCTCTACAGGGCCGGGCTGCTGGTGAACACCGATCCGCGCACGATCGAGCTGATGCGCAAGGGCGGCTACGTTTATGAAGCCAAGACGCAGCGCATCCTCCGCCATCCGCTGGCCTTCCTGAAACTGGGCGTGGTCGGCTGGTCGGACGCCCCCGCGGGTCGCGCCGGTGTGTACAAACCCGACGTGGACCGCATTAAACCGGCCGACGTCGCCAAGGCCGAAGCAGAACTGGAAGCGACCTGGAAACTCCAGGAAGAGATTGCGGAGAAGAATGCAGCCACCTTCTTGCCTGCCAACTTCGTGCCGCCCAAGTCGCTGATCAATCCGCCTATTTCAGCACCGGTGCAGCAACTGGGCGAAGCCGATTGGCCCGCCATCAAGGCACACGTCATGGCCCTGTCGGTGGACGACCGTGGCTTCCGTTTCACATCCACCGATCCTGAGCAGGTGGTGGCCTCGCTCCAGCGCTCGGGCCACCGGTTTGCGGCAGTCCGCGATCCCAAAACGCACGAGATCCTCATGCTGCTGCAGCTCAACCTGTTCCTGCGCAACGACGGGCTGAACCTGGAAACCGGCATCAGTGTGGTGGCCAGCCAGCGCCGCCACGGCTGGGGAGTGTTCGGGTTGAAGTGGGCTTGCGCGTGGGCACGCAACCGGGGTGCTCTCATGCTGTATGGCCAGCACGCCGCCACTAACACGGCCGGGGCCTCCACGCTGAAAGATCTGGGTGCTGTGGAATACACCGACACCTCGGGTGCTTACCACGAGTTCCAGGTGTCGCTGGCGCCGGCCGACGCCGACAGCCACTGGCTGGAGAACTTCGGTCAGCCGATCAAGAAGTGATCGGACGGGCGCAAGCCCTCAGCGGGACGCGCGCACCACCAGGCTCACGCCGAAGGCGGTGAGCGCGATCCCCGCCACCGTGAACGGCGTGATCGGCTCGGCAAACAGCAGCCAGGCGATCACGGCCGTGCACGGCGGTACCAGGTACATGAGGCTGGTCACGCTGGCGGCAGCGCCGCGCTGGATCAGCAGATACAAGAGCGAACTGCCGCCCAGCGTGAGTCCCAGCACCGACCACGCCATGGCGCCGATGAGTT
>JAZKHH010000182.1:0-3794 GCA_040385465.1 Pseudomonadota bacterium | reverse complement strand
GCCCATGCGCTTGGGGGTGGCCGGCCGGAGTCGAACCGGCACCAGCGGATCCACAATCCGCGGCTCTGCCATTGAGCTACGGCCACACCCAAACGCACGGGTAACCACAAACAATGGTCTCGGCGGCAGGGTTCGAACCTGCGACCCCATGCTCCCAAAGCAAGTGCGCTTCCAGCTGCGCCACACCGAGAAGAAAACAAAATCCTTGCCCCCCCCAAGATCTCATGGCGGTTGTGCTCCAGCGCGAGTGCGGTTGCCCGCCCAGTGCTCTCGCTGCACGATGCCGGGTGCCCGGCAGCGCACATCCCGGCCGCCCCTGTGCTGATGGGGGCTCGGCTCGGCCGTGGTGCTTGAACACACCCGCCATGAGACGTTGTGGGCTGGGGGTGTCCACCCTGCAGCGAGGGCACCCCCAGCGTTTGGGGAAAGAAACAAAAAGGCCCGGATTCCTTGGCAGGGATCCGGGCCTCGAGGGAATCGAGTGAGAGGGAGGGCGTGTTCTAAGCGCTTCCCTGGCCCGGGTTGACATGGTCTTCGCCTGCCTTCGCACCACCAAGGTGGTGGTTCAGGCTCAACGGGTGGTGCATCGGCAGTGCCATCGGATCCGCCTGGACCCGGCACGCGAACGACAGCCCACCCTGAAGGGCAGACAAGCGTTGACGGGATGGGCACTGGGTTTGCACGGTGAACTCTCGGAGGGAAAACAGGGGAGCAAATAAGGAACCGGTGACACCCACTGACGGGCAACGACTGGCTCCACGGGCTGCCTCAACGGCCGCGAAGAGGTGGACTGTAAAGACTCTTCACATCAGCGTCAAGCGCTTTCAGGTCCGGCGGTGAAGAAATCACGGCCCCCTGGGTGCTGGGTGCACCAACCGATCGGCGGTGTTCAAGCAAGGGCTCGTCCTGAGGCACAGGCTTTGCAAGCCTGGCGGGTGATTGAACACCCACTTCGCTTGCTGGTGACCCCATCGGCGATGTCCAGGTGTCCAGCAAGGAACGGCGCGTGCAACCTGGCGCCGTCGGTGTCCACTGCGATCCTGACGTCCCGGGTTTCCTCGGGCGCACTCAAGCTCACTTACAAACTGTATGGACAGGTTGCACCTGGAAAGAGATGGCTTACATCCACTGACACTCCCCCGGGCTCAAAATCGGAGCCTGTTTCCAGGGCCTTGGCGGCGCGTTCTGCCAGGCCCACGCATCGCTTTTCAGGGGCCGCCCACTCCTGTGTCCAGTCGACGCTTTGTTTTTTTGGCCTGATTTTTTGTCCGCTGGACACCATAAGATGCCACCCCTCACACCGGGGGCGGTGGAGGAGGCGGTTGATGAGAACGACGATGAACATGGGCACGTTGCCGGCGCTGGGCCTGGGCATCGGCTGGCGCCCTGAGTTGGCCTTGATGATTGAACGCCGCCGCGACCTCGGCTTCATCGAGCTGCTGGCGGAGAACCACCTGGGCCTCCGCGGCGTGCCTGCGGCCGTGCACCGCTTGCGGGAGCGCGGTGTGACGGTCATCCCGCACGGCGTGTCGCTGTCACTGGGCAGCGCCGATTTGCCCGATCGGGCCCGGCTCGACGCATTGGCCCGTTTGTGCCGCGAAACGCAGGCGCCGCTGGTGAGCGAGCACGTGGCGTTCGTGCGGGCCGGTGGGCTCGACAGCGGCCACCTGCTGCCGGTGCCACGCACCCGCGAGGCGCTCGACATCCTCGTGCGCAATGTGCGCGCGGCGCAGGCCGTGCTGCCGGTGCCCCTGGTGCTGGAAAACATCGCCAGTTTGTTCACCTGGCCGGGCGCCGAGATGCGCGAAACCGATTTCTGGAACGAGCTGCTGGAGCGCACCGGCGCCTTGATGCTGCTCGACGTCGAAAACCTGTATGCCGAACGGCGCAACCACGGCCTGAACGCTGTGGGTTTTTTGAATCGCATTCCGCTCGACCGGGTGGCCTACGTGCACGTGGCCGGTGGGGTGACGGGGCCCGACGGGCTCTACCACGACACCCACGCCCATCCCTTGCCCGCCCCCGTGCTGGCGCTGTTGCGGCAGGTGTGCGAGCGGCATCGGCCGCCGGGCATCCTGCTGGAACGCGATGACCTGTTTCCGCTCGACTCGGTCTTGAACGACGAGCTTGACGCAGTCGCCACTTTCCTGGCCGATGACCACGTGTTGCCGGCGTACGAGCCGGCGGAGTGGCATGTCGCTGCGTGAGCAGCAAGCGGCGCTGATGGCAGCGCTGTCTGGACAAGGGCCCATGGCGGCCGGCTGGGACGCGGACCGGGTGCGTGCCACCGCCGTGGCGCTGGTCCACAAACGTTCCCGCAGCGTGGCCCGGACGTGGCCCAGCCTCAAGGCGATGTTGGTGGACGACTACGTGGCCTGCTTTGCGCGTTACGCCTCGCAGCATCCCTTGCCACGCGAGGGCGGCGCCCTGGCGGACGGTCGGGCGTTCGCGCGCTGGCTGGCACCGCTCAACGACTGGAGCGATGCAGTGCACCGGCAAGCCTTGCAGGTCGACCTGCACCATGCGCAAGACGCCGCGGGCTTGCGGGTGCGGCGCGGCCCCAGCGTTCGGCTGGCCTGGCTGCCGGGGGCCCGGTGCTGGCTGCTGGGCATGCGCTGGCCCGGCTGGGGTGAACGCGAGTTCAGCCTGCGCTGGGTGCGGGGCCAACACCGCAAGCCCGCCAACCCCCGGGCTTACAAGGCGGATTGACAGAGGCCCTGGGCTCTGCCCGTGCCTGACCACGCCGCGGCGCGTTGGACAGGCATGCTGACCGTGGTGGCCCGGCTGGCATTGCGCCTCATGCACCGGGCGGGGCCGAGGCAAGTTCCTACAAAGCCACACAGCCGTGCCCCACACCTGGAAGTGCTCAAGCACGAAAAGATGCCACACGGCCCGGCATGACGCCGGTCCGACACCCGCTTTCGTGCGCAGCCCTGCCTCTGCAGGCGCCTCCGTGCGCCTGTCTGGCACCTGACTCTTTCTCCTTCAAGGAACCCCGTGGCCACCTCCAAAAAAGACACTCCGCCCGCCGCTGGCAAAGCTTCGGCTGCCGACGCCAAGGCCGCCGCGCGCAGCACCGCTGGCCGCCCCGCCAAACCCGCGCCAGCCGTCCCCGGCGATCCACTCACGCAGCAAGCGGCCGACACCCAGGCGCTTGTCGCGTCCATGCCCTACAACAGCAACAAGGCGTTGGAGCATGGCCGTGGGAATGCCGTCAATCCGCCGGTGGGGCTGACGTCCGAGCCGCCCTCCCCTGAGGTCACCGCCAGCACGTTGACCGAGCGCCAGGTTTCCGACAAGACCGGCGACGGCACGCCCGCCATCGGCGAGAACGCCACCATCGGCAGCCTCGACCGGGTGCGTGCGGATGCCGGCGGCCAGGTGTTGACGACCAACCACGGCGTGCCGGTGGCCGACAACCAGAATTCCCTCAAGGCGGGCCTGCGCGGGCCGGCGCTGCTGGAGGATTTCATCCTGCGCGAGAAGATCACGCAGTTCGACCACGAGCGCATTCCGGAGCGGGTGGTGCACGCGCGCGGCTCGGCGGCCCACGGCTACTTCGAGGCCTATGAGCCATTGCCCAAGTACACCCGGGCGGCGCCGTTTGCCGAAGCCGGCAAGCGCACCCCGGTGTTCGTCCGCTTTTCCACCGTGGCCGGCGAGCGCGGCTCGGCCGACAGCGTGCGCGACGTGCGGGGCTTCGCCGTCAAGTTCTACACCGACGAAGGCAACTGGGACTTGGTGGGCAACAACATCCCGGTCTTCTTCATCCAGGACGCGATGAAGTTTCCCGA